>NZ_WUUD01000032.1:110447-127464 GCF_009831705.1 Pseudomonas sp. PICF6 | reverse complement strand
CTGCGTCACCCGTTTGCCTGATAAGTCGTTGATGTAAAACACAAAGGACCCTCGTTTGGGTCCTTTGTCGTTTCTGCCTGCCGGACGGCACGACACTTGCTATACACCATGAATAATAAGTGCTTCTTGTGAAGTGCCATCAAATTAATGGCGTTAGTAGAGGGATTCCCTGTGTCGGCCGTTCTCTCATTGTTACAAAGCCGCCTGTTGCGGCCTGTGTTCGTTACTCTTGGTGTCGCCCTTTTGGTGCAGGTGCTGGTCGCTGTCGCGCTGACGCGAAGCACGGTCACTGCGCTGGAGGCTGATCTGGAGGCGCGGCTCGGCGGCGACAGCCAGAAGTTGTCTGGCGAGCTGGAGCAGGCCGGGCGTGAAGTCACGTCGAGCCTGGACAGCTTGTCTGCCAGCACTCGTCAGCGCCTCACCGCCGGTTTATCTGCGCGGCTGAAGGATGAGCAGGCACAGTTGCGGGCGACGCTGGAAAAATCGCTCAAGGACTCTGCCAATGATATGGCGCAACTCCTGGCTTCGGTTGCGCCCCGCGCCATGTGGGACAGCGACGTGCCGGCCCTCTCTGAGTTTGCCCGCCGGGCCCAGCGCAATCCCAACGTACTCTTCGTCATTTATGACGACGCCACCGGCCAGCACCTGACTCGCTACCTGAATCGGGAGAACCCGATCAACAAGGCTTTGTTGGAGAAAGGCCAGGGCGACCGGGCGCTGGACAAGGTGTTGGACGCGGCGAAGAACGACCCTTCGGTGTATTACCTTGAGGCCTCGATCAACCCCAACGGCGTAGAGATCGGCAAGGTGTTGATGGGCGTTTCCACGGCCTCCGTTGAAGCTGACCTGGAGGCGTTGGACCAGCGCTTCTCGGCCTTGATCGCCAGTGGTGACCAGTTGGTGGGTGATAGCCTCAAGGGGGCGGCAGCCGACAGCGCCACGGCAATGCGCGGGCGCCTGGAGTCGGCTCAGTCCACCGCGACGCAAATGCAGGCCAACACCGCCACCACCGTGCAGGACGCTGCGGGCACTTTGCGCTGGCGGATCGGCCTGGGTCTGGCGCTGGTGGGGTTTGGCGTGCTGGTGCTGCTGGCGGTGGTGTTGGGGCGGCGAGTGGTCAATCGTTTGAAGCTGTTGATTGCCGCGATGAACGATCTGGCGGCGGGTGAGGGCGACCTGACCAAGCGCGTGCAAATCAGCAGCAAGGACGAAATTGGCGAGATGGCCTCGGCGGTCAATCGTTTTGTGGATAAGTTGCAGCCCATCGTGCGAGAGGCGGGTGATGTGGCCCAGCGCACCGGTGTGGAAATCGGTGCAATGACCTTGCGTAACTCCGGTGCCGATGCGGCGGCCGGAATGCAGCGTGATGAAGTGGCCGAGAGCCTGCGAGCGTTGTCGCAAATGGCTGATGAGGCGCAATCGGAAAGTCAGGCGATGCAGGCTGCCTTGCAGCAGGTGGTGGAGATTCGCAAGGCCACCGACGAAAACACCCGAACCTCGGCCAAGGTCGGTGGATTGATCGAAGCGCTGGCCGGGCAGGTCGACACGGGGGCAAAAGTCATCGAGCGGCTGGCGCAACAGAGTGAGCAGATCGAAGTGGTGCTCACGGTCATTCACGGCATTGCCGAACAAACCAATCTGCTGGCCTTGAACGCGGCCATCGAAGCGGCGCGGGCTGGGGAAACCGGGCGTGGGTTCGCAGTGGTGGCCGACGAGGTGCGGGCGCTGGCAAGCAAGACCCAGAGTTCGACCGGCGACATCCAGGCGCATATCGTCGCGCTGCAGCAGGGCGCTCGCGAGGCGGTGGCTGCCATCGGCCAGGCCGGGCGTCAGGCCAGCGAGGGGTTGTTGGTGTTGCGTGACAGCGCGCGCTTGCAGCAGTCGGTACAGACCTCTGTAGAGCAGGTGCATGCGGCCATCGGTCTGGCCACGCAAGCGGCGGCTCACCAGGCGCAAGGTGCGCAAGCGGTGCGTGGGCGGGTGGAAACCATTCACGCCCAGGCCGAGAAAGCGGCTCAGGCTGTGGTCGAGACCACGGCCAGTGGCAAGGTATTGGATAGTCTGGCGGCGCAGTTGAAGGCGAGCCTGGGGCAGTTCCGGGCTTGATGGGCTGGCCTCATCGCGAGCAGGCTCGCTCCCACATTGATCCACTGTGAACAGAGTATCTGTGAGCGCTGGAGATCCCGTGTGGGAGCGAGCCTGCTCGCGATAGCGGTTTCAGTGGCTCAGAGGCATCTTGTCGTGAGCGAATAAATCGCCAACCCCAGAAACGCAAAAACCCGCTTTCGCGGGTTTTTGTGAGTTCAAGGCCGTAACCTTGAAGCTTGAATTGGTGCCCAGAAGAAGACTCGAACTTCCACGACCTTGCGGTCACCAGCACCTGAAGCTGGCGTGTCTACCAATTTCACCATCTGGGCAGCATCTTCAGCGTTGCCGCTGTCGATGTGGCGCACTATACGGAGCGAGTTTTGATCTGTAAACCCCTGTTTTTGTTTTAGTAATTACCAGTCGGATTCCAGGGGCCGAAAATGCAAAAACCCGCTTTCGCGGGTTTTTGGGGAGCTGGCAGATCATTGATCTGTCGCTCGAAATTGGTGCCCAGAAGAAGACTCGAACTTCCACGACCTTGCGGTCACCAGCACCTGAAGCTGGCGTGTCTACCAATTTCACCATCTGGGCAGTATCGGCAACGCGTGTGCGTCGTCGATGGCGCGCACTATACGGAGCGTGTTTTTAACTGTAAACCCCTCACGAGAAAAAAACCGCTAAATTTCACGAGCGGTGCATTTCCGGGCTTCAAGAGGGGTCAAAAGGCTTCAGAAAAAGGCATTGGATGCTTGAAATTTCCCGTTTCATTACGCCTATGCCAAACTAACCCGCATATAGACAAGGTGAAAACTCTCTAATGGCCGATTGGCAGTCCCTCGATCCCGAGGCCGCTCGTGAAGCGGAAAAATACGAAAACCCTATTCCTAGCCGCGAACTGATCCTGGCGCATCTCGCCGATCGGGGTTCGCCTGCTAGCCGCGAGCAACTGGTCGAAGAGTTCGGTCTGACCACCGAAGACCAGCTCGAAGCCCTGCGCCGCCGTCTGCGCGCCATGGAGCGCGATGCGCAGTTGATCTACACCCGGCGCGGCACCTATGCGCCCGTGGACAAGCTTGACCTGATCCTGGGCCGCATCGCCGGTCACCGTGACGGTTTCGGCTTCCTGATCCCGGACGACGGCAGCGACGACCTGTTCATGAGCCCGGCGCAGATGCGTCTGGTGTTCGACGGTGACCGGGCTTTGGCCCGGGTTTCCGGCCTGGACCGCCGCGGCCGCCGTGAAGGCGTGATCGTCGAAGTAGTGTCCCGTGCCCACGAAAGCATCGTCGGCCGTTACTTTGAAGAAGGTGGCATCGGCTTTGTTGTCGCCGACAACCCGAAGATCCAGCAGGAAGTGCTGGTCACCCCGGGCCGCAATGCCAACGCCAAGGTCGGTCAGTTCGTCGAGGTGAAAATCACCCACTGGCCAACCCCGCGCTTCCAGCCCCAGGGCGATGTGGTGGAAGTGGTCGGCAACTACATGGCCCCAGGCATGGAAATCGATGTTGCCTTGCGCACCTACGACATTCCCCACGTCTGGCCCGAAGCGGTCCTGAAAGAAGCCGCCAAGCTCAAACCGGAAGTCGAAGAGAAAGACAAAGAGAAGCGCATCGACCTGCGTCACCTGCCGTTCGTCACCATCGATGGCGAAGACGCCCGGGACTTCGACGACGCGGTCTACTGCGAAGCCAAGCCTGGCAAGCTGCGCCTGTTCTCCGGCGGCTGGAAGCTGTACGTGGCGATTGCCGATGTTTCCAGCTACGTGAAACTCGGCTCGGCGTTGGACGCCGAAGCCCAGGTGCGCGGCAACTCGGTGTATTTCCCCGAGCGCGTCGTACCGATGCTCCCAGAGCAACTGTCCAACGGCTTGTGCTCGCTCAATCCTCACGTCGATCGCCTGGCCATGGTTTGCGAGATGACCATCTCCAAATCCGGCGAGATGACCGACTACTGCTTCTACGAGGCGGTGATCCATTCCCACGCCCGTCTGACCTACAACAAGGTCAGCGCGATGCTGGAAACCCCGAAACTTGCCGAATCGCGCAAGCTTCGTGGCGAATACACCGATGTCGTGCCGCATCTCAAAGAGCTGTACTCGCTCTACAAAGTGCTGCTGGCGGCCCGTCACGTGCGTGGCGCGATCGATTTCGAAACTCAGGAAACCCGGATCATCTTCGGCTCCGAGCGCAAGATCGCCGAGATTCGTCCGACGGTGCGCAACGATGCCCACAAGCTGATCGAGGAATGCATGCTGGCCGCCAACGTCGCCACTGCTGAGTTCCTGAAGAAGCACGAGATTCCTGCGCTGTACCGGGTCCACGATGGCCCGCCGCCGGAGCGCCTGGAAAAACTGCGGGCCTTCCTCGGTGAGCTCGGCCTGTCCTTGCACAAAGGCAAGGACGGTCCGTCGCCCAAGGATTACCAGGCCCTGCTGGCCAGTATCAAGGATCGTCCGGATTTCCACCTGATCCAGACCGTGATGCTGCGCTCGTTGAGCCAGGCGGTATACAGCGCCGATAACCAGGGCCACTTCGGCCTGAATTACGAAGCTTATACCCACTTTACGTCGCCGATCCGTCGTTACCCTGACTTGCTCACGCATCGGGCGATCCGCAGCGTGATCCACTCGAAGATGGACACCCCGCACGTCAAACGTGCCGGTGCGATGACCATTCCCAAGGCGCGCATCTACCCCTACGACGAGGCGGCCCTGGAACAACTCGGCGAGCAGTGCTCAATGAGCGAGCGCCGTGCCGATGAAGCGACTCGTGACGTAGTGAACTGGCTCAAGTGCGAGTTCATGAAGGATCGCGTGGGTGAGTCGTTCCCGGGCGTGATCACTGCCGTGACCGGTTTTGGCCTGTTCGTCGAGCTGACCGACATCTACGTCGAAGGCCTGGTGCACGTCACCGCGCTGCCGGGCGATTACTACCACTTCGACCCCGTGCATCACCGCTTGGCGGGTGAGCGCACCGGCCGCAGCTTCCGTCTTGGCGATACGGTCGAAGTGCGGGTCATGCGCGTTGATCTCGACGAGCGCAAGATCGACTTCGAGATGGCGGAAAAAACCATCAGCGCGCCGATTGGCCGCAAGAAGCGCGGCACTGAAACTTCTGCGCCTGCGGCCAAAACCGCCGCCGAGCCTGCTGCGGCCAAGTCCGGGCGTCGCGGCCCGGCCAAGGAAAAGGCCGTCGAAGCCTATCGCCCAAGCGATGCGGCGGCAAAAAACGCCGAGCTGCGCAAAAGTCGTGAGATGAAACAGGCGTTGCTCGCCGAAGCCAAGAGCGGCGGTAAAGCGGCGTCTGGGGGAAAGACCGGACGGTCGGCGCCGGACAAGGCGACCGGCAAGCCGAGCAAACACCGTAAAGGCCCGCCGAAAGCGGGCTCGGCCCCAGCCAAGAGCGGCGGGGCGCGTAAACCCAAGGCCAAGTCATGAGTCAGTTGGAAAAAATCTACGGTGTGCATGCCGTGGAAGCATTGCTGCGTCACCATCCCAAGCGGGTCAAGCAGATCTGGCTGGCGGAAGGCCGCAGTGATCCGCGGGTCCAGACCCTGATCGAGCTGGCTGGCGAGAATCGCGTAGCGGTCGGCCAGGCCGAACGGCGGGAAATGGACGCCTGGGTCGAAGGTGTGCACCAGGGGGTGGTGGCTGAGGTCAGCCCGAGCCAGGTCTGGGGCGAGGCGATGCTCGACGAGTTGCTCGATCGCACCGAAGGCGCGCCATTGTTGCTGGTACTGGATGGCGTGACCGATCCTCACAACCTTGGCGCTTGCCTGCGCTCGGCCGATGCGGCGGGTGCATTGGCGGTGATCGTACCTAAAGACAAGTCGGCGACGTTGACGCCGGTGGTGCGTAAAGTCGCCTGTGGCGCGGCGGAAGTGATCCCGTTGGTGGCCGTGACCAATCTGGCGCGTACCCTGGAGAAACTCCAGCAGCGTGGCCTGTGGGTGGTCGGCACGGCGGGCGAGGCCGAGGTCAGCATTTATGACCAGGACCTGACGGGCCCGACGATCCTGATCATGGGGGCCGAAGGCAAGGGCATGCGGCGCCTGACCCGCGAGCATTGCGACTACCTGGTCAAGCTGCCGATGGCCGGCAGTGTCAGCAGCCTCAACGTTTCGGTCGCGACCGGCGTGTGCCTGTTCGAGGCTCAGCGCCAGCGTAGCGTCAAGGTTGCTGCGGCCGCCAAGAAATCCTGATCCAGTTGTATTCCTGTGGGAGCGAGCCTGCTCGCGATAGCGGAGTGCCGTTCAACGCAAATGTTGAATGGAGCGCCCTCATCGCGAGCAGGCTCGCTCCCACAATGGTTTGTGTGGGTAAACATTGGGGTTGTTCAAATAATCACCAATCACCTTGCGCCGCCCTCGGCCCTTCTCTACAATTGCGCCCCTTGCTGTGATGGCAGGCACTTATGTGTCTAGCGTCCACAAGTCCATAAGTGTCATTCACTCCTTGTCTGACCGTTTTTGAGCGGCAGGCTACAACCCGTAAGGAGCATTCATGCGTCATTACGAAATCATCTTTTTGGTCCACCCGGATCAAAGCGAGCAAGTCGGCGGCATGGTTGAGCGTTACACCAAGCTGATCGAAGAAGACGGCGGCAAAATCCACCGTCTGGAAGATTGGGGCCGTCGTCAACTGGCCTATGCAATCAACAATGTTCACAAGGCTCACTACGTGATGCTGAACGTTGAATGCACCGGCAAGGCCCTGGCCGAGCTGGAAGACAACTTCCGCTACAACGATGCAGTGATCCGTAACCTGGTCATCCGTCGCGAAGAAGCCGTCACCGGCCAATCCGAGATGCTCAAGGCTGAAGAAAACCGCAGTGAGCGCCGTGAGCGTCGCGACCGTCCTGAGCACTCTGACAGCGCCGATGGCGATGACAGCGATAGCGACAGCGACAACAGCGATAACGCTGACGAGTAATCCACGGACCTTTTAAGGAGCCAATCACATGGCACGTTTCTTCCGTCGTCGTAAATTCTGCCGCTTCACCGCTGAAGACGTGAAAGAGATCGATTACAAAGATCTCAACACTCTGAAAGCCTACGTATCCGAGACCGGCAAAATCGTTCCAAGCCGTATCACCGGTACCAAAGCTCGTTATCAGCGTCAGCTGGCCACCGCTATCAAGCGCGCCCGCTTCCTGGCCCTGCTGGCCTACACCGACAGCCACGGCCGCTGAGACCGGGCAGTCGACACGTAGCAAAGGATTGAATGCATGCGCGCCTTAGCTGAGTTCATCATGCGCGGTCGTATGCAGGCCACTCTGGTAGTGGCTGGATGCGCGGCATTGCCGTTGTTGTATTGGTTGGGTGCTGCCGCGGTGAGTCTTGTACTCCTGCGGCGCGGATTGAAGGACGCCCTTGGCGTTCTTGCTCTGGGACTGCTGCCGGCTTTGCTCTGGTGGTTGTATTCCGCTGACCCGCGGGCACTGATGGTGCTGCTGGGGTCTTCGGCGCTGGCGTTGGTGTTGCGCGCAAGCGAATCCTGGAACCGCGTGCTGCTGGTCAGCATAGCGATGGGAGTGGTGTTTTCAGTGATGCTCGGGGTGGCTTTCGCGCCCCAGATCGAGATGCTGTCGCAGGCTTTGATAAAAATCCTGCCCGAGGCCCTCGGTGATCTCTACCAGCAGATGTCGGTAGAGGAGCAAGCGCGTTTCGCGTCCCTGATCGCACCGGTCCTGACCGGCCTGATTGCGGCCTTGTTACAAATCGTCAGTGTGCTGAGCCTGATTATCGGGCGCTACTGGCAGGCGTTGTTGTACAACCCGGGTGGTTTTGGTCGCGAATTTCGCGCCATCCGTTTCCCGCTTGGGCTGGCGATGTTGCTGCTGGCGGGCATGCTTCTGGGGCCGAACTTCGGTCCGCAGATGGCCATGCTCACGCCGTTGTGCAGTGTACCGCTGGTATTTGCCGCTCTGGCCCTGATTCACGGGCTGGTGGCGCAAAAGCGACTGGCCAGGTTCTGGCTGGTGGGGTTGTACGTCACGTTGTTGCTGTTCATGCAGCTGATCTATCCGTTGCTGGTGGTCCTGGCCATCGTCGACAGCCTGATTGATTTTCGCGGTCGTATGGCGCCGAAAGACGCCGACAACGCGAACGGTGAAGGTTAAAAGTTAGAGGATTTTCACATGCAACTGATCCTTCTGGAAAAAGTCACCAACCTGGGCAACCTGGGTGACAAAGTAAACGTTAAGGCCGGTTACGGTCGTAACTACCTGCTGCCTTACGGCAAAGCCACCGCTGCGACCGCTGCCAACCTGGCCGCGTTCGAAGAGCGTCGCGCTGAGCTGGAAAAAGCCGCAGCAGACCGTAAGACCTCGGCTGAAAGCCGTGCTGCCCAACTGGCCGAGCTGGAAGTGACCATCACTGCCACCGCTGGCGACGAAGGCAAGCTGTTCGGTTCGATCGGTACTCACGACATCGCTGACGCACTGACCGCCTCTGGCGTTGAAGTGTCGAAGAGCGAAGTTCGTCTGCCGAACGGCACCATCCGCAACGTAGGCGAATTCGACGTAGCCGTGCACCTGCACGCCGAAGTTGAAGCCACCGTACGCGTTGTCGTGGTAGCAGCTTAAGCAATACCTGTCGGCTGGCACCCTCGGGTACTAGTCGGTAACATCGGGCACGATCCTGTTTACAGGTCGTGCCCTTTGTCTTTCTGCAATTGCTGATTTTCAAAACCCCCTGCGTTTCCAAAAGAATCAAGTGGCCATGAACGAAATCACCGCTCCCGAGCAATACGATCTGCAAACCGCAGCCCTGAAGGTGCCTCCGCACTCCATCGAGGCCGAACAGGCCGTGCTCGGTGGTCTGATGCTGGACAACAACGCCTGGGAACGCGTGCTCGATCAAGTATCCGACGGCGATTTCTACCGACATGACCACCGCCTGATTTTCCGTGCCATCGCAAGATTGGCCGATCAGAACATGCCGATCGACGTGGTGACCCTGGCCGAGCAATTGGACAAGGAAGGCCAGACGTCTCAGGTTGGCGGCCTCGGTTACCTGGGTGAGTTGGCAAAAAACACGCCGTCTGTCGCCAACATCAAGGCCTATGCCCAGATCGTGCGCGAACGGGCGACCTTGCGCCAATTGATCGGTATCAGCACCGAAATCGCGGACAGCGCCTTCAACCCGGAAGGCCGAACCGCTGCCGAGATCCTCGATGAAGCGGAACGGCAAATCTTCCAGATCGCCGAGGCCCGGCCAAAAACCGGTGGCCCGGTGAGCGTCAACGATCTGCTGACCAAGGCCATCGACCGCATCGACACCCTGTTCAACACCGACAACGCCATCACCGGCCTGTCCACCGGCTACACCGACCTCGATGAGAAGACCAGCGGCCTGCAGCCATCGGACCTGATCATCGTCGCCGGCCGTCCGTCCATGGGTAAAACCACCTTTGCGATGAACCTGGTGGAAAACGCCGTGCTGCGCAGCGACAAGGCCGTACTGGTGTACTCCCTGGAGATGCCAGGTGAATCGCTGATCATGCGTATGCTCTCGTCCCTGGGACGTATCGACCAGACCAAGGTCCGTTCCGGCCAACTGGAAGATGACGACTGGCCGCGCCTGACTTCGGCGGTCAACCTGCTCAACGACCGCAAGCTGTTCATCGACGATACTGCCGGTATCAGCCCTTCGGAAATGCGCGCCCGGACCCGTCGCCTGGTGCGTGAGCACGGTGATATCGCGCTGATCATGATCGACTACCTGCAGTTGATGCAGATTCCGGGCTCCAGTGGCGACAACCGGACCAACGAGATTTCCGAAATCTCCCGTTCCCTCAAGGCCCTGGCCAAGGAATTCAACTGCCCGGTGGTGGCGCTCTCTCAGTTGAACCGTTCCCTGGAACAGCGCCCCAACAAACGCCCGGTGAACTCCGACTTGCGTGAATCCGGAGCGATCGAGCAGGACGCCGACGTGATCATGTTCGTCTACCGTGACGAGGTGTACCACCCGGAGACGGAGCACAAGGGCATCGCCGAAATCATCATCGGCAAGCAGCGTAACGGCCCGATCGGCTTCATTCGCCTGGCCTTTATCGGTAAATACACCCGATTCGAGAACCTGGCGCCGGGTAGCTACAATTTTGATGATGATGAGTAACCTGTTTGGCTCCTGTGGGAGCGAGCCCCTTCTCCAGAAGGTTGCACTTCCCCTGTGGGAGCGAGCTTGCTCGCGATAGCGGTGTAACCGTCAGAACATGCATTGAATGTGCTGGCCCTTTCGCGAGCAAGCTCGCTCCCACATTTGATGTGCGGTGCGCCACCGATTTCCGACCATAGCCGTCGGAATTGGTTAATTTTTGTGCTATATTCCGCGCCCGCGATTTTTCATCTTTCATACCGGTCATCGACATGCAAGCAGCCAAGCCGTTATTTGACTATCCCAAGTACTGGGCCGAATGTTTCGGCCCCGCGCCGTTCCTGCCCATGAGCAGGGAGGAGATGGATCAGCTCGGCTGGGATTCGTGCGACATCATCATCGTGACCGGTGATGCCTACGTCGATCACCCGTCGTTCGGCATGGCGATCATCGGTCGGCTGCTGGAAGCCCAGGGCTTTCGCGTCGGGATCATTGCCCAGCCAAACTGGCAGTCCAAAGACGACTTCATGAAGCTCGGCGAGCCGAACCTGTTTTTTGGCGTCGCGGCCGGCAACATGGACTCGATGATCAACCGCTACACCGCCGACAAGAAAATCCGTTCCGACGACGCCTACACCCCGGGTGGCATGGCGGGCAAGCGGCCGGACCGTGCGAGCCTGGTCTACAGCCAGCGCTGCAAGGAAGCCTACAAGCATGTGCCGATCGTGCTCGGCGGTATCGAAGCCTCCCTGCGCCGCATCGCCCATTACGATTACTGGCAGGACCGGGTGCGCAACTCGATCCTGATCGACGCCTGCGCCGACATCCTGCTCTACGGCAACGCCGAGCGGGCGATTGTCGAAGTCGCCCAGCGCCTGTCCTATGGCCACAAGATTGAAGACATCACCGATGTCCGTGGCACCGCGTTCATCCGCCGCGACACCCCGCAAGGCTGGTACGAGGTCGATTCCACCCGCATCGACCGCCCGGGCAAGATCGACAAGATCATCAACCCGTATGTGAACACCCAGGACACCGCTGCCTGCGCCATCGAGCAAGAGAAAGGTCCGGTTGAAGACCCGAGCGAAGCCAAGGTCGTGCAGATTCTGGCGAGCCCGCGCATGACTCGCGACAAGACCGTGATTCGTCTGCCGTCGGTGGAAAAGGTTCGTGGCGATGCGGTGCTCTACGCTCACGCCAACCGCGTGCTGCACCTGGAAACCAACCCGGGCAACGCCCGTGCTCTGGTGCAGAAGCATGGTGAAGTCGATGTCTGGTTCAACCCACCACCCATTCCGATGACCACTGAGGAAATGGACTACGTGTTTGGCATGCCTTACGCGCGTGTTCCGCACCCGGCGTACGGCAAGGAAAAGATCCCGGCCTACGAGATGATCCGTTTCTCGGTGAACATCATGCGTGGCTGCTTTGGCGGCTGCACCTTCTGCTCGATCACCGAGCACGAAGGCCGGATCATCCAGAACCGCTCTGAAGAATCGATCATTCGCGAGATTGAAGAGATCCGCGACAAGGTCCCGGGCTTCACCGGCGTCATTTCCGACCTCGGCGGCCCGACCGCGAACATGTACCGCATTGCCTGCAAGAGCCCGGAAATCGAATCCGCGTGCCGCAAGCCATCCTGTGTGTTCCCCGGTATCTGCCCGAACCTCAATACCGACCATTCTTCGCTCATCCAGCTGTACCGCAGCGCCCGGGCATTGCCTGGGGTGAAGAAGATCCTGATTGCCTCCGGCCTGCGTTACGACCTGGCGGTCGAGTCGCCGGAATACGTCAAGGAACTGGTGACCCACCACGTGGGTGGTTACCTGAAGATCGCCCCGGAACATACCGAGGAAGGTCCGCTCAACCAGATGATGAAACCGGGCATCGGCAGCTATGACAAATTCAAGCGGATGTTCGAGAAGTACACCAAGGAAGCCGGCAAAGAGCAGTACCTGATTCCATACTTCATCGCCGCCCACCCGGGCACCACCGACGAAGACATGATGAACCTGGCGCTGTGGCTCAAGGGCAACGGTTTCCGCGCTGACCAGGTGCAGGCGTTCTATCCGTCGCCGATGGCCACCGCCACGGCCATGTACCATTCGGGCAAGAACCCGCTGCGTAAGGTCACCTACAAGAGCGACGCGGTGACCATCGTCAAGAGCGAGGAGCAGCGCCGCCTGCACAAGGCCTTCTTGCGTTATCACGACCCCAAGGGCTGGCCGATGCTGCGCGAAGCGCTGACCCGCATGGGCCGCGCCGACCTGATCGGGCCGGGCAAGAATCAATTGATTCCGTTGCACCAGCCAGCCACCGACAGCTACCAGAGCGCCCGTCGCAAGAACTCGACGCCGGCTGGCAGCCACAAGGTAGGCAAGGAAACCACCAAGATCCTGACCCAGCACACCGGTCTGCCACCGCGCGCCAGCGACGGCGGCAACCCGTGGGACAAGCGCGAGCAGGCCAAGGCCGCGGCATTCGCCCGCAACCAGCAGGCCGCCAAGGAGCGCAAGGACGCCGCCAAGGGCAAAGGGCCGAAACCGGCGCGCAAGCCAGTCGTACCGCGCTGATCGCCAAGCCACATTGCAAACGCCAGCTTAAAAGCTGGCGTTTTGCTTTCTAGCGGCTGTGCTACTCGTTTGCTATCGTGGCGACCGCCAATGCCAGTCAGTTCCGTGCAATAAAGCCAAACACCGGGAGCTTGCTCCCTCGCCACAGATGTCAGTGTTGGCCCTGGCAGAGCCCGGCTTGCCCGCAATCACGGCCACTCAGGCAATAAAGTTCTCACCCTCGGATTTTCAAGGACGATTCATATGAGTACCCCTTTACCGGGTATCGGCATGGACTACAGCCCCTCCCAGTTCATGGCCCGCCAACGCATCGAAAGCCAGATCAACCTGCCGCGCCTGTTCGCGGCCATCGACGCCGATCCCAGTATCGTCGGCGCTGGCGTGGTGTACATCGATGCCGAATTCAACGTGGTGACCCTGCGCGAGTTCAAGCCGATTTGCAGTATCAAGCCCAAGCGGATCATCTTGCGCGAGGCGCAGAAGTACATTGCGCCGGCTCAGTTTGCTGATCAGGTAAAGAACAACCCGCGTGAGTCTCGTTTAGTGGGAGAGGCTGTCAATACGACGTTATCCTGCGCTGGCGCCATTCTGGGCTGGATTGTGGTTTTCAGTGGCACGATCGCAGTTCCATTTACAGCGGGTGCAAGCCTGGTTGTCACAGCCGTGGGGGCAACCGCCGCCGCTGCCAGTACTGCGCAGTGCGTGGTTGGGAGCATGCGTACCTACAACGAACTCAACGATCCAGCAGCTAATGATGATATGGACAGTGAGGACTGGTATCGCTACGCAATGCCAGTGTTGGATGCCGCATCATTGCTGGGAGCCGGGGCATCCACTTTAACAACGCTCAAACTCTTGCAAGCGAGGAAGGTCTCGACTGGCAGGAGTTGGTACGAGCTTTCCAAAGGTTTGACTCGTCAGCAAAGAAAGGCATTGACCAAAGAGTTGTTAACACTGAAGGACCCAAGCCTGACTAACAAACTATTAAAGCTTCGCCAGCGTTCGGGGACGCTTGCAAAGCGTTTCACGGCTACCCAGATCAATCACGCGACCGTGACCCAGATTCGCGACTCCCTGGGGGCAGCCATCGGCTTAACGGGCAGTAGCTTGTCTGGGAACCTGAAGACAATTGCCGTGGGGCTGTATGAGGAAGTTGAATAATGGACCGCAAGCATTCATTGAACGCTTTCCTCGCTCATTATTTTCCAACCTTCATCTGCGCTTTTTTTCTAGCCTGTTTCGCGGTTTCCGCTTCAATTTCATTAGTCTCTAGCACTTACTTTCGAGGCGATCCTGAACGGGCCAAGTATTCTTTTCTGGTTGCGCTGATCCTCTCTCTGCTCTTGGCGTTGAGCCATTTCGTCATGATCAGGGGGCGGTCATGGGGTGTTCGTGCCATCGTTGTGTTCTATCTGGCGTGTCTCTTCACGGTCCTCCCCACCTACGGCTACAAGCCGCATCCTTTTGCCTATGTGACGGGGTTGTTGTTCCCGTTGCTGGGGCTGCTATTGCTCAACAGTAAGCGCCATCGAGAGATGCGCCAGAAATTGTCGGAGTTGCGCGAGGAGCGTATGGCGATAAGGTCTGCCGTCCGTTTACAGAAGAAAAGGAAAGGACGCTAGATGGAAAACTATCCGACTTTCATCCATTTTATGAAGCGCTACTTTCCGACCTTCATCGCAACGATATTCGTGGCGAAAATATCGTGTTTACTGGCGCTCTTTGCTCTTCTCGACAGTTTTTTTGTGCGCGCTACGTTGTCGAGCCAAGCGAAAATTTCCGCTGTATGCATTGCTATTTGTACGTTGGTTCTGGTCCATAGCAACTTTATGGTCGTGCGCGGCAGAGCGGGTTGGGTCTGGGTGTTTGTCGGGCTTTTTGTGGTCTGTCTGTTGTGTGTCTTGCCGACTATTGGTTATCGCCCGAATCGATTCGTTTATGCGGCGGGTCTGTTTTTTCCATTGCTCGGGCTGCTATTGCTCAACAGCAAACGTCACCGCGAAATGCGCAGCAAACTGGTAGAAGTCCGCCACCAACGCGAGCTCTTCATCCAGGCCGCCAAAGCCTCCCGCTCACGGCGTTGAGTCGATTCGCTACCACCGCTGCCACATTTATGTGCTTAGCTTTGCACCCGAATGCGAGCATCGCGCGCTTTTAGTGCTCTACTGCCTTGAGTAGACGAAGAAAGTGTCCGGCTTGCCTGCATGGCATAAGTCTTGCGCCGCTTTCGATAACGCCCAGGCTCGCAGGAGGTACGTCGTGTCGATTCACGTCGCATTGCACCATGTCACGCATTACCGATACGACCGCGCTGTCGAGCTCGGTCCGCAGATCGTTCGCCTGCGCCCGGCGGCCCACAGCCGCACGCGCATTCTTTCTTATGCGCTGAAGGTCGCGCCCGATCAGCACTTCATCAACTGGCAGCAGGATCCCCAGGGCAATTACCTGGCGCGGTTGGTGTTTCCCGAGAGAACCCGGGAGCTGCGCATTGAAGTCGATCTGCTGGCTGAAATGGCGGTGTTCAATCCGTTCGACTTTTTCCTGGAACCCTACGCGGAAAAAATCCCGTTCACCTATGCCGCCGATGAGCGCAAGGAGTTGGCGCCTTACCTTGAAACCCTGCCGTTGACGCCGAGATTCCAAGCCTATCTGGACGGCATCGACCGCACGCCGTTGCCGGCGGTGGATTTCCTGGTGGCGCTCAACCAGCGCCTGAGCGAAGACATCAACTACCTGATCCGTATGGAACCGGGCGTCCAGACCCCGGAGCACACCCTGGAGCATGCGTCCGGATCCTGCCGCGACTCGGCCTGGTTGCTGGTGCAGTTGTTGCGCAACCTTGGCCTGGCCGCGCGGTTCGTTTCCGGTTACCTGATCCAGTTGACCGCCGACGTGAAAAGCCTCGACGGTCCGTCCGGTACCGAGGTGGATTTCACCGACTTGCATGCCTGGTGCGAGGTCTACCTGCCCGGTGCCGGCTGGATCGGCCTGGATGCGACGTCCGGGTTGTTCGCCGGTGAAGGGCATATTCCGTTGGCCTGTAGTCCCGATCCGTCCTCGGCGGCGCCCATCAGTGGCTTGGTGGAACCGTGCGAGTGCGAATTCAGCCACGAAATGTCCGTCGAGCGGATCTGGGAAGCGCCACGGGTCACCAAGCCCTACACCGAAGAGCAGTGGCTGGCGATTCAGGCGTTGGGCCGGAAAATTGATGCCGACCTGCTGGAAGGCGATGTGCGCCTGACCATGGGGGGCGAACCGACCTTCGTCTCGATTGATGACCCGGACGGCGCCGAATGGAACACCGCCGCGCTGGGGCCGGACAAACGTCGCCTCTCCGCCGAGCTGTTCCAGCGCATGCGCAAGCATTATGCGCCCCAGGGGCTTGTGCATTTTGGCCAGGGCAAGTGGTACCCCGGTGAGCAGTTGCCGCGCTGGTCGCTCAACTGCTATTGGCGGCGTGACGGAGTGCCGATCTGGCACAACAGTGCGTTGATCGCCGACGAGCAGCAGGACTACGGCGCCGACGGCGAAATGGCCGGGCGCTTTCTGACAAGCGTTGCCGAGCGTTTGAAAATTCCTGCGCGATTCGTGTTCCCAGCCTACGAGGACAATTTCTATTACCTCTGGCGCGAAGGTGCATTGCCATCGAACGTCACGGCCCAGGACCCCCGCCTGGAAGATGCTTTGGAGCGGGAACGGTTGCGCAAGGTCTTCAGTCAGGGCCTGGATAAAGTGATCGGGCAGGTCCTGCCGCTGGCGCGTACCGCCAAGGGCGATCAATGGCAAAGCGGTCGATGGTACCTGCGCGATAGTCACTGCCGGTTGGTACCGGGGGATTCGCCCTTGGGCTACCGCCTGCCATTGGCTTCCCAGCCCTGGGTGACAGCGGCCGAATACCCCTTCATTCATCCCACCGACCCGAACCAGGACCTGCCGGCGCTGCCCGATGCCGAACGCCTGGCCCGTCATGGTGAGCCGGCAACCGAGCAGGATCGTGCCCCGCAGATCGACGAATCCGCCGACTGGCTGACCCGCACGGCGTTTTGTGCCGAGGCTCGCGAGGGGCGTTTGTACCTGTTCATGCCGCCCCTGGAGCGGGTCGAGGATTATCTGGAACTGGTCAGCGCCATCGAAGCGACAGCCGAGGAGCTGCATTGTCCGGTACTGTTGGAAGGCTACGAGCCACCGAGCGACCCGCGCCTGAGTAACTTTCGCATCACCCCCGATCCGGGTGTGATCGAGGTTAACGTGCAGCCGTC
>NZ_WUUD01000032.1:88813-110437 GCF_009831705.1 Pseudomonas sp. PICF6 | reverse complement strand
TGACCACCGAGAAATTCATGATCGACGGTCGGCACACCGGCACCGGTGGTGGCAACCATTTCGTACTGGGGGGCGCAACCCCGGCCGACTCTCCCTTTCTACGGCGCCCTGACCTGCTGCGCAGTCTGATCAGCTACTGGCATAACCACCCGTCGCTGTCCTACCTGTTTTCCGGCTTGTTCATCGGGCCGACGTCCCAGGCGCCCCGGGTGGACGAAGCGCGTAACGATGCGTTGTATGAGCTGGAAATTGCCTTCGCACAAATGCCGCAACCTGGCGAAGAGTGCCCGCCCTGGCTGGTTGATCGGCTGTTGCGCAATCTGTTGATCGACGTGACCGGCAACACCCATCGTGCCGAATTTTGCATCGACAAGCTCTATTCGCCGGACGGCGCCACCGGGCGTCTCGGTCTATTGGAGCTGCGGGCTTTTGAAATGCCGCCCCACGCCCGTATGAGCCTGGCCCAGCAGCTATTGCTGCGGGCGCTGGTGGCGCGGTTCTGGCGTGAGCCCTACCTGCCTGCGAAGCTGGCGCGGTGGGGGACCGAACTGCATGACCGCTTCCTGTTGCCGCATTTTATCGAACAGGATTTTGCCGACGTCATCAATGAACTGAACGCCGCCGGTTACCCGCTGCGGGCCGAATGGTTCGCCGCGCACCTGGAGTTTCGTTTTCCCAAGGTGGGTGATTACGCGGTCAGCGGCATCGAACTGCAATTGCGCCAGGCCCTTGAACCCTGGCATGTACTGGGAGAAGAGGGGGCAGCGGGCGGCACCGTGCGCTATGTGGACTCTTCTCTTGAACGTTTGCAGGTCAAGCTTAGCGGCCTGGCGCCGCAACGGTATCTGCTGACCTGCAACGGTGTTCCGGTGCCGCTTCAAGCCACCGGCCGGGTCGGCGAATTTGTCGCCGGGGTGCGTTTTCGCGCTTGGCAACCGGCCAACTGCCTGCAGCCGACCATTGCGGTCCATGCGCCGTTGGTCTTCGATTTACTCGACACCTGGACGCAACGTTCGGTGGGGGGGTGCCAGTATCATGTGGCCCATCCGGGGGGACGTAATTACGACAGCCTGCCGGTGAATGCCAATGAGGCGGAGAGCCGGCGAATGGCGCGTTTTTTCCGTCTCGGACACACGCCTGGGAAACTTCCGATACCTCACCTGACAGTGGACGACGAGTTTCCCCTCACGCTCGATCTGCGACGTTTTTGAGAGCGCTCCCTAAGTCGTACACGACACCCGGATATTTCAACTATCCGGGTGTCATGCGCTTGCGCTAGTCTCACGTTTCATTGCTGTCTGCCGAGCTTTCCATGCCTGACCTGCTTGACCGTTACCCGCTGACGACGGGCACCTATCACGAATTGATGGACGACAGTGGCGCGGTGCGCGGGCACTGGCGCCGCCTGCTCGACCATTTGCAGCGCAGTACGCCGGCCCAACTGCTCCAGCGTCAGGCACTGTTGGCCCGGCAGATCCAGGAAAACGGTGTCACTTACAACGTCTATGCGGACCCGAAGGGCGCCGACCGGCCGTGGGAGCTGGACCTGCTGCCCCACGTGATCGATGCGCAGGAGTGGAAGCAACTGTCGGCGGGCATCGCCCAGCGTGCACGCTTGCTCAACGCAGTACTGGCCGACCTGTACGGGCCGCAACGGCTGATCAGTGAGGGGTTGCTGCCGGCGGAACTGGTGTTCGGGCACAACAATTTTCTCTGGCCGTGCCAGGGCATCACGCCGCCGGACGGCATTTTCCTGCACCTGTATGCCGTGGACCTGGCCCGTACGCCCGACGGTCGCTGGTGGGTCACGGCGGATCGAACCCAGGCGCCTTCGGGGGCCGGGTATGCGCTGGAAAATCGCATGATCGTCTCCCGCGCCTTTCCCGATTTGTATCGTGACCTGAAGGTCAAGCACCTGGCCGGTTTCTTCCGCACCTTGCAGCAGACCCTTGCGCGTCAGGCCCCCAGTGATGGCGAGTCGCCGCTGGTGGTGCTGTTGACGCCTGGACGGTTCAACGAAAGCTATTTCGAACACCTTTACCTGGCGCGCCAGCTGGGCTATCCGCTGGTGGAAGGGAGCGACCTGACCGTTCGCGACGCCACGGTGTACCTCAAGACCCTGAGCGGGCTACGACGGGTTCACGCCATCATGCGCCGGCTCGACGATGATTTCTGCGACCCGTTGGAGCTGCGCACCGATTCGGCCTTGGGTGTACCGGGATTGTTGGAGGCGGTGCGCCAGGGCCGGGTTCTGGTGGCCAATGCCTTGGGCAGCGGCGTGCTGGAATCACCGGGCCTGTTGGGCTTTTTGCCAAAGATCAGCCAGTTTCTGTTCGGTGAGGAACTGATACTGCCGTCCATCGCCACCTGGTGGTGCGGTGAGCCGCCGGTGCTGGCCCAGGCCTTGGAAAAACTGCCGCACTTGCTGATCAAACCGGCGTTTCCTTCCCAAAGTTTCAGCCCGGTATTGGGGCGCGACCTGAACGAACAACAGCGTGCACTTCTGGCCGCGCGCATGCAGGCGCGTCCCTATGCCTATGTCGCCCAGGAGCTGGCGCAGCTGTCCCAGGCACCGGTCTGGCAGGCCGAAGACGGTCAGCTTCAGCCGCGGGCCATCGGCATGCGCGTGTATGCCGTTTCCGGGGAGGATGACTATCGGGTGCTGCCGGGCGGCCTGACCCGCGTGGCGGCCGAGGCCGACGCCGAAGTGGTGTCGATGCAGCGAGGTGGCGCCAGTAAGGACACTTGGGTCTTGGGAGAACAGCCGCCCAGTGGCGAACAATGGAAGGCCCAGCGAACCGTGGGCGTCCACGATCTGGTTCGGCGTGATCCCTATCTGCCGTCCCGCGTCGTGGAAAATCTGTTCTGGTTCGGTCGCTACTGCGAGCGCTGTGACGACAGTGCGCGGCTGCTGCGGATCATGCTGGCGCGCTATGTCGATGGCGACGACCCGCAAGCGCTGCAGTCGGCGGTATCCCTGGGGGAAAGCCTGATGCTGTTGCCGGAGGAGGGCGAGCTGCCCGAGCGACTGCTGGCGGCCTTGTTGGGGGACGATTGGTCGTTCAGCCTGCGTTCCAACCTGCAGCGATTGCAGTGGGCGGCCTCCCAGGTTCGCGGCAAGCTGTCCCGGGAGAACTGGCAGGCACTGGTGGAGCTGCAGCGCGAAGCCATGGAGCTAGAAACCGCGGAGCCGGATTTCGGTGAGTTGCTGGATTTTCTCAACCGTTTGGTGATGTCCCTGGCGGCGTTGTCCGGATTCGCGTTGGACGACATGACCCGCGACGAGGGCTGGCGTTTCCTGATGATCGGTCGTCGTCTGGAGCGCCTGCAATTTCTCAGCAGCAGCCTGGCGGCGTTCCTGCGAGGCGAGGCGGTGTTCGACCAGGCGGGGCTGGACTGGTTGCTGGAACTGGGCAACAGCAGCATCACCTATCGTTCGCGTTACCTGGCGGTGGCCCAGTTGATTCCGGTGCTCGACCTGCTGTTGCTGGACGAACAAAACCCTCACGCGGTGCTCTTCCAGTTGAAACTGGTGGCCCGTACCCTCAAGCGCTTGAACGATGACTTCGGCGCGCCCAGGGAAACCGCCTTGCCAGAGCTGGTCGCTCGCCTGTCATGCTTTGACCTGCGTTGCCTGGAGAGTCCGCTGTTCGGCGAGGCCAGCCTGCGCGCAGCCCTCGATGGCTTGGCCGATCTGTTGCAGGAAGTGGCCGACGTCAGCGGCCAGGTGTCCGATCGCCTGGCCTTGCGTCATTTCGCTCACGTCGATGACGTCAGCCAGCGTACGGTGTCCGTCTGATGAGCGCTCGTTACCAGATCTTCCACGACACCCACTACCATTACGACAGCCCGGTATCCCTGGCCCAGCAGCTTGCTCACCTGTGGCCGCGCCCCTGTGAGTGGCAGCGTTGCACCGAGCAGCAGTTGTTGATCAGCCCGGAGCCGACGACCCGACGCGATGAGCTGGATGTGTTCGGCAACCCACTGACCCGCCTGGCGTTCGAACGGCCCCATGACGAGTTGCTGGTCAACGCGCGTCTGAGCGTGGAAGTGTTGGCGCGTCCTGTGCTGGACTTCAGTTTGTCCCCCGCCTGGGAGTCAACCCGTCATGCGTTGACCTACAGCGGCCGGCCAATGGCTGCTCCGTTGCTGGATGCGTGCCGCTATCGTTTCGAGTCACCCTATGTGCACCTCAAGCGCAGCTTTGTCGAGTTTTCCGAAAGCTGTTTCGCGCCGGGGCGCCCATTGATGCTCGGCGTGCGGGCGCTGATGGAGAAGATATTCGAGGAGTTCACCTTCGATGCCGAAGCCACCCAGGTGGCAACGCCGCTGGTGGAGGTGCTGGAACGGCGGCGGGGCGTTTGCCAGGACTTTGCTCACCTGATGCTGGCCTGCGTGCGCTCCCGCGGGTTGGCGGCGCGTTACGTCAGCGGCTACCTGTTGACTCAACCGCCGCCGGGTCAGCCACGGTTGATCGGTGCCGATGCCTCGCACGCCTGGATCTCGGTGTTTTGCCCGGTGCTGGGCTGGGTGGACTTCGACCCGACCAATAACGTTCAGCCGGCGCTGGAACACATCACATTGGCCTGGGGCCGGGATTTTTCCGATGTGTCGCCGTTGCGGGGAGTCATTCTGGGCGGCGGTGATCATGACCCCGAAGTGCGGGTGACGGTGATGCCGCTTGAATCGTAAACAGATCCCAGTGTGGGAACGGACTGGGCTGTGAGGGCCGGCAGCGAGGCTGCCGACCCTGGACACAGAACCGGGGGGCCGGATCAGATCATCGGGCCCTGAGGGTATCAGGCGTCGGGCGTCTGATCTTTCGGTGCATCAACATCTACGTCTGCTGCCACGTCGCCTTCGGTATCCGGGGTCAGTGCTGCTGCTTCTTCTTCAGCGGTAGCTTTCTTGCGCTGAAGCTTTTCCTCTTTCTTCTGCTCCTTGGCCAAGTCTCTCTGACGTTTGGCGAAGGAATAATTGGGTTTGGCCATGGGCGATCCTCTGGGGTCGAAGGTGAGGTTGAGCGGCGCGTATTCTGCCCTGTATCGGGGTCGAGCCGTTAGCTGGGTTTTTGTTCGGCCCACTTTGGCTGCACCGACGGTTGCCATTCGTCCAGCGCATCGAGCAGGTGGTGGGGTGATTCGCTCACTTGCAGCATGTCACGGTGGGGCCCACGGACGAAGCCTTCGCCGACGATATGATCAAGAAAACCGGTGAGTTTGCTGTAGAAACCGTTCACTTCCAGCAGCCCCAGCGGTTTGCTGTGATAGCCGAGCTGGCCCCAGGTCCAGACTTCGAACAACTCCTCCAGCGTGCCAAGGCCGCCGGGCAGGGCGATGAAGGCATCGCTGAGCTGAGCCATGCGTGCCTTGCGGGCGTGCATGCCGTCCACCACTTCCAGGCGGGTCAGGCCGCTGTGGCCGATTTCCTTGTCTTTGAGGCTCTGCGGGATGATACCGATCACTTCGCCGCCGGCCGCCAGGGCCGCATCGGCGACGATGCCCATCAAGCCGACCGCGCCGCCGCCATAGACCAGGGTCAGTTTTCGTTCTGCCAACGCACGCCCCAAGGCCTGCGCCGCTTCACGATAGGCTGGGTGGCTACCGGTGCTGGCGCCGCAAAATACACAAACAGACGCTAAAGACATGCCTTACTCCGTGGTCAGTAACTGGACCAGAGTAAAGCCTGGCTTTGGCTGCGCAAAGCAATTAAACCTCGCGCCGGGGTTTTTCGTAGGTGCCACTGGCACCGCAGGCGTAGGCGGCAAGCAAGCTGCACAGCAGGCTGTTGAGGTTCATGATGCGGTACTCCTGAGAGGTGATGGTGCTGATCATATGGCCGCCTCATACCTTTGGCTGGTTGATTATGCTCATCAGGCTGATAGCCTTAAGTTGTATACAATCTTTGACTCAGGTCATAGGAACTTGTCTGAAATTCAGGCAGTCTTCCCCATTGACGGAATTTTTCTAACCATGCCTTGGAGATTCACCATGTTTGCCAAACTTGCTGCAGTATCCCTGTTGACGCTGGCCAGCAGCCAGCTGATGGCAGCCGAGTGCAAGACCACCATCGACTCGACCGACCAGATGTCCTTCAGCACCAAGGCCATCGAGATCGACAAGAGCTGCAAGACCTTCACCGTTGAACTGACTCACTCAGGCAGCTTGCCGAAGAACGTCATGGGCCATAACTGGGTACTGAGCAAAGAGGCTGACATGCAGCCGATTGCTACCGATGGCCTGGCAGCCGGCATCGACAAGAACTACCTGAAAGAAGACGATGCGCGCATCATCGCTCACACCAAGCTCATTGGGGCCAAGGAGAAGGACTCGGTGACTTTCGATGTGTCGAAACTGAGCGCCGATGAGAAATACGGCTTCTTCTGCTCGTTCCCGGGCCACATCTCGATGATGAAAGGCACGGTTACCCTGAAGTAATCACATCAGGCATAAAAAAAGCGCCCGTTTCAGGGCGCTTTTTTGTGCCTCGCCAATAACCGCACATCCTGTGGGAGCGAGCCTGCTCGCGATGACGGCAGCACATTCAACATCAATGCAAACTGACCCACCGCTATCGCGAGCAGGCTCGCTCCCACAGGGATTGCCGGTCACGGCGCGTACGGCATCACCCGCTTGTGCTCGGTCTTGCGATAGGTCTCGCAAATGATTCGAGCGGCTTCTTCGCGCACCGGCAGCCCATGCAGGAACGCATCGATCTCGCCATAGGTCACGCCGTGGGCGGCTTCGTCGGGCTTGCCGGGCGACAGGTCCTCAAGGTCGGCAGTGGGGACTTTTTCCACCAGCGATTCCGGCGCGCCGAAGTCTCGGGCAATAGCCCGGACCTGGTTTTTCACCAGGCCGCTCAACGGCGCCAGGTCACAGGCGCCGTCACCGAACTTGGTGAAGAAACCCATCACGGCTTCGGCCGCATGGTCGGTGCCGATGACCAGGCCTTGCTCGGCACCGGCGATGGTGTACTGCGCCACCATGCGCATCCGCGCCTTGGTATTGCCCAGCACGAAATCCCGGGAGCCCGGCCCTTTGCCTTCGAACGCCAGCACTTCCTTGGCCAGTGCCTTGACCGCCGGACCGATGTTGACGGTATGGCGCTCGTCCGGCTCGATGAAGTCCACGCAGGCCTGGGCTTCATGTTCGTCGAACTGGGTTTCGTACGGCAGGCGCACGGCAATGAACTTGTAGGCGGCGTTGCCGGTTTTCTCCCGCAGTTCACGCGCTGCGCGTTGGGCCAGCAGGCCGGCGGTCAGCGAATCGACCCCGCCGCTGATGCCCAGTACGAGGGTCTTGAGTCCGGAGTTGACCAGACAATCCTGGATAAAGCCCACCCGACGAGCGACTTCGGCCTTGAGGGCAGCGTCATCGGCGAACGGTGGCTGAACCTTGAGCTGTTCAGCAATCTCACGCTGTACGGCTTGCATGAATTCACTCCTTGCTTGGTGTGTCAAAGGGCGGCAGGTACTTGGAAAACGTGTCGCATGTAAGCGACGAAATTCGGGTCTTTGCAGTGGGTCTTGCCGGGCTCGTCTGAAATCTTGGCCACGGGTTGCCCGTCACAGCTGATCATTTTAAGCACGATGCTCATCGGCTCCACACCCGGGATGTCACACGTCAGGTTGGTGCCGATACCGAAGCTGACATTAATGCGACCACGCAATGCCCGAAAAATCTCCAGGCATTTGGGCAGTGTCAGGCTATCGGAGAACACCAGTGTCTTGCTCATCGGGTCGATACCGAGCTTGTGGTAGTGAGCAATGGCTTTTTCGGCCCAGATGACCGGGTCCCCGGAGTCATGGCGCAAGCCGTCGAACAGCTTGGCGAAGAACAGATCGAAGTCCTTGAGGAAAGCGTCCATGGTGATGCAATCGGTCAGTGCGATTCCCAGCAGGCCCCGGTACTCACGCACCCAGCAATCGAGGGCGGCGATCTGACTGTCGATCAGCCGCGGGCCCAGTTGCTGATGGGCCATGATCCATTCGTGGGCCATGGTGCCCAGGGGTTTCATGTCCAGCTCGCGGGACAGGTGCACATTGCTGGTGCCGACGAAGCGTCCAGGGAAATCGTGCTTGAGCACGTTGACGACTTCTTCCTGGACGCGATAGGAAAACCGCCGGCGGGTGCCGAAGTCCGCGACCTGCAGTTCGGATAACTCGTCGGCGCTGGCGTTGGCGGTCAGCCAGTCGAACTTGCGATACAGCTGTTCGCGCGCCTGCTCCAGAACGATCTCGCGGTAGCGATAGCGATTACGTACCTCGCTGACGATGGCCAGCAGCGGCACTTCGAACAGAATCACATGCAACCATGGCCCACGCAGGCGGATAAACAGCTCGCCGTTCTCGATACCGGTGTGCACATAGCGCAGATTGAAACGGAACAGGCCCAGAAAACGCAGGAAATCGGGTTTGAGGAAGCTGATGCGCTCCAGGAAGCCCAACTGGTCGACGCTCAGACTCAGCTCGGCCAGGCGTTCGATCTGAAAGCGGATCTCCGCCAGATACGGGCGCAGGTCTTCGCTGTTGCGGCAGCGAAATTCCCATTCGACTTCGACGTTGGGGTAGTTGTGCAGCACCGCCTGCATCATCGTCAGTTTGTAGAAGTCGGTGTCGAGCAGGTTCTGCACGATGCGATCGGCAAATACACTCTCGCTCATGGCGGGAATCTCCAGACAGGCCGCTGCGGCGGGCAGCGGGGTGCAGCGGTTGGTGGTGAAGGGGCTAGTGGCGCATAACCCTGGTGAGTATTGCCAGCGATTTTTTAACGGCGGGTACCCCGCTGGAGTGTCTGGATATGCCAACGGGCCTCATCGCGGGCAAGCCTTGCTCCCACAAGAGAGTGGGCGACCGGCAGCTGTGCACACCCCCTGTGGGAGCAAGGCTTGCCCGCGATAGCCATGCTCAAGGTGCCATTGAGGCCTCGATCTGCTCCAGCATCCACTCCACAAAAAGCCTGACCTTGGGCACTTCCGCCGAATGTTCAGGATAGGCCAGGTAATAGGCATCGGTACTGGGCATCGCATAGTGCCAGGGGATCACCAGCTTGCCGTCAGCCAGTTCTTCTTCCACCAGAAAGCGCGGCAGCAGGGCGACGCCGCAGCCAACCTGGGCGGCCCGGATGCACATGTAGAACGTTTCGAAGCGCGGCCCGTGGTAGCTGTGTTCGGTGTGATAACCCTGGCTGGCGAACCAGTCGTGCCAGGCCTGGGGGCGTGAGGCGTTTTGCAGCAGCACCAGATCGGTCAGTTGCGTCGGGTCGCTGAAGGGCTGGGCCGGCAGATTGCCAGGCGCGCAGACCGGCACCAGTTCTTCGCCGAACAGTTTCAGGGATTCGGCGCCGGGCCGTGAGCCCTGGCCGAAATAGAACGCCAGGTCGCTGCGCCCCTGAAGCAAGTCGTCGGCCTCCTGCTCGCTGCACAGGTCCAGATGAATTTTCGGGTGCCGCAGGCGCCAGCCTTTGAGCCGTGGGACCAGCCAGCGAGCTCCGAAGGTTGGCGGTGTGGAAACCCGTAGGACTTCGGTATCGCCGCCGTAGGAGCGCAAGTAGTGGGTCGACATCTCCACCTGCGTAAGGATTTTTCGTACCTCCCCCAGGTACAAATCCCCGGCCGGTGTCAGCTGCAAGCGTCGACGTACGCGGCGAAACAGCAAATGCTGTAGCAGTTCCTCCAACTGTGCGACCTGTTTGCTGACGGCGCTCTGAGTCAGGTTCAGCTCTTCGGCGGCGCGAGTGAAGCTCAGGTGTCGGGTCACCGCTTCGAAGCACTGTAGCGCCGTGATCGACGGCAAATAGCGTTTATTGATCATGATGAGGCCTTATTTCTTGTGGCGCTGCTTATCCGGTCATGGCCAGCATGAATAAACGGAATGATATCTCGCTTAAAGGTCGTTTGTTGGCAAGTCTCGGGCCAGCTACAACTACAGGTCTGATCAGCCGTGATCGTCCGGCTGCCAATTCTTTGTCTTTTGTTTGAGGAATTAACCATGGTTGCTGCATTGCTTGATCGTCTGGGTGTCGAACCGGCCTTGTACCAGAGCGGCACACAACCGGTGCATTCGCCCATCGACGGCAGTCGCATCGGCGCCGTGAACTGGGAGGGCGCCGCAGAGGTTGAGCAGCAGGTCAGCCGCGCCGAGCATGCGTTCGACCTGTGGCGCCAGGTGCCGGCCCCTCGCCGCGGCGAGTTGGTACGTCAATTTGGTGATCTGCTGCGCGAGTACAAGGCCGACCTCGGCGAGCTGGTGTCCTGGGAAGCCGGCAAGATCACCCAGGAAGGTTTGGGTGAAGTGCAAGAGATGATCGACATCTGCGACTTCGCAGTCGGTCTGTCCCGTCAGCTGTACGGCCTGACCATCGCCTCCGAGCGTCCGGGCCACCACATGCGTGAATCCTGGCATCCGCTGGGCGTGGTCGGCGTGATCAGCGCTTTCAACTTCCCCGTGGCGGTCTGGGCCTGGAACACCACGCTGGCCCTGGTTTGCGGCAATGCGGTGATCTGGAAACCCTCGGAAAAGACCCCGCTCACCGCCCTGGCCTGCCAGGCGTTGTTCGAACGTGTGCTGAAGAACTTCAGCGATGCGCCACCGTACCTCAGTCAAGTGATCATCGGCGGTCGCGATGCCGGCGAAGCGCTGGTGGACGATCCGCGCGTGGCGTTGATCAGCGCCACCGGCAGCACCCGCATGGGTCGTGAAGTGGCGCCGAAAGTCGCCGCGCGCTTTGCCCGCAGCATCCTCGAGCTGGGTGGCAACAATGCGATGATCCTGGCCCCCAGCGCCGATCTGGACATGGCCGTGCGCGCCATCCTGTTCAGCGCCGTCGGCACCGCCGGCCAACGTTGCACGACGCTGCGCCGCCTGATTGCCCATGAGTCAGTGAAAGAAGAGATCGTCAGCCGGCTCAAGGCCGCTTATTCGAAAGTGCGCATCGGCCATCCGCTGGAAGGCAACCTCGTCGGGCCGCTGATCGACAAGCAGAGCTTCGAAAACATGCAGGATGCACTGGAGCAGGCCTTGAGCGAAGGCGGGCGAGTATTTGGTGGCAAACGCCAGCTTGAAGACCAGTTCCCGAATGCCTACTACGTATCGCCGGCCATCGTCGAGATGCCGGAGCAGAGCGATGTGGTGTGCCACGAAACCTTCGCGCCGATCCTTTATGTGGTCGGCTACAAGGATTTTGCCCAGGCCCTGCAACTCAATAACGCGGTGCCTCAAGGCCTGTCGTCCTGCATCTTCACCACGGACGTGCGTGAAGCCGAGCAATTCATGTCAGCAGTGGGCAGCGACTGCGGCATCGCCAACGTCAACATCGGCCCGAGCGGCGCGGAAATCGGCGGCGCGTTCGGCGGCGAGAAAGAGACTGGCGGCGGACGTGAGTCAGGCTCCGATGCATGGCGCGGTTACATGCGTCGCCAGACCAACACCGTGAACTACTCGCTGGAGCTGCCGTT
The DNA here is from genome assembly GCF_009831705.1 of Pseudomonas sp. PICF6. Classification (NCBI taxonomy): domain Bacteria; kingdom Pseudomonadati; phylum Pseudomonadota; class Gammaproteobacteria; order Pseudomonadales; family Pseudomonadaceae; genus Pseudomonas; species Pseudomonas sp. PICF6. The sequence continues at coordinate 98,980 of NZ_WUUD01000032.1, read as the reverse complement.
GGCGCAGGGGATTACCTTCGACTGAGGTCGTGTCAACGAGTGTCCCCTGTGGGAGCGAGCCTGCTCGCGATAGCGTCGGATCAGCCAACATGGATGTTGCAAGGTAAACCGCATCGCGAGCAGGCTCGCTCCCACCATGAGTTTATGTGCAGTGGTTGGGTTTCATTTCCGGAGTCTGGCAATGCCGTTACGCGAAGAATGTCTGTGGGAAAAACTGACGCCGCAAAGACCTGAAAATACCGCCCTCACCGGCGAAATCACGGTGGATGTCTGCGTGATCGGCGCAGGTTTTACCGGTTTGTCGGCGGCGGTGCATTTGCTCGAACAAGGCAAGCGCGTGGCTGTGCTGGAGGCCCATCGGGCCGGGCATGGTGGGTCGGGGCGCAATGTCGGATTGGTCAACGCCGGCTTGTGGATCCCGCCGGATGAGATAGAAGCCGGCTTCGGCGAAGCGGTGGGCAGCCAGCTCAATCGCATGCTCGGGGCGGCGCCGGCGCTGGTGTTCAGCCTCGTCGATAAATACAACATTGATTGCCAGCTGCGCCGCGAAGGCACGCTGCACATGGCTCACAACGCCAGGGGCGAAGCGGACCTGCGCAGTCGTGAAGAACAATGGAAGCGCCGTGGCGCCCCGGTGGAGTTGCTCACCGGCCAGGCGTGTGCCCAGGCCACGGGCACCTCGAAAATCGCTGCGGCATTGCTCGACCGGCGTGCCGGCACGCTCAATCCGATGGCCTACACCAGTGGACTGGCCAAGGCTGCCGGCGACCTTGGTGGCCAGTTGTTTGATCATTCCCCCGTCACGCGCCTGGAACGCCAAGGGCAGCGCTGGTCGGTGCAAACTGCCCAGGGTTCGGTACTGGCCGAGCAAGTGGTGATCGCGTCCAATGCCTACACCGAAGGTGACTGGACGGAGCTGCGGCGCAATTTCTTTCCCGGTTACTACTATCAGGTTGCTTCCGCTCCGCTGACCGACGAAGCGGCGCAGCGCATCCTGCCAGGCGGCCAGGGCTCGTGGGACACCCGCCAGGTACTGAGCAGCATTCGTCGGGACAAGGACGGGCGTCTGTTGCTGGGCAGCCTGGGTAACGGCAATCGCAAACCCGCCTGGTTCCTCAAGGCCTGGGCCGACCGGGTGCAACAGCACTACTTCCCTTACCTCAAGCCGGTGGAATGGGAATGCACCTGGACCGGGTGTATCGCCTTCACCCCCGATCACCTGATGCGCCTGTTCGAGCCGGCCCCCGGTCTGGTGGCCGTGACGGGTTACAACGGCCGCGGCGTGACGACTGGCACAGTAGTGGGCAAAGCCTTTGCCGACTATCTGTGTCACGGCGACGCCAGCGCGCTGCCGATTCCCTTCGCCGCCATGCGGCCTCTGGCCGGGACAGGCTTGCGCAGCTGCTTGTATGAAGCGGGTTTTTCGCTGTATCACGCCGGCCAGTGCCTGCGAATTGTGATCTGAATGTTGAAAAATGTTGCCGCAGCGCTCGTTTTCCACCACAACGTCTAGCCTGTTATGGTGCGGGTTGTAGCAGTCGTGCACCGCCAGTGTGCAGTTCGGTGACGCGGGTTGTTACAGGTGGGTTGCACGTCGTTTCGTGTGATGGTTGCAATGATGGCTCAGGGAGGGTTGTACCCATTTGGTTCTATGGTTGTACCTTGTGCGGTTTAGACGGTTGCACGCCCAATAAAAAAGGGCTCGAAACAGTCGAAATAACAATAAAGCAGCGACTTTTTTAAGAATAAAAAACCGATGGCACGGCGCTTGCTCTGAGCTTTTCAGTGAAGTCGCAGTGCCAACTAAAAAAAACCTTGGAGCACCACCTCATGTCCCAGACGTTTTACAAGAAAGGCTTTCTGGCCCTCGCAGTGGCAGCTGCGCTGGGTGTTTCTGCGTTTGCTCAGGCCGACGTCAAGATCGGCGTAGCGGGTCCGATGACCGGTGCCAACGCGGCATTTGGCGAGCAGTACATGAAAGGCGCACAAGCGGCGGCAGACGAGATCAATGCCAAGGGTGGCGTGAACGGCGAGAAAATCGTTCTGGTGCAGGGCGATGACGCCTGCGAACCGAAGCAGGCCGTGGCCGTGGCCAACCGCTTTGTCGATCAGGACAAGGTTCTTGGCGTGGTCGGTCACTTCTGTTCCTCGTCCACCATCCCGGCGTCCGAGGTCTACGGCGATGCCGGCATCATCTCCATCACTCCGGGTTCCACCAACCCGCAGGTCACCGAGCGCGGCCTGAGCGCGATGTTCCGTATGTGCGGTCGTGACGACCAGCAGGGCATCGTCGCCGGCGACTACATCGTTGACGTGCTCAAGGGCAAGAAAGTCGTCGTCCTGCACGACAAGGACACCTACGGCCAGGGCCTGGCGGATGCTACCAAGGCGCAGTTGGCCAATCGTGGCGTGGAGCCGGTGCTGTACGAAGGCCTGACCCGTGGCGAGAAAGACTTCAGCGCCGTGGTCACCAAGATCCGTTCGGCCGGTGCCGACGTGGTCTACTTCGGCGGTCTGCACCCGGAAGCCGGCCCACTGGTCCGCCAGTTGCGTGAGCAAGGCCTCAAGGACGTGAAATTCATGTCCGACGACGGCATCGTCACCGACGAACTGGTCACCACCGCCGGCGGCCCGCAATACGTGGATGGTGTGTACATGACCTTCGGCGCCGACCCACGCCTGCTGCCAGACAGCAAGGCCGTGGTGGACGCGTTCCGTGCCAAGGGCACCGAGCCGGAAGGCTACACCCTGTACGCCTACGCCTCGGTCCAGGCCTTGGCGGCCGGTTTCAACGGCGCCAAGAAAAATGACGGCGAAGCCGCGGCCGAATGGCTCAAGGCCAATCCGGTCCAGACCGTGATGGGCAAGAAGGAGTGGGACTCCAAGGGCGACCTGAAAGTCTCCGACTACGTGGTTTACCAGTGGGACAAGGACGGCAAATACCATCAGCTGGAAAAACAGAAGTGACATGAACGGCTGAATCGCCCGGCGCCCCTGGTGCCGGGCGTTTACCCGTGTTCATGCAGTACCTGTCTTTTCTCCCGAGAGCTGCGCGCACATCGTGCAGCGTCGGCGGCTGAACCCCGGTCCGTCGCAGCGGTGTGCGTGCAGTCTCTCAAATGCGTGAGATTGCGTTATGGATGGTATTTTCCTGCAGCAACTGATCAATGGCCTGACCCTCGGGTCGGTCTATGGTCTGATCGCCATCGGCTACACAATGGTCTACGGCATCATCGGCATGATCAACTTCGCCCATGGCGAGGTTTACATGATCTCTGCGTACCTCGCGGCGATCAGTCTGGCTCTGCTGGCCTGGTTCGGTATCGAATCCTTCCCCCTCATGATTCTCGGCACGCTGGTGTTCACCGTGGTGGTGACCGGCGTCTACGGCTGGGTGATCGAGCGCGTCGCCTACAAACCCCTGCGTAACTCCACTCGCCTGGCACCGCTGATCAGTGCCATCGGCATTTCGCTGATCCTGCAGAACTATGCCCAGATCAGCCAGGGCGCTCGCCAACAGGGCGTGCCCACGTTGCTCGAAGGCGCCATGCGCGTGGACATCGGCAGCGGCTTCGTCCAGCTGACCTACACCAAGATCTTCATCCTGGTCGCCGCATTCGCCGGGATGGCCTTGCTGACCTACATCATCAAGTACACCAAGCTCGGCCGCATGTGCCGCGCGACCCAGCAAGACCGCAAGATGGCCTCCATCCTCGGGATCAACACCGACCGGGTGATTTCCTATGTGTTCGTCATCGGTGCGGCCATGGCGGCCCTGGCCGGTGTGCTGATCACCATGAACTACGGCACCTTCGACTTCTATGCCGGCTTCATCATCGGCATCAAGGCGTTCACCGCGGCCGTACTCGGCGGCATCGGTTCCCTGCCTGGGGCGATGCTGGGCGGGATCATCCTCGGCATCTCCGAGTCGCTGTTCGCCGGTCTGATCAACTCTGACTACAAAGACGTGTTCAGTTTCTCGCTGCTGGTGCTGATTCTGATTTTCCGTCCCCAAGGCCTGTTGGGTCGCCCACACGTGGCGAAGGTATAAGTATGTCTGCTGCCAATAAACCGATTGATATCAAAAAGAGCGTCATCGACGCGATCCTGGCTGGCCTGATCTCGCTGATCGTGTTCGGGCCGATTGTCGGCGTGGTGCTCGACGGCTACAGCTTCAACCTGCAACCGGCCCGCGTGGGCTGGCTGGTGGCGATCGTGATGGTCGGGCGCTTTGCCTTGAGCCTGTTTCTGCAAACCCCCAAGGGTCTGAAGATTCTCCAGGGGTTCGAAAGCACCAGCTCCGGCGTGCATGTGCTGCCGCCAGACTACAAGTCGCGCCTGCGCTGGATCATCCCGGCGTTGATCGTGATTGCCATCGTGTTCCCGTTTTTTGCCAACAAATACGTGCTCACGGTGGTCATCCTCGGGCTGATCTATGTACTGCTGGGCCTGGGGCTTAACATCGTGGTCGGCCTGGCCGGGCTGCTCGACCTGGGTTACGTGGCGTTCTATGCCATCGGCGCCTATGGCCTGGCGCTGGGTTACCAATACCTGGGGCTGGGGTTCTGGACGGTGCTGCCGCTGGCGGCGATTGCGGCGGCGATGGCCGGGTGCATATTAGGATTCCCCGTGTTGCGAATGCACGGTGACTACCTGGCCATCGTGACCCTGGGTTTTGGCGAGATCATCCGGCTGGTGCTCAACAACTGGCTGTCGTTTACCGGCGGGCCGAATGGCATGCCGGTGCCGTCGCCGACCTTCTTCGGCCTGGAGTTCGGCCGGCGAGCGAAGGAGGGCGGGGTGCCGTTCCACGAGTTCTTCGGCATTGCCTACAACCCCAACGTCAAATTCCTGTTCATCTACATCGTCCTGTTCATCACCGTGTTGCTGGTGCTCTACGTCAAGCATCGCCTGACCCGCATGCCGGTCGGTCGCGCCTGGGAAGCCTTGCGCGAAGACGAGATCGCCTGCCGCTCCATGGGCCTGAACCATGTGCTGGTCAAGCTCTCGGCGTTCACCATTGGTGCTTCCACGGCGGGCCTGGCAGGCGTGTTCTTTGCCAGTTACCAGGGCTTCGTCAACCCGTCGTCGTTCACCTTCTTCGAGTCGGCGCTGATTCTGGCGATCGTGGTACTGGGCGGCATGGGGTCGACAGTGGGCGTGGTCATCGCTGCATTTGTCCTCACCGTGGCGCCGGAGTTGCTGCGCAGCTTCTCGGAATACCGGGTGCTGCTGTTCGGCGTGCTGATGGTGTTGATGATGATCTGGCGCCCGCGCGGCCTGATTCGCATCAGTCGTACCGGGGTGACGCCGCGTAAGGGAGTAGCGCCATGAGCGAAGTCGTGCTTACCGTTGAAAACCTGATGATGCAATTCGGTGGGATCAAGGCCCTCAGCGACGTCAGCCTGCAAGTCAAGCGCAACTCGATCTTCGCCCTGATCGGCCCCAACGGTGCGGGCAAGACCACGGTGTTCAACTGCCTGACCGGTTTCTACAAGGCCACAGGCGGCAAAATCGAGCTCAATGTGCGCGGCGAGCGGACCGATGTCATCAAGCTGTTGGGCGAACCGTTTCGTCCCACTGACTTCGTGTCCCCCAAATCCTTCGCCAGCCGGGTGTTCTACAAGATGTTCGGCGGCACCCACCTGGTGAACCGTGCAGGCCTGGCGCGGACCTTCCAGAACATTCGCCTGTTCAAGGAAATGTCCGTGCTGGAGAACCTGTTGGTGGCTCAGCACATGTGGGTCAATCGCAGTCTGGTGGCGGGCGTGCTCAACACCAAGGGTTACCGCCAGGCAGAAAGCGATGCCCTGGACCACGCCTTCTACTGGCTGGAAGTGGTGGACCTGGTGGATTGCGCCAACCGGCTGGCGGGCGAACTTTCCTATGGCCAGCAACGGCGCTTGGAAATTGCCCGGGCCATGTGCACCCGCCCGCAGATCATCTGTCTCGACGAACCGGCCGCCGGCCTAAACCCTCAGGAAACCGAAGCGCTGAGCGCGATGATCCGGCTGCTGCGCGACGAGCACGATCTGACCGTGGTGCTGATCGAACACGACATGGGCATGGTAATGAGCATTTCCGACCACATCGTGGTGCTGGACCACGGCAACGTGATCGCCGAGGGCGGTCCCGAGGCGATTCGCAACGACCCGAAGGTGATCGCGGCCTACCTGGGTGCCGATGAAGAGGAGCTGGTATGAGTGGACCTATCCTCGAACTCAAGGAGCTGGACGTATTCTACGGGCCGATCCAGGCCCTGAAAAAAGTCTCGATGCACATTGGGGAAGGTGAAACCGTCAGCTTGATTGGCTCCAACGGTGCCGGCAAGTCCACGTTGCTGATGTCGATTTTCGGCCAGCCGCGGGCGGCGAGTGGGCAGATTATCTACCAGGGTGTGGACATCACGCACAAGTCGTCCCACTACATCGCCTCCAACGGCATCGCGCAATCGCCGGAAGGACGGCGGGTATTCCCTGACATGACTGTTGAGGAAAACCTGTTGATGGGCACCATTCCCATCGGTGACAAGTACGCCAGCGAAGACATGCAGCGCATGTTCGAGCTGTTCCCGCGGCTCAAGGAGCGGCGCAACCAGCGGGCCATGACCATGTCCGGCGGCGAGCAGCAGATGCTCGCCATCGCCCGGGCGCTGATGAGCCGGCCCAAGTTGTTGCTGCTCGATGAACCCAGCCTGGGACTGGCGCCGATCGTGGTCAAACAGATCTTCGCCACCTTGCGGGAACTGGCGTCCACCGGCATGACGATCTTTCTGGTGGAGCAGAACGCCAACCACGCCCTCAGGCTGTCGGACCGGGCCTATGTGATGGTCAACGGTGAAATCCGCCTGACCGGCACCGGCAAGGAACTGCTGGTCAACGAAGAGGTGCGCAACGCGTATCTGGGCGGCCATTGACACAAGGCCAGCCATGAAAAAACCGGCGAATGAATCGCCGGTTTTTTTATCTTTCAAATCCACCACCCATCCCCTTGTGGGAGCGAGCCTGCTCGCGATGGCGCCGGACCATCCAACCTCTTTATATCGGACATGACCCCATCGCGAGCAGGCTCGCTCCCACAGGGTTTGGCGCTGTGCCCGAGAATTGTGGACAACAATCCTGAGCCCCTGCGAAACCGCGACATAAAGTCGCCGCAAACAGTTGTTTTGTCACGGTTTTGACTTGTCCCCGTTTGCTGTGGAACCGGCTGTGGGTAAGGTGGGAGTAGCTGGCTGCAAGCCTCTGAATACGTGGCTTTCAGGCGTGTGGTTGTTTTTTGATCAGAGGATTTCGGTCAAGCGGGTACGAGGGTTGTCAACACTTTTATGAGGGTCGCCAAAGGCTTGAAAATCTGTGCGCAAGCCTGTGGATAAGTCTGTGATTAAACTCTGGAAAGACCGCGCTGAGGGCCGAATTTGCTGGCTTGAAGCCATCGTTCTTTTTACCGTCGGCTTATAGCAGATAAGTCGATCTGCACAACCTGCATTGCAGGGTCAAGGGAAAAAATTTTCCAAATCCCTCGCAAAGCCTTATGCACAGCGGTTTGGGGAGTTTGCACTTGCCCCCGATTGCTGTGGACCCGCCTGTGGATAAGGTGCGGGCAACCGCCTGTGGCCCTTGTTTCATAAGGCCTGGCGCCGATTGGTTGTTTTATGAGCAATGCTCGAATGAAACCTCGCTTCCAGAAGTCTTGCCCATGCTGTGCCAGGCCGGGCATGCTGTGGGCCGATTTCCATTCATTGGCTGTTTTGAGCCCCAAGGAGAACACGATGTCCAACACCCTGTTTATTACCGGCGCAACGTCCGGTTTCGGTGAAGCCTGTGCCCGTCGTTTTGCCGAAGCAGGCTGGAAACTGGTGCTGACCGGTCGTCGTGAAGAACGCCTCACTGCCCTGTGCGCCGAGTTGTCGAAGCAGACTGAAGTCCATGGTCTGGTGCTTGATGTGCGTGACCGTACAGCCATGGAGGAGGCGATCGCCAACCTGCCACCGTCCTTCGCCAAGTTGCGGGGCTTGATCAACAACGCCGGTCTGGCGCTGGGCGTTGATCCTGCGCCCAAGTGCGACCTCGATGACTGGGACACGATGGTCGATACCAACGTGAAAGGTTTGATCTACAGCACCCGCCTGCTGTTGCCGCGGCTGATCGCTCATGGCCGTGGTGCCGGGATCGTCAACCTGGGGTCCATCGCCGGCAACTATCCGTACCCTGGCAGCCACGTGTACGGGGCGAGCAAGGCGTTCGTCAAACAGTTCTCCCTGAACCTGCGTTGCGATCTGCAAGGCACTGGCGTGCGGGTAAGCAACATTGAGCCGGGTCTGTGCGAGAGCGAGTTTTCCCTGGTGCGCTTTGCGGGTGATCAGGAACGCTACAACGCGACCTATGCCGGGGCCGAGCCGATCCAGCCGCAGGATATCGCCGACACCATTTTCTGGGTGCTCAACACTCCGGCCCACATCAATATCAACAGCCTGGAATTGATGCCTGTGAGCCAGACCTGGGCCGGGTTTGCCATTGAGCGCAACAAGGCGTAAGACCGCGTTATCGTTCATCGCGGGCAAGCCTTGCTCCCACAGGGATTTGGCCGACCTTGCCCCCATAGATGAGCCAACTCTGTGGGAGCAAGGCTTGCCCGCGATAGCGATTTACCGGTCAGGCCAGATAATCAGCCAGCCCGCGGTAGCAGGTCAGCAGGTGATACGGCGTGGTCGATGGCATGTCCTGGCGGCTGACAGTGCCGTCGGCGTCCAGGCATTCGTTCCAGCCTTTGGCATGCAGGAAGTGCTGCTGCAACGCCCGTAGTTGATGCAGCAATGCGCCCTGATTGCCCGGGCGTAATGTCAGTGCCCGCAAATATTCCGCCTGAGCCCAGATGCGCTGGGTGGCGTCCCGCGGTACCTGTGATCCCAGGCTCAGCATGGCGCACACCGCGCCGGACTGCGGGCTCACGCCTTGCTGTTCGGTACGGCTGAAGCTGCTCTCAAGGGCTGTGTGCAACTTGCCGCCGCGCAACAGGGGCGATGAGGCCAGCAAGTAATACCACTCGAACTGATGGCCTGGCTCAAACCAGTTATCCACAGCCTTGACCGGTTTCTCCATCATGACGCGCTGCTGCGGGTCGATGAAGTGCTTGAACATGGCATCGCACAGGGCCAGCAATGCCTGGCGCACGTTGATGTCGTCGCGAACCGAGAGGGTGGCGAGGAAGGCTTCGGCCAGGTGCATCAACGGGTTTTGCAGCGGGCCGGATGCGCGGGTCGACCAATCGCGTCCCAGGCTGGCCTCGTAAAGGCCGTCTCCGGTCGCAAAGCGCCGGGCGATGACTTCCAGGGCCGCGTTGAGTACCGACTCCACCAGCGGCTCGCGAACCTTGCTCCAGTAATGGGCGCAGGCAAACAGGATGAAAGCGTGGGTGTAAAGGTCTTTGCCGGTGTCCAGCGGTACGCCTTGGGGGTCAATGCTGTAGAACCAGCCACCATGTTCGCCATCATGGAAGTGCCGCTGCAGGGAGCGGAACAGTGCGCCAGCCCGTTCTTCGGCCTGTGGCGCTTCGCCGATCAGGCTGGCGAACACGTATAGCTGTCGCGCACAGGCCATCGCCCGGTAGCGCTGGGGCTCGAGCGGCTTGTGCCGGGTATCGAGGGATTCATAGGGCAGCGCCAGCTCGGCATTCCATCCCGGGCCTTGCCACATCGGCACGATCACGTCGTGAAAGTGCTGACGTACCGTGGCGAACAGGGCAGTCAGTTCAGGTGCAGGAGCGGGGCGGGAAGCATCGGGCATTGGTGGACGTCGTCACGGCTGGAGGGGTGATTGCGCGACATGGTAGCAGAGTGGCAAGTTCGAGAGAGGCGAGGCCTTCCAGTCCGTCATCGCGAGCAGGCTCGCTCCCACATTTATTGGCGTACGCCATACCCTGTGGGAGCGAGCCTGCTCGCGATTAGCCTTGATGGGTGCTGAAAATCAACCCGCCAACAACCACACTCCAGCCGCCGCCGAACCCGCTCCGGCCAGACGCACCAGAGGGGCGGCCGCTTGCGGCAAGACGCGAACCACGGCGTAGCCTGCGCCATGCAACGCCGCCGTCGCCGCGACAAAACCGGCCGCATAAGCCCAAGGGCTTGTCATGTCCGGCAGTTCCAGACCATGGGCCACGCCATGGAACAGC
>NZ_WUUD01000032.1:85290-88803 GCF_009831705.1 Pseudomonas sp. PICF6 | reverse complement strand
GCGGGCGCACCGCCAGTGCCACCGCCAGGCCCAAGGCCAGCACCGAGGCGGCAATCCCGCTTTCCAGCGCAGGCAGGTCCAGGCCTTCAAAGCCCAGCAAACCGCCGATCAGCATGCTGACGACGAAGGTGCACGGCAGCGCCCAGCGCGCCGCGCCTTGTTGTTGGGCGGCCCACAAGCCGACCGCCAGCATGGCCAGCAGATGATCCAGCCCGCCGATGGGGTGACCGAGGCCGGCCATCAGGCCGTTATCGCCATGGCCAGGGTGAGCAAAGGCCAAGGCCGGGGTCAGCAACAGGGCGAGGGCGCCAAGCAGGCGTTTGAATGTCATGGATAAGCTTCCTTGTTGAGCGTGTGAACAGTTGAAGTTGAAAAATCAGGCGGCGGTCAGCAGGCCCTGGCGTTCGATGAAGGCGATGATCTGCTCCAGGCCCTGGCCGGTTTTCTGGTTGCTGAACACGAACGGCTTGCCGTTGCGCATCCGACGGGTGTCGCTGTCCATCATTTCCAGGGACGCACCCACCAGTGGCGCCAGGTCGATCTTGTTGATCACCAGCAGGTCGGATTTACAGATGCCCGGTCCGCCTTTGCGCGGCAGCTTGTCGCCGGCCGAGACATCGATCACATAAATGGTCAGGTCCGACAGCTCTGGGCTGAAGGTCGCCGAAAGGTTATCGCCGCCCGATTCCACCAGGATCAGATCCAGCCCGGGAAACCGTCGGTTCAATTGATCCACGGCCTCAAGGTTGATCGAGGCGTCTTCGCGGATCGCCGTGTGCGGGCAACCACCGGTTTCCACGCCGATGATCCGCTCCGGCGCCAAGGCTTCGTTGCGCACCAGAAAGTCGGCATCTTCACGGGTGTAGATGTCGTTGGTGACCACCGCCAGGTTGTAGCGTTCACGCAGGGCCAGGCACAGGGCCAGGGTCAGGGCGGTTTTGCCGGAGCCTACCGGGCCGCCGATACCGACGCGCAGAGGTTGTGTATTCATGAGGGTCTCCTAGGAACGGAACAGGCGGCTGTACTGGCGCTCATGGGCCATACACGCCAGGGACAGGCCAAACGTGGCGCTGCCGTAATGGTCGGGATCAATGTTCGAGGCGTTGTGTTGAGCCTGTTGCAGCAGTGGCAGCAGTTCGCTGGTCAGGCGCTGGGCGGCTTGCTGGCCCAGGGGCAGGGTCTTCATCAGGACGGCCAACTGGTTTTCCAGCCAGCTCCATAACCAGGCGGCCAGGGCGTCCTGGGGGCTGATATTCCAGGCGCGGGCGGCCAAGGCCCAGCCCAAGGCCAGGTGCGGTTCAGTACGTTGTTCAAGAAAGCGCCGTGCCGCGGCATCGAGTTCCGGCAGGCCGCCCAGCAACTGCTGCAACGAATAACCCATCTGCCGACTTTCCTGATGCAGCTCGCGGGTTTCCCGGCTGGCGCGGTGTTCCTCGCAGTGTTGCAGCAAGGCGTCCCAGTCGTCGGCGGCGGCGGCGGTGCAGTGGGCCAGTAGCAAAGGCGCCTCGAAGCGTGCCAGGTTCAACAGCAACTGATCGCTGATCCAGCGACGGGCGTCGTCGCAGGTTTTGACCTGGCCGTTATCCACTGCCATCTCCAATCCCTGGGAATAGCTGTAGCCGCCGATCGGCAATTGCGGGCTGGCCAGACGCAGCAGCGCCCACGCCGGGTTCATGTGCGTACGCCGAACTGATGCAGGCGTGGCGCGTAGTTGAAATCTTCGTCGCCGTGTCGGGAATGATGATGGCCGCCGCCATACGCGCCGTGTTCCGGTTGGAACGGCGCCTCTATGTTTTCGGCACTGGCACCTAGTTGCTCGAGCATCGCCTTGAGCACGTAATCGTCCAGCAGGCGCAGCCAGCCATCGCCCACTTGCAGGGCGACATGGCGATTGCCCAGGTGATAGGCCGCGCGGGTCAGTTCAAATGCATTGGCGCAGGTGACATGCAGCAATTGTTCGGGGCGGGCGCAGACGCGCACGATGCGTCCGTCTTCAGCTTGCAGGCATTCGCCGTCGTATAACGGCGGCTGACCTCGCTCAAGGAACAACCCCACATCTTCACCCTCGGCACTGAAACAGCGCAGGCGGCTTTTGCTGCGGGCGTCGAAGGTCAGGTGCAGCTCGGCGTCCCAGCGGGGTTGAGTGTCGATTCTGCGGTGAATCACCAGCATCGGAGTGCTTCCAGCAATGAACGGTGCTGTGTTTAGAGCAAGGGGCTTGCCAATCGAAGAAGGTGTAGGAAATAGCTGGGATGGCGTTTCAGGATGGGGCGGATTGCGTGCCGTTATGGTGCGCTTGTCGATATCGCGCACCATTTTGCAGCTTTCGCGAAACACTGTGGGAGCGAGCCTGCTCGCGATATCAGTGCATCAGAAAATCAACGCTGACTGACCCACCGCTATCGCGAGCAGGCTCGCTCCCACAAAGGAAACATCTCGGCGGCTACTCGGTACTGCCCAGCCCTTGCCAATGTTTGAGACCAATAAAGATGAACCGCAGTTGCTGGGTAATCTTCGCCTGGGGCGTGAGGTGTTCGGGGAGAGCGTGAGCGGGTGGGTCGATGATGTCAGGCAGGGTGGCGAACACGCTTTTGACGATCAGGTCGGCCATTACGCTCAAAGCGGCAAGGTCCAGGTGCTGCAACTTGGGCATCAATGCCAGGTCGGCGGCCAGGTCCGAGCTGATGCCTTCACGCAGACAGGCGATGGCCTTGCGCACGGGCAGCGAGCCGCCGTATTGCTCACGGGCCAAAAACAGGAATTGCGAACGGTTGGCTTGGACCACGTCGAGGAAAATACGCACGGAGGCATCAATGATGCCGCCCATGACGAATTCGTTGTGGCGTACCAGCCGGATCGTTTCGCGAAAGGTCTGACCGACTTCGCTGACCAGAGCCAGGCCCAGTTGGTCCATGTCGTCGAAATGCCGGTAGAACCCGGTGGGTACGATGCCGGCGGTCCTGGCGACTTCGCGCAGGCTCAGGCTGCCGAACCCTCGGCCGCACTCCATCAAATGACGGGCTGCATCCATCAAGGCATTGCGGGTCTGTTGTTTCTGTTCGGCGCGGGGCAGCATCGCAGGGCTGACTTCTGATTCACGGAAGCGACGCACTCTAGCAAATCGGCTTTGCCGACGTCGAACGGTAGAGGGGGATATAGCGGGGAAAACGAGGTTCTCGGAAAGTCAAAAGCCCGATTGCAGGAATCGGGCTTTTTTCCAGGCCACCATGGGCTCAGCTCACTGCGCTGTTGCGTTCGATCACACGGTCACCACCACCTTCGGCAATGGCGCCCTGTGGGGTGCGCTCGTAGCCACCTTCAACCAGGTTTTTTTCTTCCAGGCGGTCACGGCCACCTTCAGCGACTTCCTGACCCTGAGGGGTACGTTCGTAGCCGCCTTCAGCCACTTCCTGGCCCTGAGGGGTACGTTCGTAGCCGCCTTCAGCTACTTCTTGACCTTGAGGGGTACGTTCGTAGCCGCCTTCAGCCACTTCCTGACCTTGACGGGTCTGG
>NZ_WUUD01000032.1:81864-85280 GCF_009831705.1 Pseudomonas sp. PICF6 | reverse complement strand
TCTGGCTATAGACCGAACGGCTGTCTTTAACCTGCGGCGTGGCTTGTTCGGAGGCTGGCAGTGCGAAAGCAGTGGAGGCCAGCATTGAAAGGGTGAGGCTCATCAGTAATTGGCGTTTCATGATCATTGCTCCTTGGGGGGGGCGATAAAGTGGGTACGGAGGCAATGCTACTCTCGATAAGTCGATATAAAAGTTCATAAAGGCAATGGTAATAATCAACGGAATTGATTGTTCTGTGGAAAGGCTCTAGAACGGGCCTTTGCGAGGCGTGGTTTTGCACCGCAGTGGGTATTTTGTACCCATTGATGCCACGCAAAAGTGCGGGGGCGGTAACAGGTAGTTGGCGGTTTGGTCAGGATTTTTTCAGTTTTTTGTACCGCCCGTCGCCCAAAGTGTTAAACCAGTTGGCCGTATCGCCAGTCCTACTCTTCACAACGAGCCGATTACAGGCTCGTGTTTCCAAGGCGTCGCCGTCCGGACGCAGATTTGTCATCAGGAGCCTTGTGCATGACGCGCACCTCAAAAATCTTCGCCTGGACCTTCGCCAGCCTTGTTTTCCTGCTGGCCGTATTGGTGCTGGTCATCGCGTTCTTCGATTGGAACCGGATAAAGCCGCCGCTCAATGCCAAGGTTTCCGAAGAGTTGCATCGCCCGTTCGCCATCAATGGCAACCTGGCGGTGGTCTGGCAGCGCGAACCGCTGGAAGGCGGCTGGCGGGCCTGGGTGCCGTGGCCCCATGTGGTGGCCGAAGACTTGAGCCTGGGCAACCCGGAATGGTCGAAAACTGCGCAAATGGTCACGCTCAAGCGCGTCGAATTACGCATTTCGCCCCTGGCCTTGCTGGCCCGGCGAGTGGCAGTTCCCCGCATCGACCTGACCGAGCCCGACGCCAACCTGCAACGCCTGGCCGATGGTCGCGCCAACTGGACGTTCGAGTTCGATCCGAAAGACCCCGACGCCGAGCCGTCCAGCTGGGTCGTGGACATTGGCACCATTGGCTTTGACAAAGGCCATGTCACTGTTAATGACCAGACGCTGAAAACCCGCCTGGACCTGTTGATCGACCCGTTGGGCAAACCCATCCCGTTCAGCGATATCGTCGGCGACAATGCTGCGAAAAAAGCCCGGGACGCAGGTGCGGCTCCCCAGGATTATGCGTTTGCCTTCAAGGTCAACGGCCAGTACCACGGGCAGAACCTGGCAGGCTCCGGCAAGGTCGGTGGCCTGTTGGCTCTGCAGGATGCGTCGCAACCTTTTCCGTTGCAGGCTCAGGCGAAGATCGGTGATACCCGAGTCGAACTGGCCGGCACGCTGACCGACCCGATGAACCTAGGGGCGCTGGATCTGCGCTTGAAGCTGGCCGGGAACAGCCTGGCCAATCTTTATCCGCTGACCGGCGTGACCCTGCCGGATTCGCCGCCCTATTCCACCGATGGCCGCCTGATCGCCAAACTCCACGAGCCCGGCGGGGCACTGTTTCGTTATGAGGCCTTCAACGGCAAGATCGGCGATAGCGATATTCACGGTGACCTGGCCTACGTTGCCAGCCAGCCGCGGCCAAAACTCAGTGGCGCGCTGGTGTCCAATCAACTGTTGTTCAGCGACCTGGCCCCCTGATCGGCGCCGATTCCAACGCCGAACAAAAGGCCCGAGGCGGCGCGAGCAAACAGCCGTCCGACAAAGTGCTGCCCGTGGAAGAGTTTCGTACCGAGCGCTGGGGCGTGATGGATGCCGATGTGGAGTTCACTGGCAAACGAATCGTCCACAGTGAGCAGTTACCGTTCACCGACCTTTACACGCATCTGGTGCTCAACGACGGCCAACTAAGCCTTGAGCCCCTGCGCTTCGGTGTGGCCGGTGGCCGGCTCGACGCGCAGATCCGCCTCAACGGCCGCACCCGGCCCCTTGAGGGACAGGCGAAGCTGACGGCGCGGGGTTTCAAGCTCAAGGAGTTGTTCCCCGGTTTCGCGCCGATGAAAACCAGCTTCGGTGAGCTGAACGGCGATGCCGATATCACCGGCCGTGGCAATTCGGTGGCGGCGTTGCTGGGCACCTCCAACGGCACGTTGAAAATGCTCATCAACGACGGCGCCATCAGTCGGGAACTGATGGAACTGGCGGGGCTGAACGTCGGTAACTATGTGGTGGGGAAAATCTTTGGCGACGAGGAAGTGAAGATCAACTGCGCGGCGGCGGACTTCGACATCAAGACCGGCCTGGCGACCACTCGCCTGTTCGTGTTCGACACGGCGAACGCGATCATTTATGTCGATGGCACGGCGAACATGGCCACCGAACAACTGGACCTGACCATCACTCCGGAGTCCAAGGGCTGGCGCTTGATTTCCCTGCGCTCGCCCTTGTACGTGCGCGGCACCTTCGCCAAGCCCGCGGCGGGCGTCAAGGCCGTGCCGTTGATGCTGCGTGGGGCCGGGATGGTGGCGCTGGGCGTCATTGCCGCGCCGGCGGCCGGGTTGTTGGCCCTGGTTGCGCCAAGCGGTGGCGAGCCGAACCAGTGTGCGCCGTTGCTGGAGCAGATGAAGGCCGGCAAGGCACCGGTGACGGTCAAACCAACCCGCTAGCCAGGCTTTGCGGTGAGGTTACTGGCCCCATCGCGAGTAGGCTCGCTCCCACATCGACCGCGACAGGACACGATTCAATGGGGGAGCGAGCCTGCTCGCGATAGCGGTATTACAAATCGGCCAGGATGTCGGCCATGTCATCGGCATGCTCTTCTTCCTGAGCCAGGATGTCTTCGAAGATTCGCCGGGTGGTCGGGTCCTTTTCGCCGATGTACTGGATGATTTCCCGGTAGCTGTCGATGGCGATCCGTTCGGCGACCAGGTCTTCGTAGACCATTTCCTTGAGGGTGTTCCCCGCCACGTACTGGGCGTGGGAGTTACGGGTCAACAGGTCGGGGTTGAACTCCGGCTCGCCGCCCAACTGCACAATGCGCTCAGCGAGCTTGTCGGCGTGTTCGGCTTCCTGGTTGGCGTGTTCGAGAAACTCGCTGGCCGCCACGCTGGCCTTGAGGCCGGTGGCCATGAAGTAGTGGCGCTTGTAGCGCAGCACGCACACCAGCTCCGTGGCCAGCGCTTCATTGAGCAGGCGAATGACTTCCGGTCGATCGGCGCTGTAGCCCTCGGTCACCGCGCCGTTCTGCACGTTCTGCCGTGCCCGTTCGCGCAGGGTGGTTACATCGGATAGGTGCATGTCACTCATAGCATTCTCCTGGAGGCTGATCCGGTAGGGCGTCACGCTCTGTTGGCGTGATCGCTCTAAATCTGAGTGACGCGATCCTCGAAAAGTTTTACCGAATTTTTCAGCGCATGAGCGGACTGCCGCGCCTCTTCCTCCAGCCACTGGAAGAATGCCCGCACCGGTGGATGGCGTTCACGGCCTGGAACGCACAGGG
>NZ_WUUD01000032.1:75473-81854 GCF_009831705.1 Pseudomonas sp. PICF6 | reverse complement strand
TAGCCAGCGCCGTTGACCTGAATCTGCGGCCGATAAGCCACCAACAGGCCACTGGCGAGGCTTTCGGAAGCGAGGATGTTGCTCGCCAGTACCAGGCCTTGCCCGGCTATCGCCGCTTGCAGGGCGTAATGCTCCTCATCGTACTCGCGCATGCAAGGTTGCCGGGCCAGCCAGGTTTCGCCGGCCTGAGCGCACCAGGCTTCCCAGCCATGGGCATACAGTTTGGAATTGTGCCAGCGCACGCTGATCAGCGTGGGCTGCCTCTGCGCGGCCAGGGCCACTTGTTCCGGCGAGCCGTACACGCCGAAGTGTTCATCGAAAAGGCACAGGCCGTACAGGTTCGGGTAGCTGTCCAGGCTGTAGCGCACCACCAGATCGACGCTGGCGTCCTGATGCAGATCGACCACTTCGCAGTGGGTGTCCAGGCGCACGTTGATATTCGGATGACGCGCATAAAACCGGCCCAGGCGCGGCACCAGCCACAGGGTGGCAAACGCTGCGGTGGTGGACAGTGTCAGGTGAGTGTTGGTGCGTTGCGGGCGCAGGGTGTCGACGCTTTGCGCCACTTCCAGCAGGGCCCCGTGCAGGCTGTGGAACAAGCGTTGGCCGCCGTCGGTGAGCCGCACCTGGCGCGGCTGGCGTTCGAACAGCTGCACACCTAGCCAGGTTTCCAGGGCGCGGATCTGATGGGAAACCGCTGTGGGTGTCACCGACAGCTCCGCCGCCGCAGCCTTGAAGCTGAGCAGCCGTGCGGCAGACTCAAAGGCCCGCAGTGCGTTGAGGGGCAGCGTGGCAAACATTACTGATCTCCTGAAGTGCCATGGGTGAAATTAACTCATCTTGCGTGACGAGCCCTCATTTGCCCGACTACAGCGTTGGATATCAAGCTTGAAGCCGAAAAGTTCTATTGATTGTAGTCGCAACCCAAGGAGATTCAGATGAGTAAAATTCTTGTCGTGCATGGCAGCCCTCGTGGCGAGCGTTCTCACTCCCGACGCCTGACCGAAAGCTTTGTCTCGGCCTGGCAGGCGGCCCATCCGCACTCCCAGCTGAGCCGGCGCGAAGTGGGGCGCACCGTGATTCCTCCGGTCAACGAAGCGTTCATCGCGGCGGCGTTCTACCCCGAACCGCAAGCCCGACCGCTGACCATGCAGGCGGATCTGGCGCTCAGTGATGCATTGGTGACGGAATTGCAGGCCCATGATCGGTTGGTCATCTCCGCGCCCATGCACAACTTCAGCGTGCCCAGCGGTGTAAAAGCCTGGATCGACCAGATCGTGCGGATCGGGCTGACGTTCAACCACAGCCTGGATAACGGCGTGTCGCAGTACGAACCGCTGGTACTGGGTAAGAAAGCGCTGATCGTGACCAGTCGTGGCGACTTCGGTTTCGGGCCTGGTGGTCAGCTTGAAGGGATGAACCACGCCGACACGCTGCTGCGCACCGTGCTGGGCTTTATCGGTATCACCGATGTGACGGTGGTTGCCGCCGAAGGTGAGGAGTCGGCTGAGCGCAGTTTCGCCCAATCCTGTGCCGAGGCCGAGCAACGCTTGCTGGGGTTGGCGCAGACGTTCTGATGGCGCGGGTGTCATAGACTGGTCATCATCGATACCGATGCTGACCACCTATTGATCAAGGATGTCGCCATGTCACAACAGTGCGCCACTCGTTACCCGCTGGTGCTGGTCCCCGGAATGCTCGGGTTCATTCGTCTGGTGCTGTATCCGTATTGGTACGGGATCGTCTCGGCGTTGCGCCGGGGTGGGGCAGTGGTGGTTGCTGTGCAGGTGTCACCGCTGCACTCATCCGAGGTGCGCGGCGAGCAGTTGCTCGCGCGGATCGAGGAGATCCTCACGCAAACCGGTGCGCAGAAGGTCAACCTGATCGGCCACAGCCAGGGCGCCCTCACGGCACGCTACGCGGCGGCCAAGCGCCCGGACCTGGTGGCATCGGTCACTTCGGTGGCCGGCACCAACCATGGGTCCGAGCTGGCTGATTACCTGCAGGCCCATTACCCGGCCAACAGCGCCAAGGGTCGCCTGCTCAGTGCTTTGCTGCGGTTGATCGGCGCCCTGATGAGCCTGCTGGAAACCGGTTATCGCGGGCCCCGGTTGCCGGTGGATATCCAGGCGTCCCACGCCTCTCTCACTACCGCGGGCGTGGCCCTGTTCAACCAGCAATATCCCCAGGGCCTGCCGGAAACGTGGGGCGGGAACGGACCGGAAGTGGTCAATGGCGTGCGTTATTACTCCTGGTCCGGAACCTTGCAGCCAGGCAAGACCAACAGGGGGCGTAACCTGTTTGATGGCACCCACCGGAGCTGCCGGCTGTTCGCCCGCACTTTCGTGCGTGAGGCCGGGCAGTGCGACGGCATGGTCGGGCGTTACAGCTCGCATTTGGGCACGGTGATCAGCGATGACTATCCGCTGGATCACTTCGATATCATCAACCAGTCGCTGGGGCTGGTGGGCAAGGGCGCCGAGCCGGTTCGCTTGTTCGTCGAGCATGCGCAGCGGTTGAAGGCTGCCGGCGTGTAGGGCTTCAGGTCGGGTTGTCCGTCATCGCGAGCAGGCTCGCTCCCACATTCGGATTGGGTTTCTTCTGGCGGAGTGCGGTCAACTGTGGGAGCGAGCCTGCTCGCGATGACGGTCAATCAGGCACGGAAATTCGCGCAGATGAAGGTGTAACAGGCGTTGTCTACACTGCACCTCATCGCCGTACCCATCGTGCGGCAGCCAGGAGAAAACATCATGAAGATGCTGCGTGTTCCTTTGTTGGTGATCGGGTTGCTGCTGTCTTCCCAGGGTTTCGCCGCCACGGCCCAACAGAACAAGATGACCACCTGCAATGCCGACGCCACCGCCAAGGCCCTCAAGGGAGACGAGCGCAAAGCCTTCATGAGCAACTGCCTCAAGGCCACCCCCGTCGATGCCAGCACCCCGCAGGAACGCATGAAAACCTGCAACGCCACGGCCACGACCCAGGCACTGAAAGGCGATGCGCGTAAAGCGTTCATGAGTGAGTGTCTGAAGAAAAAATAACCGCCGGGATTTTTTCAGACGGTGAAGGCCTCATCGCGAGCAGGCTCGCTCCCACAGTTGATTTGCACTGCCCGGTCCATTGTGGGAGCGAGCCTGCTCGCGATGGGGCCGGCAAAGGCGCTACAAAAAAACACCTGCACTGTGATCGAGGTCAGCCGATACAATCCCTAGTGCTGTTGGTGGAACGCTGGCAGACTGCCGATCCTTTCACGCCGTTTTGTTCTGAGGCTGTATGCCAACGTTTTCTCAGCGTCATGTCTTGTTGGTGATCAGTTGGGTGATCATTTTTGGTGGGTTGTTGCTGGTGCTGCCACTGCGCCTGTTGCCGAGCCTTTTGGCCGGTTTGCTGGTGTTCGAGCTGGTCAACATGCTCACCCCGCAGTTGCAACGGCTGATCGAGGGCCGGCGGGCCCGCTGGTTGGCGGTGGCGCTGCTGGGCACGCTGGTGGTCAGTGTGCTGTCGTTGATTTTCGCCGGGGCCTTCAGTTTCCTGCTCCATGAGGCGGAAAACCCTGGCGCATCCCTGGACATGTTCATGACGGTGGTCGACCGCGCCCGGGGGCAGTTGCCACCGTTCATCGACGCCTACCTGCCGGCCAGCGCGGCCGAGTTTCGGGTGGCCATTGGCGACTGGATGAGCAAGCACCTGAGCGAGCTGCAGTTGGTGGGCAAGGATGCGGCCCACATGTTCGTGACGTTGTTGATCGGCATGGTCCTGGGGGCTATCGTCGCCCTGCAGCGCATCCCCGACCTGACCAAGCGCAAGCCCCTGGCGGCGGCGCTGTTCGACCGTCTGAGCCTGTTGGTCAAGGCGTTCCGCAACATTGTGTTCGCCCAGATCAAGATTTCCCTGCTCAACACCTTCTTCACCGGGATTTTCCTGGCGGTGGTGCTGCCGCTGTTCGGCATCCACCTGCCACTGACCAAGACCCTGATCGTCATGACGTTCCTGTTGGGGCTGCTGCCGGTCATTGGCAACCTGATGTCCAACACCCTGATCACCATCGTCGCCTTGTCGCTGTCGATCTGGGTGGCAATGGCGGCGCTGGGTTACCTGATCGTGATCCACAAGCTCGAATACTTCCTCAATGCCCGCATCGTCGGTGGGCAGATCAGCGCCAAGTCCTGGGAATTGCTCATGGCGATGCTGGTGTTCGAAGCGGCGTTCGGTCTGCCGGGCGTGGTGGCGGGGCCGATTTATTATGCTTACTTGAAGAGTGAGTTGAAGCAGGTGGGGATGGTTTGATCTGATCGGCGTCGCCTGTTCTGACGCCATCGCGAGCAGGCTCGCTCCCACCGTTGACCGAGTTCCTTCAGAGGGAATGCGGTTCAATGTGGGAGCGAGCCTGCTCGCGATAGATGCGCCGCAGAACTTGAATCAGACCTGCGTGCCGTAGCGCTTCATCGCCTCAATCGCCAGCCCGCTGCCGATGCTGCCGAAGATATTGCCTTCCACATGCCGCGCTTGGGGCAGCATCGCCGAGACGCTGTTGCGCAGTGCCGGGATGCCGCTGGAGCCACCGGTAAAGAACACCGTATCCACCTGATCGACGCGTACGTTGGCATCGTTGAGCAATTGCGTGACGCTGCCGCGCACCCGCTCCAGCAGGCCGTCGATGGCTGATTCAAACAGTTCCCGGCTCAGGTCCACACTCAGGCCTGCCTCGATTCGGTCCAGGAGCAAATGGCGCTGGTCGCTGTGAGTCAGCTGGATCTTGGTTTCTTCCACTTCCATCGCCAGCCAGTGCCCCGCGCGCTGTTCGATCAACTTGAACAACCGGTCGATGCCGCCGGTGTCTTCGATGTCGTAGCGCATGCTGCCCAGGGCCAGGGTGGATTTCTGCGAGTACACCGCGTTGATGGTGTGCCAGGTCGCCAGGTTCATGTGGTGGCTGGTGGGCATGTAGGCGCCGCTTTTCATGCGGCTGCCGTAGCCGAACAGCGGCATCAGGCCGGCCAGCGAGAGCTGCTTGTCGAAGTCGGTGCCGCCGATGTGCACACCACCGGTGGCGAGGATGTCGGCGTGACGGTTGTCATGGGTGCGCCGCTCGGGCGACAGGCGTACCAGGGAGAAGTCCGAAGTACCGCCACCGATGTCGACGATCAGTACCAGCTCTTCCCTCTCGATGGTCGACTCATAGTCGAAGGCCGCCGCGATGGGCTCATACTGGAACGAGACTTCCTTGAAGCCGATGGCGCGGGCCACGTCCACCAGGGTGTTCTCCGCTTCCTGATCGGCCATTTCATCGTCGTCGACGAAAAATACCGGGCGACCCAGTACCACTTCTTCGAATTCCCGACCGGCGGTGGCCTCAGCGCGCTTCTTCAACTGGCCGATGAACAGTCCCAAAAGATCCTTGAACGGCATGGCCGTGCCCAGCACGCTGGTGTCGTGCTTGATCAGCTTGGACCCCAGCAGGCTCTTGAGCGAGCGCATCAGCCGGCCTTCGTAGCCTTCCAGGTACTCGTGCAGGGCCAGGCGGCCATACACCGGGCGGCGTTCCTCGAGATTGAAAAAGACCACCGAGGGCAAGGTGATCTTGTCGTCCTCCAGCGCAATCAGCGTTTCCATGCCGGGGCGCAGCCAGCCGACAGTGGAGTTGGACGTGCCGAAGTCGATGCCGCAGGCACGGGCCGGAGATGCGTTTTTCATGTCTTTCGGATTCCAGTTGAAAAAACGGCCGCGCAGTGTATGTCAGTGCGGCACGGATTCGAAGGCCGGTTATCTGCTAATTCGTAAACTCTGGCCTTGAAAGACAGCGTCGCACCCCCAAACTTGCTGGCATGGGCCTGGCAGCCACAAGGCGAGTACAAGAACCGCCACCGGCTGCCGATAAACTTCTGAAGCGCCGCCCGGTCACAAACCTTGAGATCGGTCAAACCCCAGGACTTGTATCACGAGCATGCTGCGGGTGGCGGTGCGATATCGATAACGGATGGTGATCCTTCGATGGACTTCAAAGACTATTACAAGATTCTGGGTGTGGAGCCGACGGCTGATGACGCCACGATCAAGGCTGCTTATCGCAAACTGGCCCGCAAATACCACCCGGATGTGAGTAAGGAAAAGGATGCCGAGACCAAATTCAAGGACGTCTCCGAAGCCTATGAAGCGCTGAAGAGTGCCGACAAACGCGCCGAGTACGATGACCTGCGTCGCTATGGCCAGCACGGCCAGCCTTTCCAGGGACCGCCGGGCTGGCAAAGCCGGGGCGGCTTTGGCGGTGGACAGGACACCGGCGATTTTTCGGATTTCTTCAGCTCGATTTTTGGTAATCGCGGGCCGGGTTTCGGTGGCGGACAGTCAGGCCGCAGCACCGGCCGTCGAGGGCAAGACGTG
>NZ_WUUD01000032.1:75063-75463 GCF_009831705.1 Pseudomonas sp. PICF6 | reverse complement strand
CAAGGGCCACGGCCTGCGCAACAAGGCCGGCGAGCGCGGTTACCTGTTCGTACAGCTCAAGGCCGTGATGCCCAAGGCCAGCGACGAGGCAGTCAAGGCGTTGTGGGCGGAGCTGGCGAAGAAGGCTGCGTTCGATCCGCGGGAGAATTTCTGACTGTTTTGAGGCGCTAGACTCGACAGTTAAAGCATTGGGAGAAGCAGACCATGAACAACCCGATCATTGAACTGAACCTGATGGAATTTTGCGAGGCCGCTGCGTTGGCGGATGTCCATGTGATCGAAATCGTCGAGCATGGCATTCTCGAACCCCATGGCGCGGCCCCGGCGGATTGGCGCTTCACCGATTACGAACTGGTCTTGGCCCGGCGTGCGGCCAAGCTGCGCCGCGAGCTGGAACTGG
>NZ_WUUD01000032.1:74698-75053 GCF_009831705.1 Pseudomonas sp. PICF6 | reverse complement strand
GAAATGGAACTACCGATTTTCCTGGAAGAGACCCTGTCGAGCGAATCGAAAAAGGTCAGCTTCCAGGTGCCGCAGTACAACGCCGCCGGCCAGCACGTCAGCAATACCAGCAAAAGCCTGAACGTGAAGATTCCCCTGGGTGTGACCGACGGCGAACGCATCCGCCTCAAGGGCCAGGGTGCGCCGGGTATTGGCGGCGGTGCCAATGGCGATTTGTACCTGACCATTCGTTTTGCCCCGCACCCCAAGTTCGACGTCGAAGGCCAGGATCTGATCATCACGTTGCCCCTGGCGCCGTGGGAATTGGCGCTGGGCACTGAAGTGGCGGTGCCGACCCTCACGGGCAAGATCAACC
>NZ_WUUD01000032.1:69792-74688 GCF_009831705.1 Pseudomonas sp. PICF6 | reverse complement strand
AATGGGAAGGTGTCGCCCTGGCGCTGGACCTGCTGGAAGAAGTGCAGCAACTGCGCAGCGAAAACCGCATGCTCAAGCAGCGGTTGGGGCGGTTGGTGGAGTAAAAAACGCTCAATGAACAAGCGCCAACCTGTGGGAGCAAGGCTTGCCCGCGATGAATTCAACTCGGTTCTCAAGAGTTGAGGCACCTGTATCGCGAGCAAGCTTTGCTCCCACAAGTCTTGCTCTCAGGTCCTCACTCCATTCAAAACAGAAAATAGCGCTGCGCCATCGGCAGCACATCAGCCGGTTCACACCACAACAACACCCCATCGGCCTTGACCTGGTAGGTCTGTGGATCGACATCGATGTTCGGCAGGTAGTCGTTGTGGATCAGGTCGGTTTTCTGCACATTCCGGCAGCCTTTGACCACGGCAATTCTTTTCTTTAGTCCAAGCTGTTCGGGCAGCCCCGCCTCGGCGGCGGCCTGACTGATGAACGTCAGGCTGGTGGCGTGCCGCGAGCCGCCGAAGCTTGCGAACATCGGTCGGTAGTGCACCGGTTGCGGTGTCGGTATCGAGGCGTTGGCGTCGCCCATCAGGCTGGCGGCAATCGCCCCGCCCTTGAGGATCAGGGTCGGCTTGACGCCGAAGAACGCCGGGCGCCACAGCACCAGGTCGGCCCACTTGCCCACTTCGATGGAGCCCACTTCATGGCTGATGCCATGGGTGATCGCCGGGTTGATGGTGTACTTGGCGATGTAGCGCTTGATGCGAAAATTGTCGTTGCCTTCGCCATCGCCGGGCAGGGCGCCGCGTTGCTTTTTCATCTTGTCGGCGGTCTGCCAGGTGCGGGTGATGACTTCACCGACGCGGCCCATGGCCTGGCTGTCGGAACTGATCATCGAGAACGCGCCCAGGTCGTGGAGGATGTCTTCGGCGGCGATGGTTTCACGACGGATGCGGCTTTCAGCGAAGGCCACGTCTTCGGCGATGCTCGGGTCCAGGTGATGGCAGACCATCAGCATGTCCAGGTGTTCGTCGATGGTGTTGCGGGTGAACGGCCGGGTCGGGTTGGTGGAGCTGGGCAACACATTGGCAAAACCGCAGGCCTTGATGATGTCTGGCGCATGGCCGCCACCGGCGCCTTCGGTGTGATAGGTGTGGATGGTGCGGCCCTTGAACGCGGCCAGGGTGGTTTCCACGAAACCCGATTCGTTGAGGGTGTCGGTATGGATCGCCACCTGCACGTCGTACTGGTCGGCCACGCTCAGGCAGTTGTCGATGGCCGCCGGGGTGGTGCCCCAGTCTTCGTGCAGCTTCAGGCCGATGGCACCGGCCTTGACTTGCTCGATCAACGGCTCTGGCAGGCTGGCGTTGCCCTTGCCGGTGAAGCCGATGTTCATTGGGAAAGCGTCGGCGGCCTGGAGCATGCGCGCCAGGTGCCACGGCCCGGAGGTGCAGGTGGTGGCATTGGTCCCGGTGGCCGGGCCCGTACCGCCGCCGATCATGGTGGTGACACCGCTCATCAAGGCTTCTTCGATCTGCTGCGGGCAGATGAAGTGAATGTGGGTGTCGATACCGCCGGCGGTGAGGATCATGCCTTCACCGGCGATCACTTCGGTGCTGGCGCCAATGGCGATGGTCACATCGGGCTGGATGTCCGGGTTACCGGCCTTGCCGATGGCTTTGATGCGCCCGTCCTTGAGACCGACATCGGCCTTGACGATGCCCCAGTGATCGATGATCAGCGCGTTGGTGATCAGCGTGTCGACGACCTCGGCGGCCAGCAGCTGGCTCTGACCCATGCCGTCGCGAATCACTTTGCCGCCGCCGAATTTCACTTCTTCGCCATAGGTGGTGAAGTCCTTTTCCACCTCGATCCACAGTTCGGTGTCGGCCAGGCGGACCTTGTCGCCGACGGTGGGGCCGAACATGTCGGCGTAGGCTTGTCTCGAAATCTTCATGTGCTTGCCTTGGAATTCAATTGAATGTGGAAACCGTTCGCTTCGCTCACTCATCGCGAGCAGGCTCGCTCCCACAGTTGATCGCATTCCCCTGTGGGAGCGAGCCTGCTCGCGATGGGGCCGGTGCTGGCACCCTATGGCTTAAAGGTCGCCCATCACCCGCCCGGCAAACCCGAACACCCGGCGATGCCCCGCCAAATCCACCAGTTCCACCTCGCGGCTCTGGCCCGGTTCGAAGCGCACCGCGGTGCCGGCCGGAATGTTCAGGCGCATGCCACGGCTGGCGGCGCGGTCGAAGGTCAGGGCGTCGTTGGTTTCGAAAAAGTGATAGTGCGAGCCGACCTGGATCGGCCGGTCGCCGCTGTTGGCGACGTTCAGGGTGAGGGTGCGGCGACCGACGTTGAGTTCGATGTCGCCGGGCTGGACCTGGTATTGGCCTGGAATCATTGCGGTTGCCCCAAAGTCTTGTAGTAAATGGCGGTCGGGGTGTACGTCCCGTCCGGGCTCTGGCAGTAGTCGGGCAGTTCACCGACGCGGGTGTAGCCCATGGCGCGGTAGAATGCCTCGGCCTCGGAACCAGCCTCCGTGTCGAGGTACAACAGGCCGCGCTTGTGCTGGCGGGCGCCGAGTTCCAGGGCGCTCATCAATTGCTGGCCCAGGCCGCGGCGGCGAGCCTCGCCGCGAACCAGCAGCTTTTGCACTTCGGCACGGTTGAGGCCGTTGGGTTTCTGGCACAGGGCAAGTTGGACGCTGGCCTGCACCTGTTCATCCTTGACCACCACCCACAGCAGCAAGTGGCCCTGGTTGAGACTGGCCTGAACCTCATCGAAATAGGCGCGTGCCTGGACCGCATCGAGATCGGCCATGAACCCCACGCTGGCGCCATAGCCGACGGCGTCGAGCAACAGATCGATCAGGCCCTGGCGGTAGTGCGCAAAGCTCTCGGCGTGGACTCGGCGCAACTGGGCGGGGTTCATAGGCATCACTCCTTGTCGACGGCAGGCGGTAGCGCCCCTGGGTTGAGGATCAACTGCATGAAAGTCAGGTCCAGCCAACGGCCGAACTTGGTGCCCACCTGGGGCATCTGCCCGGTGGTGATGAAGCCAGCCCGCTCGTGCAGGCGAATCGAGGCGGCGTTGCCGCTTTCGATGGCCGCGACCATGACGTGTTTGCCGCACGCCCTGGCGCGCTCGATCAGGGCCGTCATCAACAGTGAGCCCAAGCCGTTGCCGCGTTGGTCATCACGTACGTACACCGAATGCTCCACGGTGTGCCGGAAACCATCGAAGGGTCGCCAGTCGCCGAACGAGGCATAGCCGAGGACGTTATCTTCGTCATCGACCACCACCAGCACCGGATAGCCTTGCGATTGCCGGGCGCTGAACCATGCCTGGCGATTGCCCAGGTCCACGGCCTGTTCGTTCCAGATCGCCGTGGTGTTCAGCACCGCGTCGTTGTAGATGTCACGGATCGCTGGCAAGTCGGTGTGGCGGGCGTCACGAATGTCATAGGTCATGGCGCAGCCTCACGCGATCGGCTGGTGGACGGTGACCAGTTTGGTGCCGTCGGGAAACGTCGCCTCCACCTGGATCTCCGGAATCATTTCCGGGATGCCCTCCATCACCTGTTCGCGGGTCAGCAGCGTGGTGCCGTAATGCATCAGCTCGGCCACGGTCTGGCCATCGCGGGCGCCTTCGAGCAGGGCGGCGGAAATATAGGCCATCGCCTCCGGGTAGTTGAGCTTCAAGCCGCGAGCCAACCGCCGCTCGGCGACGAGGCCGGCGGTGAAGATCAGCAGCTTGTCTTTTTCGCGTGGGGTCAGGTCCATGTGCAATCCATAAGGGCAGATAAAAAATTCTTGCTGTAAACACAGATCTCCTTGTGGGAGATCCTTTGTGGGAGCGAGCTTGCTCGCGATAGCGGTGTGTCAGTCGACATTAATGTTGAATGTTCCATCGCCATCGCCATCGCCATCGCCATCGCGAGCAAGCTCGCTCCCACAGGAAAGCAGATTCATGTACTCCAGATTCTGGGCGGCATGGCCTCTCTTCCAAGCAATGCAGGCCTGAGCAAACGCCACAATTCAATCAACCAACCCCGCGCCAGCAGCGCCTCGCTCGCCAGACATCGGGCCACGATCAGGCCGGGCAATTGGGTCAGGTCGCCGCGCACGTCATGGCCCAGGGATCGGCACTGTTCCAGCAACGCACTATCGATTTCCCCGGTCACCAACAACGTGGCAAACACCGGATCGCCGCCCAGCCCGATGGGCGAGTCGAGCAACCCGTCACCGCCCACAATGCGCTGGCGTTCATGCCAGAGCAACTGCCCGTCGCGGCGAATGTCCAGCCGCGACTGGAAGTGTCCCAGGTCAAATCGTTCACCGCTGGCCGGCCGGCCGAGGGCCACCATGTCCCAGTAGAACAAGCGCCCGTCACCTTGCAGGTCGATGCTGGTGCTGAGTTCGGCCTGGGCGGCGCTGAAGACGATGGTTTCCTGGGGCAGCCATTCCAGGGTCGCCCCCGCGGCCACGCTCAGGTTCAGTTGCTGATAGGCCGGGCCGGCGGCGCGATACCACTTGGCCGCGCCGGGACTGGTCAACTGCGCCCAGGCAGCGGGGCCGACGTGGGCCGCGATGTCCAACCGATCACCGCCGGCAATTCCGCCGGGCGGGTGGACGATGATGTGTTGGCACACTTCGGGGCCCTCGGCGTACAGGTGTTTTTGCACCCGCAGCGGACCTTTGTGGCGGCGCTGTACCGGACGCGTGCAGTCACCGAACCGGGCATAACCCAGTTCCAGCTCGGCATGCCAGCTGGGGGTGAATAGGGCCGAAGGCGCCAGTAAGGAGACAGGTAGGTTCATGATTTCCGATTATCGTTAGAGCGCTACAGACTAGATCGTAACCAGCCCGCGCACACCCTCGGCTTCCATATTTTCTCCGCGCCCCT
>NZ_WUUD01000032.1:64052-69782 GCF_009831705.1 Pseudomonas sp. PICF6 | reverse complement strand
TCGGCGGCGAAGTCGTAGAACTGCTCCACCAGCAAAATCGCCATGTCGCCCCGGGCCGCCAGTTTCTTGATGACCACGCCGATCTCCTTGATCACCGACGGTTGAATGCCTTCGGTGGGCTCGTCGAGAATCAGCAGGCGCGGACGGCTGGCCAGGGCCCGGCCAATGGCAAGTTGCTGTTGCTGGCCACCGGACAGGTCACCGCCACGGCGTTGTTTCATTTGCAGCAGCACCGGGAACAATTCGTAAATGAACGCCGGCACCTCTTTGGCCTCGGCGGCGGGAAAACGCGACAGGCCCATCAGCAGGTTTTCTTCCACCGTCAGCCGTCCGAAAATCTCCCGGCCCTGAGGCACGTAGGCAATACCGGCGTGCACCCGTTGGTGCGGTTTGAAGGTGGTGATGGGTTTGCCTTCCCAGCTCACCGCCCCTTCCTTGGCCGGCAACAGGCCCATCAGGCATTTGAGCAGGGTGGTCTTGCCCACGCCGTTGCGGCCCAGCAGGCACGTCACCTCGCCGACCTTCACGTCGAATGACAGGCCGCGCAGGATGTGGCTACCGCCGTAGTATTGGTGCAGCTTGTCGACTTGCAGCATTTTCCAGATTCTCCTCGAACCCCTGTGGGAGCGAGCCTGCTCGCGATAGCGTCAGAACATTCAGAATGGATGCTGACTGACACACCGCCATCGCGAGCAGGCTCGCTCCCACATAAAAAGCAATTTTGCGCCTCAGCGCCCGAGATACACCTCGATCACCCGCTCATTGTCCTGCACCTGCGCCAGCGACCCTTCGGCCAGCACGCTGCCCTGGTGCAGCACGGTGACGTGGTCGGCAATCGCGCCGACGAAGCCCATGTCGTGTTCCACCACCATCAGCGAATGCTTGCCCGCCAGTGATTTGAACAGCTCGGCAGTGAACTCGGTTTCGGCGTCGGTCATGCCCGCCACTGGTTCGTCGAGCAGCAAGAGTTGTGGGTCCTGCACCAGCAGCATGCCGATCTCCAGAAACTGTTTCTGCCCGTGGGACAGCAACCCGGCGGCGCGATTGACCGACGTCGTGAGGCGGATGGTCTCCAGCACTTCGCTGATGCGCTCGTGTTGCTCGCCAGTGAGTTTGGCCCGCAGGCTGGCCCACACCGATTTGTCGGTTTTCAGCGCCAGCTCCAGGTTCTCGAACACGCTCAAGGCTTCGAACACCGTGGGTTTCTGGAATTTGCGACCGATGCCGGCCTGGGCGATCTGCACTTCGCTCATGCTCGTCAGGTCCAGGGTTTCACCGAACCAGGCCTTGCCGTGGCTGGGCCGGGTCTTGCCGGTGATCACGTCCATCAGCGTGGTCTTGCCCGCGCCGTTGGGGCCGATGATGCAGCGCAATTCGCCGACGCCGATGTACAGGTTCAGAGCGTTCAGGGCCTTGAAACCGTCGAAACTGACGCTGATGTCTTCCAGGGTCAGGATAGTGCCGTGACGGGTGTTCAGGCCCTTGCCGGCGGCCTGACCGAGGCCGATGGCGTCGCGACTGCTGCCTTGGTCTTTGTTGGGATCCAGTATGGGTTCGAGCATGAAATCGGCTGTGGGTGTGATTCGCATCATTCGCCCCTTTTCTTGAGTAGCCCGATCACACCCTTGGGCAGATACAGGGTCACAACGATGAACAGCGCGCCGAGGAAGAACAGCCAGTACTCGGGAAAGGCCACGGTGAACCAGCTCTTCATGCCGTTGACCACACCGGCCCCCAGCAGCGGCCCGATCAGCGTGCCGCGCCCGCCAAGGGCCACCCACACGGCGGCCTCGATGGAGTTGGTCGGCGACATTTCGCTGGGGTTGATAATGCCCACCTGCGGCACATACAACGCCCCGGCCAGGCCGCACAACACCGCGCTCAATACCCAGACGAACAGCTTGAAGCCACGGGGATCGTAGCCGCAGAACATCAGGCGGTTTTCCGCGTCGCGCAGGGCGGTCAGCACTCGGCCGAACTTGCTGCGGGCCAGGCGCCAGCCGATGAACAGGCTCGCCACCAAGAGCAGCACCGTGGCCAGGAACAGCACCGCTCGGGTGCCCGGCTCGGTGATGCCAAAGCCCAGGATCGAGCGAAAGTTGGTGAAGCCGTTGTTGCCGCCAAACCCGGTTTCGTTGCGGAAAAACAGCAGCATCCCGGCAAACGTCAGGGCCTGGGTCATGATCGAGAAATACACGCCCTTGATCCGCGAGCGGAAGGCGAAGAAGCCGAACACCAGCGCCAGCAACCCCGGTGCCAGCACCACCAGGCACATGGCCCAGACAAAGCTGTCGGTGCCGCTCCAGTACCAGGGCAATTCGCTCCACGACAGAAAGGTCATGAACGCCGGCAAGCCGTCACCGGCGGCCTGGCGCATCAGGTACATGCCCATGGCATAGCCGCCCAGGGCGAAGAACAGACCGTGGCCCAGGGAGAGCAGGCCGGCGTAGCCCCAGACCAGGTCCAGCGCCAGGGCGACGATGGCGTAGCAGAGAATCTTGCCCACCAGGGTCAGGGTGTAAGCCGAGACATGCAGCGGGTTATCCACCGCCAACAGCGACAGCAGCGGCAGGCTCAACAGCACTGCCAGGATCACCACGCCGACGGCGAGGGTGACTTTCGGGCCGGCCTTTTGCGCGGCCGTGAGCATCAGGGGCTGGTTCATCAGTCGATTACCCGTCCTTTGAGCGCGAAGAGGCCTTGCGGACGCTTCTGGATGAACAGAATGATCAGCGCGAGGATCAGGATCTTGCCGAGCACGGCGCCGATCTGCGGTTCAAGAATCTTGTTGGCGATGCCCAGCCCGAACGCGGCGAACACACTGCCGGCCAACTGACCGACGCCACCGAGCACCACCACCAGGAACGAGTCGATGATGTAGCTCTGGCCCAGGTCCGGGCCGACGTTGCCGATCTGGCTCAGGGCCACGCCGCCAAGCCCGGCGATGCCCGAGCCGAGGCCGAAGGCGAGCATGTCCACGCGGCCGGTGGGTACGCCGCAGCAAGCGGCCATGTTGCGGTTCTGGGTCACCGCGCGCACGTTCAGGCCCAGGCGGGTCTTGTTCAGCAACAGCCAGGTCAGCGCCACCACGAACAGGGCGAAGGCGATGATCACGATGCGGTTGTAGGGCAGTACGAGATTCGGCAGTACCTGGATGCCGCCGGACAGCCAGGCCGGGTTGGCGACTTCAACGTTCTGCGCGCCGAACACCAGGCGCACCAGTTGGATCAGCATCAGGCTGATGCCCCAGGTGGCGAGCAGGGTTTCCAATGGCCTTCCGTAGAGATGGCGAATCACCGTGCGCTCCAAAGCCATACCGATGGCGGCGGTGATGAAAAACGCCACCGGCAGGGCGATCAACGGGTAGAACTCGATGGCATTCGGGGCGAAGCGCTGGAACAGCATCTGCACCACGTAGGTGGAATAGGCCCCCAACATGAGCATCTCGCCGTGGGCCATGTTGATCACCCCCAGCAGGCCGAAGGTGATTGCCAGGCCCAGGGCGGCCAGGAGCAGGATCGAGCCCAGGGACATGCCGCTGAAGGCCTGGCCCAGCAATTCACCGATCAGCAGCTTGCGCTTGACCTGGCCGAGGCTGGTTTCGGCGGCGGTGCGTACCGTGGCGTCGGTTTCAACGCCGGGTTCGAGCAGGCCTTCGAGGCGGGTGCGGGCCAACGGATCGCCGGTTTCTCCCAATAGCCGCACGGCAGCCAGGCGAACCGACGGGTTGGGGTCCACCAGTTGCAGGTTCGCCAACGCCAGGCTCAGGGCTGCATGCACGTCTTCGTCCTGCTCGCCGGCCAGTTGCCGATCGAGAAACGCCAGTTGGGCCGGGCGGGCGCTTTTTTGCAGTTGTTGGGCGGCGCTCAGGCGCACGCTGGCGTCGGCGGCCAATAGTTGATGGCTGGCCAGGGCGGTTTCAATCAACCCTCGCAAGCGGTTGTTCAGGCGCAGGGTCTTGGGCTGGCCGTCGACGGTCAACTGGCCTTGTTGCAAGGCGTTGATCAGTTCGACACGCTCAGGTTCCGGTTGCGCGGCCCAGGTTTCCAGCAGCGTGGCTTGCTGGGGCGGCTTGGCGGCGAGGAAATCTTCGGCATCACCGGCGTGGGCCTCCAGTGGCAACAGCAGCACCAGGGCGAGGATGAGGCGGTAGAGGGCGGTGGGCATATGCTTGGCCTTGCGTGTTTGATCGTTCCCACGCTCCGCGTGGGAACGCAGCCCGGGACGCTCCGCGTCCCATGGTGGACGCAGAGCGTCCGGTGAGGCATTCCCACGCAGAGCGTGGGAACGATCAGCAGGGTTAGGGGCTTCTTCCCGGGCTCAGTTGCTCTTCACCGCATAGTCAGGCTTCTTGTCGTTGCCTTCGATGAACGGGCTCCACGGCTGGGCGCGGATCGGGCCCTCGGTCTGCCAGACCACGTTGAACTGACCGTCGGCCTGGATCTCGCCGATCATCACCGGCTTGTGCAGGTGGTGGTTGGTCTTGTCCATGGTCAGGGTGTAGCCCGACGGTGCGTCGAAGGTCTGGCCGGCCAGGGCTTCGCGGACTTTGTCGACGTCGGTGGACTTGGCTTTTTCAACCGCTTGCGCCCACATATGGATGCCCACGTAGGTGGCTTCCATCGGGTCGTTGGTCACGGCTTTGTCGGCGCCCGGCAGGTTCTTGGCTTTGGCGTAGGCCTTCCAGGCGTCGACGAATTTCTTGTTCGCCGGGTTTTCCACGGACTCGAAGTAGTTCCACGCCGCCAGGTTACCCACCAGCGGCTTGGTGTCGATGCCGCGCAGCTCTTCTTCGCCCACCGAGAACGCCACCACTGGTACGTCGGTGGCTTTCAGGCCCTGGTTCGCCAGTTCTTTATAGAACGGCACGTTGGAGTCGCCGTTGACCGTGGAGATGACCGCGGTCTTGCCGCCGGCCGAGAACTTTTTGATGTTGGCCACGATGGTCTGGTAGTCGCTGTGGCCGAACGGGGTGTAGACCTCTTCGATGTCCTTGTCTGCCACACCTTTGGAATGCAGGAACGAACGCAGGATCTTGTTGGTGGTGCGCGGGTAGACGTAGTCGGTGCCCAGCAGGAAGTAGCGCTTGGCACTGCCGCCTTCTTCGCTCATCAGGTATTCCACCGCCGGAATGGCCTGCTGGTTCGGCGCCGCGCCGGTGTAGAAGACGTTCGGCGACATCTCTTCGCCTTCGTATTGCACCGGGTAGAACAGCAGGCCGTTGAGCTCTTCGAACACCGGCAACACGGATTTGCGCGACACCGACGTCCAGCAGCCGAACACCACCGCGACCTTGTCCTGGGTCAGCAATTGACGGCCTTTTTCGGCGAACAGCGGCCAGTTCGAGGCCGGGTCCACGACCACCGCTTCGAGCTGCTTGCCGTTGACCCCACCTTTGGCGTTGATCTCGTCGATGGTCATCAGCGCCATGTCCTTGAGGGACGTCTCGGAGATCGCCATGGTGCCGGACAATGAATGCAAGATGCCGACCTTGATGGTTTCGGCGGCCTGGACGGTCCAGGCCATGCCCATCGCGGCAATGCTTGCCGAGAGTGTAAAAGCCTTGATCAAGCTACGACGCTTCATTGTGCGATCTCCGTGCAATTATGAGTTTTTTTCGATGGCAGATGCGGACGCTGAAAGGGCTTTTGCAAGGGGTGTGCCCGGTTGGGCAAAGGCATTGAGAATGCGGGGTTGGCGCGCTGGGGTAAAAGTGCGAATGCACCACTA
>NZ_WUUD01000032.1:57592-64042 GCF_009831705.1 Pseudomonas sp. PICF6 | reverse complement strand
TTCAGGCCCAGGGTCACGGCGGTCTGTTCGCCCGCCATCAGTGCATTCAGCGGCCGGGCCATGCCCAGCAGCAATCCCAGCCCCAGCAACACACTGGCCGCCGGCACCGCCAGCAATTCCCAGCGCGCCAGGCCCAGGCCGCCGAGCATCCAGAACATCACTGCGGAACTGGCGCGATGGTCACCCAGAAACAGCAAGAGGTTGGCCGCCGCCATCATCACGAATGACACCGCCACGCCGCACAGCAACAAGCGATCGCTTTCCAGACGGCCTTGGCGGCTGGCGATGGCCAGTACCAGCAACATGCTCAACAATGCGCCGATAAATGCGGCCAGCGGCAGGGTCAGCAGACCAATGATCTCACCGACATGCAGCACCACAATGACCGCACCCAGGGTCGCGCCGGACGTGACGCCCAGCAGGTGCGGGTCGGCCAGGGGGTTGCGCGTCACCGCTTGCAGGACCGCACCGATCAACGCCAGCCCCGCGCCCACCAAGGCACCGAGCAGCAGGCGCGGGACGCGGATCAGCCAAACGATATGTTCCTGGCCGGGCGACCAATACACGTCACCCACACCGAAAGCCTTGTTCAGCAGGATGTCCCAGACCACAGCCACCGGCACCCGCGCCGGACCGAACCCCAGGGACACCACGCACGACACCAGCATCAGTGCACCGAGGCACACCAGCAACGCGCCATAGCGACGATTGCTCATGGACGGTGAAAACCCTTTGCCAGGGTTTGCACCGCTAATACGTTATCGATACCCGGCGTGGCCTGAACGTAAGGGATCACGATGAAGCGCCGGTGCTTGATCGCATCCACCGATTGCAGGGCCGGGTTGTTCAGCAGGAATTGCTGCTTCTGCTCGGCGCTGACTTCGCCGTAATCGACAATCACGATCACTTCGGGGTTGCGCTCGACCACGTTCTCCCAGCTCACCCGGGTCCAACTGGTCTGCACGTCATCAAGAATGTTGCGCCCGCCGGCCGCATCGATCAGGGCCTGTGGCATGCCGAGACGGCCGGAGGTCATGGCGCGGTCTTCGCCACTGTCGTACAGGAACACTCGGGGCTGATCAGCAGGCAACTGCTTGCGCACTTGCGCCACCTGGGCCTGCATCGAGGCGATCAACTCATTGGCGCGATCCTGCACATCGAAAATCCTTCCCAGGTTGCGCAGGTCGTTATAGGTGTCTTCCAGGGTGGCCGGCGGGCGTTTCATCACGAACGCGCAGGATTCGGTCAACTCGTACACATTGATGCCCAGCGGTTGCAGGGTTTGCGGCGTCAGGTCGCCGCCCACCCGCATGCCGTAGTCCCAGCCGGCAAAGAAGAAATCCACGTTGGCATTGAGCAGGGTTTCCACCGACGGGTATTTGGCCGCCAGCTCCGGCAGGCCATCGAGGATTTTCTCCATGTCGGGCGTCACTGACTTCCAGCCGCTGATGCCGCTGTAGCCCACCATGCGCGACTTGAGCCCCAGGGCGAGCATCATCTGGGTCATGTTGATGTCATGGCTGACGGCGTGTTTCGGCGCCTGGTTGAAGGTGACTTCGCGATTGCAGCTTTGGATCGTCAATGGGTAGCGGGTGGCCTCGGCCAAAGCATGTGCACTGCCGAGCAGCAGCGGCAGAAGCAGCAGGGAACGCAAGATCATGGTTGGGTTATCCAGGTGATTCGGGGGTGGGCGGCCAAGGGGTGTTCGTCAATCAGCGCCTGCACGCCAAAGACGTCGCGCAATAGCGTGACCGTCAGCACTTCCTTGGGCGTGCCGCTGGCGACGATGTGTCCGTGGTCGATGACGTAGAGCCGATCACAGAACGCAGCGGCCAGGTTCAGGTCGTGGATGCTGGCGAGGGTGCCGATCCCCAGGCGTTTGATCAGTTGCAGCAGTTGGAGTTGATAACGCGGGTCGAGGTGATTGGTCGGCTCATCGAGGATCAGCACCTGCGGCTGCTGCGCCAGGGCGCGAGCCAGGATCACCCGTTGCTTTTCCCCGCCCGAGAGTGTGGCGAAAGCATGGTCGCCGAAGCCTTGCAACCCGACCGCTTCGAGGGCCTCGATGACCAGACGGCGGTCTTCGTGACTGTCGCCATCGAACAGGCCTTTGTGTGGCGTGCGCCCCATGGCGACCACTTCCTGGACCGTCAGACCGAAGGCGTCGGGAAACTCTTGCAACACCACAGCGATGCGTTGGGCGCACCAGCGCGAGGACTGTTTCCAGACGTTGTGATGGTCAAGTTTCACCTCGCCCGCCTCCGGCTGACTGAACCGATAGGCGCAGCGCAACAGACTGGTCTTGCCGCTGCCATTGGGCCCGATCAACCCGACAAACTCCCCGGCACCCACCTGCAACGTGGCGTCACGCAGCTGGAACTGATGATGGCAGTGGCCATGGCCCAGGGGTGTCCAGGCGAGGTGGGAGAGGGTTAGTGCGGTCATGCAGCTACTCAAATGGTTGGATCGAGACACAGCCCCCTGTGGGAGCGAGCCTGCTCGCGATAGCGCTGGATCAGCCTGCGCAGAGGTGGCTGACAGACCGCTATCGCGAGCAGGCTCGCTCCCACAGGAACACCGTGTTCACAATTCGCAAGGCGGGCGCGATTGTAGAGGTTTCGCGCCGTCTTTCGTTAACGCACTGTCTTCAACTTGAAGATGAAACCACCTCAGGCTGGCGATTGAAACGGGTGACGAGCCGATCCAGCAACCCCATCACCAGCAGCGACGCCCCCACCAGCGGAAACACCACCGCCAGGGCCAGCATAATGAACACCCCGGTCTTCCAGGTCGGCAAGTCGTGACGCAGTGCCGGTACGCCGAACTTGCCCTGGGGCCGACGCTTCCACCAGATCACCACGCCGCTGACGGCGCTGAGCAGGATCATCAGGCAAATCAGCAACACGATGATCTGGTTCAGCGGGCCGAACATCTTGCCTTCGTGCAGCATCACGCCGGTTTCGGTGGCGCGGGCGACGACGCTGTAATGTTCCCAACGCACATCCGCCAGGACCTTGCCGGTGTACTGGTCCACGTGCAGGGTCGCGTCGTTGCGCGGGTCGTCGGCGAATACAGCGATGGTGAATACGCCGGTAGCGGTGGTCGGCAGGGTGATGCTGTAGCCAGGTTCCACTTTGCGTTCGGTGGCGATGTCCTGCACCGCTTGCAGGCTTATGGTCGGCGCGGCGGGACCTTCATGGGCGCCGCCGTGGGCCATGTGTTCGGCATGGTCGCCGGACATCGGCATCGGGGTATTTTCCACGGCCCAGGGTACGGTCTGGCGGTGCGCATTGTTGAGGCTGCCGGCCGCGACGTCGGACTTGGGCATGTCGTTCCACATGGCAGCCGGGAAGCGGTTCCAGAGGTCAGCATATTGCTTGCCCCAGAAGCCGGTCCAGGTCATGCCGCTGAGCAGCATCACCAGCAGAAACGCCGCGCCCCAGAAGCCGACGACCCCATGCAGGTCGCGCCAGAACAAACGACCGCGAGCGCTCCAGCGTGGCCACAACACTCCGGCCGACGACTGCCCGCGAGGCCACCACAGGTACAGGCCCGACACCACCAGGACCACGCCCCAGCCGGCGGCCATTTCCACCAGTCGGTCACCCACGGTGCCGATCATCAACTCACCGTGGATGGCCCGGGCGATGGCTTGCAGGTTGTCCTTGGCGTCCTGTTCACCGAGGACATCGCCATGGTACGGGTCGATGAACACGTTAAGCTCGCGGCTCTTGTCGATCACCACGAATTGCGCACTGCGCTCGGCATTGATCGGCGGCAGGTACTGTTTGACCTGGCCTTCGGGGTAGGCCTGGCGGACCTGTTTGAGCAGGTCGTCCGCCGCCATCGTGTGATGGCCGGCCGGCACGTTCAGCAGGCTGCCGTACATCAGAGGGTCGAGTTGCGGCTTGAACAGGTAAATGATGCCGGTCAGGGCCAGCATCACCATGAACGGCGCCACGAACAGCCCGGCATAAAAATGCCAGCGCCAGGCCAGGTTGTAGAAATTGGGTTTCGGTTGGCTCATTTTAGAAGCGCTCCGCAGGGCAAATGTGATCGTTATGTTTTTTGCGGTTGCTGCGCAACCGATCGCGGGCAAGCCTTGCTCCCACAGTACTTGTCAGTGCAGTGGGACAAGTTGTGCCCCTCAGCAATGAACTACCTGTGGGAGCAAGGCTTGCCCGCGATGCTTTCAGAAACTCATATCCACCTTGGTCCAGAGCGTGCGCCCCGGTTCGTTGATGGCTTGCGGGTCACTCGCCGGGTAGCCGAACCCGGCGTTGCCGGCCAGGTTCAGATGTTCGGCGTAGGCTTTGCCGAACAGGTTGTCGACGCCGCTGCTGACCTTCCAGTGTTTATTGATGCGGTAGGCACCGTTGAGGGAGAACACCCCGAACCCGGAGCTCTTGCCGTAGTCCTTGCCCACCACGTTGCCCTTGTTTTCGTCGACACGGTTTTGCGCGGCCACCACGCGCCACAGGGCACCGGCGCTCCAGCGGTCTTCGCTGTAGGTCAGGCCCAGGCGGGCGTCGAGCGGCGGCATCTGTGCCAGAGCGCTGCCATCGCTGCTGTTTTTGCCCCAGGCGTAGGCCAATGTCGCATCGGCTTTCCAGCGCTCGGTCAGCTTGTAGGCCGCGCCCAGCTCACCGCCCATGATCCGTGCATCAATGTTCTCGGCCCGGGAGGTGGTGCCCATCATGCCGGGCGTGTAGTCGAACAGGATGTAGTCGCGCACCTGCCCGACATAACCCGACGCCCAGGCTTCGAGGGTTTCGGTTTTGTACTGCAGGCCGAAGTCGAGTTGGGTGGTTTTCTCCGGTTTGATCGAGTCGAAAGCATTCAGCGAACCGGCGGGGCCGGCGTTGGCCGAAAACAGCTCCCAGTAATCCGGGAAACGTTGCGCGTGGCCCAGGCCCGCATAGAGGGTAGTAGGGCTGTCGGCCAGATCGTGTTCGTAGCGTACGAAACCACTGGGCAGCGTGTCGGCGCGGGTTTGGTCGGCAGTGGGATTGGGCCGGGCGGACATGCCGGAGCCGATGCTTTGGCGGTAATCCTTGGCCGAGGCGCGGTCGAGGCGGGCGCCGCTGACCAGCCGGTCGCGGTCGGCGGCGTACCAGGTCAACTCACTGAACACGCCGTAGTTATGAAAGTCGGCGTCCTTGGTGCGCGGCCGTTCCTTGTAGGTGTCGATGCCCATGCTGCTGCGTTGGCGATGCTCGTTGGTCTGGGCGTCCAGGCCACTGATCAATTGCACATCGGCCCAGCGCCAGGTGGCCTTGATGCGTGCGCCGAGGGTGCGGCGGTCGACGTTGGAGGCCATGGGGCCGGCCATCATCCCGGTGCCGGACGGCGTGCGCAGCGTGTAGTTGTCCATCACATGGTCGGCGTAGTTGTAGTAGACCTGCGCTTCGAGCGTATCCAGCACATCGCCCATGTTCGAACGCTCGAAACGCAAGCCCAGGCTTTCACGCTTGAACTGCGAGCCATCCATGCCACGTCCGGCGTAGCGTGCTTCACCGTCGCCCTTGCCAGCGGTCAGTTCCAGCAGGGTATCGGCATCCGGCGTCCAGCCCAGCGTCACGTCGCCGTTCCACTTGTCGTAGCGCGACGGCACCGTGTCGTTGTTGCCGTCACGATAATCGTCTGAATGAGCGGTGTTGCCGATCACCCGCACGTAACCCAAAGACCCGCCGGCGGCCGCATCCACGACCTTGTCGAAGCGCCCGTTGGAACCGGCCAGTACGCTGGCGTTGACCCGGGTGCCCAGTTCGCCGAACTGCTCCGGCTCGCGTTCGAACAGCACGGTCCCGGCCGATGCACCAGGGCCCCAGAGCACGGTTTGCGGGCCCTTGATCACGGTGAGTTTGTCGTAGGTTTCCGGCGAAATATAGGACGTCGGCGCGTCCATCCGGCCCGGGCAAGCGCCCAGCAGCATGCTGCCATTGGTGAGAATGTTCAGCCGCGAGCCGAACATGCCCCGCAGTACCGGGTCGCCATTGGTGCCGCCGTTGCGCACCAGGGCGAAGCCGGGAATGGTCTTGAGATAATCGCCGCCGTCGCTGGCCGGCACCGGTTGGCGCGGATCCTTGGGGTTGGTGACCACGGTCAGGGGCGAGCTGGGAGCGACGGCGGTAATGACCGTCGGGCTCAGCTCTTCGATCTGAGCTTCGTGGTGAGCATGCTCGTCGGCCAGCGCACAGGGCGTGAGCAGCAGGCCGCACAGTGCGGTGGCGGTGTAGCGAAAACGAACCCGTGGCTCGTTCGGGGAGCAGCGAACCTGGGCTGCGCCCAATGCGATGCCGGCAGAAAACCTGGACATGATGATTCCATCGAACAGACGTAAACGACACGGTCGGGCAACCTGGGGCTGTCTTTTGCGACCGGGTGAGGTAAGTGTCGGGGTCTACGCGACGAGGGGCGGTGCGCGGGTGCGGGCACCGGGGAAGAATG
>NZ_WUUD01000032.1:48450-57582 GCF_009831705.1 Pseudomonas sp. PICF6 | reverse complement strand
GGTGAGGGGCTGGTGTAGGTGTGGGGTGGCGGGGTATCGAAGACGGCGAAGCTATGCCCCCCCGTCAGCGCAGGGCAATTGAACAGCAGGCTGCAATAACCACACTTTTCCCACAGTACGTGATGCTCGCTCTGGGGCGGGCAATGTTCGGCTTTCGCTGCTTCATGCTCGGCGTGAACGCCCGCCGACATGTCCATTTCCATGTTCATGGTCATGGACGAAGACATGCGCTGATCCATCGGCATCGACTGAGAAATCAGCGGACCGATAAAGATCATCAGCATGGCGAACAGGCTGATCCAGCTGCCGCGTGTCAGGCTCATCAGCTGACGGCGGGGCATGACCGTCCTGGCGCGGGGCGTTCGCATGGGCAAAGGTGATCAGTGGGCGTGCGTTTGGGTTTTGCTGCTGTCGGGGGCTTTTTTCTGCACCGCGACATCGACCGTGACATCCCCCGCTTTTTCGAAATGCAGGGTCAGAGGGAAGCGTTTGCCGTCGCTGAGCAGGCTGCGATCCTCCAGCCCCAGCAGCATCACGTGATAAGCCATCGGCGCGAAGGTGACAGTCGCACCGGGGGCGATATCAACGACGGGCACCGCTTGCATTTTCATCAGGTCGTTTTGCATCACGTGTTCGTGGAGCTCGGCTTTGTCGGCAATCGGCGAATCGACGCTGAGCAGTTTGTCGGCGGTTGTGCCCTTGTTGTGAATCACGAAGTACGCGGCCACGGTCGGCGCATTGGGCGGCAACTCCTGGGACCATGGATGAGCGATTTCAAGCTCGCCCGCTTTGTACTGGTGAGCTTGGGCGAAGCCGACGGGAAGCAGCAGGGCGGCCAGCAGGATAAGTCTGTTCAGCATGGGTCATTCTCCGGAACGATTCAGGGCGCAGGGGCATGCGGGAAGAATCAGGCCAGAGGTGAGGCGCGGGGATTGAGGCTCGGCCATTGCTGGCGCGGTGTGGGGCTGTCGAGCAGTGGGTGGGCAGCGCCGCGATGGGCCGGCTGAGCATTCAGGTACAACTGCGGCTCGTGCCCGGTGAGCGCCACCAAGGGCGGCGACCCCGCACAGCACCAGCAATGCTGCATCGTCGAGTGATCGTCGTTCTGCGGCGTGCTCTGCTCGAGCTTGCCCAGGGAAATCGCCACCAGTTTCGTTCCGCTGGAAGAGCAGAAACTGCCCCACAGCAATTGCTCGGCTGGCGACTGGGCCTGTGCCATCGCACCACCGCTGCCGGAAAGCGGCATGGCAAGCATGTTGAACAGCACTGCGAAGCAGGCGATCCAGGCAAATGCAAGCCGTTGTCGGGACATGGGGCAATCCGCTCGATGGTCGATCAGGTGGCGGTATTTAGCCTGATCGGGGTTGATAAGTAAAAAGAGCACGTGCGGTGTAGGGTCGCAGGGCTTGGGTTAACAGTAGCAACAGATCTTCAAGGGAGTGCTTTTATGGCAAGGGATTTTGATCATCTCCGGCTCTGCGTTCAAAAGCAGAGTAGGGGCTTCATCATGTGTTTATAGCTTCGTGTCAGGGCCATAGCATTCCTTTGAAAATCTAGGGGTGTGCGCACTCTTTGTGGCGAGGGGATTTATCCCCGTTGGGGCGCGAAGCGGCCCTGGGTGCAG
The DNA here is from genome assembly GCF_009831705.1 of Pseudomonas sp. PICF6. Lineage (NCBI taxonomy): Bacteria > Pseudomonadati > Pseudomonadota > Gammaproteobacteria > Pseudomonadales > Pseudomonadaceae > Pseudomonas > Pseudomonas sp. PICF6. Next base: position 55,958 of record NZ_WUUD01000032.1, on the reverse strand, counting down.
GGGACTGTCAGACCAAATGCCGAAGCCCCTGCAGCACCTCACCCACCGTCCCAAACTCCCGATCCACCCCCGGCAACACCGGCCGCTTCAACACCAACACCGGCAGCCCCCGCTCCCGCGCTACTTCCAGCTTCGGCTCGGTGGCCGTGCTGCCGCTGTTCTTGCTGATCAGCACATCGATCCGCCGCCGTTCGAACAGTTCGCGCTCACCGTCAATATGAAACGGTCCACGGGCACCTATGACTTCGCAGCGCTCATTACCGGGGTAAACCTCCAGGGCCCGCAGGGTCCAGAATTGCTCGGGCGGGATTTCGTGCAGGTGTTGCAGCGGCTCGCGGCCAAGGGTGAAGAGGGGGCGGTGGAACGGCAGCAGGGCCTGGATCAGTTCGGCCCAGTCGGCCACTTCGCGCCAGTCATCCCCGGCCTGGGGTTGCCATGCCGGACGGCGCAGGGCCCAGCAGGGAATGCCGCAAGCGCGGGCTGCGTGGGCGGCGTTGTGGCTGATCTGTGCGGCGTAGGGGTGGGTCGCATCCAGCAACAGGTCGATGCCTTGGTCACGAATGAATTGCGTCAGCCCTTCGGCGCCGCCGTAGCCGCCGACGCGCACCTGACAGGTCAGGTCGGTGGGAACGCGGCCGATCCCCGCCAGGCTGTAGAGGTGTGTTGGGCCCAGGGTGCGGGCGATGGCCAGGGCTTCGGTGATCCCCCCCAGCAGCAGGATGCGTTTCATTTGAAAGCTCCGGCGTGACCGACGATGCCGCCCTGGCGGTCGATGGCGAAGACTTCGACCTGGACCTGGGCCGGTACGATGCCGCGAGCGAAGGCCAGGGCGTGTTCGCAGACTGCGTCGCCGAGGGCGATGCCAGCGGCGCTGGCCATCGCCAGGGCTTGCTGGCTGGTGTTGGCCTGGCGAATGCCTTGCTGCAATGCCTCATCGGCACCGATGGCGGCTGCCCATTGCGCCAGTTGTGGCAGGTCGATACTTGAATGACGGCTGTGCAGGTCCATGTGACCGGCGGCCAATTTGCTGATTTTGCCAAAGCCGCCACAGAGGCTGAGCTTCTCCACGGGCACCTTGCGCACATGCTTGAGCACCGCCCCGACAAAATCGCCCATTTCGATCAGGGCGATTTCCGGCAGGTTGTAGACCCGGCGCATGGTGTCTTCGCTGGCGTTGCCGGTGCAGGCGGCGATGTGCAGGTAACCGTTGGTTTTCGCCACGTCGATGCCCTGGTGGATCGAGGCAATGTAGGCCGCGCAGGAGAATGGTCGGACGATGCCGCTGGTGCCGAGGATCGACAGGCCGCCGAGGATCCCCAGCCGGGGATTCATGGTTTTCAGCGCCAGCGCTTCGCCGCCCTCAACGTTGACCGTGACCTCGAAGCCGCCGGCATACCCGGCTTGCTCGGCCAGCCGTCCCAGGTGGTCGCCGATCATTTTACGTGGTACCGGATTGATCGCCGGCTCACCGACGTCCAATACCAATCCTGGCCGCGTCACGGTGCCCACGCCACGCCCGGCAATGAAGCGCACCCCAGGCTCGGTTATCAGCCTCACCTGGGAAAACAGCAGCGCGCCGTGGGTCACGTCCGGGTCATCGCCGGCGTCCTTGATCGTCCCGGCTTCGGCGCCTTGCTCGGTCAGGCGGCAGAATTCCAGGCGCATCTGCACGTGCTTGCCTTTGGGCAGCACGATCTCCACGGCATCGGCCTGGATGCCGCAAAGCAGCAGCCGGGCGGCCGCCAGACTGGTGGCGGTGGCGCAACTGCCGGTGGTCAGGCCGCTGCGCAGGGGCGCGGGTTGTTCGGCGGTTTCGTCACGCATCGAAGGGTTTGACCAGGTCGAGCAAGGTGATGGGCAATGCCTGGCGCCAGGTGTCGAACTCGCCCAATGGCTGGGCCTGGGCGATGTGGATACGGGTCAGTTCGCCGCCATGAAGTTCGCGCCAGTTCATCAGCGTCATCTCGCTCTGCAGCGTCACGGCGTTGGCCACCAGCCGTCCGCCGGGCTTGAGTCGAGCCCAGCAAGCGTCGAGCACGCCCTCGCGGGTTACGCCGCCGCCGATGAATACCGCGTCCGGCGGCTCCAGTCCTTCCAGAGCCTGCGGTGCCCGCCCGCGGATCAGTTGCAGACCGGGCACGCCTAGGGTGTCGCGGTTTCGTTCGATCAACCCTTGGCGGCCTTCGTCGGCCTCGATGGCCAGGGCTCGGCAACTGGGGTGGGCGCGCATCCATTCGATACCGATGGAGCCGCTGCCCGCCCCCACATCCCAGAGCAATTCACCGGGCATCGGGGCCAGACGGGCGAGGGTAATGGCGCGCACGTCACGTTTGGTGAGCTGGCCGTCATGTTCAAACGCAGTGTCCGGCAAACCGGCCAGGCGCGACAGGCGCAACGCCGAGGGTTCGGCGCGGCATTCGATGGCGATCAGGTTCAGGTCCGCGACGGTGGGATCGGACCATTGTGCCGCACAGCTTTCGATCCGCCGTTCGGCGGCGCCGCCCAGATGTTCGAGCACGGTCATGGGGCTGGGGCCGAAGCCGCGCTCGCGAAGTAGCGCCGCCACGGCGGCAGGACTGTGGCGGTCGTTGCTCAGCAGCAACAGCCGGACGCCTGTGGATAAGTGAGCGCTGAGTGCCGCCAGGGGCCGTGCCACCAGCGACAGGGTGACCACCTCCTGCAAGGGCCAACCCATGCGGGCCGCCGCCAGCGAACAGGACGATGGCGCTGGAATGACCCGCATCTGCTCGCCAGGCAGGTGTTTGGCGAGGCTGGCGCCTACGCCATAGAACATGGGATCGCCGCTGGCCAGCACGCACACGGGGTCTCCGCGCCGTGCCAGCAGCGGTTCGAGGGAAAATGGACTGGGCCACAGCTCCCGTTCACCGCGGATGCACAGCGGCAATAGCGCCAACTGGCGCTCACTGCCCAGAATACGCGAGGCCTGCAGCAAAGCGTGGCGAGCCGCTCGGCCCAGGCCCTTGAAGCCGTCTTCACCGATGCCCACTACGGTCAGCCAGGGGGTCATCTCTGTTCCTCGAATGGATAGGTTTGATCGGCGGGCTTGTTGCGCACGCGAACCGGGCCGCCATCATACCGTGCGCCTTCGGTTATGGCGTGGGCCGTTGGCAGTCTGCCGGCGTGCGGCGCCGATTCAGACAGACCGCTATCGCGAGCAGGCTCGCTCCCACAGTTTTGATTGGGGGAGGCACTAGGTTTGTGTTTGCCACAGGTCCCGCAGAGTCTGAGGCCGTCACAAATCCCCTGTGGGAGCGAGCCTGCTCGCGATGGCGTCGGCACATTCAACATCACCTTCTCAAGCAGGCAGCCGATTCATCGGTAGACGTATTTGAGGATATAGGCATACAGATCGTTGTAGACCGAGTCGGGTACGTGTTCAGCATGGGGCTGGGTCTTGAGCAGTGTCAGGTGGCACTCCTTTACCATTTCTTCGCGGTCGCCGATGAGGTGGAGGCGGTTGTTGGTGATGATCTCGAAGGCATTTGCATAAACCACCTTCGGTCCCGCGATGAGCAAAGTCCCGTCCGGATCGAGGGTATAGGTGCTTTGGGTGCGCAGGATCCGTTCCTTCAAAGGGCCGAACCCGCGCTCGTACAAGCATATCTGCGAGCCGCTGACTGCTTTGGCCGCCGTCTCGATAGCCAGCAGGGTCGGCTGGGCGTTGCCCAGGCTGGCATTGAGCGCCGATAGCGTGACGAACCTTTCCAGCTCCTGTTTTTCCAGGCTTCTGAGGGCTCTTTTGATACTCGATAGATGAGCGAACTCTTTTTTGCAGGCGATGATGTGGGTTTCCAGCTGATAGCCCGCTGCCGTGGCCATCGCCGGGAAGGCCGCGAAATCGATGCTGTCGAACGCGCATTCCATGATGATGTTGTATTTTTTCCTGAACGCCTCTGCGAAGATTTTCGAGCAAACCTCTCGAACAAAGGCCTCTGTATGCTCATAAGCATGCAGCACACCGTGTTTGATCATTTCGGCGTAGTGAGGGTGTTTTTCCCGGTACTCGGGCAGGTACAGGCGCACATGATTGTCGTAGCGTTGGGAGGGCAGGAGGCTTTTTTCCAGCAGATAGGTTTTACCCGATCCCTGCGATCCGGCGACGATCAGCATTTTGGGGACGGACTCGACCGTAATGCCATTGAACAGCGTGTCGGTGATCCCGGTGAATGCGGTCGTGACCTGTTCCGGGGTGTAGGCGTAATTCGATGTGTGTGGCATATCCTGATGTCCTTATCAAAGATTCCCATGAAGTGAAGTGAGTGGTTGCCCTTTGAATAAAGCGGGGTTTTGCGGCTTGTTCAAATGAGCATGTGTTCCAAGATATGTGCCTGTTTTTTAAGGTAAAAATCCCTACATGGAAGGCGCCGGAAACTTACGTCAGCGTGCCTGACACCGAACCCCTTTGGCGGGCTTGCTCGCGAAGGCGTTGGCACATTCAACATCACCCTTTCAGGTGGACCGCTATCGCGAACAGGCTCGCTCCCCCCGTTTTGTGGCCGTGATCGGCTCCCTGGCGCAGCGCGATGCCCGCAATCCGACCAGCAAGCTTTTCATGCCCCCCGGCAAAGCAGGCATAATGGCGGGCCTTCGCCGTTGCGGCGTGCCTTATCGACCGGTTTGCCCTTGAACGAACGTCCATCATCCAGCGTCATACGCCCCTCGGGTTGTCCGGGGTTGCTGCGTGTCGTCCAGGCGCTGGACGGAGGGATCTGCCGGATCAAGCTCGACGGTGGTTCCATCCAGGCGGATCAGGCCGACGCCGTGGCGTTGGCGGCCGAGCGGTTCGCCGGTGGCGTCATCGAGGCGACCAACCGCGCCAACCTGCAAATCCGTGGGATTGGGCCCCAGCACGATGCGTTGATCGAGCCCTTGCTGAACGCCGGACTTGGCCCCCGCAAACTGGCCGGCGATGACGTGCGCAACCTGATGCTCAGCCCCACGGCCGGGATCGACCGGCAGATGCTGCTCGATACCCGTCCGTTGGCCGCGCGGATTCTTTTCACCCTGCAAACCCATGAACGCTTCCATGAGCTGTCGGCCAAGTTCGCCGTGCAATTGGACGGCGGGGAAGGGTTGGCGATGCTTGAACATCACCATGACCTGTGGCTCTCGGCGCTGGTTCGCAACGGCGAACCGTGGCTGGCCTTCGGGCTGGCCGGCACCCCGCTGGATAAGCCGGACGGCGCTGTGGGCCTGGCCCAGGGACATGATTTGGTGGTAGCGGTGCTGGAGTTGTTTCTCGACCTGGCCCGTCCCGACCAGACGCGCATGCGTCACGTGCTGGGCGAAATCCCGAGGGATGAGTTCCTCGTCCAGTTGGCCCGCCGCGTGGCGTTGCAGCCCCCTCCGGATTGGCGGCGGGGCGAGTCCATCGACGGATTGCACATCGGCATCCATTCCCAGTACGACGACCGGGTCTACGTTGGCGCGGCGGCGCCTCTGGGCCGGCTCGACGCCGTCATGCTGCGCGCAGCGGCGCAATTGGCGCGGGGCAAGGGCGACGCCAGCCTGCGTTTCAGCCCCTGGCAGAGCCTGTTGCTGCCCAACGTGCGCCGCGAGGATGCGCCCGATGTGCTGGCGCGGCTCGAGGAGTTGGGGCTGTTGTGCTCGCTCGAGCAACCCCTGGCGCAACTCATCGCGTGTACCGGCTCCAGTGGCTGTGGCAAAGCCCTGGCCGACACCAAGGCCGATGCTCGTCAATTGGCCGAGCTGCTGCAACGCCAGGGCCGTGCCCTGAAGATCCATCTCTCGGGCTGTCCGCGTTCCTGCGCAGCGGCCCATGTCGCGCCCGCCACCTTGCTGGCGGTCGCCCCCGGTCGTTACGACCTGTATTTTCGCGATGCGACGCTGCCGGGTTTCGGCGCGTTGCAGGCGCACGATCTAACTATTGAAGCGCTCGGCCACTGGCTCGACGCTCGCCCCCGGAGCCCCCTTGATGCTTGATTACATCCGCGACGGTCAGGAGATCTATCGCAACTCCTTCGCGATCATTCGCGCCGAAGCCAACCTGGCGCGCATTCCGGCCGACTTGGAAAAACTCGCGGTGCGGGTGATTCACGCCTGCGGCATGGTCGAGGCCGTCGATGGCCTGCAGTTTTCCGAGGGCGCCGGCACGGCGGGACGCCAGGCGCTGGCCGCCGGTGCGCCGATCCTGTGCGATGCGCGGATGGTCAGCGAAGGCGTGACCCGGGCTCGCCTGCCAGCGAACAATCCGGTGATCTGTACCTTGCGCGACGAGAGCGTGCCGGCGTTGGCCCTTGAATTGGGCAACACCCGTTCGGCGGCCGCCCTGGAGCTTTGGCGTCCGCATCTGGAAGGCAGTGTCGTGGTGATCGGCAACGCGCCGACCGCCCTGTTCTACCTGTTGGAAATGCTCGATGCCGGCGCGCCGAAACCGGCACTGATCCTGGGCTTCCCGGTGGGCTTCGTCGGGGCCGCCGATTCCAAGGCGATGCTGGCAGCCAACAGCCGTGGCGTGCCGTTCGTGATCATGCAAGGCCGGCTCGGCGGCAGCGCCATGGCCGCCGCCGCCGTCAACGCCCTCGCTACGGAGATTGAATGATGCAGCAGCCTGGACGTCTGATCGGCCTCGGCGTAGGCCCCGGTGACCCGGAACTGATTACGGTCAAGGCCCTGCGCCTGCTGCGCGAATCGCCGGTGGTGGCGTACTTCGTCGCCAAGGGCAAGAAGGGCAACGCTTTCGGCATCATCGAGGCGCATTTGCAGGAGGCGCAGACGTTGCTGCCGCTGGTCTATCCGGTGACCACCGAAGCGCTGCCGGCCCCGCTGTCCTATGAACAGGTCATCGCCGACTTCTACGACACCGCTGCCGAGCAGTTGGCCGTGCATCTGGATGCCGGTCGTGATGTGGCGGTGATCTGCGAGGGCGATCCGTTCTTCTACGGCTCTTACATGTACCTGCACGATCGCCTGGCCGAGCGCTATGACGCCGAGGTGATTCCTGGCGTGTGCTCGATGCTCGGTGGCGCCTCGGTGCTGGGTGCGCCGCTGGTCTATCGCAATCAGAGCCTGTCGGTGCTCTCCGGCGTACTGCCCTTTGAGGAACTCAAGCGCCGCCTGGCCGACGCCGATGCGGCGGTGATCATGAAACTGGGGCGTAACTTCCCCAAGGTCCGGCAGGTGCTCCAGGAACTGGGCCTGGACGGTCGGGCGTTGTACGTCGAGCGGGCAACCATGGCCAACCAGAAGATCGTGCCGCTGGACGACGTCGAGCCCATGTCCTCGCCGTACTTCTCGCTGATCATCGTGCCCGGCGAACGGTGGCAGGGTTGATGACTTCCAAAGTGCCGGCCATTGTCATCCTCGGCCCGGGCAGTCTCGCCACCGCCCGACGGATCCAGCAGCGCTACCCTGACGCCCTGATTCACGGCCTGAGCGGACGGGTCGAGGGTGTGGATCGTCAATACACCGAGTTCGGCACAACGCTGCGCGAGCTCTACCAACAGGACACGCCGATCATCGCCCTG
>NZ_WUUD01000032.1:22290-48440 GCF_009831705.1 Pseudomonas sp. PICF6 | reverse complement strand
ATCGTCATCCGCACGCTGGCGCCGCTGCTGCTGGAAAAAGGCGTCGAGCCGCCGGTGCTGGCGGTGGCCGAGGACGGCAGCGCGGTGGTGCCGCTGCTTGGCGGGCTGGGCGGGGTCAATGTCATGGCCCGTGATATCGCCACAGCACTGCAAGTCACCCCGGCGATCACCACCAGCGGCGAATTGCGTTTCGGCACCTGCCTGCTCAATCCGCCGAGTGGCTACAGCCTCGGCGATCTGGAGCAAGGCAAGCGTTTTGTCTCCGATCTGCTGGCAGGTGAATCGGTGCGCATCGAAGGCGCCGCGCCGTGGCTGGCTCAGGCGCAGTTACCCGAGGATGAACGGGCACGGTTGGCGATCCGTATCGACAGTGCTGCGGGTACACCGGCGGCGGATGAGCTGCGTATTTATCCGCGCAATGTGCTGGTGGCGTTGAGTGCAGGGGCGTCGGCGGACATCGGCGCGATACTGGAGCAGGCCGGCCTCGCGCCGCAGTCGCTGGCGTGCCTGTTGGCGGCGGACAGCGACATGGCCCGTCCTGAGCTGCACGAAACGGCATCGGCCTTGGGTGTGCCGCTGCGTTTTGCCGCAATCAATGGCAACCTCGAAACAGCGTTGAGCGATGCCCTCGGCCAACCGGCATCGCTACAGGTCATGGGCAGCCATGCCATCGCCGTGACTGAGCAGCCCCTTGACCCCGAACAGATCGGCCGCCCGCGCGGGCGTCTTGCCGTGATCGGCCTTGGCCCCGGCGCTGCCGAGTTGATGGTGCCGGCCGTGCGCGCCGAACTCGACCGCGCCACCGATGTGCTGGGCTACGAAACCTACGTGCGCATGGCCGGTCCCTTCCGGCCCGATCAGGTGCAGCACTGCACCGACAACCGCGAGGAAATGCAGCGTGCCCGTCATGCCTTCGAGCTGGCAGCCCAAGGGCGATCCGTGGTGGTGGTGTCGTCCGGCGATCCAGGCGTGTTCGCCATGGCCGCCGCGGTGCTCGAAGCGCTGCACGAGTCGACGGATGCCCATTGGCATAGCGTCGACCTGCAAATCCTTCCGGGCGTCTCGGCTTCCCTCGCCACCGCCGCCCAGGCCGGTGCGCCTCTGGGTCATGATTTTTGCGTGATGTCGCTGTCGGACAATCTCAAACCGTGGTCGATCATCGAGAAACGCCTGGATCTGGCGGCTGAAGCAGACCTGGCCCTGGCGTTCTACAACCCGATCTCCCGTTCCCGACCGTGGCAGCTGGGGCGAGCGCTGGAGATCGTTGCGCAACATCGCACGCCGCACACGCCGGTGGTGTTGGGGCGTGATATCGGTCGTCCGGGCCAGACCCTGCGGGTCACGACTTTGGGGCAGTTGACCCCGGAACAGGTGGATATGCGCACCATGGTGCTGATCGGTTCCTCCACCACGTGTGTATTCCCGCGCGCCGAAGGGGGCGACTGGGTGTACACGCCGCGTTGGTATGGCAGCAAACCGCTCTGATAAAACCCGGCGGCCCGCCTGGGCCGCCTCTATCTGACTTCGTCATGTTCGAGACTGCGTGGGTAAAAGACGACCCGCTGTTTGACGCTGTAGACGTCGCGAATACCTGTTTGTTTGAATAATGAAATAAATATTCGATGCGCGAGCGCTAAGTCATTGTGTTCGGAAACTTATTGAATTCCTTGTGAGTTGAACAGCGTTCGAAGTGTGGGCTATGTTTGCTTCCGCTTTGAAATTGATTGGGACTGTAAAGTGCTGTTTGCGGCCTGAGTGAACGCTGTTGTTGGGGCGCACTGGGGATGGCTGCTACTTATCTATTGCAGGAGAGAGCGCGCAATTTCTCCTGACAAGAGTATTTCTTTGGATGACTTGATGCAGAGGCTGCCCGAGTGCTTGGAAGCGCTTGTGGGCGGTCATCGTGCAAGGCTGTCCTGTATTTATATACGATAAATGGAAGTATTGTTTATGAGTGAATCTGAGCGTTCATCGGCGGATGACTACGTCGATTTTGTGAGTTTGTTGAAACTAAAGGATCTTGAACGGGCCTTAATGCCGTACAAGGGTTCCGAACAATATGATTCGGTACTTCGGTATTACTTTGGTTGTATCGCCTTGTTGGATTCTGCGCGCATGTTGGAACCGTTGGGGCTGCTCAAGCAGGCGGTGGGAACCTTGCAGGGAAACAGCCGGCGCCGTCGTGCGCCGGAGCCGCTGAGCACCGATGGCGCCGGGCCTGCGAACCTGGCGCAGATACAAAACAAAATCGAGGGTTTCGAAGCGCGCCTGCACAACAGCTTCGAGCAGTTGAAACTACCCGCTACCGAAGTGCCGAAAAACCTGCATTTTGTCTGGCTTGGGGGCGGCGTCGGGGCGATTCAGCGTGATTACATCAATATCTGGAAAAAGGTGATGGGCCCGCAGGGCTATCGCCTCAGTCTCTGGTATGACAGCGACGCGCTGCTGGCCTATGAGACCAACCGGATCATTGTCGAAGCCGCGAAGGCCGATGCCATGCTCAATGGCGGGCAGGCCAGTGTCGATCCGTTGGAGTTGGGCGACCGTTATGAAGAACGCGCCATCGTCCTGAAGCAGCAGATGTATGCGCATATCACCAAGGTTGTGAAGAACGGCGGCAGTGCCGATGAGGCTCGAATCGATCTGCTGGTTCGCGCCTACGGCCAGGATAAGGCGCGACTCAATACCCTGATGAACGATAACCGCCTCAGCCTCACGGCCTTGGCTGAGGGTTGCCTGAGCCTGCGCGACGTTGCCGCCGGTCAAGCACCCCTTCACTTGCGGGATATCTACGAACGCGAGATCAGTCTGCGTGGCATGTTTGCCGGGGGCTCCGACATTGTGCGTGTCGAAGCCCTGTTCGCCGAAGGGGGCAGCTATGTCGATATCGATCACCTGCCGCCCTTGCTGGAGAAACTGGGGGAGGTGGACATTCGTGAGTTCAAGACCGACGCGCGCCTGGGGGTGTTGCAGTTGTTGCTTGATCGAAACCCGGATTGGATGCCCGGCCGTCAGGCATTGCGCAGCCAGTACACGGATTATCTCCACGCGATCCCGTCGCAGCATCGCGATGCGCTGGAGCGGTTCGCTAAAAGCCAGCCCGAGTTGAACCGCGTTTTTCGCCCGCCGGTGGAGCGTCTGGCGCGTCCGTACGAGCTGCGCGCTGTTGCCGCGCGAAACTCGTTGAGCAACGCTTTTTTGATGGGCCACCCTGGGGCGGCGATGCTCAAAACCGTGCTCGAGCGTTTCAGGCTCAACTATGAAATCGTCGATGCCACCGCGCGCCTGGCCGATGAGCAAAACGTTGCCCTTACCGATGCCCAGAGCATGATCGGCCTTGCGCGTCAGGCCGCGACGCAGGTTTTCGGTGCGTTTCACGAGCTGTCGCCGGAAGCGGAAATGGCCGCGGCGTTTCTGGTGGAGGCGGCCGCCACTTACTACAGCGACGGTATCCGCCCCCAGAGCGAAGTGACGATCTACCTGACCGGCCCAGCCGCCATGCGCGAGGGGATGGCCGATTACCACCGGGCGCATTTCACCCCGCGAACCGCCGAGCAGTGGCGCGCGGAGGCGGTCATCGCCGCCGTCGGCAGCGTCAATGGGGCCACCGAGGAGGAGCTGGATCACTCCTGGAAGGAAAACGAAAGTGACACCGGGCAATGGCTCGTTAACGAGAAAAAACGCTGGCAAGAGGGCCGGTTCAAGGCTCGTTATGCCGGCGATATGGCCGAGCTGCTCAAATACCGTACGCTCCAGTTCGATGAAGGCTGGCCGGTGATCGAGGGGCGACATGTGTTGTCCACCGAGCTGTTGCAGCATCTGGCCGATGAGCTGGGCAAGCCGTTCATGCAGATGATGAGTCTGGGCCATGACGGGACGGTGATTTTCGACAAGGCGATACCGCTGGGTTTTGATGATCGTCAGTCGATCCTCGCCCAAAGCGCCAGTGCGTTGCCGCCAGCATCGTTGAGCGATCAGCAAACGCGCCGGTTGTCCGTCGTTGAGCTTCTGGAGCGCCTCGCCAAAGGTGATTTTGAAGTCGCTCAATTGAGTCCCCTGCAACGTCTGCTGCTGGGGGGCTTGACCGGTGCGACGGCCTTGGATAATCGCAGCTTCGATGCGGTACGCCCGCAGTTGGATAACCTGGCCAACAACGTCGCGAACCAGGGAAGCGCCGGCGGCTATGCAACGATCGAGCATGCGTTGTACCAACGTAAGGCGCCGGCTTTTCTGGCCGGGCTTGCCAGTGCGGCCGAGTATCCGCCAGGGCATGAGGAAACCGCCCTGGCCCTGAAGAAAAACGCCCTGGAGCAGCCTTTGACATTGCGCCAATGGGGCCAGCACGTCGCCCGGATCCGCCAGGTGGCGAAGCTTGAATACCGTGTCCGGGTCGTTGAACGCCTCGGTACTGTCCTGGACGATTTCGATGCCGACACAATCAAGCTTGTACCTCAGGATCTGCTGCTCCAGGGCGATGGCGACAGGGTGGGCGGACGTTGTTATCCCTTGGCCCTGGCAATGGCGGCAGCCTTGTCGCAGGACAAGGTTGCGGTCAACACCTTGCGTGAGCGGTTCTACCTGGGGGTGATCGAGCCTCAGGCCAGTGATTCGCAGACGTTCCTCAACTGCGTGGAGTCGTTGCGCGATGTGCAGATCGGCGACGTCGGCCGTGGGTTGGCGCGCTCGGATCTGAATGCGGTGGTGGACATTCTGCAAGCCAGGACAACGACCAGCACGCTGATGCTCAACTCCGACAATCACGCCATGCTGGTGGCCAAGACCCTAGAGGGGGAGCGCAGTACGTATCACTTCTACGATCCGAATTTTGGCGTATTCGAGTTCCAGCAGGCGACACGCTTCAGGCAAGCCTTGGAGCAGTTCTTCCTTCAGCACGAGATGGCCAGTTATTACGCCGCGTATGGCGATGCGGCGCGCCCGACCTTCGATCTCATCGACCTGGACGGTGCCAAGGTGGCGAGCCTGGCATTGTCTGGTGCAATTGAAGTTTCCAAACTGCTGCAACCCGGCGCGCTGCCCGGGCAGGCGCAGCGCCCGGTCAGACAGCGCCTGGCCAATGCCCGGGGGCAGTCGCTGCAGAGTAATCCTCGATTGGGCAACTGTCTGCTGGCGCTGGATGGCCAGTGGTGGGGGCAACAGATCGCGCAGGCAACGGCCCATCTTCAGCAGGCGGGTCAATTGGCATCAGGCCTGGTGCCGTTGTTCGAAACCCTGGAGGTCATGTCGAACGGATCGTACCGCATAAGCCTGATCGATCCTGAGAGTCCCGAGCAACTGGTACGGGTCGTCACTGACGACCATCGACTCTTGCGTATAAAAAGCTACCTCTCGGAACGTTTTTCAGCCTTGGCCAATAAACCGTCCGTGCCCAGCGATCCCACCGAAGTGGGCAGCGTCCATACCCTGAACGCCGGTTTCGCCATACAGGCATTGATGAATGCATTGAGACGGCAGGAAGGGCCTGATCGCTCCCTGACGCTGGCGGTGCGCTTGCATGGCTATGTCAATTACGCGCAATTGGTTCACGGCAACGTGGTGGATATCGCGGGCCTGGTGGGGCTGGTGCGTCAGGCACTGGCTGAAGAAAAACTGATTGCCCGTACCGTCGCGCCAGTGGTGAAGGCGGCGGTGGGAAGCAGCGTGAGCGAAGCGACAGGGGGGCTGCTGCAACTGGCGAATGTCGGCTTCGACATCTATCAGTTGTCGACTGCCCGAAACGAAGTGGAACGCGCGCAGTTCGGCACCCAACTGGCGTTCGACTCGGCCGGTCTGGCGTTGTCGGTAGGCGCTTACGCCGCCGGTGCCACCACCGCCGGAGCGTTTCTGGGCGGCGCCGCGGTGATGCTGGGCGGGCTGGCGGTGGGGGTGGCCGCGCTGGCCCAGGGTTTCGCCACCATTGCTGAAGAAGCCAAACAAGTCGGGCTTTTCTTCGATGAGGCTACAAAAGCTCATCTTCAGCCTTATCACTTTGATGCCCCCAGTGGGGCATGGCTGCCGCGTTCTTCGTTGATCGTTCAGACGCTGGACCTGACCCGCTCCGAGCTCGTGCTGGACAGCCCCAGGCTGTATCCGCTACGTGATCATTTCGGCGTGCCGACCTTTGATGACGATTACCGCCGGGCAATCGATATCCGTCGAGAGCTGAATCTGCCAGGTCGGGTCAAGTTCACGCCGCCGGCAGACCAGGTCGTCGTCCTGCCTTGCACACCGCAAACCTGTTATCGCTACGAGTACAAGGCGCTGCCCTTCGCGAGCCTGCGCCATGACACCGGTTTCGACACGGCCCGGCGTCTGGAAAAAAGGAAAGCGGATGGTGGCTGGCTGTTCCTGTTTTCGTTCTATTCGTTTCCCAGCGACTACATCCTCTACCGCATGGTGCCTGACTATCGGCCAACAGTGATCGATGTGTGGCTCGATTCCGTCGATCGCTCGCTGGGGGTGCCCGTTCTCCCTGCCGTCTGGCACGCAAAGGTTGCCTATCGGATTCGGGGTGCCGGAAAACGCTGCGCGTTGGGACTCAATCCCGGCGTGGGCCTGATCCTTGAGTCGGGGCCTGCGCAGAAGAAGTCCAGTTGGGTATTGGACGCCCCTTGGGTCGGCGAGAGCGACATCCGTTTCGAGGGTTCAGGGAAACTGTTTATCGGTGAGCTCCAGGTGACGCTAACGGGAACGGGGAGCCATGAAATTGTGCTCAAGATCTCCGACAATCAAGTGTTTCAGGTTGAGCTGCAGGCATGCAAACTCACCCTCGTCGAGCAGGATGTGCCTCCGGGCATGAGTCGACAGGCGTTGCAGGGACACCTCAAGACTCTGGCTCAAAAGCACCGCCTGGTGATGCCGTATACGGCGGTGCACCATTATCTGATTCCGTTCGAGGCACCGGACGAGCCCCGCTATGTTACGGCCTGGTACGACGCGAAGGAGGACCGCTTCCTGTACATCCGTGACGATATGCCGGGTGTCGATGCCGCTGTGTTGGGAGCGGTGGCGGGTGCTTCCTGTTACTTCTACGACCCGCAGAACCTGATCATCTGGCAAGTCGACGCGGTGACCGGGCTGTTGAGCCATCGTTATTGGCTGTGGGGCGCAAGCAATGTCGCAAGCACCATCAAGCGCGTCGAGGTGGATGCTCAGGGGGTGATTCATGTCGTTCAGCAAATCACCCGCAAGGATCAGGCCCGCGATGTTCTCGTTTATGTGATACATGAGGGGCAACTGCTGCTCAGTTCGATCACTCGGGACCTGGACCTGGCATTGGAGTCGGTCCTGAGTGCCAGCGAAACACTGGCCGACTGGTCGCTGATCCTTGGTAACGGCTACCCCTTTACCCCGTCCGCCAGCGAAAAGGACAGCTTCATCACCGTCAACTGGCGGCCTGCCCCCTTTGTTTCGGTTTGCTGGAAGCCCGAGGCGCAGTGGCGGGACATGGCCTGGGTTCGCCGCAGCGATCACTTGATCATCCGTCCCTCACCCCGCCGCAACCATCACCGTGGCTGGGCCGACTCGATCAAGCACATGACTGACCTGACGTTGCTGACACCGGCGGGCGACAGCGATGTGTTTGTCATCTATGACCGGCTCAGACAGGAACTGTGTCGCAAGCAACGTACCGAGGTGGCGGGAAAGGGACACTGGTCCGAAACATGGATGCGCCCGCAGAAGCTGGAAAACGTCATGGCGGTTGACGGCGGCTACGTCGCCCTGACGTCAGAGGGCCTGTTCTTCAACCTGACGAGCCAGGGCAGACTGGCCTTGGGCGGTTTGAGTGAAGTGTGGCTCAAGGATCGGGCGCACTGGTGGTCCGCATTGGAGCCCTTGGCCCGGCAATACGCAACCGACAGCTTTGCCCTGATCGGCTTGACCCACTTGAACGGTGACGCGAGGTTGTGTGCCTGGTACGTCGGCAACCGATTGTTGCTGGCTGAATGGGGGCATGCAAAGCAAGTGCGCCTGCTCGGCGTTACCCCGGATAGCGAAGCGGCCTGGCTGTTCGATGTATCGAGTGGCGAAGTCTATCGCCAGGCATTCATCGATCCGCAGAAACTGGAGTCCGCTTTTGGCCAGGGTTCGCAGTTGCTGCAGGCTGATGCATTACCCGCCGCGGAGCGTGCATGGGCGCCCTGGCAGTTTGTCGAACTGACGGTCGAAGGAGTGGGGCTGCGTGGCGTGACATTCGAGGGCGTGGTGGTTGTGCTGCGAGACCGGGAGCCGGCGTTGATTACCGGCGTCACTCACGAATGGGTCGTCGCACAAGGTGGCCGGAAGCTCGAGGGCCTCAAACAGCTGGCGGCCCAGCCATTTCGCAGCGCACTGCTGTCAGTGGAGGAGCCCGGTAACCTGCAATGGTTCGTCGCCGAGACCGAGCGTGTGATTCGGGTTCCCAAGACGGTCATTCCAGAGTCCTTTGAACTATTGGGCACCCAGCAGCGGAGCAACGTGCTGCTTCATGAAAGCAGGAACGGAAAGCTGCTGACCTTGCCGGGTATGGAGCATCTTGGGCCACTCAGTTACATCCGGCGTGATGCCGAGGTTCTGGCTATTGAGGGCCAGATGAAGGTTGATGATCTTCTTGCGCTGATGCCGGACGATGTTACGACTCTGGTCCTGCGCATGGGACAAGGCGCGGTGAGTTACAGGTTGTCGAAAGCGGCCTGGTTGAGAGTCAAGTCGGTCATTCTCGATTGCCGGCACTCGCTGGGCAGCGCGCAGACAATCCCCGGTAAGTTGATCTGGGAGCACGATGAGCCTGACCAGTTGTTGCTGAGCCCCATCCATGAACATCTGGTGATCATCGACCCGAACAGTGGGCACAGTGTGATTTTTCGTGAAGTGTATGCGGCGGATGTCAACTTGCGCGGAGAAGTCGTGCTCAGCTTTGGAGGAAACCGGTATTACACCGTCTCGACACTGATTGAGCAGTTGGGTGCTTTGCAGAATGCCAGCAACGGTGTCGCGCTCAAAGAGTTGTCACACGTATCGTATGAGGAGGAAAGCAATCTGGTGAGTTGACCACGGTCCGATATTCTCGCTGGGGTCTTACGTCGCAAGCAGACCGCTGCTGTGTCAGGGCACCAGATAGCCTCTGACCCCGGTAAAGATGATCTGCGCGGCCAACGCGCAGACAAACAACCCCATCAGGCGGCTGACAATCTGTAAGCCCTGGTCACCGAGAATCCGCTCGATGCGGCTGGACAGGTAAAGCACCACGCCGACGGTAAAGCTGGCCAGGGCGATGCTGATGATGGCCATGAGTTTGTCGTCCCAGTGCGGCTGGCTCACGCCCATCACCAGCAGGGCGCCAATGGTGCCGGGGCCGACCGTCAACGGAATGGTCAGCGGGACAATGGTCACGTCCTGCTGAACATTATCTGTCTGTACGGCTGATTTGCCTTGGGCCATGCCCAGCGCCGAAATGAACAGCACGCTGCCGGCGCCGATTCGGAACGCATCCACGGTGATGCCGAACACGCTGAAAATCACCCGTCCGAACAAATACAGCAATACGCTGGACACCAGCGTCGCGATCGCGACTTTCCAGGCCAGGCGCCGTTGTTCCTTGCGCGAGTAGCCGCGAGTCAGGCCGATAAAACACGACAGCACGAAGAAGGGGCTGTAGAGCACCAGCATCTTCAGATAAACGCTGAACAACACATGAAGCATGGTCGAGGCTCAAGGCGGAGAAAGACGTCGGGGAGTCTATCAGGCGTTTTGGTGTCTGTCGGCTCAGGACGTCTGCGCTGTACGATTCTGCTGGTCGCGCTGGGCCACCCAGTGTTCGATCAGCTCGCGCAGTTGCGACAGTTCCACCGGTTTGGCCATATGGCCGTCCATCCCGGCCTGACGGGCGCGTTCCTTGTGTTCGGCCAGGATGTGCGCGGTGAGCGCGACCACGGGGGTGCGGGTGCGCTGGTTACCCATTTCCCAGGCACGCAGTTGCTGGGTGGCGGAAAAGCCGTCGAGGATCGGCATTTCGCAGTCCATCAAGACCAGGTCGTAGCGCTGCTCCTTCATGGCCTTGAGGGCTTCCTCGCCGTTGCTGGCGGTATCGGGTTGCAGGTTGAGCTTGCCGAGCATGCCACGGATGACCTTGGTGGAAATGCTGTTGTCTTCGGCCACCAGGATGCGGAAGTCGCTGGGCACTTTTACCGGAACGACAGGACCGGCGCCCATCGGAATGCTCGGCGCCTGGCCTTTGTTGCGCTGGTTGAGTTCGTCCGCCAGGGTGGTCTTGAGGGTATAGCCGGCCACCGGTTTGGCGAGGATGCGCTTGACCCCGCTGTTGCGTGCCACGACCTTGCTCGGCGCGTTGCTGATGCCGGTGAGCATGATCAACAGGATGTCGTGATTCAGGCTCGGGTCTTCCTTGATCTTGGCCGCCAGTTGCATGCCGGTCATGCCGGGCATGTTCTGGTCCAGCAGCACCACGTCGAAGTAGTCCCGCAGGTGCGCCTTGGTGCGCAGCAGCGCCAGGGCTTCCTTGCCCGATGGTACGGCGCTGACGTTCAGGCCCCAGGCGCTGCATTGCTGCACGAGCACTTTGCGGCAGGTGTCATTGTCGTCGACGATCAACACCCGCGCCCCTTGCAGCGGACTGTCGAGGTCGGAGGTCGGATGTTCGAGGCGATCCGGGTCCAGGGGCAAGGTCAGCCACAAGGTACTGCCCTGGTTGCTGCCGCTTTTGATGCCGAACTCGCCGTGCATCAGCATGATCAATTGACGGGCGATGACCAGGCCCAGGTTGCCGCCCAGGCGGGTGGCCGAGAGGAAGTTCTTGCTGTGCAATTCGGCATGCATCAGCGTGTCGCGCTCTTCGGCGTCCATGGGCGTTCCGCTGTCCTGCACCGCGATGCGCAGGCGCGGCTGATTGCTGCGCTCGTCCAGCGCCACGACGATCAACACTTCGCCCTCGTCGGTTTTTTTCAGGGCGTTTTCCAGCAGGCTCAGTAGCGCCTGGCGCAACCGTGTCGGGTCACCGCTGATCACTCGCGGCACCTGGGGCTGGATAAAGCTGATCAGTTCGACATTCTGCTGTTCGGCCTTGGCGCGGAAGATACTCAGGCAGTCCTCGATCAGCGCATTGAGGTCGAACTGCACGTCGTCCAGTTCGATCTGCCCGGACTCCAGCCGGGAAATGTCGAGGATCTCGTTGATCAGGGTCAGCAGTTCGTTGCCGGCGCTGTGGATCGTCTGCACGTAATCGCGCTGCTTGACCGACAGCGGCGTGCCCAGCAGCAGTTCGGTCATGCCCAGTACGCCGTTCATCGGCGTACGGATTTCGTGGCTGATCTTGGCCAGGAACTCGGCCTTGGCATTGATCTCGGCATTGCTCGCCGCCAGGTCGCGGCTGATGCTGAAACGGCTCTCGTTGATCGAGCGCTGGCGCTCACCCAGGGCGACACTCATCAGCAGTCCGCTGACGCAGATGAACCCCAGCAGGGTGATGATCAGGCCCTGGGGAGCGACTTCCGTCAGCCCTTGCAGGGCCGGCAGGATGATCAGCGTGCCCAGGTTGAAAACCACCATGGCGGCGACAAACAGCCGTGCCGGGCGATAGCCCTTTTGCCAGTGCCAGGCGCTGACAAACAGCATGCTCAGGCCGGCCAGCGCGACCAGGGCATAGGTCATGATATTGAGCGGCAGTGTGTTCACGAACAACAGCAGCAGGCTGCAGAGCGTGATGAACACGATGTCTCCCAGCAGCAGCCGGTTCAACGGGTGCGGCCCCAGGGGGGCGAAGAAGCGGTAGGCGAACATCAGGCCGCAGGGCGCGGTCAGCAGCAGGGCCAGATAGGCCCCCGGCGTCTGAATGGCCGGCCAGTCGGGCAGCCAGGCTCCAGCCAGGTTCAATAGCAGCACCAGGCTGAGCATCAACAACCCTTCACAGGCCGCCAGCCACAGGCAACTGCGTGAGCGGGTATAGGCGTAGCGGGTCAGGTTGTGCAGGATCAGCATCGCGATGCAGCCGAACAGCAACCCGTAGATCAGTGTCTGGTTCTGATTGGCCGCCGCCTGAATCGCCGTTTCCAGGGTGACATAGGGCCGCAGTTCGTGCCGGGACGCCAGGCGCAGGTAGACGTCCAGCTGTTTGTCGCTGCGCGGCAGGGCCAGCATGTAATCGCTGCTGGGCAGGGGTTGTTCGATACGGGGCAGGGCATCGCCGCCGACCTGTTGGTCCACCAGGGTATCGCCGTCCAGCACATAGAGGTTCAGGCGAGACAGGTCGGGTGCAAAGATACGCAGTATTTGTTCATGTGGGTCGGGGGCCAGCCGGAAACGCAACCACAATGCCCCACCCGGCTCGGCGGCCTTCAGGCGGTCCAGGTCGATGGGGCTGAATTGATTGGTGTAGCGGGCAGAACGGATGTCGCTCAGCTTCAGGTCGCCCTGTTCGTCGAGCAATACCGCCCAGCCACTGCCTGGCGCGGCCTGAGCCGGGAGCGTGCAGAGCAGTGTCAGCAGGGTGACGGTTAAACCTATGGCAATCCTGAGCCAGCGCACGGCGAAATCCCTTCGTAGGTTGATGCCAGATTATAACTATGCGCGGCGCCGGAGCAGACAGGCAAGGGCCATGGGCGCTTGCCGGTCTGAATGGCCGGGTTATTCCAGATTTTCGCCACGCTCGCGGGCAATGGCACGGTAGCCAATGTCCTTGCGGTAGAAACAGCCTTCCCAGTCGATCTCGGCGGCAAGCTTGTAGGCCTGCTGCTGAGCCGCGTCGACACTGGACCCCATGGCGGTGGCGCAAAGTACGCGACCGCCGGCGGTGACCACCTGGCCATCCTTCAGCGCGGTCCCCGCATGGAAAACCTTGCCTTCAAGCCCGGCTGCAGCCTCCAGGCCTTGTATCGCATTACCTTTAGCGTAGTCGCCCGGATAACCCCCGGCTGCCAGTACCACACCGACGCTCGGACGCGGATCCCACTGGGCTTCGACCTTGTCCAGAGCCTGGGCCAGGGCCGCTTCGACCAGCAGCACCAGGCTCGATTGCAGGCGCAGCATCACCGGCTGGGTCTCAGGATCGCCGAAACGGCAGTTGAATTCGATGACTTTTGGGTTACCAGCCTTGTCGATCATCAGGCCGGCATACAGGAAGCCGGTGTAGACGTTGCCTTCCTCGGCCATGCCGCGCACGGTCGGCCAGATGACCTGGTCCATGACCCGCTGATGGACCTCGGTAGTGACCACCGGGGCAGGGGAGTAGGCACCCATGCCACCGGTGTTCGGGCCGCTGTCGCCATCGCCAACACGTTTGTGGTCCTGGCTGGTGGCCATTGGCAGGACGTTCTTGCCATCGACCATGACGATGAAGCTGGCTTCTTCGCCGTCGAGGAACTCTTCGATCACCACCCGGGAACCGGCGTCCCCGAAGGCATTGCCGGCCAGCATGTCGCGCACGGCGTCTTCGGCTTCGGCCAGGGTCATGGCTACGATCACGCCTTTACCGGCGGCCAGGCCGTCGGCCTTGATCACGATCGGCGCGCCTTTTTCGCGCAGGTAAGCCAGGGCCGGATCGATCTCGGTGAAGTTCTGGTAGTCGGCGGTCGGAATCTTGTGACGTGCCAGGAAATCCTTGGTAAAGGCTTTCGAGCCTTCCAGCTGTGCGGCTCCGGACGTCGGGCCGAAGCAGTCCAGGCCACGGGAACGGAACAGATCGACCACGCCGGCGACCAGCGGCACTTCCGGGCCGACGATGGTCAGCGAGACGTTCTTCTCGGCGAAGTCGGCCAGTTGTTCCAGGGCCAGCACGTCGATGGCGACGTTTTCGCATTTGGCTTCGATGGCGGTACCGGCATTGCCCGGTGCCACGAAAACCTTCTGCACACGCGGATCCTGAGCCACTTTCCAGGCCAGGGCGTGTTCACGGCCACCGCTGCCAATGATCAAAACATTCATTTCAAAAACCTCGGATGACGCTGATTCTGTTTGGAGCCTAGGGCGTTTTGCGCCATAGGAGGTCGCAATGAAGTCGGTAGATGCAAGGCGGAGTCGACCTTGATGAGCGGAGTTGCCTTTTGGCAATGAGCATCATCGAGGTCGGCTCCAACGCAGCAGATGCCGGCTTCAGTGCGGCCGTTGTCTTGTTAGTGACGGAAGTGGCGCATGCCGGTGAATACCATGGCGATGCCGGCTTCATCAGCCGCGGCAATCACTTCAGCGTCACGCATCGAACCACCCGGCTGGATCACCGCGGTGATGCCGACCTTGGCCGCGTTGTCGATGCCGTCGCGGAACGGGAAGAACGCATCGGAGGCCATGACCGCGCCCTGTACCTGCAAACCGGCGTGTTCAGCCTTGATCGCGGCGATGCGGGCCGAGTTCACGCGGCTCATCTGGCCGGCGCCGACGCCGATGGTCTGGCGGTTCTTGGCGTAGACAATGGCGTTGGACTTGACGTACTTGGCGACTTTCCAGGCGAAGATCAAATCGTTGATTTCCTGCTCGCTTGGGGCGCGCTTGGTCACCACTTTCAAATCTTCGCTGCCGATCATGCCGATGTCGCGACTTTGTACCAGCAGGCCGCCGTTGACACGCTTGTAGTCCCAGGCCGGCGCGCGGTCGGCCGACCATTGGCCGCAGGCCAGCAGGCGCACGTTGGCCTTGGCGGCGACGATGGCACGGGCTTCTTCGCTGACCGAAGGCGCGATGATCACTTCGACGAACTGACGCTCGACGATGGCCTTGGCGGTTTCGGCGTCCAGTTCACGGTTGAAGGCGATGATGCCGCCGAAGGCCGATTCGGTGTCGGTGGCGTAGGCCAGTTCGTAGGCCTGGCGGATGCCGCCCTCGGCGTCCGGGCTGACGGCCACGCCGCACGGGTTGGCGTGCTTGACGATCACGCAGGCGGGCTTGACGAAGCTCTTGACGCATTCCAGCGCCGCATCGGTGTCGGCCACGTTGTTGAACGACAGTTCCTTGCCTTGCAACTGGGTGGCGGTGGCGATACCGACTTCGGCCGGCTTGGCTTCCACGTAGAACGCCGCGCTCTGGTGCGGGTTCTCGCCGTAGCGCATTTCCTGGGCCTTGATGAACTGGGTGTTGAAGGTGCGTGGGAATTCGCTGCGGCCTTCGGTCGACAGGGTTTCAGCGGCCTGGTTCACGGTGCCCATGTAGTTGGCGATCATGCCGTCGTAGGCGGCGGTGTGTTCAAAGGCCTTGAGCATCAGGTCGAAACGCTGGGCGTAGGTCAGGCCACCGGCCTTGAGGTTTTCCAGCACGCTGGCGTAGTCACTGGCGTTGACCACGATGGCCACGTCTTTGTGGTTCTTGGCCGCCGAGCGGACCATGGTCGGGCCGCCGATGTCGATGTTTTCAATGGCGGTCGGCAGGTCGCAACCTGGCTTGTTGATGGTGGCTTCGAACGGGTAGAGGTTGACGGCCACCAGGTCGATCGGCTTGATGCCGTGCTCGTTCATGATGGCGTCGTCGATGCCGCGACGACCCAGGATCCCGCCGTGGATCTTCGGGTGCAGGGTCTTGACCCGACCGTCCATCATTTCCGCAAAACCGGTGTAGTCCGCGACTTCCACTGCGGCGACGCCATTGTCCTGCAGCAGCTTGAAGGTCCCGCCGGTGGAGAGGATCTCGACACCCAACTGTTGCAGTTCGCGGGCAAATTCGAGGATCCCGGTCTTGTCGGAGACGCTGATCAAGGCGCGGCGGATCGGCAGGCGGGTGGTCTGGTCGGTCATTTCAATTTCCATCAAAAGCAAGGGAAGTCAGCAAAAAAGGCGACCGTTTTTTACGCGGGCGCCTTTCTGGTTTGATTGAATGCTTACAGCAGATCGTACTGCTTGAGTTTCTTGCGCAGGGTGCCGCGGTTCAGGCCCAGCAGCTCACTGGCCTTGGTCTGGTTGCCCTTGACGTAGTTCATCACGCTCTCGAGCAGAGGTGCCTCGACTTCCGAAAGCACCAGGTTGTACACATCCGTGACGGCAGCGCCCTCAAGGTGGGCGAAATAATTGTGCAGCGCCTTCTCGACACTCCCGCGAAGGGTCTGACCTTCTTCGCTGGGCGTATTGAGGTGCTGTTTCAAATTTACGTTGTCGCTCACGGGTGTTATTCCACTCACTAAAGTCTCGGTCATCATCGTCATGCGGCCACCCCTTCGTCCCCTGTCAGGCTCTTGTAACGCTCAGCGAAGAACGCCTGAACGTCGGCGCATTGTGCTTGCGTACCATCCAAACGATTGAAACGGGCGCGAAACTCCCTGGCGCCCGGCAGGGTTGCGAGATACCAGCCCACATGCTTGCGAGCGATGCGTACACCCATGACTTCTCCGTAGAAGGCATGCAGCGCGGCCAGATGCTCTAGCAGAATACGTTCCACCTCGGACAGTTGCGGCGCAGCGAGCTTTTCGCCGGTGCGCAGGAAGTGTTCGATTTCACGAAAAATCCATGGCCGCCCCTGGGCAGCCCGGCCGATCAACAACCCGTCGGCACCCGTCGCGTCCAGCACGTACCGGGCCTTTTCGGGCGAGTCGACATCGCCGTTGGCAAAGACCGGCATCGACACCGCCTGCTTGATCGCGGCAATGGTGTCGTACTCGGCCTCGCCGGTGTACAGGTCGGCACGGGTGCGGCCATGCACCGCCAACGCCGTGATGCCTGCCTGTTCGGCGATCTTGGCCACCGTCAGGCCGTTCTTGTTCTCCCGGTCCCACCCGGTGCGGATCTTCAGGGTCACCGGCACATCGACTGCGGCGACGACCGCCTGCAGGATCTCGGTGACCAGCGCTTCATCCTTCAACAGTGCCGAGCCTGCAGCCTTGTTGCAGACCTTCTTCGCCGGACAGCCCATGTTGATGTCGATGATCTGTGCGCCCAGCTCGACATTGGCCCGGGCCGCCTGCGCCAGCATCTGGGCATCGCCACCGGCGATCTGCACCGAGCGGGGCTCGGGATCGCCTTCGTGGATCATGCGCAGACGCGATTTGCGGGTGTTCCACAAACTCATGTCGCTGCTGACCATTTCCGAAACTACAAGCCCGGCGCCCAGTCGCTTGCACAGCTGACGAAAGGGCTGGTCGGTGACGCCCGCCATTGGGGCGAGAACCAGGCCGTTCTGTAATGTATATGGGCCGATGCGTACCGCCGACATAGGACTTCCCTGAAGTGGGGCCGGATCATGAGACTTCGAAAAAGGGTTGGCATGATACCCGCTCTCGATGACTGGATAAAGGTCGAATTGGATAAAATCTGAACAGCTATTTTGTTATCGCCAGCGGTTTGGTTCGGGTGCGCTGAGTCAGAAAGCTGCCGCCAATCGCCCGGCCCTGGTGTGCATCACTCTGGTGAATGAAAGCTCAGGCTGTAGTTCACCGCTTTAGGTCCCGGGTCGAGGATATCCAGGGCAATATGAATGGGCGTCTGCGGCGGCATTTCCCCCAGGCCTTCGACATCGCCGCCCAGATATTCACCGGGCTTGAAACGGCGACTGGCGATCAGATGCCCGTTGAGGTCGGCGAAACGCAGCTCCAGCAGCGGGAAAGGCTGGGAGAACGGCGCACGGTTGTAGATGATTGCGTCCACCACCAGGGCGCCGCTGAACTCCGGATGGCTGCGCACCACCAGGTTGCTGCTTTTGATTTTGCCGATGTCGACCTTGGACGGCACGTCGCAGCCGATGGTCGGGCAAATCTGCAGGAACCACGGGCGATACTGATCCTGACGGGCCAGTTCTTCGAAGTGGTAGGCGATGTACTGGCCGGCCAGGGCCGCGGTGGCGAACAGGATCAACAGGCCCCACAGCAAACGCCGGCCCCAGGGCGAGCGACGCTTGCGCCAGTCCAGTTGCAGCGGATCGTCATCCAGGTCCTGAAGGGCCTCGGCGCGTAATCCGGGTTCATGGCGCTCGCGTGCCTTGCGCGTCGGCACCGCTTGCAACGGTGCTTCGTCGTGATCATCGTGATCATCGCTGGCAGACAGACTTTCCAGGTGTTCGTGGGGCTCGTCGTCCGGCTCCAGGCGTAGCGGGGTGACCGGCTCGTCGTCCGGTTCCAGCGGTTCCAGGGTCAGGGGCAAGGACAAGGACGGTTCGGTGCGCGGTGGGCGGGCCGGTTCATGGGGCTCGAACGGTTCGACCGGGGTTTGTAGGGCCGTTTCGTCGCGCTCGCTGGCGGATTCGCTGTACAGGCTGTCGGACCAAGGCTCCTGATCGTTCGAGAGCGGGTCGCGTTGCGCGCTCAGGTTGTCTTCACGACGTCGGCCGAAGGTATCCGGCGCACGCTTGTCACGCCGCTCCAGTCGAGCCAGTTCCTTGTCCAGATCATCGAGGTCCAGCTCGGCGGCGGTCCATTGCTTCTGGCTGATCGCACGGGGCGGGGATTCGGCGGCGGGCGTCTTGATTGGCGGTGCCAGGGGCGTGACGGTTTCCTTGGCAGTATGCTGTTCCAGCAATTGCCGTGCGGCATTGAACACTTGCAGGCACGAGCCACAGCGAACCACCCCGCGGGCCACGCTCAATTGAGTATGGCTGACGCGAAAACTGGTGTGGCAATGCGGGCACTGGGTGACGAAACTGTCAGTCATGCGGCAATCCGGTTGATACAGGCGGCCATTCTAGCGCCGACGACCGGTGATGCGCACCCAGCCATCGCGATTGGCAATGGGGTCCAGATCAAAGTCCGCGGCATAGGCCGCAGCGACTTCTTCACCCTGTTCGGCCAGGATGCCCGACAGCGCCAGGCGTCCGCCCGGCTTGACCAGGCTCGACAACTGCGGCGCCAAGGACACCAGCGGACCGGCCAGGATGTTGGCCACCAGTACGTCGGCCTGAACCTGTGGCAGGTCTTGCGGCAAGTACAGGGGGAACAGCTCTGGGGCAATGTTGTTGCGCCCGGCGTTGTCGCGGGAGGCTTCCAGGGCCTGGACGTCGATGTCGGTGCCGACCGCTTCCTTGGCGCCCAACAGCAGCGCGGCAATGGCCAGGATCCCCGAGCCGCAGCCGAAGTCGAGCACGTTACAGTCTTTAAGGTCCTGGCCGTCGAGCCATTCCAGGCACAGCGCGGTGGTCGGGTGCGTGCCAGTGCCGAACGCCAGCCCTGGGTCCAGCAGCAGGTTCACCGCATCCGGCTGCGGCGCGGCATGCCAGCTCGGCACGATCCACAGGCGCTGACCGAAGCGCATCGGCTGGAAGTTATCCATCCAGCTGCGTTCCCAATCCTGGTCTTCGATCACTTCGCTGTGATGCTCGGGCAACGGGCTGCCGGTGAGCAGCTCCAGATGTGCCAGCACGCTGGCCGGCTCGGTGCCACCTTCGAAAAGGGCCAGCAGGTGAGTGTGGGACCATAACGGCGTGGTATTGAGTTCCGGCTCGAAGATCGGCTGGTCTTCGGCGTCCATGAAGGTTACCGATACGGCGCCTACTTCAAGAAACGCGTCTTCGTAGGTTTCGGCTTGTTCCGGGCTGATGGCCAGACGTACTTGCAGCCAAGGCATGGCGGGCACCTTTGGAAAAAAATCTACAGGAGGCAGCGCAGGGCTGCAAAGGCGCGCAGTGTACGCCAGGTCGCCATCAAAGTGGATAAGCGAGTCTCGTGCCGCCGGCGTGGTGTTTCGATATATATATGTATGACATGGGGGCAATGCAGGACGGATAAGGTGCGGGTCCACACAACAGGGAGGAATGTGATGGACAACACTGCCGAACGGCACAGCAACACGAGCGGCGCGGGGACGGTCTCTTCCCCGCAGGCGGAAACAGCACAAGTCATTCTGGAGAAGTTGGCACGTTGGCAGGCGGCTATCGACCAGCGATTACACGCTCAGATGCCCTTGCTGGAGGTGCTGGAAGAGTACCTGCTGGTCCAACTGCGCACCCATTATTACCAGGGCAACATCGATCCGTACTTCATCGGCACCCTGCTCGATGCGGTGCTGCAACGGATGATTGACCAGACGCCGGTGGCTTTTGATGAAGAACAGGATGCTCCTTATCGCTGGCCCGGCGGGACTGATCCGGGGTTTGCGGTTGAGCGTCGGGAAGTCATCGTGCAGGTGGTGGAAGCAAGCGCCGCGGGCTTTACCCATCACTACAAAGACTATCTGCAACGTCACTGGCGCATGGCCGGGAGCGACGCCTCTCTTGAGGAGGTGGTCAAGCACAGGCTCGCTGAATACCTGGCCCGGATCGATAGGATTTTCCAGCCGGAGCAACTGGCGGGGGTGGACGTCGATGAGCTGAGGGAGAAGCTTGAAAACCTTCAGGCGCACTGGCGTCTCACAAACCAGATCACCTCGTTGGCAACCGCTCAGGAACGGCGGAGTCTTCAGGCAATCGCTGGGGGGCAATTGCCTGGCTGGCTGAAGGCGCTGAGTGAAGTCGAGCGTAAACAGTTGAAGGCTTTTGAGGCACGGACCTCGCAGGCGCAGGCGCTGGTGGATGAGCTGCTCGACGGCCTGGGCTCGCTGCAGGCGTTTGCCCGGCGGCTGGCCAGGGACTATGTCAGGCGTGAACTGGACATGGAAGTCGAGCCTGACGGCATTCGAGTGCAGTTGCAGTGGCGAGGGATCATTGACCAGCCGGTGCAGACCCATAGCCTGAGCGAATTGCTGGCGGCAGGTCCGATAAGATCGGACGCCATATCGGTGTTCCTGGTGGAAAATGGCGCCATGCTGCGCAACCAGCCTCTTTCGCCGGCGTTCATTACCCAACTGCTGGCAGACGTGGATGCCCCCGCTGGGTATGGGGCAGCATTGGTCAGCCAATATGGCCGGGCAGACCTGAAGGACGCCATGCTCGATTGGTTCGTGGCGCGCCTGGAGCAAAGCGCGTTCGTGGCACGCTGTGCGGGCCATTTGAAGGTGAGCCATCACGAGGCGCTCAAAACCTTATGGGCAAACGAGACGTCGGCGCAATCGGCCAGTGCCTGGCGTGTGGCCTGCCTTGCGCTTCCAAACGCACTGAAGTGTTCCGATCTTCTGTTGTTCTACCGCGAGGACCGGTCGGGCGAGGTCAGTGATCTGTTGTTGTACGCCCCCGGCAAGCCAGATGGGCAGGAGTGGATCGAGTTGCCCTCGCTTCGGTCCGTGAATGCAGAGATAGGCGCCTGGATTGAAAGCCAGGCGGGTCGCGAATACCTGTTGCAACAACTCTCTGCAGCCGGGCGTGATGTGGCTCGGGAGTACTTTGCCGGCGTGGCGGACAAGCCGACGGCATGGGATCTGAACAAAGACCTCAGGAGCACTGCGATGGCCTTCAAAGCCTGCCTTGAGGCGTCTGTTGCAATGGGCCTGGCCAACAACCTGGCGCAGGTGGAGCAGGACGAATCGCCCCAGTGGTACGCGGCCCTGCCGCTTGACTCCCGACGTATCATCAGCAGCTTGAGCCAGGAGCTCCTGGTTCATCAGCAGGTCTTCAACGAGCAGATCGCCGGCTATGAGGTCTTTGTGGACTTCGCCAAACGTACCGTCACCCAAGCCATCGCACCGTACATGCGTAGCAAGGGGGTGCAGGAACCGGTCGATCCTGCCACGGTGCTCATCGACTACACACCCGGGCTGGCGAGTGGCAAGACCCAGGTTGCCAGCTTGCTGGAGCTGGCCATCCATGGGTATGACGACAACTCGGGCATCGACAACCCCAGAAAAGGCGTGCGGTCATCGATCGGGCAGGACCTGGGGCAGGTTCGCAGTGCGGAGCTGGCGACCTACATCCGGCGGGCCTACGTGGGCGAGCAGTATGCGCGGCAGATCCGCGCCAGGTTCCTCGATGCCAGCGCTGCCGAATACACCAAGCGGCGCAATGCCTACCGCAACCTGTTGCTGACCCGGATGGATCGCGACCTGCGGATCGCGACGGGCAAGTCCTTGTTGAACGCCCGTGAGTTCTGGTGGCTCACCCGGCAAATCACGCTGCTGAGTGAGTCGACGCCGGTGACCGGCTCAGTGAGTTCGCAGGCGGTGGTGCAGCGCGAAGGTCTGATCCGGTTTACCGTCGGCGGTCATGTGGTATTGGGCGTCTATGTCTTTGCCTACTTTGATCCCAAAGGTGTCTATTGGCTGTACACGCCCGACGCTCCCGACGGCGTCACATTTCGCCCATACCAGGACTTCCCCGGGGCGGTCGCCGCACGCCTGCGTGATTACGTACTGGAGCGGGTGGCCGTTGGTGCTCGTGCCGCGGTAAGGCGCTCGCTGACGGCTTTGGCGACCACGACCCGTGGCCTCGAAGTATTGCGCGAATTCAATCGGGTAATGGATATCTCGTCGCAGTTCGATGCCTACATCGAGCGCGCTGTCACGGACGTGGAAGATGTCACGAAAAGTCGCGGCGAGGTGATCAGGGATCAGGTGCTCAAGGGCCTGCTCTTCGCCTCCGCGCCGGTGTGCATGGTTTACCCGCCCTTTGCCCTGTTGCTGGATGCCGGCTTCATTGCCCTCAGTTCCAGGCAGGCGATCGAGGCGCATGGGCAGGGCGACACGGATCGCGCCCTCGGCCATTGGCTGCAAGCGACCTGGGGCGCGTTGTTCGGCATGCTTGGGGCAATGAGCATGACCCGGCTGCTCGGTCAGGCTGTCAGGAGTCTGAAGCTCGCCGTAAGGCCCATGTCCTTGGCCGCTCAGCGCCTGAGGCAGGTGACATCAGTCGCTGCCAGGGAGAGCGGGCCGCTGATCCAGCCGATCCGTTTCGATCCGAAACAGGCGGTCAGGGAAACGCCGAAGAATTTGCAGCAGGTGACCGAGGGGGCTTTCAAAGGCACCTATCTCAGCCCGTCCAGCGCTACGCAGCCGCGAAATGCTTTCTACATACTCGACAAGGGCAGGTACTACCAGGTGAGGGGGAATATCTACTTCGATGGTCTGTGCCTGGTGGATGCCCGTTATCCCGGCGCCTTTTACAAACCGCCTGTGTACAGGATGGCGAATGGCAAGTGGGCGCGTAAACCCGTTGGAATGAGTGGCGGCAATGATGATGTGCGTAACCTTGGGCGAGTGAGCGATCTTCGCGAAGCGTTTCCCGGGCATGTCTTCCCGGACGTGGCGCGGGGCGCGTTGCAGGGCGAGGCGGTGGTCGCCAGGTTCAGCGAGACGGCGGCAGACAACTATCTGTTCTCCCTGAACGCCCAGACATGCGTGATCGCTTCCTTGTACAACCCGACCACCAAGGTCGGGGCGGTCATTCATTTCGATCACAACATCCGCGCACTGATCGAGCGCAGTGTTCGCGAAGTGAAGCAGCGTTTGGGAGGGGCGGGCAAGGATATTCGCGCCATTCTGGTGGGCGGCGATTGGCTGACAGGCGCTGATATTGGCGAGCCGGTCAGGTCGGTGATGAGGCGCCAGGGGCTGCAGCCAACCTGGGATCACTGGTCGTATTCTTCCTGCTTCGGTAATACCTATGGTGTGTCGCTGGATCTGCGCACTGGGGTGACGTCGGTGTTCAAGACATCACAGAGTCACGTTGAGCGCTACTACATACCGGTGCTGGCGAGGGCGAAACAGAGTTCCGACCCGGTGTCGGTGCGTGCGCGTGGGTTCATGACGCGCTTGCGTAGTGAGCCGTTGGTAGCCAATGCCAACGGTAGCGTTCGCACCCAGCAGGGCAGGGCGGCGACGAGGGCGCAGATCGAAGCACAGGCACTCCCTACGGTAGCGCTGAGCTGAGTCATTCGCCGCCATTGTGAAAGGCAGGCAAAAAAAGACCCCGGCCAATGGACCGGGGGCTTTTTTACATCACTCGGGACATCAAGCCTGATCAGCCAGCTTGTGTTCCAGGTAATGGATGTTGACGCCACCTTTGCAGAAGCCTTCGTCGCGGACCAGGTCGCGGTGCAGCGGGATGTTGGTCTTGATCCCGTCCACCACGATTTCGTCCAGCGCATTGCGCATGCGCGCCATGGCTTCGTCACGGGTTGCGCCGTAGGTGATCAGCTTGCCGATCAACGAGTCATAGTTCGGCGGAACCGCATAACCGCTGTACAGGTGCGAGTCGACGCGAACGCCATTGCCGCCTGGAGCATGGAAATGCTTGACCGTGCCTGGGCTTGGCATGAAGGTTTTCGGGTCTTCGGCGTTGATCCGGCATTCCAGCGAGTGGCCGCGGATCACCACGTCATCCTGGGTGAACGACAGTTTGTTGCCGGCGGCGATGCTGAGCATCTCCTTGACGATGTCGATACCGGTGACCATTTCCGAAACCGGGTGCTCCACCTGAACACGGGTGTTCATTTCGATGAAGTAGAAACGACCGTTCTCGTAGAGGAACTCGAAGGTGCCGGCGCCGCGGTAGCCGATGTCGATGCAGGCCTTGACGCAGCGTGCCAGGACTTCCGCGCGAGCCTGCTCGTCGATGCCCGGTGCCGGTGCTTCTTCGAGGACCTTCTGGTGACGACGTTGCAGCGAGCAGTCGCGGTCGCCCAGATGGATGGCCTGGCCCTGGCCGTCGGACAGCACCTGGACTTCGACGTGACGCGGGTTGGTCAGGAACTTTTCCAGATAGACCATCGGGTTGCCGAACGCCGCGCCCGCTTCGGAGCGGGTCAGTTTCGCCGAGGAAATCAGGTCTTCTTCCTTGTGTACCACACGCATGCCGCGACCACCGCCACCACCGGCAGCCTTGATGATCACCGGATAGCCGACTTCGCGGCCAATGCGCAGGGCGGTTTCTTCGTCTTCAGGCAGCGGGCCGTCGGAACCTGGAACGGTAGGCACGCCGGCGGCGATCATGGCGTGCTTGGCCGATACCTTGTCGCCCATCAGGCGGATGGTGTCGGCTTTCGGACCAATGAAGGCAAAACCGGAGTTTTCGACCTGTTCGGCGAAGTCGGCGTTTTCCGCCAGGAAACCGTAGCCAGGGTGAATGGCGGTGGCGCCGGTCACTTCAGCGGCGGCGATGATCGCCGGGATGTGCAGGTAAGAGTGCGCAGCCGACGCCGGACCGATGCAGACGGATTCGTCCGCCAGGCCCAGGTGCATCAGTTCTTTGTCGGCCTTGGAGTAAACGGCGACGGTCTTGATGCCCATCTCTTTGCAGGCACGCAGAATCCGCAGGGCGATCTCACCGCGGTTAGCGATCAGAACTTTTTCCAACTTCGCAGTCATCAAAGGCTCTCCGCGGTTCAAACGATGGTGAACAGCGGTTGGTCGTACTCAACCGGCTGGCCGTCTTCAACGAGGATGGATTCGATCACACCGCTGGTTTCAGCTTCGATGTGGTTCATCATCTTCATGGCTTCGACGATGCACAGGGTGTCGCCTTTCTTCACGGTCTGGCCGACTTCAACGAAGGACGGCGAGGACGGGGAAGACTTGCGATAGAACGTGCCTACCATTGGCGAACGGGCAACGGTGCCGTTGAGCGTTGGCGCGGCAGGTGCTGCTGGAGCGGCGGCAACTGGCGCTGCTGCCGGAGCAGGCGCGGCGGCTGGAGCCTGCATCGGTGCCGGCGCGTAGAACTGCTGGGCCGGGGTCTTGCTGTGACGGCTGATGCGTACGGACTCTTCGCCTTCCTTGATCTCGAGCTCGTCGATGCCGGACTCTTCCAGCAATTCGATCAGTTTCTTAACTTTACGGATATCCATGAATCATCAACTCCCAAGGGTCGGTCAGGGGCGTTTAACGCTTGTTGTTCAAGCTGTTGCCTGTTTTTCAAGCTGCTCTAGGGCGGCCTCCAGAGCCAGTCGGTAACCGCTGGCGCCAAGGCCGCAGATCACTCCCACCGCTACATCGGAGAAGTAGGAGTGATGGCGGAAAGGTTCGCGTTTGTGCACGTTGGACAAATGCACTTCGATGAATGGGATGCTCACTGCCAGCAGCGCGTCACGTAATGCGACGCTTGTGTGCGTAAAAGCAGCGGGATTGATCAAAATGAAGTCCACACCTTCGCCACGCGCGGCATGGATGCGGTCGATCAATTCATATTCGGCGTTGCTTTGCAGGTAGAGCAAATGATGGCCGGCATTGCGGGCCCGCTGTTCCAGGTCCTGGTTGATCTGGGCCAGTGTCACGGCCCCGTAGACGCCCGGTTCGCGGGTGCCCAGCAGGTTCAGGTTGGGTCCGTGCAGGACCAATAGGGTCGCCATCTGCTGTTCCTTGTTATCTGTGAGCAGGTGTCAGAACCCGGCGACTATGCCGCAAAGCCTTTATGACTGTCCAGTTCTCTGCAATAGCCAGCACGATGACCGATGTTTGCGC
>NZ_WUUD01000032.1:22035-22280 GCF_009831705.1 Pseudomonas sp. PICF6 | reverse complement strand
CCACTGCAATCGCGAGCAGGCTCGCTCCCACAGGGGAGCTGTGGTGAACATCAAGGTTGGGAATAACCCGAAACCCGCGTGGGAGCGAGCTTGCTCGCGAAGACGGCGGCACATTCAACACTGATGCAAGCTGACCCACCGCTATCACGAGCAAGCCCGCTCCCACAGGGGGGCTGTGGTGCACGTCAATGTTGGGAATAACCCGAAACCCGTGTGGGAGCGAGCCTGCTCGCGATGGCGGCGGC
>NZ_WUUD01000032.1:0-22025 GCF_009831705.1 Pseudomonas sp. PICF6 | reverse complement strand
GTTGGGAATAACCCGAAACCCGTGTGGGAGCGAGCCTGCTCGCGATGGCGGCGATAGATTCAATATTTCTGCAAGCTGACCCACTGCAATCGCGAGCAGGCCCGCTCCCACAGGGGATCTGTGCTGCTTAAACCCGAAATGCCTGCACCGCCGTGTGCAGCCGCCCACCCAACACCAGCAGGTTGTCGCCCTGTTCCCGCCCCTGACCAATGCGCAGCAGATTATCCCCACCCAGTTGATGAATCCGCTCACTGTGATCGCGGATTTCGCTGACGGCGCCGCTTTGTTGGGCGGTGACGTCGGCGATGCGCACTGCGGTTTCGGAAATGGTCTGGATGGCCCCGACGATTTTATCCAGTGCGCCGTCGGCCGCTTGTGCCTGGTTGGCGGTGGCTTCGGCGTGTTCGACCTGGGCGCGCATGCCGTCCACCGACTGGCGCGCGGCCAGTTGCAGGCGGGCGATCAGTTCCTGGATCTCGGCAGTGGCGCCCGCCGTGCGTTGGGCCAGGGAGCGGACTTCTTCGGCCACCACCGCGAAACCTCTTCCCATGTCTCCGGCGCGTGCGGCTTCGATGGCGGCGTTGAGGGCCAGCAGGTTGGTCTGATCGGCAATCGAGCGAATCACTGTCAGCACGCCGCCGATGGTGGCCGATTCCTCGGCCAGTTGTTCGATCATTTGTGCGTTGCCTTGCACTTCGCCCACCAGCGCATGCAGGCCGGTGAGGCTCAGGCCGATGACTTTCTGTCCTTGCTCCACAGCATGCCCGGCGCTACGGCTGGCGTCGGCGGCCTGGCTGGCGTCACCGGCTACTTGTTGAATGGTCGCTTCCAGTTCGCTGAGAGAGTCGCGAATCAGCGCCGTGTCACCGGCCTGGTGCTCGGCGCCGCTGTGCAATTCTCCACTCAGCTCGGCCAGTGCCCGGCTGCTGCCAGCGACCTGCTCGGCATTCAGGCGAATGGTGCCGACCAGATCCACCAGATACGCCCGCAAGCGATTGAGCGAGGCCTGGATGTCTTGTAACTCGCGGTTGCTGGCGCCCACATGAATGTCGCGGCTGAAATCCCCTTCGGCCCAAGTCGACAGGGCGGGTGCCAGATTCGTCAAAGTCCGGGCCAGGCGCCGCTGCAAGGTGTCAATGAGCAATGCGATCAGCAGGATCAGGCCGATCATCAATCCCTGAATCAGCCGAACTTCGCCCTGGATCTGGCCATGTTGGGCGCGAACCGCCGACTCCATGGCATCGATCGCCTGTTGCACATCGGCGATTTTCAAGTGCGTGGCGCTGCTCAGTTCTGTGCGCTTCTGGATCAATGCGCGAGTGCGCCCCAGTTCGGCAGGATAGCGGCCGAGCAGGCTGTTGAGTTCGCGCTTGAGGGCGATGCCGGCGTCTTCGGCGACGGTTTCTTCCTGGGTCTGCAAGCCCATCAGCGCAGCGAAATCATCGCCCTGCGCTTCGTTGCTGGCTGTCACGCCCAGCAGCGGCAGGCTGTCGAGGCTCTCGGCCTGTGTGCGGATGCTCTGCAGTTCCCGTTCGACATCGGCGGCCAATTCGCTGCGTCCGCTGCTGACCAGTTTGTCCCGGGCGAGGGACAGTCGGCCCAGATGTTGCGAAGCGGCGAACAACGGCGGCAGGTAGGCCGGGGCGCCATTGGCGTATTGCGCAAGGCGGTCCAGGCTCGCGCTCAGCTCCCGTTCGGCCTGCAACAGCAGGGCTTGCGGATCGCCCGCCAGCTTACCGGCGGCCAGCAGATCGGTCTTGCTGAAGCCGTCGAGGCTGGACAGGCTTGGGCGCAAGCTCTTGGCCAGTTCGGGCGGAAATAGGTCCAGGTCCTTTTGCAAGGTATCAATGGACTGGGTCGCTGCGCTGAGGCGCAAGGCGTCGCCGCTGGCCAGGTAATCTTCGATGTTGCGCGCCACCTCGCCCTGGAACTGCCGCGACAGGCTCAGGTAGCGCTCCATCAACAGATAGGGGCGCTCCAGGGCGATTTGCGACCACCACAGGGTGCAAGCCAGGCCAAGGCACACGGCAACTAAAAGAAGGGTATTGAGATTGGTCAGCAGCTTCAGGCGCATCAAGGGTCTACCAAGGGCAGAATCGTAAGTGCTTGAAGTTATTGCGTTTGGGTTACAGGTTTATGACTGAATCGGTGGATTCCGATGAAAAGGTGGCACTTTGCTTTGACTGCCGCGCGCTTTGTACCCGATTGCGCCCTGCGTGCTTGGCGCGGTACAGCGCTTCGTCCGCCTGGCTGGCCATCATCAGGCTGTCGGACTCTTCGCTCATCTGCACCACGCCCGCGCTGAAGGTGCACCACAGGTCCTGGGGCTGCGCCGGGTAGTGAATTTCGGCAAAACGCTGGCGGATTTCATCCAGTACCTTGTAGGCCGCATCGATATCCGTGTCCGGCATGACGATGGCGAACTCTTCACCGCCGTAACGGCCGATGAAGTCGGTCTTGCGCAGACGCTGCTTGAGAAACAGCGCCAGGCTTTTGATCACCCGGTCGCCCATGGGGTGGCCGTGGCTGTCGTTGACCCGTTTGAAATGGTCGATGTCCAGCATGGCAAAGCTCAACGGCTTGCCTTCGCGGCGAGCGCGGAAGCAGCAGTCTTCGAGCAATTGCAGGATATGGGTGTGGTTGTAAAGACCGGTGAGGCTGTCGCGGACCATCCGCGCCTTGAGGTTGCGCGCCCGGGCCGCGCGATTGCGCACGGTGGTGATCAGGTGCCGGGGTTTGATCGGTTTGGTCAGGAAGTCGTCGCCGCCTTCACTCATGGCGTCGAGCTGTTTGTCCAGGTCGTCTTCGGCGGACAGGTAAATGATCGGCACGCTGACATAGCGGTCATTGTGGCGGATCACCTTCGCCAGCTCCGTGCCGGTGCAGGCGGGCATGTACATGTCGAGGATGATCAGATCAGGCTGGAAATCCGCCAGCTCGGCCATGGCCTGGATCGGTTCGATCAGCGTGCGGGTGACGATACCGGCGCTGTTGAGCAGGCGCTCGGTGTGCAGGGCCTGGGCACGGGAGTCATCAATGATCAGCACTTTGTAGGGTTCGTACTGGGCAACGCAGGTCAGCACTTCGATCTTTTCCAGCAGGCTCGAAGCTTCCAGGGTGCCGGTGAGGAACTCCTGCCCGCCGGCGCGCACCGCCGCCAGGCGTGTCGGCGTGTCGGTTTCCAGCAGGCTGAAGAACAAGAGCGGCAACGGCTGCTCCAGACCTTCCTGGGCTTCGGCGGCCAGTTTCAGGCCGATGCCGGGGCCGCTGAAGTCCACGTCCATGACAATCGCGGCCGGCAGGCGCTCGACCATCGAAGCCCGAAACGCCGCCACGCTGTCGAGCGCCTGGGCGCTGAGGCCGAAGAACTCCAACTGCTTGGCCAGCCGCTCGGCGCGGTCATGGTCCTGCAACATCACGTAGATGGGTTTGCGCAGCGGCGGCAGGAAGGTCTGTTCGAGCTGATCGCCATGGCGCAGGCCGGTGCGGGACAGGCGCTGCATCAGTCGATTGATTTCAGTGATCAGGTGGCTGCTCAGACGCCCGCGATTGGCTTCCACCGCTTGCAGCGATTGACTGATGCCCTGGGCGAGCTGGCAATGCTCCGGTTGCTCGAAGCGCTCGGCAAAGCGCAGCAGACGCAGGTTGGCTTCGCTGAGCTCCGACAGGTCGATGCCTGACCATTCACTGCGTTGCAGGCGCTGCCAGATCTCCAGGATCTGACGAGCCTGGTGAATTACCCGCTGGGCAAAGTGGTGCTTGAGGCGCTCACGGCTGGGGTCTTCTGGCTCGGTCATATCCTGACTACTAGTTAGGGTGCATGCTGAGATCGACTGGTGGCTCTATGCTAGCACCTCTTTTCATTCGCATGAGTGTCATACGTCAATAATCTGTCTTGGGAGGGTATTCAGTTTATGACCGGTCAGTTTCGTAGGCTGGTGACAGCGCTTCCTTTATAGTGGCCGTTCGATTGCCCTGTCGTGGTCGGCATGATTTGCGCCGCATTATCGCGTTTCAAATCAGGCACGATGGCGTAGGGTTGTGGTCGAACCGTGAACTCAAGTGATTGAAGGGACATCGCCATGCTGGACTGGAAAAACCGCGCGGGCAGCGCGCCTGAACGTGCCGCCGAGCCGAAATCGGCCACCCGCAGCTACCTGGGTGGGCTTTTTTTCAGCCGGGCACTGGCCACCCTGGTCGGCCTGTACTTGCTGGTGACCATTGCCGTCGGCTGGTACTGGAGCCAGGAGCCCGCCCTGTTCCCCGTGCAGCAGAACGCCCAGGCGGCCGCGGAGAAGGAAGGCCGGCAAATGGTGATCGGCTACACCACCGTCGAGACCCTCAAGACCGTGGCCGAAACGCTGCTGACCAAGCCAGGTGGCTACATTTCCAACGACCGGTTCCCGCCGGGCCTGTGGATGGACAACATGCCGAGCTGGGAATATGGCGTGCTGGTGCAGGTACGCGACCTGAGCCGCGCTCTGCGCAAGGACTTCGCCCGATCCCAGTCCCAGTCCGCCGAGGACGCCGACCTGGCCAAGGCCGAGCCGCGCTTCAACTTCGATAACCGCAGCTGGGTGCTGCCCTCCAGTGAGTCGGAGTACCAGGAAGGCATCACTCTGCTGAGCCGCTATCAGGCGCGCCTGTCCGATCCGAACCAGAAAAGCGCGCTGTTCTATGCCCGCGCCGATAACCTGAATAATTGGCTGGGCGATGTCGGCACTCGTCTGGGTTCGCTGTCCCAGCGCCTGTCGGCCAGCGTGGGCCGGGTCAAGCTCAACACCTCGCTGAAAACCGAAGTCACGGCCCCGGGCCAGGTACCGCAAGTGGACGAGGAGGTGGTCGAAACCCCGTGGATGCAGATCGACAACGTGTTCTACGAAGCTCGCGGCCAGGCCTGGGCGCTGTCGCATTTGCTGCGCGCAATCGAAGTGGATTTCGCCGATGTGCTGGCAAAGAAAAACGCCACGGTCAGCGTGCGGCAGATCATTCGTGAACTCGAAGCCTCCCAGGAGCCGGTCTGGAGCCCGATGATCCTCAACGGCAGCGGCTTCGGTGTATTGGCGAACCATTCGCTGGTGATGGCCAACTACATTTCCCGCGCCAACGCGGCGGTGATCGACTTGCGGCAACTGCTGAACCAGGGCTGACAGATGGAAGAAAGCCCGCGGGAGGTCGCTCATCGAGTGGCCTCGGATGCCGAGCTCATCGCTTGGGTCGATAAAGACGACAACCTGCTTGGCAGCCTGGTGCGTTCGGACCTGCGTGAGCGCGGTCTGATCGGACGCGGCACCTACATCATGCTGTTCAACTCGGCCGGTGAGTTGTGCGTTCATCGGCGGACCCTGAGCAAGGCGATCTATCCGGGTTTCTGGGACGTGGCGGCCGGCGGGATGGTGCAGGCCAACGAGACCTATGCCGAGTCGGCGGCTCGAGAGCTGGCGGAAGAGTTGGGCGTGAGCGGCGTCGAACTGACGGCCCATGACCATTTTTATTTCGAAGACAGCGGCAGTCGCCTGTGGTGCTCGGCGTTCTCGGCCGTGTGGGACGGGCCGCTGATTCTGCAACCTGAAGAGGTACTCGAGGCGCGTTTCCTGGCGGTCGACCAGGTGCTCGATGAAATCCAGCACAAGCCTTACTGCCCGGACTCTCTGGCGGCACTGGAGCGCTATTTGCGAGCCCATGGCGATGATGTCGCAAAGAAGCGCTAAATTGGCGCCGATTGGCCCTTAGCAAGTTAGCTTTTTGCCGTTACACTGCGCGACTTTTCAAGCTGAATCGCTGTCTGCGATCCAGTAGCGCTGCCCCTGCCTGAGTGGGGCTTCGCGGTCGGGGCACTTACTTTTGCCCGGCCAGTCTTTGTCCTCCCAAGAGGATTGCCGGTGGCCAAAAAAGCCGCATCCTTCGCCGCCTTGGGCGGCCTGGTATTTTCTACCGACGCCGGTCGTCATTGCCCTGATTGCCGCCAGCCGGTGGATGCCTGCATCTGCAAACAGACCACCATCCCGGAAGGTGACGGTATCGCTCGCGTGCGCCGTGAAAGCAAAGGTCGCGGCGGCAAGACGGTGACCACGATCACTGGCGTGCCGCTGGCCGAGGACGCGCTCAAGGAACTGGCCACCACGTTGAAGAAACGCTGTGGCACCGGTGGTGCTTTGAAAGACGGCATCATCGAGATCCAGGGCGATCACGTCGAGCTGCTGCTGGCGGAACTGACCCGACACGGCTTCAAGGCGAAAAAGTCCGGCGGCTAGCAGCCTCTGTGAAAACCACCCTCGGCTTGATTCGAACCCTTTCTACGAAGCACGGTTCGAAGTCGCCCACATGGTTTTCACAGAGCCTGTTCTGAACGGGTTTCTAAACTCAGCGCTGTGAGCAGGGTCTACCTTGCTTACAGGCAAATCGTCATTTCCATTCTCTAGACTGCTCCAGCCTCCTACCGGATGGTGCATTTTGACTTCTTTATAGGGGACTTCGATGTCCGTACGACGCACACGCAAAGACGATGGCAGCCAATGGACAGTTGCGGACAGCCGCAGTGTTTACGGGATCCGCCATTGGGGGGCCGGGTATTTCGCGATCAATGACGCCGGTCGCGTCGAAGTCCGTCCGAACGGTCCAGGCAGTTCGCCCATCGACCTGTTCGAGCAAGTCGACCAGTTGCGCCAGAGCGGCCTGTCGCTGCCATTGCTGGTGCGCTTCCCCGACATCCTGCAAGACCGCGTGCGCCAGCTCACCGGTGCGTTCGACAGCAACATCGCGCGCCTGGAATACCAGAGCCAGTACACCGCGCTCTATCCGATCAAGGTCAACCAGCAGGAAGCGGTGATCGAAAACATCATCGCCACCCAGAACGTTTCCATCGGTCTTGAGGCCGGCTCCAAGCCCGAGCTGCTGGCGGTGCTGGCCCTGGCGCCCAAGGGCGGGACTATCGTCTGCAACGGTTACAAGGACCGCGAGTTCATTCGCCTGGCGCTGATGGGCCAGAAACTGGGCCATAACGTCTTCATCGTGATCGAGAAAGAATCCGAAGTCGGCCTGGTGATCGAAGAAGCCGCGTCGCTCAAGGTCAAGCCACAGGTCGGCCTGCGGGTACGCCTGTCGTCCCTGGCGTCGAGCAAGTGGGCCGATACCGGTGGCGAAAAGTCCAAGTTCGGCTTGTCTGCCGCGCAACTGCTGTCGGTGGTCGAGCGCTTCCGCGCCGCTGGCCTGGATCAGGGCATCCGCCTGCTGCATTTCCACATGGGCTCGCAGATCGCCAACCTGGCGGACTACCAGCATGGCTTCAAGGAAGCGATCCGCTACTACGGTGAGCTGCGCAACCTCGGCCTGCCGGTGGATCACATCGATGTTGGCGGTGGCCTGGGCGTGGACTATGACGGTACGCACTCGCGCAATGCCAGTTCGATCAACTACGACATGGACGATTACGCCGGTGTCGTGGTTGGCATGCTCAAGGAGTTCTGCGATGCCCAGAGCCTGCCGCATCCGCACATATTCTCGGAAAGTGGTCGCTCCCTGACCGCCCACCACGCGATGCTGGTGGTGCAGGTGACCGACGTCGAGAAACACCACGACGACGTGCCGGTGATCGAAAACAAGGAAAGCCTGCCGGAGACCGTGCAGTGGCTGGTTGACCTGCTGGGCCCGACTGATATCGAGATGGTCACCGAGACCTACTGGCGCGCCACCCACTACATGAGTGACGTGGCCGCCCAGTACGCCGACGGCAAGCTGACCCTGGCGGAAAAAGCCCTGGCCGAGCAGTGCTACTTCGCGGTGTGCCGTCGCCTGCATAACTCGTTGAAGGCCCGCCAGCGCTCCCACCGTCAGGTGCTGGATGAGCTCAACGACAAGCTCGCCGACAAGTACATCTGCAACTTCTCGGTGTTCCAGAGCCTGCCGGACACCTGGGCCATCGGTCAGGTGCTGCCGATCCTGCCGCTGCATCGCCTCGATGAAGAGCCGTTGCGCCGCGCCGTGCTGCAAGACCTGACCTGCGACTCCGACGGCAAGATCAAGCAGTACGTCGACGAGCAGAGCATCGAAACCAGCCTGCCGGTGCATTCCCTCAATCCAGGCGAAGATTACCTGTTGGGCATCTTCCTGGTGGGTGCCTACCAGGAAATCCTTGGCGACATGCACAACCTGTTCGGTGACACCGACTCGGTGAACATCTACCAGAATGCCGACGGCAGCGTGTACCACGCCGGTATCGAAACCCACGACACCATCGAAGACATGCTGCGCTACGTGCACCTGTCGCCGGAGGAGTTGATGACCCACTACCGCGACAAATGCGCCAGCGCCCGTATCAGCGCCGCCGAACGCACCCAGTTCCTGGATGCCCTGCGCCTGGGGTTGACGCGGTCGTCCTACCTGTCTTCCTGATGGCGGCCTGAACGCCCTCCGGGACTGTCAGAAAATACACCGTGTGCTGCGGGTTTTTTCGGATAGTCCCGGAGGGCGTTTTTATTTGTGCCGCTGTTATTTCCGAACACTGGTGCATTTAACCGGTGGTGTCCTTATTTCGTGTAGTCCCTTTCCTAACTTGTACTTGGGCTCTCTACTCGGCCATGGCTCTCAGCGAGAATCCTCAGCCGCCCCTCCTGTAGAGAAACGCCGATGTCCGATCCAGCCAGCGAGCCGTCATTTCGTCTGGAGATAGCCGGTCTGCCCGAATCCTTTGTTGTCGTGGCCTTCACGGGCAGCGAAGCCATCAGCGAACCCTTTGTCTTTGATGTGGAGCTGTTGATCGGCGATACGCCCCTGGACCTTGCCGGGTTGCTCTACCGCAGCGTCTGGTTGAGTTTCGACGCTGGAGGGCGGGGCATCCATGGGCAGATTCACGAGCTTGTCCAGCATCGTCAGGGCGCTGCTTGCCGGGTACGCATCGGGCCGAAGCTGGCGTGCCTGGCGCAACGATTCAGCCAGCGGGTGTTCAGTGCCCGCTCAGTGCCGCAAATCATTCGCCAGGTGCTCAAGGCCCACGGCATTGCCGGACGCCAGGTGTGCCTGGCTTTGAGTGGTGATTATCCGCTGCGCGATTTCTGTACCCAATATCGGGAGTCAGATCTGCAATTTCTCCAACGCGTGTGCGCCGAGGCGGGCATTTACTTCCATTTCGAGCAGGCTCGGGATGGGCATTGTCTGGTTTTTGCTGACAGCACGGACGATTCCCTGCCCGATGGCGAGACGCTTTACAGGCTCGAGGGAACGGCTCCGGCGGTGCGCAACTGGCGTGTACAAAGCGATGTTTCGGGGGAGCAGGTAGCCTTGGGCCGCAGCGATCTGATGGGGCTGCATTGTGGCCGGACGCTGTCGCTGGCAGGGCACCCT
This sequence comes from Pseudomonas sp. PICF6, assembly GCF_009831705.1. Lineage (NCBI taxonomy): Bacteria > Pseudomonadati > Pseudomonadota > Gammaproteobacteria > Pseudomonadales > Pseudomonadaceae > Pseudomonas > Pseudomonas sp. PICF6. The sequence goes on along the minus strand of NZ_WUUD01000032.1, from coordinate 12,686 downwards.
GTCGAAGGCTGGAACCAGCCCTGGCTGTTGACGAAAGTCGAGCATCGCGCGCAGGCCGGCGTATATGGCAACCATTTTCGCGCCATTCCTGCGGGATGGCCGTTCGTGGCGACCGGGGTTGCGGCAAAACCTCGCATGCTGAGTCGGCAGCGCGGCTGGGTGGTCACGGTCGATGAGCCGCAGATGCAGGTGGCGGGGCGAGTGGCGGTGCAGTTCGACTGGGTCTATCAGGGGGAGGGAGCCAGTCCCAGTCATTGCTGGCTGCCGTTGGCCCCTGAGCTGGCCGCTTGGGGGCACGCCATTGGCAAGGGTACCGAGGTGCTGGTGAGTTTTATCGAGGGCGACCCGGACCGTCCATTGATCAGCGCATTGCTCGACGCGCCGGCATCTCGGGAAGACGCGGATGAATCCCCCCTGAGTGAAACGTCCCAACCTGTCCATGAGGGCTCTGGCTTCGACCCGCTTCTGTTGGCGGCGATCCAGAGTGCCGAGCCGTTGGTGTTGTTGTGTCTGTTGCCCGGAGGCGGCAGCTTCAACCCCTGTAGCCAGCCGTTGTGCACCTGCCGCATGCTCACGCAGCTTGGCGCGGGCGCTGCTCCATGAGTGCTGCCGCCATGTCTGCATCAGCGCCGCAATGGCTGCTGCTCGACGTACCCGGTGCGCCGGACACCGCGCAGCGTTTGCAGGAGCAGTTCGCCGAGATCCGGCGCTTTGCCTTGTTCGAAGGCACCGAATTGCACGGGCTGAGGGAGCATGGTCCGTTGCTGGTGGATTTGCAGCAATCGCCGGCACTGGCCAGCCTGTGTCACCTGGATGCCGGCGCCTGGCCGGGGCTGTTGTTGGTCAGCGGAGCGTCAGAGGCGCAATTACTGGCGCATCTGCGGCGCATGTTGACGGTGACGTTAGGCCTGCATCACAAGGCCTTGCTGAACTATTACAACCCTCACACGGCCAGTTATTTCTTCGACGGTTGCGATCCTCGGGAACTCACTTGCTGGCTGGGGCCGATCAGCCTGGTGCGCTGGTTCGGCGGGACCTGGGGCGACAGGACCATCGGCAGCCAGGGCTGGCAGCAACTCTGCAATCCGGGGCTGGCAGTACCGGCACTGGAAAATGAACACAGTCTCAGCCATTGGCAGCAGAGTCAGTTGCAGCGATGTCTGCTGGAACGCCACGTCTGGCAGTGGTCTTGTTCTACCGGACGGGATTTCCGCCTGCTCTGGGAGGACTTGCAGCAAGGGCTGACCCTGGGGTTCACCGAACGACCGGTACTCGACGACTGGTTATGGCTGCGCCTGCAGTACCCCAATGCCCGACCCGTGCCGGGGCTCAAAGGCGGTTCGCAGCGCGAACGCCTGGATCACCTGCGGCGGCTGTGGCAGGACAATCAAGGTTGAAAAGGTCAATGGGCGCCGGCACCGAACCAGCTATCGCGCTGTTGCATGCGCCAGGCGAAAGCACCCAGGGTCAGGCTGCGCAAAGCCATGAACAGCAGGAAAGTGATCCACAGCCCGTGGTTGCCCAGCGCTTGCAGTACCCAGGCAAACGGCGACACCAGCAACAGGGTCAACAGCATGCCGTTGCGCATTTCCCTGGCACGAGTGGCGCCGATGAACAGGCCATCGAGCAAATAACTCCAGACCGCAATCAACGGCAGCGCTGCCAGGTAAGGCAGGTAGCGGTAAGCGGTGTCGCGCACGTCCGGAATATCGGTCTGCATATCGATGAACAGGTGGCCGGCGAGCAGAAACAGCAGGGCAAACCCTACGCTGGCAATCAATGACCATCCGCAGGCCACCACCAGCGAGCGGCGCAGGGCCAGGCGGTCGCGGGCGCCGATGGCGTGACCGCACAGCGCTTCGACGGCATGGGCCAGACCGTCCAGGGCGTGGGCTGTCAGCAGCAGACCATTGAGCAGCAGCGCGTTGGCTGCCACGGTCGCATCCCCCAGACGCGCGCCTTGCACCGTGATCAGGAAGAACACCGCTTGCAGCGCCAGGCTGCGAATGAAAATGTCCCGGTTCACCGCCAGCAACGGACGCCAGCTTTGCCACACCCCCAGGGCCGCCCAGGCGATCTGCCCCGGCCAGGCCCGCAGCGTGTTGCGCGCCAGGATCAGACCGACCAGGGCGCCGGTCCACTCGGCAATCACCGACGCCCGGGCCGAACCGGTCACGCCCCAGTCCAGGCCGATCACGAACCACAGGTTCAGGGCGATGTTCACCAGGTTGGTCACCAGCAGGATCGCCAACGGCGCCCGGGCATTCTGAGCACCGAGAAACCAGCCCACCAGCGCATAACTGGCCAGCGCCGCTGGCAAGCCAAACAGCCGGGTGTGGAAAAAGTCCCGGGTCAGCAGCTCAAGCTCGGCGGATGGCTGCATGAAATGCAACGCCACGCCACTCAACGGCACGCCGACCGCCCCCAGCACCAGCGCCAACCCCATCGCCAGCAGCAGACCTTGCAGCAGCACCTGCCGCAACGCCGCTCCATCCCCACGCCCGGCTGCCTGGGCGGCGAACCCGGTGGTGCCCATGCGCAAGAAACCCATGGCCCAGGCCAGCACCGTATACAAACTCGCCCCGACCGCCACCGCGCCTAACTGATGGGCATGGGGCAAGTGGCCGATGACGGTGCTGTCCACCAGCGCCACCAGCGGCACGGAAATGTTCGAGAGAATCATCGGCGCGGCCAGCGCCCATACCCGGCGGTGGGTAAGACGGTCGCGCCAGTCGGTGATCAGGTTGGACATGCGAGCTCCTTGGCGGAGCGCGATTGTAGCGGGTTCTCGCATGATCGTTCTCATGCTCCGCGTGGGAATGCCTCTAGGGACGCTCCGCGTTCGATCTCAAAAAACTCTGTGGGAGCAAGGCTTGCCCGCGATGAAGATGACGCGGTCTTTCAGGGCGCCGAGGCGCCTGTATCGCGAGCAAGCTTTGCTCCCACACAGTGCTCTCGGCCCTAGTGAATGATCCAGCTCAACAACCACAACCCCAGCACCAACCAGATAATGCCCAGGATGATCGATGCCCGCATGAAGGCGCGGATTGCCGAGTACAGCAGCATCAGCCCGAGGATCAGCGCAATGATGCTGATGATCGAGGTGTCCATGCCCAGTGTGCGCGACAGGCCATCGACAAAGTTGCCGCCAGCATTGGCCAGGGTGTTGAACAGGCCGCTGAGCAGGTCGACGATAAACCGGATCACCGAACCGAGCGCCTGGCCGAGCCATTCGAAAAAGCTTTCTACCTGCATGTGTACATCCTGATGAGAGAGATCGGAATCGAGCCTTGGGCTTCTGGTTGTAAGAGCGGCTGAAGGCCAAGATCGTTCGATTATGGGGCAAAACGCCGCTTCGTACCGAGACGCTTGCCTTCCCTCGTCATCCCCCCGAAGCTATGCGCATTCAGGAGACCCCGATGAACCTTGTTGAACTGACCGAACGCCTGCATGCCATTCGTGACCGTAACGATTGGCGGCAATTTCACAGCCCGAAAAACCTCGCCATGGCCGCCAGTGTGGAAATGGCCGAACTGGTGGAGATTTTCCAGTGGCTGACCGAGGACCAGTCGCGCCAGTTGCCGGCGGACAAACTGGCCCACGCTGGGCAGGAAGTCGGTGACATTGTGTTGTACCTGTTGCTGCTGTGCAGCGAGCTGGGGTTGGATATGGAGGCTGTGGTGCGCAGCAAGCTGGCCGACAGCGAGCGGCGGTTCGGCCAATGAGCGATCGCCATTTCGATCAGCTCGCCACGCGCTTTGCTGAAAAAATCTACGGTGGGGCCAAAGGTGCGATCCGCCTGGCGGTGCTGCAGGCCGATCTGCTTGAAGCCTTGCCTGAGCGTCCGTTGCGTGTGTTGGACATAGGCGCCGGCTTGGGCCACATGTCGTTGTGGCTGGCCGAGCGCGGCCATCAAGTGACCCTGGCCGAGCCAGCCGAGCCCATGCTCGAAGGTGCCCGTCAGCGGTTCGCCGATGCCGGTCAGAGCGCAACGTTCATTCAGGCTCCGTGGCAGGCGCTGCCCGACCAGCTCACTGAGCCTTACGACCTGGTGCTGTGCCACGCGGTGCTGGAATGGCTGGCCGAACCCCATGCGATCCTGCCGGTGCTGCATCAACTCACGGTTCCGGGCGGCTGGTTGTCCCTGGCGTTCTACAACCGCGACGCGCTGGTTTATCGCAACCTGCTCAAGGGGCATTTTCGCAAGTTGCGCAAAAATGACATGGCCGGTGAAAAACAGAGCCTGACCCCGCAACAACCCCTTGATCCGCGGGAATTGGCGGCGCAACTTGAAGGCGTGTGGCAGGTCGAAACTCAAAGTGGCGTGCGGGTTTTCCATGACTACATGCCGGTGGAGTTCCAGGGCCGCGTGGAGCTGGCGCAGTTGCTGGAGATGGAGCTGGCTCACCGCCGCCATCCGGCGTTTGCCGGGTTGGGGCGTTATCTGCACTGGGTCTGCCGTCCCCTCTGATCTGAAAGAGCAATCGGAGCGCGAAATGAAAGGTCGTTCAGGGTTGTTGGTGTTGTGCCTGGGACTGGCTGCCTGCCAGGGCAGCAACCCGTATGTCGCCACGTCTAACCCGCTGCCACCGGCGCCGCCGCAGGCCGCCACGGTGTTTGACCGCAGCGCTTACCCCGCGCCACCCCGTGACTACGGGCGCTATCGCAGTTGGGCCTGGCTCAACGGGCGACTGCCACCGGGCACCGCTTGGGCGGACTCGGCCCAGGTGGCTGAAGCGGTGAGCAACGCCCTGGATCAACGCGGCCTGCGTCCATTGCATGACAACCGCCCGGCCGACCTGTTCGTCAGTGCCGACCTGCGCCTGGAAACGCGCGTGCGTCAGGTTCGGGACGACTATGATTCCGGTTACTACGGCGGCTACAACCGTTACGACCGCTACGGCCCCGGCTATGGCATGTATCACTCGGTGCCGGTGGTGCGCACTTATCGGGAGCAGGTCGTGGTGGTGCGAGTGGACCTGTTCGATGCCCGTAATGGTCAGCCGGTGTGGAGCGCCAGCGCCGAGACCAGCCAGCGCGGCAGTCAGAGCGCGCGCACCGATGCCATTCGCGAAGCGGTGGAAAAAGCCCTGTCGGCTTATCCTCCAAGTTGATTACGCAACGGAGAAAAACCATGTTTCGCCGTATCGCTCTACTGGCTTTTACCCTGTTGCTCGGCGCCTGTGCGGGTACCCCGGTCAACCACGACTTTGACACCAGCCGGGATTTCTCGGCTTACCGCAGTTGGAGCTGGAAAGAGCCGGCGCTGCAATATCGTCCCGATGATCCGCGCATCAAGAGCGACCTGACCGAACAGCGGATCCGTCAGGCGGTTGCCGATCAACTCGACCAGCGCGGTCTGCGCCCGGCCCAGGCTGGCGGGCGAGGGGATGTGATGGTCCAGGCCTACCTGATCGTCGAGGATCGCCAGCAACAGATCACGACCAACTACGGCGGTGGTTGGGGCAGCCCTTGGAATGGCTATTGGGGCGGGCCGATGTACAACGAAACCCGCAACATCAGCTACAAGGTCGCCACGGTGCAGATTGACCTGCTCGATGGCAAGGACGGCAAGCTGGTGTGGCGTGGCAGTGATGAACGAATGCTCAGCAACTCGCCCAATCCGACGGATCGCAGCACCGCAGTGCGTGAGACGGTTGCGCGGATCCTGGCGAACTATCCGCCGCGGTAGGCGGACTCAGCATCGACGCCAACTGACCCACCGCTATCGCGAGCAGGCTCGCTCCCACAGGGGATTTGTGTCGCACGCAGGCCCCATGAACGCCCGAGAACCCATGTGGGAGCGAGCCTGCTCGCGATGACGGCGGCCCATTCAACATCGATGCAAGCTGACCCACCGCTATCGCGAGCAGGCTCGCTCCCACAGGGGATTTGTTTCGAACGCAGGCCCCATGAACGCCCGAGAACCCATGTGGGAGCGAGCCTGCTCGCGATAGCCATCGCACATTCAACAAAGATGCCGGTCCTCAGCCAGCCGGCCGCCAGCTCCCCACCATATGCTCCAAGTCCCCCGAACCGATCAATCGCAAGTCTCCGCTGGACCCCGCGGCACTCGCCAGCAGTGTCACTTCGCTGGGCAGGCGCACCGGCTTCTTGAAGGTGACATCGATCTCGACGTTGGCATCGGGTAAGTGTTCGTCCAGCGCCGCCAGGGTCCTGGCCTTGTTCCACAGGCCGTGGGCGATGGCGGTAGGGAAGCCGAACAGCCGGGCGCTGAGGCCGCTCAGGTGGATCGGGTTGTAATCGCCGGACACCTTGGCATATTGCCGGCCAATGTCAGCCGGCGCGGTCCAGTGCGCCACTTCAGTCAATGCCTGAATCTCTTGCAGCGGCTCTTCCACCAACGCGCCGTCAAGCTGGACGCCCTTGCAAAGCATCTGGCTCTCGGCCTCCCACAACGGCCCCAATTGATCATCAATGCGAGTCACAAGGTCGAACACCGCGCCCTTGGGGTGAGCTTGCAGATTCTGCACGTTGACGCGAGCCTGCACTTGGCTGACCCCGCCCATGGGCCGCAGTAAACGGATGCGATTGCTCAAGTGGATCAGCCCCAGCAACGGGAACGGAAAGTCCCGGGCGGTGAGCAATTGCATCTGCAGGGCAAACGCCAGTACGTGGGGGTAGGTCGGCGGCAGCAGTCCGTTTTCGGCAAAACCGCAGACCTTGCGATAGGTCGCCAGGCGTTGCGGATCGACCTGTATCACTTGGCGCAGTCCGTCCTGGGGCAAGGTTTTTCCAGTGACCTTGCGCCGTGTCGCGGCTTTCACGTACAGCGAGGACATACCGGGCGCGGCGTTTACTTCATGCCATTGGATCGTCATGGTCATGCTCCCAGGAGGCTTTGCCCGCACACCCGCAGCGTTTGGCCGGTAACGGCGCCCGTCCCCGGCTGGGCGAGCCAGGCCACGGCTTCGGCGACGTCCTGTGGCAGGCCGCCCTGGCCCAGGGAACTCATGCGCCGCCCGGCTTCGCGCAGGGCGAAAGTGATGTCGGCGGTCATGCGGGTTTCAATGAAACCCGGGGCTACGGCGTTGATGCTGATCCCCCGAGGTTGCAGGACCGGCGCCCAGGCCTGGGCCAGACCGATCAATCCGGCCTTGCTCGCTGCGTAGTTGGTCTGGCCGCGATTGCCGGCGATGCCGCTGATGGACGCCAGCAGAATTACTCGGCCATTGTCCCGCAGGGTGCCACTGTCGAGCAGGGCCTTGGTCAGCACCTGCGGCGCGTTGAGGTTGACCGCCAGCACCGCGTCCCAGAACTCCGGGGTCATGTTGGCGAGCGTCTTGTCCCGGGTGATGCCAGCGTTGTGCACCACGATGTCGATGCCGTCGGGCAGGTGTTCAGTCAACTGTGTAGCGGCGTCTTCAGCACAAATGTCCAGCGTCACGCTGCGCCCGCTAAGGCGTGCAGCCAGGGCTTCGAGATCGGCCTTGGCCTGCGGGACGTCCAGCAGGATCACGTCGGCGCCATCGCGGGACAGGGTTTCGACAATGGAGGCGCCGATCCCCCGGGCCGCGCCGGTGACCAGAGCCTTGAGGCCGGTGAGCGGACGCGTCCAGTCCTGGACCTGGGCCTGGCAGGCATCAAGGCGAATGACCTGCCCGGAAACGTAGGCGCTCTTGGGCGACAGGAAAAACCGCAGCGCACCTTCCAGTTGGGCCTCGGCGCCGTCACCCACATACAGCAATTGCAGCGTCCCGCCGTGGCGCAACTCTTTGGCCAGGGAACGGCTGAAGCCCTCCAAGGCCCGCTGCGTGCTGGCGGCAAACGGATCGGCGAGACTTTCCGGAGCGCGGCCGAGGATGACGACATGGGCGCTGTGGTCGAGGTTCTTCATCAGGGGTTGGAAGAACTCGCGCAGTTGCTTGAGCTGGTCGGCCTGCGCCAGATGACTGGCGTCGTACACCACCGCCTTGATTTTCGGACCGTGACCGGGGATCCATTCGGTGGCCAGTGTCGGTTCGCCCCCGTAGATGAAGATCGCATCGGTCAGGCGCTTGGCAAATGCGCCGATCTGTTCGGTCAACGGCCCGCCGCCCAACAGCAACGCACCTTCGATCGGCCGCAGCCGCCCGGCCTGCCAGCGCTCCAGGCGGGCCGGCGATGGCAGGCCCAGCGCACCGACCAGACGCAGGCCCAGGGGCGAATTGGCGAAGTCGATATAACGGTCTGACATGGAACACACTCCGGCTGATGAGGTTCAAAGTGTGGACCATGATTGGCAATCAGTCGTTCGATTGGCCAGATAAAGCCTAAGCTTGTGCGGGAGCCGGGTTTCCGCAGGCCCATTGGCGCATCCGGACATACACAGGGAGTTCTTCATGACACAGCTACGCCGCGTCGCGATCATTGGTGGTAACCGCATCCCCTTCGCCCGCTCCAACGGGGCCTATGCCACCGCCAGCAACCAGGCGATGCTGACCGCCGCGCTCGAGGGGCTGATCGAGCGCTATAACCTGCATGGCCTGCACATCGGTGAGGTGGCCGCCGGTGCGGTGCTCAAGCTTTCCCGGGATCTGAACCTGACCCGCGAATGCGTGCTCGGCTCGCGGCTATCGCCCACCACCCCGGCCTACGATCTGCAACAGGCTTGCGGCACGGGGTTGGAGACTGTGCTGTTGACGGCCAACAAGATCGCCCTCGGGCAGATCGACAGTGCCATTGCCGGCGGCGTAGACACCACCTCGGATGCGCCGATTGGCGTCAACGAAGGGCTGCGCAGAATCCTGCTGCAAGCCAATCGCGCCAAAACCACCGCTGAGAAAATCAAGACCTTCCTGCAACTGCGTCCCCAGCACCTCGTTCCCGAACTGCCGCGCAACGGCGAGCCACGAACCGGCCTGTCCATGGGCCAGCATTGCGAACTGATGGCTCAGACCTGGCAGATTCCCAGGGAGGAGCAGGACCAATTGGCCCTGGAAAGTCATCAGAAAATGGCCGCGTCCTACGCCGAAGGCTGGCAGAACGACTTGATGACGCCGTTTCTCGGCCTGACACGGGACAACAACCTGCGTCCGGACCTGACCCTGGAAAAACTCACCGCCCTCCAGCCGGCCTTCGAAAAAAGCGCCAAGGGCACGATGACGGCGGGCAACTCCACGCCATTGACCGATGGCGCGTCACTGGTGTTGCTGGGCAGCGAAGAGTGGGCCAAGTCCCGGGGGTTGCCGATCCTGGCGTATGTGCGCGACGGCGAAACGGCAGCGGTGGATTTCGTCAACGGAGCAGAAGGGTTGTTGATGGCGCCGGCCTACGCCGTGCCTCGGTTACTGGCGCGCAACGGCCTGACGTTACAGGACTTTGATTACTACGAGATCCACGAGGCATTTGCCGCTCAAGTGTTATGCACACTCAAAGCCTGGGAAGACCCGGATTATTGCAAGACGCGACTGGGCCTCGACGCTCCGTTGGGCAGCATAGACCGCAGACGGCTGAACGTGAAAGGCAGCTCCCTGGCCGCCGGCCACCCGTTTGCCGCCACGGGTGGAAGAATCGTCGCCAACCTCGCCAAGTTGCTGGACGCGGCGGGGCGGGGCCGCGGTCTGATTTCCATCTGCGCGGCCGGTGGCCAGGGTGTGACGGCAATCATCGAGCGTTGAGGGACGCCTCGCGTTGTTGATGAATGAGTTCCCGTTGGCGGTTGGCGTAGCGCTCGGCCAGGATCGAACAGACGATCAACTGCAACGGGTGATAGATCATGATCGGCAACAGGATCAGCCCCAGGCCGGGGTTGTTGCCGAAAATCAACGCGGCCATCGGCACCCCGGCCGCCAGGGATTTCTTGCTGGCGCAGAACACCGCGGCAATCTCATCGGCGTTGCTGAACCGCAGGGCCCGGGCGGTGCGGGTGGTCATCCACAAAATGATTGCCAGCAACACGGCACTGCCAAGCAATGCACTGAGCAGCACAGTGTTGCCTTGTTGTTGCCAGATCCCGGAGACCATCGAATTGCAGAACGCCGCGTAGACCAGCAGCAGGATCACCAGTTTGTCGATGATGCTGGTGTAGCGTTTGTACCGCCCGAAAAAACCGGCCAGCCAGCGCCGCAGTAACTGTCCGAGCACCAGCGGCAGCAGCAACATCAGGCAAAGGTCGAGCAAAGTCGCACCCAGATCGATACCCCCGGCGCCGCTGCCGACCACGAAACTGACCAGCAGTGGCGTCAGGAAAATCCCCAGCACGCTGGACAGGCTCGCGTTCAGAATCGCCGCCGGTACGTTACCGCCGGCGCTGCCGGTCAGGGCCACCGAGGATGAAATGGTCGAGGGCAGGACGCACAGGTAGAAGAACCCCAGCATCAGCAGTGACGGCACATGGCGGCCCAGAAGCCAATCGCTGACCAGCCAGATCAACGGAAACACGCCGAAGGTAAAGAGCTGCACCATCACGTGCAGTCGGGTGTTTCTCAGACCGTGGCGGATCTGCTCGCCGGACAGGTTTATCCCGTGCAGGAAGAACACGACAAAGATGCCGATATTGACCACCCACTCGGCATGCATGGCGCCACCCGTGGCGCCAAAGCTGGGAAACAGATACGCCAGCAACGTGGCAAGCAGCATGCCGCACAGGAACCAGTCGGTTACCAGGCGTTTGAGGTGTCTGAAAATGTGCATACGGCACCGCAAGTTGTAAGAAAAGTCGACTTAGCCTAACGTCGGCACTTGCAGCCGTCTTGCGACATAAGGCCAATCCATGCCGACTAACGGACACCAACAACTCGAAAGACGCATTCCCGACCTGACGGAATTGCCCAGGCCGCTTTATGCCCGTGTCGAAAGCTTGAGCGCCGGTTCGTGGACCCAGGCCCATCGTCATGATTGGGTGCAGTTTTCCTACGCCATCAGTGGCGTGCTGGGTGTGCACACCGCCGAAGGCAGTTTTTTCGCCCCGCCACAATGGGCCATCTGGATTCCTGCCGACCTGGAGCATCATGTGATGACCTCCACCCGGGCGGAAATGCGCAGCCTTTATGTCCACCGCGACGCCTGCCCGTGGGCCGATGAGCGTTGCCGGGTGCTGGAGGTCACGCCGCTGGCGCGGGAGCTGATCAAGGCTTTTTGTCAGTTGCCGGCCGATTACTCCCAGGGCGATACCCAGGACGCACGACTGGTGCAAGTGTTGCTGGACCAGTTGGCAGCACTGCCGGAGGTTGGCTTTTGCCTGCCACTTCCCCGGCATGCGCGTCTGCTGGCGTTGTGCAACGAGCTGATCGAACAGCCCGACCAGAACGTGACTTTGCAAGTGTGGGCCGAGCGCTTGGGCACATCGGAAAAAACCCTGATGCGTCTGTTCCAGCGCGAAACCGGCCTGAGCTTTCGCGCCTGGCGCCAGCGTACGCGGCTGTTGTCGTCCCTGGGGTCGTTGGAAAAAGGCGATAGCGTGACCGGCGCGGCGTTGTCCTGTGGCTACGATTCCACGTCCGCTTTCATAGTGGCGTTCAAGGGGATGTTTGGATTGACCCCGGGGGAGTTGTTTAAACATTGAATCAGCTGCACTGGGCATGGCTGTCAGCTCTTGTCGCAAATGCCTTTGCATTCAGTTGCCAACGCTATGCGCTGTCTCGGCTATGATTCGGCTCGGTCGATTTAATCCGGCACATTGTGTGCATCGAAGGGTTCATAAGTCGGCAACCCCTCCCCGTGGAGGGAGGATTGCCGTATAACGACTGTCATTCGCGTGTTCGGTAATAAAGGACCCACAATAAAAGCTGATGAAGACTCCAAAACGCATTGAACCCCTGATCGAGGACGGTCTGGTCGACGAGGTGCTGCGCCCACTCATGAGTGGTAAAGAAGCAGCTGTTTATGTGGTGCGCTGCGGCAACGAGCTACGTTGCGCCAAAGTCTACAAGGAGGCGAACAAGCGAAGTTTTCGTCAGGCGGCCGAATACCAGGAAGGCCGCAAGGTGCGTAACAGTCGCCAGGCTCGGGCTATGGCCAAGGGCTCCAAGTTCGGGCGCAAGGAAACTGAAGACGCCTGGCAGAATGCCGAAGTGGCGGCGCTGTTCCGGTTGGCCGGCGCGGGCGTGCGAGTGCCCAAGCCGTACGACTTCCTCGAAGGCGTGCTGCTGATGGAACTGGTGGCTGACGAGTACGGCGATGCGGCACCGCGTCTGAACGATGTGGTACTGGAGCCGGATCAGGCCCGTGAGTATCACGCGTTCCTGATCTCCCAGATCGTGTTGATGCTGTGTACCGGTCTGGTGCACGGTGACCTGTCGGAGTTCAACGTGCTGCTTACGCCGACGGGCCCGGTGATCATCGATCTGCCGCAGGCGGTGGACGCCGCTGGCAACAATCACGCCTTCAGCATGCTGGAGCGGGATGTGGGCAACATGGCGTCCTACTTCGGCCGGTTTGCCCCGGAGCTCAAGCGCACCCGGTACGCCAAGGAAATGTGGGCGTTGTATGAGGCCGGCACCTTGCACCCGGCCAGCGTGCTGACCGGCGAGTTCGATGAGCCGGAAGAACTGGCGGATGTCGGCGGGATCATGCGTGAAATCGAGGCTGCCCGCCTGGACGAGGAACGCCGCCAGGCCGTCCGCGCCGCTGACGACGCTCCACCCGGCAAAACCGAAGAACCGCCTCCGCCCTGGATGCAGTGACCGCTTGACCAGAAACCCGGCCCAGGCCGGGTTTTTTGTGGCCGCCCAAAAAATCCCACA
>NZ_WUUD01000031.1:12303-15485 GCF_009831705.1 Pseudomonas sp. PICF6 | reverse complement strand
GATCAAGACCATCGCGATGGAAGACGGTCTGCGTTTCGCTATCCGTGAAGGCGGCCGTACCGTCGGCGCTGGTGTCGTAGCCAAAGTCATCGAGTAAACAGTTGTAATGTCTTTTTCGGGCCGGCATAATGGTCGGCCTGATTTTGTTTTAGGTCAGTAGCTCAATTGGCAGAGCGACGGTCTCCAAAACCGTAGGTTGGGGGTTCGATTCCCTCCTGACCTGCCAGATTCACTTGGTGTGTCTGGCTTTCTTTTCACAGGATCTTCATAGATGACTCCTAAAGCTGAAGCTCAAGGCTCTCGCTTCGATCTGCTCAAGTGGCTAGTGGTAGTCGCTTTGGTGGTTGTTGGCGTTGTTGGCAATCAGTATTACTCTGCTTCGCCGATCCTGTACCGTGTACTTGCATTGCTTGCCATTGCCGCTGTTGCTGCCTTTGTGGGGCTGCAAACGGCTAAGGGCAAGTCTTTCTTTGTACTCGCTAAGGAAGCTCGCACCGAGATTCGTAAAGTCGTATGGCCGACTCGCCAAGAAACCACGCAGACCACGTTGATCGTTGTGGCTGTTGTTCTGGTAATGGCGTTGCTGTTGTGGGGGCTCGATTCCCTGCTCGGCTGGCTTGTTTCCTTGATTGTTGGCTAAGGGTGTCCCGTGGCTAAGCGTTGGTACGTTGTGCATGCTTACTCGGGTTACGAGAAGCATGTCATGCGCTCGCTGGTAGAGCGCGTAAAGCTGGCTGGCATGGAAGATGGCTTTGGCGAGATTCTGGTCCCCACTGAAGAAGTGGTTGAGATGCGTAATGGCCAGAAGCGCAAAAGTGAACGCAAGTTCTTTCCAGGCTACGTGCTGGTACAGATGGATATGAACGAAGGGACTTGGCACTTGGTCAAGGATACCCCTCGGGTGATGGGCTTCATTGGCGGTACCGCTGACAAGCCTGCGCCGATTACAGATAAAGAGGCAGAAGCGATTCTGCGTCGCGTCGCTGATGGTAGCGATAAGCCGAAGCCAAAAACACTGTTTGAGCCAGGTGAAGTTGTTCGGGTCACTGACGGCCCATTCGCTGACTTTAATGGCACGGTTGAAGAAGTTAACTACGAAAAGAGCCGGATCCAAGTGGCAGTGCTCATTTTCGGTCGCTCTACTCCGGTAGAGCTAGAGTTCAGTCAGGTCGAAAAGGTCTGATTGAACAGGCATCCCAACCCCGCAGCCCTAGGCTGTGGGGTTTTGTCGTCACTGGGATAAACGCGCAAGTAACCGGGGAGCCTTTCGAGGCGCTAGAACCCGTAATTGGAGTGCCTCATGGCCAAGAAAATTACCGCTTACATCAAGCTGCAAGTGAAGGCCGCTCAGGCTAACCCAAGCCCACCTGTTGGTCCTGCCCTGGGTCAGCACGGCGTGAACATCATGGAATTCTGCAAGGCCTTCAACGCCCGTACTCAGGGTCTTGAGCCAGGTCTGCCAACTCCAGTGATCATCACTGTCTACAGCGACCGTAGCTTCACCTTCGAAACTAAAAGCACCCCTGCTTCGGTTCTGCTGAAGAAGGCTGCAGGTTTGACCAGCGGTTCCGCTCGTCCAAACACCGTTAAGGTTGGCACCGTTACCCGTGCCCAGCTGGAAGAAATCGCGAAAACCAAAAACGCGGATCTGACTGCAGCTGATATGGATGCAGCCGTGCGTACTATCGCCGGTTCTGCTCGTAGCATGGGCCTTAACGTGGAGGGTGTGTAATGGCTAAGCTGACCAAGCGTCAAAAGGCTATCGCCGGCAAAATCGAAGCAGGCAAGGCCTACAACTTTGTAGACGCCGCCGCTCTGCTGGCCGAGCTGTCGACTGTCAAGTTCAGCGAGTCGTTCGACGTTGCTGTAAACCTGGGTGTTGACCCGCGTAAATCCGACCAGGTCGTTCGTAGCGCTACCGTGCTGCCACACGGCACTGGCAAGACCGTTCGTGTAGCTGTTTTCACCCAGGGCCCAGCAGCTGAAGCTGCTCTGGCTGCTGGTGCTGATCGCGTAGGCATGGACGATCTGGCTGCTGAAATGAAAGGCGGCGACCTGAACTATGACGTAGTTATCGCATCCCCGGATGCCATGCGCGTTGTGGGTCAGTTGGGTCAGATCCTCGGTCCACGTGGTCTGATGCCTAACCCTAAAGTCGGCACCGTAACGCCAGACGTAGCTACCGCGGTTAAAAACGCCAAGGCTGGTCAGGTTCGTTATCGCACCGACAAGAACGGCATCATTCACACCTCCGTTGGCAAGATTGGCTTCGACGCCGTCAAGCTGAAGGAAAACGTAGAAGCCCTGATCGCTGATCTGAAGCGTATCAAGCCAGCTTCTTCGAAAGGCATCTACGTCAAGCGCGTTACCCTGAGCACCACTATGGGCCCAGGTCTGGTCATCGATCAGAGCTCGCTCGACGCGTAAGACTCAGATTGGCGCAAGCGATTGCGCCAATCGAAAAATTGGGGTCCCTGCCTGGCGGGGGCTGTCCAAGACCGTAGGCGACGCAAGTCTTAAACCACAAGCCTACGCAGATGGTGCTCCCGGTTCCTTACCGAATCAGACACCAAAACGACATTCGGTTTCGACCGAATGAAACGGTAACAAGCAGGAGTTAAACCCGTGGCAATTAATCTCGAAGACAAGAAGGCCATCGTCGCTGAAGTCAACGAGGCTGCCAAAGTCGCTCTGTCCGCTGTCGTGGCTGATGCCCGTGGCGTAACAGTAGGCGCAATGACCGGACTCCGTAAAGAGGCCCGTGAAGCTGGTGTTTACGTACGTGTCGTACGTAACACCCTGCTCAAGCGCGCAGTTGCTGACACTGAATACAGTGTTCTCAACGACGTGTTCACCGGCCCGACCCTGATCGCGTTCTCCAAAGATCATCCAGGCGCTGCTGCCCGTTTGTTCAAGGAATTCGCCAAGGGTCAGGACAAGTTCGAGATCAAGGCAGCTGCGTTCGAGGGCAAGTTCCTCGCAGCTAATCAGATCGATGTACTGGCAACACTGCCGACCCGCGACGAAGCCATTTCGCAGCTGATGAGCGTGATTCAAGGCGCTACCAGCAAGCTGGCTCGTACTCTGGCTGCAGTTCGCGAGCAAAAAGAAGCTGCCGCAGCCTAAGGCTGAGCACTTCCTCTCGCGCTTTTTTGTTTATTTCGATGGCCGCGTAGGCCGTC
>NZ_WUUD01000031.1:2038-12293 GCF_009831705.1 Pseudomonas sp. PICF6 | reverse complement strand
CTCAACGCCGTAGCTGAAATGTCGGTTCTGCAGGTTGTTGAGCTGATCAAAGCTTTCGAAGAGAAATTCGGCGTTTCCGCTGCCGCTGCTTCCGCTGGTCCAGCTGCTGCTGCCGCCGTTGTTGAAGAGCAAACCGAATTCAACGTCATGCTGACCGAAGCTGGCGAGAAGAAAGTAAACGTGATCAAGGCAGTACGTGAACTGACCGGTCTGGGCCTGAAAGAAGCCAAGGCTGTAGTTGACGGCGCTCCTGCCATGGTTCTGGAAGCTGTTGCCAAAGACGCAGCTGACAAAGCCAAGGCCGCTCTGGAAGAAGCAGGCGCTAAAGTCGAGCTGAAGTAAGCATCGACTTTGCGTCTCCAGCCCGAGCGTTAAGCGACAGGCTGATGGCTGGTGGCTTTTGCCACCGGCCTTTTTCCGTTATTGGCAGCCGACTGGGTCGGTGCTTATAGCGCGCTGTATCCACCCGATGTGGTGGCGCAAACCATGGGGTTTGCACGATTTTCTGGCTGCTCCCGTCGGGAGGGGCCAAACAAGCAGGTGACCAAGCTGGGGAACGCTGATGGCTTACTCATATACTGAGAAAAAACGTATCCGCAAGGACTTTAGCAAGTTGCCGGACGTCATGGATGTGCCGTACCTCCTGGCCATCCAGCTGGATTCGTATCGTGAATTCTTGCAAGCGGGAGCGACTAAAGATCAGTTCCGCGACGTGGGCCTGCATGCGGCCTTCAAATCCGTTTTCCCGATCATCAGCTACTCCGGCAATGCTGCGCTGGAGTACGTCGGTTATCGCCTGGGCGAACCGGCATTTGATGTCAAAGAATGCGTATTGCGCGGTGTGACTTACGCCGTACCTTTGCGGGTAAAAGTGCGCCTGATCATTTTCGACAAAGAATCGTCGAACAAAGCGATCAAGGACATCAAAGAGCAAGAAGTCTACATGGGTGAAATCCCCCTGATGACTGAGAACGGTACCTTCGTAATCAACGGTACCGAGCGTGTAATCGTTTCCCAGCTGCACCGTTCTCCGGGCGTGTTCTTCGACCACGACCGTGGCAAGACGCACAGCTCCGGCAAACTGCTTTATTCCGCGCGCATCATTCCTTACCGCGGTTCGTGGCTGGACTTTGAGTTCGACCCGAAAGACTGCGTATTCGTGCGTATCGACCGTCGCCGCAAGCTGCCTGCATCGGTACTGCTGCGCGCGCTCGGCTATACCACTGAGGAAGTGCTGGACGCGTTCTACACCACCAACGTTTTCCATGTGCAGGGTGAGAATCTCAGCCTGGAACTGGTGCCTCAGCGCCTGCGCGGTGAAATCGCTGTCCTCGATATTCAGGACGACAAAGGCAAGGTTATTGTCGAGCAGGGTCGTCGTATCACCGCTCGCCACATCAACCAGCTGGAAAAAGCCGGGATCAAAGAGCTGCAGGTGCCGATCGACTACGTTCTGGGTCGCACCACGGCCAAGGTCATCGTGCATCCAGCTACCGGCGAAATCCTGGCAGAGTGCAACACCGAGCTGAACACCGAGATCCTGGCAAAAATCGCCAAGGCCCAGGTTGTTCGCATTGAAACTCTGTACACCAACGATATCGACTGCGGTCCGTTCATCTCCGACACGCTGAAGATCGATTCCACCGGCAACCAGCTGGAAGCCCTGGTCGAGATCTATCGCATGATGCGTCCAGGCGAGCCGCCAACCAAAGACGCAGCCGAGACCCTGTTCAACAACCTGTTCTTCAGTCCTGAGCGCTATGACCTGTCTGCGGTCGGCCGGATGAAGTTCAACCGTCGTATCGGTCGTACCGAAATCGAAGGTTCGGGCGTGCTGAACAAGGACGACATCGTTGCGGTGCTCAAGACCCTGGTCGACATCCGTAACGGCAAAGGCATCGTCGATGACATCGACCACCTGGGTAACCGTCGTGTCCGCTGCGTAGGCGAGATGGCCGAGAACCAGTTCCGTGTTGGCCTGGTGCGTGTAGAGCGCGCGGTCAAGGAACGTCTGTCGATGGCTGAAAGCGAAGGCCTGATGCCGCAGGATCTGATCAACGCCAAGCCAGTGGCTGCTGCGGTGAAGGAGTTCTTCGGTTCGAGCCAGCTCTCTCAGTTCATGGACCAGAACAACCCGCTGTCGGAGATTACCCACAAGCGTCGTGTATCTGCACTCGGCCCGGGCGGTCTGACCCGTGAGCGCGCAGGCTTCGAAGTTCGTGACGTACACCCGACTCACTACGGTCGTGTATGCCCGATTGAAACGCCGGAAGGTCCGAACATCGGTCTGATCAACTCGCTGGCAGCCTATGCTCGCACCAACCAGTATGGCTTCCTCGAGAGCCCGTACCGTGTGGTGAAAGAAGGTCTGGTGACCGACGAGATCGTGTTCCTGTCCGCTATCGAAGAAGCCGATCACGTGATCGCTCAGGCTTCGGCGACCATGAACGAAAAAGGTCAGCTGATCGACGAGCTGGTAGCTGTTCGTCACCTGAACGAGTTCACCGTCAAGGCGCCAGAAGACGTCACCTTGATGGACGTTTCGCCCAAGCAGGTTGTTTCGGTGGCGGCATCGTTGATTCCGTTCCTCGAGCACGACGACGCCAACCGTGCGTTGATGGGCTCGAACATGCAGCGTCAAGCTGTACCGACCCTGCGTGCCGACAAGCCGCTGGTAGGTACCGGCATGGAACGTAACGTTGCCCGTGACTCCGGCGTTTGCGTCGTGGCTCGTCGTGGTGGCGTGATCGATTCCGTCGACGCCAGCCGTATCGTGGTTCGTGTTGCCGATGACGAAGTTGAAACTGGCGAAGCCGGTGTCGACATCTACAACCTGACCAAATACACCCGCTCCAACCAGAACACCTGCATTAACCAGCGTCCGCTGGTGAGCAAGGGTGATCGGGTTCAGCGTAGCGACATCATGGCTGACGGCCCGTCCACCGATATGGGTGAACTGGCACTGGGCCAGAACATGCGCATCGCGTTCATGGCATGGAACGGCTTCAACTTCGAAGACTCCATCTGCCTGTCCGAGCGTGTTGTTCAGGAAGATCGCTTTACCACGATTCACATTCAGGAACTGACCTGTGTGGCTCGTGACACCAAGCTTGGCCCAGAGGAAATCACTGCGGACATCCCTAACGTGGGTGAAGCCGCACTGAACAAGCTGGACGAGGCCGGTATCGTTTACGTAGGTGCTGAAGTAGGCGCAGGCGACATCCTGGTTGGTAAGGTCACTCCGAAAGGCGAGACTCAACTGACTCCGGAAGAAAAACTGCTGCGTGCCATCTTCGGTGAAAAAGCCAGCGACGTTAAAGACACCTCCCTGCGTGTGCCTACCGGCACCAAGGGTACCGTCATCGACGTACAAGTCTTCACCCGCGACGGTGTAGAGCGTGACGCTCGTGCACTGTCTATCGAGAAGACTCAACTCGACGAGATCCGCAAGGACCTGAACGAAGAGTTCCGTATCGTTGAAGGCGCAACTTTCGAGCGTCTGCGCTCCGCTCTGGTCGGCCACAAAGCCGAAGGCGGCGCCGGTCTGAAGAAAGGTCAGGAAATCACCGACGAAGTTCTCGACGGTCTTGAGCATGGTCAGTGGTTCAAACTGCGCATGGCTGAAGATGCTCTGAACGAGCAGCTCGAGAAGGCCCAGGCCTATATCGTTGATCGCCGCCGTCTGCTGGACGACAAGTTCGAAGACAAGAAGCGCAAACTGCAGCAAGGCGATGACCTGGCTCCAGGCGTGCTGAAAATCGTCAAGGTTTACCTGGCAATCCGTCGTCGCATCCAGCCGGGCGACAAGATGGCCGGTCGTCACGGTAACAAGGGTGTGGTCTCCGTGATCATGCCGGTTGAAGACATGCCGCACGATGCCAATGGCACCCCGGTCGACGTCGTCCTCAACCCGTTGGGCGTACCTTCGCGTATGAACGTTGGTCAGATCCTTGAAACCCACCTGGGCCTCGCGGCCAAGGGCTTGGGCGAGAAGATCAACCGTATGATCGAAGAGCAGCGCAAGGTTGCTGACCTGCGTAAGTTCCTGCACGAGATCTACAACGAGATCGGCGGACGCAACGAAGAGCTGGATACCTTCTCCGACCAGGAAATCCTGGATCTGGCGAAGAACCTGCGCGGCGGCGTTCCAATGGCAACTCCGGTGTTCGACGGTGCCAAGGAAAGCGAAATCAAGGCCATGCTGAAACTGGCAGACCTGCCGGAAAGCGGCCAGATGCAGCTGTTCGACGGCCGTACCGGCAACAAGTTCGAGCGCCCGGTTACCGTTGGCTACATGTACATGCTGAAGCTGAACCACTTGGTAGACGACAAGATGCACGCTCGTTCTACCGGTTCTTACAGCCTGGTTACCCAGCAGCCGCTGGGTGGTAAGGCGCAGTTCGGTGGTCAGCGTTTCGGGGAGATGGAGGTCTGGGCACTGGAAGCGTACGGTGCCGCATACACTCTGCAAGAAATGCTCACAGTGAAGTCGGACGATGTGAACGGCCGGACCAAGATGTACAAAAACATCGTGGACGGCGATCACCGTATGGAGCCGGGCATGCCCGAGTCTTTCAACGTGTTGATCAAGGAAATTCGTTCCCTCGGCATCGATATCGATCTGGAAACCGAATAACACGTGACGCGAATCGAGAGCGGGGCTGTTTTGCCCGCTCTCTGCTCCGCCAGGAGGAAAGGCCTTGAAAGACCTACTGAATTTGCTGAAAAACCAGGGTCAAGTCGAAGAGTTCGACGCCATCCGTATCGGATTGGCCTCGCCTGAGATGATCCGTTCGTGGTCGTTCGGTGAAGTTAAAAAGCCGGAAACCATCAACTACCGTACGTTCAAACCCGAGCGTGACGGCCTGTTCTGCGCCAAGATCTTTGGCCCGGTAAAGGATTACGAGTGCCTGTGCGGTAAGTACAAGCGCTTGAAGCACCGTGGTGTGATCTGCGAGAAGTGCGGCGTTGAAGTCGCGCTGGCAAAAGTTCGTCGTGAGCGCATGGCGCACATCGAACTGGCCTCGCCGGTTGCCCACATCTGGTTCCTGAAATCGCTGCCGTCCCGTATCGGCTTGCTGATGGACATGACCCTGCGTGATATCGAGCGCGTTCTCTACTTCGAGAGCTATGTCGTTATCGACCCGGGCATGACCACCCTTGAAAAAGGTCAGCTGCTCAACGACGAGCAGTACTTCGAAGCGCTGGAAGAGTTCGGCGACGATTTCGATGCCCGCATGGGTGCCGAAGCTGTCCGTGAGCTGCTGCACGCGATCGACCTGGAGCACGAGATTGGCCGTCTGCGTGAAGAAATTCCGCAAACCAACTCCGAAACCAAGATCAAGAAGCTGTCCAAGCGTCTGAAGTTGATGGAAGCCTTCCAGGGTTCCGGCAACCTGCCAGAGTGGATGGTGCTGACCGTTCTGCCGGTTCTGCCGCCAGACCTGCGTCCACTGGTTCCGCTCGATGGCGGTCGTTTCGCGACTTCCGACCTCAACGATCTGTATCGTCGAGTGATCAACCGTAACAACCGCTTGAAGCGCCTGCTTGATCTGTCCGCTCCGGACATCATCGTGCGCAACGAAAAGCGTATGTTGCAGGAAGCTGTCGACGCATTGCTCGACAACGGTCGTCGTGGCCGCGCTATCACCGGTTCCAACAAGCGTCCTCTGAAATCCCTGGCTGACATGATCAAGGGTAAGCAGGGTCGTTTCCGTCAGAACTTGCTCGGTAAGCGTGTTGACTACTCCGGTCGTTCGGTAATTACCGTAGGCCCGACCCTGCGTCTGCACCAGTGCGGTCTGCCTAAGAAAATGGCTCTGGAGCTGTTCAAGCCGTTCATTTTCGGCAAGCTGGAAATGCGTGGTCTCGCGACCACCATCAAAGCCGCCAAGAAGATGGTCGAGCGCGAGCTGCCAGAGGTTTGGGACGTTCTCGCCGAAGTGATTCGCGAACACCCAGTGCTGCTCAACCGTGCACCGACCCTTCACCGTCTGGGTATCCAGGCGTTTGAACCGGTACTGATCGAAGGTAAGGCCATCCAGCTGCACCCTCTGGTCTGTGCTGCGTACAACGCCGACTTCGACGGCGACCAAATGGCCGTGCACGTACCGCTGACGCTGGAAGCCCAGCTCGAAGCGCGTGCGCTGATGATGTCGACCAACAACATCCTGTCGCCAGCCAACGGTGAGCCAATCATCGTTCCGTCGCAGGACGTTGTATTGGGTCTGTACTACATGACTCGTGAAGCGATCAACGCCAAGGGCGAAGGTCGTGTGTTCGCGGATCTGCAGGAAGTTGACCGTGTGTTCCGTGCCGGCGAAGCCGCACTGCACGCCAAGGTCAAAGTGCGGATCAACGAAACCGTGAACGATCGTGATGGCGGCAGCGTGACCAACACCCGTATCGTCGACACCACCGTCGGCCGTGCGCTGTTGTTCCAGGTTGTGCCAAAAGGTCTGTCCTTCGACGTCGTCAACCTGCCGATGAAGAAAAAGGCGATCTCCAAGCTGATCAACCAGTGCTACCGCGTGGTTGGTCTGAAAGAGACCGTGATCTTCGCTGACCAGTTGATGTACACCGGTTTTGCCTATTCGACCATTTCCGGCGTTTCCATCGGTGTTAACGACTTCGTTATCCCGGACGAAAAAGCCCGCATCATCGGTGCTGCTACCGAGGAAGTGAAAGAGATCGAAAGTCAGTACGCCTCCGGCCTGGTAACCCAGGGCGAGAAGTACAACAAGGTGATCGACCTCTGGTCCAAGGCGAACGACGAAGTATCCAAGGCGATGATGGCCAACCTCTCGAAAGAGAAGGTCATCGACCGTCATGGCAACGAAGTCGACCAAGAGTCCTTCAACTCGATGTACATGATGGCCGACTCGGGCGCACGGGGTTCTGCTGCGCAGATCCGTCAGCTCGCCGGTATGCGTGGCCTGATGGCCAAGCCGGACGGTTCTATCATCGAGACCCCGATTACCGCGAACTTCCGTGAAGGTTTGAGCGTACTCCAGTACTTCATCTCCACTCACGGTGCTCGTAAGGGTCTTGCGGATACCGCGTTGAAAACGGCGAACTCCGGTTACCTGACTCGTCGTTTGGTAGACGTTGCGCAGGATCTGGTCGTGACCGAGATCGATTGCGGCACCGAACACGGCCTGGTAATGACTCCGCACATTGAAGGCGGTGACGTTGTAGAGCCGCTGGGTGAGCGCGTATTGGGTCGTGTCATCGCCCGTGACGTATTCAAGCCGGGTACCGAGGACGTAATCGTTCCTGCCGGCACCCTGGTTGACGAGAAGTGGGTCGAGTTCATCGAACTCAACAGCATCGACGAAGTGATCGTACGTTCGCCGATCAGCTGCGAAACCCGCTACGGCATCTGCGCCAAGTGCTACGGTCGCGACCTGGCTCGTGGTCACCAGGTGAACATCGGTGAAGCGGTCGGCGTTATCGCTGCCCAGTCCATCGGTGAGCCGGGTACCCAGCTGACGATGCGTACGTTCCACATCGGTGGTGCGGCCAGCCGAACCTCCGCAGCTGACAGCGTTCAGGTGAAGAATGGCGGTACTGTCCGTCTGCACAACCTCAAGCACGTAGAGCGCGTGGACGGTCACCTGGTGGCTGTATCCCGTTCCGGTGAGCTGGCGATCGCTGACGACTTCGGTCGCGAGCGCGAGCGCTACAAGCTGCCGTACGGTGCTGTGATTTCGGTCAAGGAAGGTGACAAGGTCGACGCTGGCGCTATCGTGGCCAAGTGGGATCCGCACACCCACCCGATCGTGACCGAAATGAAAGGTACCGTGACCTACGTGGGCATGGAAGAAGGCATCACGATCAAGCGTCAGACTGACGAATTGACCGGTATGACCAACATTGAAGTACTTGACGCGAAAGATCGTCCAGCTGCTGGCAAGGACATCCGTCCGGCCGTGAAGATGGTCGACGACAACGGCAAGGATCTGTTGCTGCCAGGCACTGACGTAATCGCTCAGTATTTCCTGCCAGCCAACGCCCTGGTCGGTGTTGCGGACGGTGCGCGGATCGCGATCGGTGATGTTATCGCTCGTATCCCGCAGGAAACTTCGAAAACCCGCGACATCACCGGTGGTCTGCCGCGTGTTGCCGACTTGTTCGAAGCCCGTCGTCCGAAAGAAGCCTCGATTCTGGCTGAAGTCAGCGGCACCATCGCGTTCGGTAAAGAGACCAAGGGCAAGCGCCGTCTGGTCATCACGCCGAACGACGGTAGCGATCCGTACGAAGAGCTGATTCCGAAGTGGCGTCACCTGAACGTCTTCGAAGGCGAACAGGTAAACCGCGGCGAAGTTATCTCCGACGGCCCGAGCGATCCACACGACATCCTGCGTCTGCTGGGTGTGAGTGCGCTGGCCAAGTACATCGTGAACGAGATCCAGGACGTTTACCGTCTGCAAGGCGTGAAGATCAACGACAAGCACATCGAGACCATCCTGCGTCAGATGCTGCGTAAAGTTGAGATCGCTGAATCCGGCGATTCGAGTTTCATCAAGGGCGACCAGATGGAGCTGACTCACGTACTGGTGGAAAACGAGCGCCTGGCGACGGAAGACAAGTTCGTCTCCAAGTTCACTCGCGTGCTGCTGGGTATCACCAAGGCGTCGTTGTCCACCGAATCGTTCATCTCGGCGGCTTCCTTCCAGGAAACCACCCGTGTACTGACCGAAGCGGCGGTAACCGGCAAGCGCGATTACCTGCGCGGCCTGAAAGAAAACGTGGTCGTGGGTCGTCTGATCCCGGCTGGTACCGGTTTGGCCTATCACAGCGAGCGCAAGCGTCGTCGTGATGCAGACAAGCCGTTGCGCGTAAGCGCCAGTGAAGTGGAAGCTGCACTGACCGAAGCACTGAACTCGAGCGGTAACTGAGTTCTGCGGTAATTAAGTGCCTGGCCCTGGTCATCCCGTTTGCTGGATCGAGACAAAATGTCGAGATCCGGCGGGCGGGGAGGTCGGGGCCTTGCCTTGACTGGGAACAAGATCCTCTTTAGACTCTTGATCCCCTAAATTTGGCGGGAATTCGTTCCTGCCATTTTGCTTTTCTTGTAAGACAATAGCGTCGCAAGACAACAGTGGAGCTAGTAGATGGCAACTATCAACCAGCTGGTACGTCAGCCGCGTAAGCGTATCGTCGAGAAATCCGACGTGCCTGCGCTGCAGAACTGCCCGCAACGTCGTGGCGTATGCACCCGTGTGTATACCACCACGCCGAAAAAACCTAACTCGGCACTGCGTAAAGTATGCCGTGTGCGTCTGACCAACGGTTTCGAGGTTTCCTCGTACATCGGTGGTGAAGGCCACAACCTGCAAGAGCACAGCGTGGTACTGATCCGCGGCGGTCGTGTAAAAGACTTGCCAGGTGTTCGTTACCACACCGTTCGCGGTTCTTTGGATACTTCCGGCGTTAAAGGTCGTAACCAGGGTCGTTCGAAGTACGGTACCAAGCGTCCGAAGTAATCGGCCGTTTTGCAGTTTTTCATTTTATTGAGTCGATAAGAGTAAGGTCGGGCACGCATTAGCTGTCCCGGGCTAACCTGAAGACCGTTTGAGGGCTTATCAATGCCAAGACGTCGCGTAGCAGCCAAACGTGAGATTCTGGACGATCCGAAATACGGAAGCCAGATTCTCGCCAAGTTCATGAACCACGTAATGGAAAGCGGCAAGAAAGCCGTTGCCGAGCGTATTGTTTATGGCGCACTGGACAAAGTTAAGGAACGCAAGAACAGCGATCCCCTGGAAATCTTCGAGAAAGCTCTCGACGCCATCGCTCCGCTGGTCGAAGTGAAGTCGCGCCGTGTAGGCGGTGCTACTTACCAGGTTCCGGTCGAAGTTCGTCCGTCCCGTCGTAACGCCCTGGCAATGCGCTGGTTGGTAGACTTCGCCCGCAAGCGCGGTGAGAAGTCCATGGCTCTGCGTTTGGCTGGCGAACTGTTGGACGCTGCTGAAGGTAAAGGTGCTGCAGTTAAGAAGCGTGAAGACGTGCACCGTATGGCTGAAGCCAACAAGGCTTTCTCGCACTACCGCTTCTAATTCTAGCGTCACTCAATTTGCGAGGGCTTTATGGCTCGTACTACACCGATTAATCGCTACCGTAACATCGGTATCGTTGCCCACGTGGATGCTGGTAAAACCACCACCACTGAGCGCGTCCTTTTTTACACTGGCAAAAGTCACAAGATGGGCGAGGTGCATGATGGCGCCGCGACCACCGACTGGATGGTGCA
>NZ_WUUD01000031.1:0-2028 GCF_009831705.1 Pseudomonas sp. PICF6 | reverse complement strand
AAGGGTTCCGAGAAGCAGTATCCGCACGAGCATCGCTTCAACGTTATCGATACCCCGGGTCACGTGGACTTCACCATTGAAGTTGAGCGTTCCCTGCGTGTACTCGACGGCGCTGTGGTTGTGTTCTGCGGTACCTCGGGTGTTGAGCCTCAGTCGGAAACCGTATGGCGTCAGGCCAACAAATACGGTGTTCCACGTCTTGTTTACGTAAACAAGATGGACCGTGCTGGTGCCAACTTCCTGCGCGTGATCGGTCAGATCAAGCAGCGTCTGGGTCACACTCCGGTGCCGATCCAGCTGGCTATCGGTTCCGAAGACAACTTCCAGGGTCAGATCGATCTGATCAACATGCAAGCTGTCTACTGGAACGATTCTGACAAGGGTATGGTTCCTGTTCGCAAGGACATCCCGGCAGAGTTGCTGGAAGAAGCCGAGAAGTGGCGCGGCAACATGGTTGAGGCTGCGGCCGAAGCCAACGAAGAGCTGATGAACAAGTACCTTGAGGGTGAAGAGCTCACCAACGAGGAAATCAAGGCCGCTCTGCGTCAGCGTACCATCGCTGGTGAGATCGTTCTGGCTGTTTGCGGTTCTTCCTTCAAGAACAAGGGTGTTCCCCTGGTTCTCGATGCTGTGATCGACTTCCTGCCTGCTCCAACCGACATTCCTGCTATCAAGGGTTCCAACCCTGATAACGAGGAAGAGGAAATGGAGCGTCATGCAAGCGACGACGAGCCTTTCGCGGCCCTGGCGTTCAAGATCGCTACCGACCCATTCGTGGGCACCTTGACCTTCGTTCGGGTTTACTCGGGCGTGTTGAACTCCGGCGACGGCGTGATCAACTCTGTTAAAGGCAAGAAAGAGCGTGTGGGTCGTATGGTGCAAATGCACGCAAACGCCCGCGAAGAGATCAAGGAAGTGCGCGCTGGCGACATCGCGGCCTTGATCGGCATGAAGGACGTCACCACCGGTGAAACCTTGTGCAACGCTGACAAGCCGATCATCCTGGTTCGCATGGACTTCCCGGAGCCGGTTATTTCGGTTGCCGTTGAGCCAAAAACCAAGGATGACCAGGAAAAAATGGGTATCGCTCTGGGCAAGCTTGCTCAGGAAGATCCATCTTTCCGCGTCAAGACTGATGAAGAGACCGGTCAAACGATCATCTCTGGCATGGGCGAGTTGCACCTGGACATCCTGGTTGACCGGATGCGCCGTGAGTTCAACGTCGAAGCCAACATCGGCAAGCCTCAGGTTTCCTATCGTGAGCGCATCACGAAGAACTGTGAAATTGAAGGCAAGTTCGTTCGCCAGTCCGGTGGTCGTGGCCAGTTCGGTCACTGCTGGATTCGTTTTGCGCCGGCTGACGAAGGTCAGGAAGGTCTGCAATTCGTGAACGAAGTCGTAGGTGGTGTGGTTCCTAAGGAATACATCCCGGCGATCCAGAAGGGTATCGAAGAGCAGATGAAGAACGGCGTTGTTGCCGGCTATCCGCTGATCGGCCTGAAGGCGACTGTGTTCGATGGTTCTTACCACGACGTCGACTCCAACGAGATGGCGTTCAAGGTGGCTGCTTCCATGGCGACCAAGCAACTGGCCCAGAAGGGCGGTGGTGAGTTGCTTGAGCCGATCATGGCGGTAGAGGTTGTTACGCCTGAAGACTACATGGGTGATGTCATGGGCGACCTTAACCGTCGTCGTGGCATGATTCTGGGTATGGAAGATACGGTTTCCGGCAAGGTCATTCGTGCCGAGGTTCCGTTGGGTGAAATGTTCGGTTACGCAACCGACGTTCGTTCCATGTCTCAGGGTCGCGCGAGCTACTCTATGGAATTCAAAAAATACAATACAGCTCCGTCGCATATCGTCGAAACTGTTACCAAAAAGCAAGGCTGATTCAGCCCTTTAAGCTAGGAGTTAATTGTCGTGGCTAAAGAAAAATTTGAACGGAACAAACCGCACGTCAACGTTGGCACCATCGGTCACGTCGACCACGGTAAAACCACGCTGACCGCTGCTCTGACCCGTGTCTGC
>NZ_WUUD01000030.1:120622-153153 GCF_009831705.1 Pseudomonas sp. PICF6 | reverse complement strand
CCGAAACCCCTATCTGCTGACGCAGGTAGGGGTTTTGTTTTGCCCGCAGGAAAGACCATTTGTGTTTCTATGCAACGGTCTTGCGCATCGCTATCATGCGGGCCTCATTATCAGGTGCAGTTTGCATGCTCACGTTGCTTAAACTTCTGAAAGATGGCCGCTTCCACTCGGGTCAGGCGCTGGGTACTGCGCTGGGTATCAGTCGTAGTGCTGTATGGAAGCAGTTGCAGCACCTGGAGGCGGAGTTAGGGCTATCTGTTCATAAGGTTCGAGGTAGAGGTTATCAGCTGGCTAAGCCGCTGCTGCTTTTGGACTCGGCTGAGATTAGCGCCAAAGAGTCCTGTGAGTGGCCCATCCATATATTTGACTCCATTGATTCGACCAACGCTGAAGCGCTTCGCGCCATAGAGCGTGGAATGGGTGCGCCATTTATGATTTTGGCCGAGCGACAGACAGCCGGTCGTGGTCGTCGTGGTCGCAAGTGGGTGAGTCCGTTTGCCGACAATCTTTACCACAGTCTGGTGCTGCGAATTGATGGTGGCATGCGCCAAATTGAGGGGCTCAGCCTGGTTGTGGGGCTTGCAGTTATGCACGCCTTGCATGATATGGGGATCGCGGGGGCTGGGCTGAAGTGGCCTAACGATGTCCTGGTAGGTGATAAGAAAATCGCGGGCATCTTGCTTGAATTGGTGGGGGATCCAGCAGACGTTTGCCACGTTGTTCTCGGCGTAGGGATTAATGTGAATATGCGGTCGACCGATGAGGTCGACCAGCAATGGACGTCCATGTGCCTTGAGGCGGGCAGGGATTTTGATCGAAACGAGCTGGTTGGACGGTTGGCCGCGAAGTTTCAGCATTACCTCAGGCTCCACCAGGTGTCGGGTTTCTCCGCGATCCAGGAGGAATGGGAGCGATACCATCTGTGGCAGGGGCGGAATGTTTCCCTGATTGCCGGTATCAACCAGGTTGACGGGGTTGTGATGGGCATTGATCGTCAGGGCGCGCTGCGTTTGAAGGTAGATGGCGTGGAAAAAATCTTTAGCGGTGGTGAGCTCAGTTTGAGGTTGCGTGATGATTCTTGAGCTCGATTGCGGCAATAGCTTTATCAAGTGGCGTGTCCTTGACTTCGACGGCGTAACACCGATCGAAGGAGGGGTGGTTGGTACCGATAGTGCCCTGCTGGCAAGCTTGAGTGACGCCGATAAATTTAAGCTCAAGAAATGCCGTCTCGTTAGCGTGAGGACTCCGCAAGAGACGGATTCGTTGGTTGCTCTACTAATTGATGTTTTTGGAGTGTCTGTCTCACGCGCTGTGCCTGTTCGGGAGTTGGCCGGTGTTAAGAACGGTTACAACGATTACGAGCGGCTAGGGCTCGATCGATGGTTGGCTTTGCTTGGGGGCTTCCATCTTGCTTCGGGAGCCTGCCTGGTGCTCGATTTCGGTACGGCCGTTACAGCGGATTTCGTGGCTGCGGACGGTGAGCATCTAGGGGGGTTCATTTGTCCTGGTATGCCTTTGATGCGTAATCAGTTGCGCACTCATACCCGACGGATTCGCTATGACGATACGGCTGCCGAGCGGGCTCACGAGAGCCTCGCCCCTGGTCGCGAGACTGTAGAGGCGGTGGAGCGCGGTTGCATGCTCATGCTCAGAGGATTTGTCCTGACTCAGCTTGAACTGGCTAAAGAATATTGGGGGAACGACTTCGTAGTATTTCTCACGGGAGGAGATGCCAATTTGGTATCCGGTGTTGTGCCTGATGCCAAGGTAGTGCCTGATCTGGTTTTTGTTGGTTTGGCGATGGCCTGTCCTTTGTCTTGAGGTTCCTATGCGGTGGCTTTTTCTGCTGTTGGTGGTTTTGAATGTCTTTTATTACGTCTGGCATCAACAGGAGGCTCCGCTTCGGGCAAAAGATGTGACTCCGTTGAGTTTGTACCGGGGCTCGCAGCAGGATATTCATCTCTTGAGCGAAACGGCAGATGCGCTTGTAAGGCGGGATTCAGGCAAGTCTGCTGGCCGAGGCGCATGTGTTTATCTTGGTGGCTTCACCCGGATTGAAATGGCGCGCCAGCTGGAGCAGCGGCTCGCGGCATCCGGGATCGCGGCTCGCTCCATTGCGCAGAGCTCACCGAATCTGCCTGAGGGAGAAGGATTTTGGGTTCTGATTTCGCCAGATAGCGCGATGAAGGTGAATGAAACGCTGCTTCAAAACCTTTCTAAAGAATTCAATGAGTTAAAACATAAAATAATGCCCTGTGAGGGGGTTGCACCCGCAGGGTAGTTTGCATAGAATGGCGCCCGCTTCGCAGCGAAGGCCTTTAATGGCTAGCGCCACGAAGCGGCGTCAACGCAGCTAACCTCAGGTTTTTTATGAGAAAATGCTTGACAGAAGGCTGGCATGATATAGAATGCCGGCTCGCTTAGGAGGGGTTCCCGAGCGGCCAAAGGGATCAGACTGTAAATCTGACGTCTACGACTTCGAAGGTTCGAATCCTTCCCCCTCCACCAGTTTTAGCGTGAGCTGCAAGCTCCGCGGGTATAGTTTAGTGGTAGAACCTCAGCCTTCCAAGCTGATGATGCGGGTTCGATTCCCGCTACCCGCTCCAAGTTTGCAGGTTGTGCATAGTGTTTCGCTCTTGTAGCTCAGTTGGTAGAGCACACCCTTGGTAAGGGTGAGGTCAGCGGTTCAAATCCGCTCAAGAGCTCCATATAACAAGGCAGATATGAAAATATCTGCCTTTGTTTTAATGGTTTGTGTGACTTGCTAAATTCTTCTCCTAGGGGTGATTTCGATGGCTAAGGAAAAGTTCGAACGTAATAAGCCGCACGTCAACGTTGGTACCATTGGTCACGTCGACCACGGTAAAACCACGCTGACCGCTGCTCTGACCCGTGTCTGCTCCGAAGTTTTCGGTTCGGCCAAGGTTGACTTCGACAAGATCGACAGCGCCCCGGAAGAGAAAGCTCGCGGTATCACCATCAACACCGCTCACGTTGAATACGATTCGGCCGTGCGTCACTACGCACACGTTGACTGCCCAGGTCACGCCGACTACGTAAAAAACATGATCACTGGTGCTGCCCAGATGGATGGCGCGATCTTGGTTTGCTCGGCCGCTGATGGTCCGATGCCACAAACCCGTGAGCACATCCTGCTGTCCCGTCAGGTAGGCGTTCCGTACATCGTTGTCTTCCTGAACAAGGCTGACATGGTTGACGACGCTGAGCTGCTGGAACTGGTTGAGATGGAAGTGCGCGATCTGCTGAGCACTTACGACTTCCCAGGTGATGACACTCCAATCATCATCGGTTCGGCTCTGATGGCTCTGAACGGCCAAGACGACAACGAAATGGGCACCACCGCTGTCAAGAAGCTGGTGGAAACTCTGGACAGCTACATCCCAGAGCCAGAGCGTGCTATCGACAAGCCGTTCCTGATGCCAATCGAAGACGTATTCTCGATCTCCGGTCGCGGTACTGTTGTGACTGGTCGTGTTGAGCGTGGCATCGTCCGCATCCAGGAAGAAGTTGAGATCGTCGGTCTGCGCGACACTCAGAAAACTACCTGCACCGGCGTTGAAATGTTCCGCAAGCTGCTCGACGAAGGTCGTGCTGGCGAGAACTGCGGCGTACTGCTGCGCGGCACCAAGCGTGACGACGTTGAGCGTGGCCAGGTTCTGGTCAAGCCAGGCACCGTCAAGCCGCACACCAAGTTCACTGCAGAAGTTTACGTTCTGAGCAAGGAAGAAGGCGGCCGTCATACTCCGTTCTTCAAAGGCTACCGTCCACAGTTCTACTTCCGTACAACTGACGTGACCGGTAACTGCGAGCTGCCAGAAGGCGTTGAAATGGTAATGCCAGGTGACAACATCCAGATGACTGTCACTCTGATCAAGACCATCGCGATGGAAGACGGTCTGCGTTTCGCTATCCGTGAAGGCGGTCGTACCGTCGGCGCTGGCGTCGTAGCCAAAGTCATCGAGTAAGTCTCTTGTAGAGTCAGCTTGATGAGTTGAAGAGCCCCCGCCTAGCGGGGGCTTTTTTATTGGGTTGACACCTATCAGGGGCGTCTATAGAATTGCGCCTCCTTTTAACGGGCGTATTGCGCTCGGTGGGAATAGCAGCCGGAGTCTGAAATCCAATGCAAAATCAGCAAATCCGTATCAGGTTGAAGGCTTTTGACCATCGCCTGATCGACCAATCCACCCAGGAAATCGTGGAAACCGCGAAACGTACTGGTGCTCAAGTGCGTGGTCCAATTCCACTGCCTACCCGTAAAGAGCGGTTCACCGTTCTGGTCTCCCCGCACGTCAACAAAGACGCGCGTGACCAGTACGAGATCCGTACTCATAAGCGCGTTCTGGACATCGTCCAGCCAACGGATAAAACCGTTGATGCACTTATGAAGCTTGATCTTGCGGCCGGTGTGGAAGTGCAGATCAGCCTCGGCTAAGACTCGGTCTTGGTCGTGTAACGCTCTGAAATGGGCGGCCATAGCGGGTGAAAGCCCCGTACACTCATGAGGTTTACAACATGACTATTGGTGTAGTCGGTCGTAAATGCGGTATGACCCGTATTTTCACCGAAGAAGGTGTCTCCATTCCGGTCACGGTCATTGAGATCGAGCCGAATCGCGTCACCCAGTTCAAAACTGAAGAGACCGATGGCTATCGTGCAGTGCAAGTCACTGTCGGCGAGCGTCGTGCTTCGCGTGTAACAGCTGCTCAAGCTGGCCACTTCGCCAAGGCGAACGTTGCCGCTGGTCGTACCGTAATGGAATTCCGCCTTGAAGAAGGCGAGTACCAGGCCGGCGATCTGATCAACGCTGAAATCTTCGCTGCTGGTCAACTGGTTGATGTAACCGGTCAGTCCAAGGGTAAAGGCTTCCAGGGTACGATCAAGCGTTGGAACTTCCGCGGGCAAGATAACACCCACGGTAACTCCGTATCCCACCGCGTTCCAGGCTCTATCGGCCAGTGCCAGACTCCTGGTCGTGTATTCAAGGGCAAAAAAATGTCCGGTCATATGGGCGCTGAGCGCGTGACCGTGCAGTCCCTCGAAGTAGTGCGCGTGGACGCTGAACGCAATCTGTTGTTGGTCAAGGGCGCTGTTCCTGGCGCTACTGGCGGCAACTTGGTTGTACGTCCAGCAGCCAAGGCTCGCGGTTAAGGGGAAGCTGACATGCAATTAAATGTAAATGACGCTCAAGCGATCGAAGTTTCCGAACTGACATTTGGCGGCGAATTCAACGAGACGCTGGTTCACCAAGCAGTCGTGGCCTACATGGCTGGCGGCCGTCAAGGTAGCAAGCAGCAAAAGACCCGTTCCGACGTTTCTGGTGGCGGTAAGCGCCCATGGCGTCAGAAAGGTACTGGCCGTGCTCGTGCCGGTACTATCCGTAGCCCAATCTGGCGTGGCGGCGGTACCACTTTTGCAGCTCGTCCTCAGGATCACTCCCAGAAGCTGAACAAGAAGATGTATCGCGCAGCAATGCGTTCCATCCTTGCTGAGCTGGTGCGTACTGATCGTCTGGTCGTGGTTCAGGACTTCGCTGTTGAAGCACCGAAAACCAAAGATCTGCTGAACAAGCTGAACGGCATGGGCCTGACTGACGTCCTGATCGTGTCTGACGCTGTTGATCAGAACCTGTACCTGGCTGCTCGCAACCTGCCACACGTTGATGTTCGTGACGTGCAAGGTTCCGATCCGGTCAGTCTGATCGCATACGACAAGGTGTTGATCACCGTGTCGGCCGTGAAGAAATTCGAGGAGCTGCTGGGATGAACCAGGAACGCGTATTTAAAGTTCTGCTTGGCCCGCACGTTTCCGAGAAGGCTACGGTTCTGGCAGACAAGAAAGGCCAGTTCGTTTTCAAGGTTGCTACCGACGCAACCAAGCTGGAAATCAAGAAGGCCGTCGAAAGCCTGTTCAGCGTGAAAGTAGAGCGCGTTACTACCCTGAATGTTCTGGGTAAGAGCAAGCGCACTGCTCGCGGTCTGGGCAAGCGTAATGACTGGAAGAAGGCAGTTATCTCCCTTCAGCCAGGCCAAGATCTCGATTTCAGCAGCAGTGCTGAGTAAGGAAGGGGTGCATCATGGCAATCGTTAAATGCAAACCGACTTCCCCTGGCCGCCGTTTTGTGGTCAAGGTGGTCAACCAGGAGCTGCATAAAGGCGCTCCTCACGCACCGCTGCTCGAGAAAAAATCGAAGTCTGGTGGTCGTAACAACAATGGCCGTATTACCACTCGTCACATCGGTGGTGGTCATAAGCAGCATTATCGTCTGGTCGACTTCCGTCGCAACGACAAGGATGGCATCGCTGCCACCGTCGAGCGTATCGAATACGATCCAAACCGTACTGCTCACATCGCTCTGCTGCTGTACGCAGATGGCGAGCGTCGCTACATCATCGCCCCTAAAGGCGTGAGTGCTGGCGACCAGCTGATCGCAGGTGCTTTGGCACCGATCAAGCCGGGCAACGCTCTGCAGCTGCGTAACATTCCAGTTGGTAGCACCGTACACGGCATCGAATTGAAGCCAGGTAAAGGCGCACAGATCGCTCGTTCCGCTGGTGCTTCGGCTCAGTTGATCGCTCGTGAAGGTGTCTACGTGACCCTGCGTCTGCGTTCTGGTGAGATGCGTAAAGTACTGGCTGAGTGCCGTGCGACCCTGGGCGAAGTCTCGAACTCCGAGCACAGCCTGCGTTCGTTGGGTAAAGCTGGTGCCAAGCGCTGGCGTGGCGTTCGCCCAACCGTTCGTGGTGTTGCCATGAACCCGGTTGACCACCCACATGGTGGTGGTGAAGGTCGTACCTCTGGTGGTCGTCATCCGGTATCGCCATGGGGCTTCCCGACTAAGGGCGCGAAGACTCGTGGTAATAAGCGTACCGACAAAATGATCGTCCGTCGTCGCAAGTAAATAGAGGGATACGACAGTGCCACGTTCTCTGAAAAAAGGTCCTTTTATTGATCTTCACCTACTGAAGAAGATCGAAGTGGCGGCGGAAAAGAACGATCGCAAACCAGTTAAGACCTGGTCGCGTCGTTCGATGATCCTGCCACAAATGGTCGGTCTGACCATCGCAGTACACAACGGTCGCCAACACGTCCCAGTTCTCGTTAACGAAGACATGGTCGGCCACAAACTGGGCGAGTTTGCCGGTACCCGCACATACCGTGGGCACGTGGCTGACAAGAAAGCCAAGCGTTAAGGGGTAAGGAAATGGAAGTAGCCGCTAAGTTGTCGGGCGCTCGAATCTCCGCCCAGAAAGCCCGCTTGGTCGCCGACCAGATCCGCGGGAAGAAGGTGGGCGAAGCGCTCAACCTGTTGGCTTTCAGCAGTAAGAAAGCCGCCGAGATCATGAAGAAAGTGCTGGAGTCGGCCGTAGCCAACGCCGAGCATAACGAAGGCGCAGATGTTGATGACCTGAAGGTCAGCACCGTTTTCGTCAACGAAGGGCGTTCGCTGAAGCGCATCATGCCACGTGCCAAAGGCCGTGCTGATCGCATCGTCAAGCGGTCTTGCCATATCACTGTCAAGGTTGCTGACAAGTAACGGAGTCGAAGAGATGGGTCAGAAAGTACATCCCATTGGCATTCGCCTGGGAATCGTCAAGGAGCACACCTCCGTCTGGTACGCAGACGGTCGGACTTATGCGGACTACTTGTTCGCTGATCTGAAGGTGCGTGAGTATCTCCAAGACAAACTAAAAAGCGCGTCCGTAAGCCGTATCGATATCCATCGTCCGGCGCAGACTGCACGCATCACCATCCACACTGCTCGTCCAGGTATCGTTATCGGGAAGAAAGGTGAAGATGTTGAGAAGCTGCGTCAGGACCTGACCAAGCAAATGGGTGTGCCTGTGCACATCAATATCGAAGAGATCCGCAAGCCGGAGCTCGACGGTATGCTGGTTGCGCAGAGCGTAGCTCAGCAGCTGGAGCGTCGTGTAATGTTCCGTCGCGCTATGAAGCGCGCTGTACAGAACGCAATGCGCATTGGTGCCAAAGGCATCAAAATCCAAGTGAGCGGTCGTCTCGGCGGTGCTGAAATCGCACGTACTGAATGGTATCGCGAAGGTCGTGTGCCACTGCACACCCTGCGTGCCGACATCGACTATGCCAACTACGAAGCTCACACCACCTACGGTGTGATCGGTGTAAAGGTTTGGATCTTCAAAGGCGAAGTAATTGGTGGTCGCCAAGAAGAGCTGAAGCCACAAGCACCAGCGCCTCGTAAAAAAGCTGCTAAGTAAGGGGTACGCCAAATGTTGCAACCAAAGCGTACGAAGTTCCGCAAGCAGATGACCGGTCACAACCGTGGCCTGGCATTGCGCGGTAGCAAAGTCAGCTTCGGCGAGTTCGCGCTGAAGTCTGTTGCTCGTGGTCGTCTCACCGCTCGTCAGATCGAGTCAGCGCGTCGTGCTCTGACCCGTCACGTAAAACGTGGCGGCAAGATCTGGATCCGTGTATTCCCGGACAAGCCTGTCACCAAGAAGCCACTCGAAGTTCGGATGGGTAAAGGTAAGGGTAACGTGGAGTACTGGGTTGCCCAGATTCAGCCAGGCAAAGTCCTGTATGAAATCGAGGGTGTTTCTGAAGAGCTGGCGCGTGAGGCTTTCGCCCTGGCTGCTGCAAAGCTGCCGCTCGCCACCTCCTTTGTTAAACGGACGGTGATGTGATGAAAGCGAATGAACTTCGTGAAAAATCAGCACAGCAGCTGAACGAGCAACTGCTCGGCCTGCTGCGCGACCAGTTCAATCTGCGTATGCAGAAAGCAACTGGCCAGTTGGGGCAGTCTCATCTGCTCTCGCAAGTTAAGCGTGACATCGCTCGCGTGAAAACTGTGCTCAACCAGCAGGCAGGTAAGTAATCATGGCTGAAGCCGAAAAAACTGTCCGTACGCTGACTGGCCGTGTTGTCAGCGACAAGATGGACAAAACCATCACCGTTCTGATCGAGCGTCGCGTTAAGCACCCGATCTACGGTAAATACGTTAAGCGTTCGACTAAGCTGCACGCGCACGACGAAACCAATCAGTGCCACATCGGCGACAAAGTCACTATTCGTGAAACTCGTCCGATGGCCAAGACCAAGTCTTGGGCGCTGGTTGATGTTCTCGAACGCGCTGTGGAAGTCTAAGGGCTAGGGGTCGGAGAAATTATATGATTCAGACTCAATCCATGCTCGATGTGGCCGATAACAGCGGCGCTCGCCGTGTTATGTGCATCAAGGTGCTGGGTGGCTCCCATCGTCGTTACGCTGGTATTGGTGACATCATCAAAGTTACCGTCAAGGAAGCAATTCCTCGCGGTAAGGTGAAAAAAGGCCAAGTGATGACTGCTGTTGTAGTCCGCACTCGCCACGGTGTTCGTCGCGCTGACGGCTCCATCATCCGCTTTGATGGCAACGCTGCTGTTCTGTTGAACAACAAGCAAGAGCCAATCGGCACCCGTATCTTTGGGCCAGTGACCCGTGAGCTTCGTACTGAGAAGTTCATGAAGATCGTCTCGCCCCAGAAGTGCTGTAAGGAGATCCGACATGCAAAAGATTCGTCGTGACGACGAGATCATCGTGATCGCCGGCAAGGACAAGGGTAAGCGCGGTAAGGTGCTGAAGGTTCTCGCTGACAACCGTCTGGTTGTTGGTGGCTTGAACCTGGTCAAGCGCCATACCAAGCCTAACCCGATGTCGGGCGTACAGGGCGGTATCGTCGAGAAAGAAGCGCCACTGCACGCTTCCAACGTCGCCATTTTCAACGGCGAAACCAACAAGGCTGACCGCGTTGGTTTCAAAGTAGAAGACGGTAAGAAAATTCGTGTCTTCAAGTCGACCCAAAAAGCGGTTGATGCTTGAACACTGCTAGGTAGAAGACCATGGCACGACTAAAAGAGATTTACCGGAAGGAAATCGCACCGAAGCTTAAGGAAGAACTTAAGCTTTCGAACGTGATGGAAGTTCCGCGCGTTACCAAAATCACCCTGAACATGGGTCTGGGCGAAGCGATCGGCGACAAAAAAGTCATCGAGCACGCTGTTGCTGACCTGGAAAAGATCACCGGTCAGAAAGTCGTTGTGACTTACGCTCGGAAATCCATCGCTGGCTTTAAAGTCCGTGAAGGTTGGCCGATCGGCGTCAAAGTGACCCTGCGCCGTGAGCGTATGTACGAGTTCCTGGATCGTCTGCTGTCGATCTCCCTGCCTCGGGTTCGCGACTTCCGCGGCCTGAATGCCAAGTCCTTCGATGGTCGTGGTAACTACAGCATGGGCGTTAAAGAGCAGATCATTTTCCCGGAAATCGATTACGACAAGATCGACGCTCTCCGCGGTCTGGACATTACCCTGACCACCACTGCTCGGACGGATGACGAAGGTCGCGCACTGCTGCGCGCTTTCAAATTCCCGTTCCGCAACTGATTGGAGTAGGAAAATGGCCAAGAAGAGCATGAAAAACCGTGAGCTGAAGCGTCAGCTCACCGTTGCCAAGTACGCCACCAAGCGTGCAGCGCTGAAAGCTATCATCGTTGATCTGAACGCAAGTCCAGAAGCGCGCTGGGAAGCTACCGTAGCACTGCAGAAGCAGCCACGTGATGCAAGCGCTTCGCGCATGCGTAACCGCTGCCGCCTGACTGGTCGTCCGCACGGCGTGTACCGCAAGTTCGGCCTCGGCCGTAACATGCTGCGTCAAGCTGCAATGCGTGGTGACGTTCCAGGTCTGGTTAAAGCCAGCTGGTAAGCACTGTCAATGTCTCGGTGTTCGGGGTCGCAAGATCCTGACCGCCGGTGACCTTGAACTTGAATCAAGCCCCTTTTGGGGCTTGATTCATTTGTGGGGTGTGTCTAGAATACCCGGCTCGCCTGAGCCCGTGCTTTTATCGCGCGGATGTACTCGGCGACACGTAGTAGCCGAAAGGCTAATTTTTTGTGTATTAGGAGCGTCTAGCCCATGAGTATGCAGGACCCGTTAGCGGACATGCTAACTCGTATCCGTAATGCCCAGATGGCTGAAAAGTCCGTCGTAAGCATGCCATCTTCTACTTTGAAGGTAGCTGTTGCCAAAGTCCTGAAGGACGAAGGTTACATTGCGGGTTATCAGATCAGCAGCGAAATCAAGCCACTGCTGTCCATCGAGCTGAAGTACTTCGAAGGCCGTCCGGTCATCGAGGAAGTGAAGCGCGTTAGCCGTCCAGGCCTGCGTCAGTACAAGTCCGTCGAGGATCTGCCAAAAGTTCGTGGCGGTCTCGGTGTGTCTATCGTCTCCACCAACAAGGGTGTGATGACGGATCGTGCTGCGCGCGCTGCCGGTGTCGGCGGCGAAGTTCTTTGCACTGTGTTCTAAGGGGGGATAAGCATGTCACGCGTCGCTAAGAACCCCGTTAAGCTGCCAGCCGGTGTCGAAGTCAAATTCGCAGGCCAACAGCTTTCGGTGAAGGGTGCCAAGGGCACTCTGCAACTGAACATCCATTCGTCCGTTGAGATTGTTGAAGAAGCTGGTGAGCTGCGTTTCGCTGCTCGCAATGGCGATCAACAGACTCGCGCAATGGCTGGTACCACTCGTGCGTTGGTAAACAACATGGTCCAAGGCGTAAGCCAAGGCTTCGAGCGCAAGCTCCAGCTGGTCGGTGTTGGTTACAAGGCGCAAGCAAAAGGCACAGTGCTGAACCTGGCTCTTGGCTTCTCGCACCCAGTGGATTATGAACTGCCGGAAGGCATCACCGCTGAGACTCCTAGCCAGACCGATATCCTGATCAAGGGCATCGACAAGCAGCTGGTAGGTCAAGTGGCCGCCGAGATCCGCGACTTCCGTCCACCAGAGCCGTACAAAGGCAAAGGTGTGCGCTACGCGGACGAAGTCGTCCGTCGTAAAGAAGCCAAGAAGAAGTAGGGCATAGCAAATGACCGACAAAAAAGTTACTCGACTGCGTCGCGCTCGCAAAGCACGCCTGAAAATGCACGAACTCGAAGTCGTGCGTCTCTGCGTGTTCCGCTCGTCGCAGCACATCTACGCCCAGGTCATTTCGGCCGACGGCAACAAAGTCCTGGCAAGTGCCTCGACTTTGGATAAAGAACTGCGTGATGGCGCCACTGGCAACATCGACGCGGCCACTAAGGTTGGCCAGCTGGTCGCTACGCGTGCTAAAGCCGCTGGCGTCTCGCAGGTGGCTTTCGACCGCTCTGGCTTCAAGTACCACGGCCGCGTCAAGGCGCTGGCTGATGCTGCTCGTGAAGCTGGGCTGGAGTTCTAAGTTATGTCAAATAACGACCAAAAGCGCGACGAAGGCTACATCGAGAAGCTGGTTCAAGTTAACCGCGTAGCCAAAACCGTTAAAGGCGGCCGTATCTTCACTTTCACCGCGTTGACCGTGGTTGGTGATGGTAAAGGGCGTGTTGGCTTCGGCCGTGGCAAGTCGCGTGAAGTGCCTGCTGCGATCCAGAAGGCAATGGAAGCTGCTCGCCGCAACATGA
The DNA here is from genome assembly GCF_009831705.1 of Pseudomonas sp. PICF6. Taxonomy (NCBI): domain Bacteria; kingdom Pseudomonadati; phylum Pseudomonadota; class Gammaproteobacteria; order Pseudomonadales; family Pseudomonadaceae; genus Pseudomonas; species Pseudomonas sp. PICF6. Next base: position 140,689 of record NZ_WUUD01000030.1, on the reverse strand, counting down.
TCCAGGTTGATCTGAACGGCACCACTCTGCAGTACGCAATGAAGTCCGCCCATGGCGCTTCGAAGGTGTACATGCAGCCTGCTTCTGAAGGTACCGGTATCATCGCTGGCGGCGCTATGCGTGCTGTCCTCGAGGTTGCTGGCGTTCAGAACGTTCTGGCCAAGTGCTACGGCTCGACTAACCCAGTAAACGTGGTTCACGCCACTTTCAAGGGTTTGAAAGCAATGCAGTCTCCTGAATCCATTGCCGCCAAGCGTGGCAAAAGCGTCAAGGAGATCTTCTGATCATGGCTACCGTAAAAGTTACGCTGATCAAAAGCATGACCGGCCGCATCCCTAACCACAAACTGTGCGTTAAGGGTTTGGGTCTGCGTCGCATCGGTCACACTGTAGAGGTCCTGGATACTCCCGAGAATCGCGGGATGATCAACAAGGCCTACTACATGCTGCGTGTAGAGGGTTAATCGATGAAACTCAATGATCTGAGTCCAGCGCCGGGTTCCCGTCGCGAAAAGCATCGTCCGGGCCGTGGTATCGGTAGTGGTTTGGGCAAGACCGGTGGCCGTGGCCACAAAGGTCAAACCTCCCGCTCCGGTGGCACCATTGCTCCAGGCTTTGAAGGCGGTCAACAGCCGCTGCATCGTCGCCTGCCGAAGTTCGGTTTCGTTTCCCTGAAGGCCATGGATCGCGCAGAAGTGCGTCTGTCCGAGCTGGCTAAAGTGGATGGCGACATCGTCACCGTGCAGTCCCTGAAGGATGCCAACGTGATCAACCAGAACGTACAGCGTGTGAAAATCATGCTGTCGGGCGAAGTTGCTCGCGCTGTCACCATCGGAAAGGGAATCGGCGCCACCAAAGGTGCGCGTGCGGCTATCGAAGCAGCTGGCGGCAAGTTCGAGGAATAAATGGCTAAGCAAGGTGCTCTCTCTGCGCTCGGCAAAGGCGGTATGTCTGAACTCTGGGCTCGTCTGCGTTTTCTGTTCCTGGCGATTATCGTCTACCGAATAGGCGCACACATCCCGGTTCCAGGTATCAACCCGGACCGACTCGCGGACCTGTTTCGACAGAATGAGGGGACCATTCTTAGCTTGTTCAACATGTTTTCCGGCGGTGCGCTGGAACGGATGAGTATCTTTGCTCTGGGGATCATGCCGTACATCTCGGCATCGATCATCATGCAACTGATGACCGCCGTCAGCCCACAGCTGGAACAGTTGAAGAAGGAAGGTGAAGCTGGCCGTCGCAAGATCAGCCAGTACACCCGCTACCTCACCGTCGTCCTTGCTCTTGTCCAGGCTGTTGGCATGTCCATCGGTCTGGCAGGGCAAGGCGTAGCGTTCACTGGTGACTTTGGCTTCCATTTCGTCGCAGTAACCACGTTTGTGGCGGGTGCGATGTTCATGATGTGGCTGGGTGAGCAGATTACTGAGCGTGGTGTTGGCAACGGTATCTCGATGTTGATTTTCGCAGGTATCGTCGCCGGTCTTCCGAGAGCGATCGGGCAGTCTTTCGAGTCTGCGCGTCAGGGTGACATCAACATTTTTGCCCTGGTTGCGATCGGTTTGCTGGCAGTAGCGATTATCGGTTTCGTGGTGTTCATTGAGCGTGGTCAGCGTCGTATTGCTGTTCACTACGCCAAGCGTCAGCAGGGCCGCAAGGTATTTGCTGCGCAGACTAGCCACTTGCCGCTGAAGGTGAATATGGCCGGTGTTATCCCGGCTATTTTTGCGAGCAGCATTTTGCTGTTCCCGGCTTCGCTGGGTGCCTGGTTTGGTCAGTCTGAAGGTATGGGCTGGCTGCAGGACATCTCGCAGTCGATCGCTCCTGGTCAGCCGTTGAATATTCTGCTGTTTAGTGCAGGGATTATTTTCTTCTGCTTCTTCTATACGGCGTTGATGTTCAATCCGAAAGACGTAGCGGAAAACCTGAAGAAGTCCGGTGCCTTTATTCCGGGTATCCGTCCAGGCGAGCAGTCGGCGCGCTACATTGATGGCGTTTTGACTCGTTTGACCTTGTTCGGTGCTCTCTATATGACGGCCGTCTGCTTGCTTCCCCAGTTCCTGGTGGTTGCGGCAAACGTTCCGTTCTACCTTGGCGGGACCTCGTTGCTGATCGTGGTCGTGGTTGTGATGGACTTCATGTCCCAAGTACAATCGCACCTCGTTTCGCACCAGTACGAATCCCTGATGAAGAAAGCCAACCTGAAGGGCTACGGCAGCGGCATGTTGCGCTGAGTAGCGTCCATAAGGTTCGAGGAGTTGGTGATGAAAGTTCGTGCATCGGTGAAAAAGCTGTGCCGTAACTGCAAGATTATTCGCCGCGAAGGCGTTGTTCGGGTAATTTGCAGCGCGGAACCGCGTCACAAACAGCGCCAAGGCTGAGTGTGATTGTGCTTTAAGCCCGGCAGCTAGTGCGCTGCCGGGTTGATTATTTGTTATTACAGCGATATTATCTCGCGCCCTATTTCTTGGCTTCCGGGGCGTAGGTAGCTGTCAATTGGAGTCCCACTGAATGGCCCGTATTGCAGGCGTTAACATTCCAGATAACAAGCATACTGTTATCTCGCTGACCTACATCTATGGTGTTGGTCGCACTACTGCACAGAAAATTTGTGCAGTGTCTGGGGTAAACCCAGCGGCAAAGATCAAAGATCTGAGCGACGAGCAGATTGAACAGCTGCGTGGCGAAGTGGCGAAGTTCACCACTGAAGGTGACCTGCGTCGCGAAATCAACATGAAAATCAAGCGCTTGATGGACCTCGGTTGCTATCGCGGTCTGCGTCATCGTCGTGGTCTTCCAGTACGCGGTCAGCGTACCAAGACCAACGCGCGTACCCGTAAAGGTCCGCGTAAGCCGATCCGCAAGTAATCGCCCCAGCGAATCGACAGGAATTTAATCATGGCAAAACCTGCTGCTCGTCCTCGTAAAAAAGTTAAAAAGACAGTGGTTGATGGCATCGCCCACATCCATGCTTCTTTTAACAACACCATCGTGACCATTACCGACCGTCAAGGTAACGCTCTTTCCTGGGCAACCTCCGGTGGTTCGGGTTTCCGCGGTTCCCGCAAGTCCACCCCGTTCGCTGCTCAAGTAGCTGCTGAGCGTGCTGGTCAAGCTGCGCTGGAATACGGTCTGAAAAACCTCGACGTTAACGTCAAGGGTCCAGGTCCGGGTCGTGAATCCGCAGTCCGCGCTTTGAACGGCTGTGGCTACAAGATCGCCAGCATCACCGACGTGACGCCAATCCCGCACAACGGGTGCCGTCCGCCGAAGAAGCGCCGCGTGTAATCCAGGAGATTGTAAAGAATGGCTCGTTACATTGGTCCAAAATGCAAACTCGCTCGTCGCGAAGGCACCGATCTCTTTCTGAAGAGCGGCGTGCGCGCGATCGAATCGAAGTGCAACATTGAAGCAGCACCTGGTATCCACGGCCAACGCCGCGGTCGCCAGTCCGATTACGGCACCCAACTGCGTGAAAAGCAGAAGGTCCGTCGTATCTACGGCGTTCTCGAGCGTCAATTCAGCGGCTACTACAAAGAAGCAGCTGGCAAGAAGGGCGCAACCGGCGAAAACCTGTTGCAACTGCTCGAATGCCGTCTGGACAACGTTGTATACCGTATGGGTTTCGGTTCTACTCGTGCCGAATCCCGTCAGCTGGTATCGCACAAGTCGATCAGCGTTAACGGTCAGACCGTAAACGTTCCGTCCTACCAGGTTCGTGCTGGTGACGTGGTTGCTGTTCGCGAGAAAGCAAAGAACCAACTTCGCATTGTCCAAGCTCTCGATCTGTGTGCCCAACGTGGCCGCGTAGAATGGGTAGAAGTAGACACTGAGAAGAAGTCGGGCGTTTTCAAGAACGTTCCTGCTCGCAGTGATCTGTCCGCCGACATCAACGAAAGCCTGATTGTCGAGCTCTACTCCAAGTAAGGGCTAGAAAATAGGTGCATCCATGCAGATTTCGGTAAATGAGTTCCTGACACCCCGCCATATTGATGTGCAGGTTGTCAGTCCAACCCGCGCCAAGATCACACTCGAGCCTCTCGAGCGTGGTTTCGGCCACACCCTGGGCAACGCGCTGCGCCGCATCCTGTTGTCCTCAATGCCCGGCTGTGCAGTAGTCGAGGCCGAGATTGACGGTGTGCTCCATGAGTACAGCGCCATCGAAGGTGTACAGGAAGATGTAATTGAAATCCTGTTGAACCTTAAAGGTCTGGCTATCAAGCTGCACGGTCGTGACGAAGTTACGCTGACCTTGTCGAAGAAGGGTTCGGGGGTGGTTACCGCTGCCGATATTCAGCTGGATCATGATGTCGAGATCGTTAACCCCGATCACGTAATCGCTAACCTGGCGTCTAACGGCGCCCTGAACATGAAGCTCACCGTAGCTCGTGGTCGTGGTTATGAACCGGCAGACTCGCGTCAGAGCGATGAAGACGAAAGCCGCAGCATCGGTCGCTTGCAGCTCGACTCTTCGTTCAGCCCGGTTCGCCGTATCGCATACGTGGTGGAAAACGCCCGTGTCGAACAGCGTACCAACCTGGACAAGCTGGTTATTGATCTGGAAACCAACGGTACCCTGGATCCTGAAGAGGCCATTCGCCGCGCTGCAACCATCCTGCAACAGCAGTTGGCTGCGTTCGTCGACCTCAAGGGTGACAGTGAGCCAGTGGTTGTCGAGCAGGAAGACGAGATCGATCCGATCCTGCTTCGCCCGGTTGACGATCTGGAACTGACTGTACGTTCGGCTAACTGCCTTAAGGCGGAAAACATCTACTACATCGGCGACCTGATTCAGCGCACCGAAGTAGAGCTGTTGAAGACTCCGAACCTTGGCAAGAAATCCTTGACTGAAATCAAGGACGTTCTGGCCTCCCGCGGTCTGTCCCTCGGCATGCGCCTCGACAACTGGCCGCCTGCAAGTCTTAAGAAGGACGACAAGGCGACTGCCTGATCGTCGTAATCACCGAACGTTGTGTTTGGTAAGGAATGAACCATGCGTCATCGTAAAAGTGGTCGTCACCTGAGCCGCACCAGCTCGCACCGCAAGGCCATGTTCCAAAACATGGCGGTGTCGCTGTTCGAGCACGAGCTGATCAAAACTACACTGCCGAAAGCCAAAGAACTGCGCCGCGTTGCTGAGCCGCTGATCACTTTGGCCAAGACAGATAGCTTGGCTAACCGCCGTCTGGCTTTCGACCGTACTCGTTCGAAAGCTATCGTTGGTAAGCTCTTCAACGACCTGGGCAAGCGTTACGCTACCCGTGAGGGTGGCTACCTGCGCATCCTCAAGTGCGGTTTCCGCGCTGGCGACAACGCGCCTATGGCGTACGTCGAGTTGGTTGATCGTGCTACCAGCGGTGAAGCTGTATCCGCTGAGTAAGTCGGCAACATACAAAAAACCGGGCCTTGTGCCCGGTTTTTTGTGCCCGGTCAAAAAGTGGCAGTCACCTCTGTTGGCTGGCTTGCGCTTGGCAATGCGACAGCATTAGATAATGACTATCGATGTCCATGATTTAATGAATTTGGATACTGTCATTAACATGATCAATACTCCTTTCCAGCCGATTAGCCGGCAGTTTGAAGACCGACCTAGGAAGATTGAGCATGAGCCAGACCAAAACGCTTACGACCGCCAGCGGCGCTCCTGTCGCCGATAACCAGAACTCTCGCTCCGCTGGCCCGCGTGGCCCGCTGTTGCTCGACGACTTCCACCTTATCGAGAAGCTCGCTCACTTCAATCGCGAGAACATTCCCGAGCGCCGTGTACACGCTAAGGGATCGGGCGCTTACGGCACATTTACCGTAACCCGGGATATCACCCAGTACACCAGCGCCAAGCTGTTTGAGTCGGTCGGCAAACAGACCCCGACGTTCCTGCGTTTTTCCACCGTGGGTGGCGAGCGTGGCTCTGCCGATACTGAGCGCGATCCACGCGGTTTCGCCCTGAAGTTCTACACCGAGGAAGGGAACTGGGACATCGTGGGTAATAACACCCCTGTGTTCTTCATCCGCGATCCGCTGAAATTCCCCGACTTCATCCATACGCAGAAGCGCCTGCCCCAAAGCAATCTGAAAAGTGCCCAAATGATGTGGGATTTCTGGTCGCATTCGCCCGAGGCTTTGCACCAGGTCACCATTCTGTTCTCTGATCGTGGCATTCCCGATGGCTACCGTCACATGCACGGCTTCGGCAGCCACACCTATAGTCTGATCAGCGCCGAGGGTGAGCGTCACTGGGTGAAATGGCACTACAAGACCAAGCAAGGGATCAAGAACCTGACGCCGGCTGAAGCTGCACGCCTGGCGGGCACCGACCCGGATTACGCTCAGCGTGATCTGTTCAATGCGATCGAGCGTGGCGATTTCCCGAAGTGGAGCGTCTGCATCCAGATCATGACCGAGGCCCAAGCGGCGGCCCATTACGAGAACCCGTTCGACGTGACCAAGACCTGGTCGCAGAAGGAGTTTCCGTTGATCGAGGTCGGCGAGTTGGAACTCAACCGTAACCCGCTGAACTACTTCGCTGAAGTTGAGCAGGCGGCGTTCGGGCCGAGCAATATGGTTCCAGGGGTTGGCCTTTCGCCAGACCGCATGCTGCAAGGTCGTGTGTTCGCCTACGCTGATGCACACCGCTACCGTGTGGGTACCAATCACCAGCAATTGCCAGTCAACGCTCCGCGCAGCCCGGTCAACACTTACCAGCGCGACGGAGCCATGGCGTTCGGCAGCAATGGCGGTGCAGCACCGAACTACGAGCCCAACAGCTACGTCGAGGCCCCCAAGCAGGCTCCGCGTTATGCTGAACCGGCCCTGGCGCTCGGTGGTTCGGCAGACCGTTACGATCACCGCGAAGATACCGACTACTACAGTCACGCCGGTGCGCTGTTCCGCTTGATGAATGATGCCCAGAAAGCGCTGCTGATCAGCAACATCGCGGGTGCGATGGCCGGTGTATCGGCGGATGTCGTCGATCGTCAGTTGCAGCACTTCTTCAAAGCGGATGTCGCTTACGGTGAAGGCATCGCGAAAGCGTTGGGCGTACAGCTTAACTAAGTCTAAACGAGAAGCAGAACCGCCCTCAATTGGGCGGTTTTTGCGTTATTTAACCGGCTTTTCTCGGATTTTCTTCGCTTTTATTGCGATAGGCGAGTGACCTTGCGGTCAGCTTGGTTCAAACTAGAGCCTTCAAAGCTTGTGGAGATGTAGGGCGATGCAAGGTCACCCAGACGTAATCGATTACCTCAACACGCTGCTGACAGGCGAACTGGCAGCCCGTGATCAATATTTCATCCACTCGCGGATGTACGAGGACTGGGGTTTTACCGAGCTCTACGAACGTATCAACCATGAGATGGAAGAAGAGGCCCAGCACGCCGATGCGTTGATGCGCCGGATCCTGATGCTCGAAGGTACGCCACGCATGCGCCCGGATGATCTGGACATCGGCACCACGGTGCCAGACATGCTCGCGGCCGACCTGCGCCTGGAATACAAAGTCCGTGCCGCGCTGTGCAAGGGCATTGAGCTCTGCGAACAGCACAACGATTACGTGACCCGCGAGATCCTGCGCATCCAGCTCAACGACACCGAAGAAGACCATACCTACTGGCTCGAGAAGCAGCTGGGCCTGATCAAGTTGATAGGCCTGGAAAATTACCTGCAGTCGCAGTTCTGATTGCAGGGAAAGGGAACGCAGAGCGTCCCAAGCTGCATTCCCACGCGGAGCGTAGGAACGATCAAACAAAAAAGCCCCTGTCATTGATGAGATGACAGGGGCTTTTTCGTGGCCGGGGAAAAATCAGTCCCGGTCACGCTCCAGCAACGGCTTGAGGTAGTAGCCAGTGTACGACTGCTTCATCTCGGCCACTTCCTCGGGGGTACCCACCGCGATGATCTGACCACCCTTGGAGCCGCCTTCCGGCCCCAAGTCCACCAGCCAGTCCGCCGTCTTGATCACATCGAGGTTGTGCTCAATTACCACCACGGTGTTGCCATGGTCGCGAAGGCGATGCAGGACGTCGAGCAATTGCTGGATATCAGCGAAGTGCAAGCCCGTGGTCGGCTCGTCGAGGATGTACAGGGTCTTGCCGGTATCACGCTTGGACAGCTCGCGAGACAGCTTGACCCGCTGGGCCTCGCCGCCGGACAACGTCGTTGCCGATTGCCCAAGCTTGATGTACGACAGCCCCACATCCATCAGCGTCTGGAGCTTGCGCGCCAGGGCCGGCACCGCGTCGAAGAACACCCTGGCCTCTTCGATGGTCATCTCGAGGGTTTCGTGGATATTCTTGCCCTTGTACTTGATCTCCAGGGTTTCGCGGTTGTAGCGCTTGCTCTTGCACACGTCGCACGGCACATAGATGTCCGGCAAGAAGTGCATCTCGACCTTGATCAGGCCGTCGCCCTGGCAGGCTTCGCAGCGCCCGCCCTTGACGTTGAACGAGAAACGCCCTGGGCCATAGCCGCGTGAACGGGACTCCGGCACGCCGGCGAACAGCTCGCGAATCGGCGTGAACAGCCCGGTATAAGTCGCCGGGTTGGAGCGCGGTGTGCGACCGATGGGGCTCTGGTCGATGTCGACGACCTTGTCCAGATGCTCCAGACCCTTGATGCTGTCGTGGGCGGCGGCCTCCAGGGTCGTGGCGCCGTTCAGGGCCGTAGCGCTGAGGGGGAACAGGGTGTTGTTGATCAGCGTCGATTTGCCGGAGCCGGACACACCGGTCACGCAAGTCAGCAGCCCAATCGGGATGTCCAGGTCAACGTTGCGCAGGTTGTTGCCACGGGCGCCCTTGAGGCTCAGCGACAGCTTCTTGTTGCGCGGCGTACGCTTGGCCGGCACCTTGATCTTCACCCGGCCCGACAGGTATTTGCCGGTCAGGGAGTCGGGATGCGCCATGACTTCGGCGGCTGTGCCTTGGGCAACGATATGCCCGCCATGCACCCCCGCACCCGGACCGATGTCCACGACGTAATCCGCCAGGCGGATCGCATCCTCGTCGTGTTCGACCACGATCACCGTGTTGCCGATGTCCCGCAGGTGCTTGAGCGTCCCGAGCAGTCGATCGTTGTCCCGCTGGTGCAGGCCAATGGACGGTTCGTCGAGGATGTACATCACCCCCACCAGGCCGGCACCGATCTGGCTGGCCAGGCGAATACGCTGGGCTTCGCCGCCGGACAAGGTATCTGCGCTGCGATCGAGGGTCAGGTAGTCCAGGCCAACGTTCACCAGAAATTGCAGGCGCTCGCGGATTTCCTTGAGGATCTTGTCGGCAATTTCGCCCCGGCGGCCGGTGAGCTTCAAGCCGCCGAAGTAGTCGGTGGCGTCCCCAATCGGCAGGTTGGTCACCGCCGGCAGGGTTTTCTCGCCGACCCACACATGTCGCGCCTCCCGACGCAAGCGGGTACCGCGGCAATCGGGGCAGGGCTGGGTGCTGAGGAACTTGGCCAGTTCTTCGCGCACGCTGGCCGATTCGGTCTCGCGATAACGCCGCTCCAGGTTCGGCACGATGCCTTCGAACGGGTGGGAGCGTTTGACGATATCGCCACGGTCGTTCAGGTATTTGAAGTCGACACTTTGTGAGCCGCTGCCGTGCAGGATGAATTTCTGCTGGTCGGCGGGCAGTTCATTGAAGGGTTTGTCCAGGCTGAACTTATAGTGGGCCGCCAGCGACCCGAGCATCTGGAAGTAGTAGACGTTACGCCGGTCCCAGCCGCGAATCGCACCCTCGGCCAGGGTCAGTTCGCCATTGACCAGGCGCTTGGTGTCGAAGAACTGCTTGACCCCCAGGCCATCGCAGGTCGGGCACGCGCCGGCCGGGTTGTTGAAGGAGAACAGCTTGGGTTCCAGTTCGCTGATGGCGTGGCCGCAGATCGGGCAGGCGAAGCGCGCCGAGAAGATGATTTCCTCGCCGGGCTCGTCGTCCATCGGCGCTACCAGGGCGATGCCGTCGGCTAGTTTCAGTGCCGTCTCGAAGGACTCTGCCAGACGCTGTTGCAGGTCGGCCCGGACCTTGAAGCGGTCGACCACCACATCGATCGAATGCTTTTTCTGTTTATCCAGCTTCGGCAGTTCGTCCAGCTCGCACAGCTTGCCGTTGACCCGTGCCCGAACGAAGCCTTGGGCGCGCAGTTCTTCGAAGACCATCAGGTGCTCGCCCTTGCGCTCGCGGATGACCGGCGCCAGCAGCATCAACTTGCTGCCTTCGGGCTGGGCCAGCACCAGGTCGACCATCTGGCTGACGGTCTGGGCTTCCAGCGGGATGTCGTGGTCGGGACACCGGGGAATACCGACCCGCGCATACAGCAGGCGCAGGTAGTCGTAGATCTCGGTGATGGTGCCGACGGTTGAGCGTGGGTTGTGGGAAGTCGACTTCTGTTCGATGGAAATCGCTGGCGACAGGCCTTCGATGGTGTCGACGTCGGGTTTTTCCATCATCGACAGGAACTGCCGGGCGTAGGCCGACAGCGATTCGACATAGCGCCGCTGGCCTTCAGCGTACAGGGTGTCGAAGGCCAGGGATGATTTGCCGGATCCGGACAGGCCGGTGATGACGATCAGCTTGTCCCGTGGCAGGGTCAGGTCGATGTTCTTCAGGTTGTGGGTACGGGCCCCACGAATCAGGATCTTGTCCAAAGTGGCCTCGCTCGGCGGGCGTCGAAAACGTAGGAGTATACGGGCAAATACTGGATGGATGCACACTATTGAAAGTGAGTTTGCAGTCATACATGAAGACTGCGCGGCAAACGGTCGCGATATACCCCCTCAATCGATGGGACTGGTAGAATCGCCGCCGGTTCACACGAGGTTTTTCCATGCACGATCCCCACAGCGAACGCATGAGCAGCGGCGAGACACGCGCAGCAAGCGGTCTGGCTCTTGTGTTCGCCTTCCGTATGCTGGGCATGTTCATGGTGTTGCCGGTGCTGGCGACCTATGGGATGGATCTGGCAGGCGCGACCCCGGCCCTCATCGGGTTGGCGATTGGCGCGTACGGCCTGACCCAGGCGATTTTCCAGATCCCGTTCGGGGTCATTTCCGACCGCATAGGCCGGCGTCCCGTCATCTACCTGGGCTTGATTGTCTTCGCCCTGGGCAGTGTGCTGGCGGCCAATGCCGATTCGATCTGGGGCGTGATCGCCGGACGCATCCTGCAAGGCGCCGGGGCGATTTCCGCAGCCGTCATGGCTTTGCTGTCGGACCTGACCCGCGAACAGCATCGGACCAAGGCCATGGCCATGATCGGCATGACGATCGGTCTGTCGTTCGCCGTCGCCATGGTCGTCGGGCCGTTGCTGACCCGCGCCTTTGGCTTGTCGGGGCTGTTTCTGGTCACGGGGGGCATGGCGCTGGTGGGCATCCTGATCGTGGCGTTCATGGTGCCGCGCTCCACCGGGCCGTTGCAGCACCGCGAATCAGGGGTGGCTCGCCAGGCGCTGATGCCGACGCTCAAGCACCCGGACCTGCTGCGTCTGGACCTGGGCATCTTCGTGCTCCACGCCATGTTGATGTCCAGCTTCGTTGCCTTGCCGCTGGCGCTGGTGGAGAAGGCCGGCCTGCCCAAGGAGCAGCACTGGTGGGTTTACCTGACTGCGCTGCTGATTTCGTTTTTCGCCATGATTCCGTTCATCATCTACGGCGAGAAGCGACGCAAAATGAAACGAGTTTTGCTCGGCGCCGTCGTGACGCTGATGCTCACTGAGCTATTCTTCTGGCAGTTCGGCGACAGCCTGCGGGCCCTGGTGATCGGCACAGTGGTGTTCTTCACCGCGTTCAATCTGCTGGAGGCGTCGCTGCCGTCGCTGATCAGCAAGGTTTCACCGGCGGGTGGCAAGGGCACGGCGATGGGGGTTTACTCCACCAGCCAGTTCCTCGGTTCGGCGTTGGGCGGGATCCTCGGCGGCTGGTTGTTCCAGCATGGCGGTTTGTCGGTTGTGTTCCTGGGATGCGCCGCGCTGGCTGCACTTTGGCTGGTCTTTGCTGTTACCATGCGCGAACCTCCGTATGTGACGAGCCTGCGCTTGCCGTTGTCGCCCGAAGCCATCCGCGAAGCAGGCCTGACCGAGCGCCTTAAGGCCGTCGTTGGAGTAACCGATGCAGTGGTGGTCGCCGACGAAGCGGCCGTTTATATCAAACTGGACACCGAATTATTGGATCGCGCGACGCTCGAGCGCCTGGTGAACAACCCGGCCCCGACCACGTGCGAAGCCTAGGAGAACGTTATGGCCCGTGGGGTTAACAAAGTCATATTGGTCGGTACTTGCGGCCAGGATCCCGAAGTTCGCTACCTGCCCAATGGCAACGCTGTGACCAACCTGAGTCTGGCGACCAGCGAACAGTGGACCGACAAGCAGACCGGCCAGAAGGTCGAGAAGACCGAATGGCACCGCGTGTCGATGTTCGGCAAGGTGGCCGAAATCGCCGGCGAATACCTGCGCAAGGGTTCGCAGGTGTACATCGAAGGCAAGCTGCAGACCCGCGAGTGGGAAAAAGACGGCATCAAGCGCTACACCACCGAAATCGTGGTCGACATGCAAGGCACCATGCAACTGCTGGGCGGTCGTCCACAGGGTGACCAGCAGCAAGGTGGCAACAACTACCAGCAGGCTGCTCCGCGTCAGCAAGCACCTCGCCCGCAGTCGGCGCCTCAGCCACAGCGTGAACGTCCAGCGGCTCCGCAACAGGCCGCGCCGCAACCGGCTCCGGATTTCGACAGCTTTGATGACGATATTCCGTTCTAAAGCCGCTGGAAGCTCCAGGCAGCGAGCTTCAAGCTAAAAACAAAACCGCGCTTCGGTTTACGAGGCGCGGTTTCTTTTTTAGCCTTGAATTTGCCGCTTGGGGCATCACTCAGTGGCGGGCAGCCAAAAACTGTTCAGTGCTCACCACATCCGCATAGGCAAAACCCAGGGCCGACATGAAGGCCGCATGTACTTGAGCGGCCGGGACGACGAGCCCATTGAATTCCAGATCGCGGCTGGCACAAGCATCGTGAATCACCGTGACCTCATAGCCCATGTCCGCCGCCGCTCGGGCGACCCCGTCGATGCACATGTGGCTCATGCTGCCGACGATCACCAGGTGCTTAATGTCGTGGCGGTCAAGGATGGCTTGCAATTGGGTTTCGCGAAACGAGTTGACGAAGTGCTTGAGCACCACCGGTTCGTCGGTGCGGTTGAGCACTTTGGGATGCAGTTGCGCACCTTCAGAGCCTGGGGTGAAGAACGGTGCGGAATCGGAGGTGAATTCGTGACGGATGTGCACCACCTGATCCGCGGCCTGGCGAAAGGCTTCGATCAGTCTGGCGGCGTTATCGGCGGCCGCTTCGGCACCGACCAATGGCCATTTTCCCTGGGGGAAGTAGTCGTTCTGGATATCGACTACGATGAGCGCTTGCTTGGACATAAGGCTTCCTCGATCAGTGGGGTCTGAAGCCAGTATTGGCTCATGCCACCGGTTTCAGAATGGGCCGTAACGACAATAAGCGAGGGAAAACTGACAATGACGCAGCAAAGGGCAGTCGCTGAGCTCGGGGTGCTCATCTACCCCGGCGCGCAACTGGCGGCGGTGCATGGCTTGACCGATCTGTTCGCCGTGGCGCAGCGGATTGCCGACGAGCAAGCCAGTTCTCAGTTGCCGCGCCTGCGGGTCAGTCATTGGCGAGCGCAGGAGGGAGAAGTGCCGACCCGGGTGTTCGAGAGTTTCGCCGGTCCTCAGGGCAGACTGGTTGCGCTGCTGATTCCACCGTCCATCGCCGGTTTCAGTGAGGGGCTGGTGTCGCAGGCGCTGATGACCTGGTTGCGAGCGCGGCATGCCGACGGCACGGTGCTGGGTGGTGTGTGTGTCGGTTCGATTCTGTTGGCCGAAAGTGGCCTGCTCGATGGGCGCAGCGCCACGACCCACTGGACCTCGGCCAAGACCTTTGCCGCGCGTTATCCGAAGATCAAGCTCGACGCTGATAAACCCATCGTCGACGATGGCGACCTGATTACCACGGCCGGGCTGATGGCCTGGTCAGAGCTGGGGCTACGACTGGTGGACCGCCTGCTCGGCCCCAGCATCGCCACGCGCACGGCGCAGTTTCTGGTGATCGAACACAGCGACAGCGCCAGCCAATGTGGCAGTAACTTTGCGCCCATCCTCGGACACGGTGACGCGGCCATTCTCAAGGTCCAGCACTGGTTGCAAGGCAGCGGCGCAGTGGACGTTTCCCTCGGCGCCATGGCCGAACAGGCCGGGCTGGAGGAACGCACCTTCCTGCGCAGGTTTCGCGCCGCCACCGGGCTCAAGCCCACCGAATACTGTCAGCACTTGCGCGTCGGCAAGGCCCGGGAAATGCTGGAGTTCACCAATGGCACCATCGACCACATTGCCTGGACGGTGGGTTATCAGGACCCGGGGGCTTTTCGCACGACGTTCAAGAAAATTACTGGGTTGGCGCCCAGTGATTATCGGGCGAGGTTTGGGGTCAGCCCGATGAATGCGCCAAAGTAGTCATCGATCTCTTCGCCACCGTCGCAGTCGTCGTGCAATTTGCCGGATGTCCTCAGGGTGTCGTGCAGAATGAAACAGGCCCGGTGCTATCAATCCTCCCTCAGACGCCCGTTTCGTTGCTCGTCCTGGCTCGCAACACCGTTGGCCTGATCTCTGCACCCCTTTATCTAAAGCCATCGAGCGCAGTTAAAAGGGCACCGCATGACGACGGTCAATCGTAACAAACTGGTAGTGGACCATTCGATCAACCCCCACGCGCCGCTTCATGAGGTCGAAACCAATCGGGCGCTGGCCCGTTGGCTGGCGCAGATTCTCGGCCTTGAATACGGCGGCAGTTATGACCAACAGCATCATGCTAGCCATGATCTGTACTTGCTGCCCACGCAAACCGTCATAGGTGCCGAAGCCGCCCTGCGCTTGGGCGTCAAAGGGCCGGAGGATCTATGGGGCGGTTACGTCGAGCATGATTTTATCTGCACCAAGGCAATCACCCACGGTCTGCTGAGCAGGCACGCGGTCGCGCCCTTGGGCTGGTCACCGCTGTTTGCCAAGTTGACCCGGGGGGCGGTGCTCGATGGCGTGACGGTATTTGCGCTCCAGGACGCGCGCCAGGCGGCCGAGCACCTGCTGTACACCGGAGCGATCCGCTTCAAGCCTATCCATGCCTGTGCCGGACGCGATCAGCGGGTGATCAAGAGTCTGGCGCAATTCGATGAAATCGCCGCCGGCCCCGAGGCTCAAGCGCTGTTTCGCGACGGTGTGGTGCTTGAGCAGAACCTCGAACAGGTCAAGACCCAAAGCGTCGGCCAGAGCTTCATCAACGGCAAGGTCTTGAGCTATTGCGGTGTGCAACATCTGACGCGGGACAGTGAAGGGCTGGAGGTTTACGGCGGCTCGGACCTGTTGGCGGTGCAGGGCGGTTATATTGAATTGCTCAAGCTTGAGCTGCCCGACGATGTACGTGAGGCGGTGCGGTTGGCGCAGGTGTTTGACGATGCCGCCAATCAGGCTTTTCCAACGCTCTTTGCCTCGCGGCGCAATTACGACATCGCCCAGGGCATTGACGTCAGTGGTCAGCCTCGCGGTGGTGTGCTGGAACAGTCATGGCGCATGGGCGGCGCCAGCAGTGCTGAGCTCGCGGCGTTGCAGGCGTTCATTGAGGATCCTACGTCCAGCGCGGTCCGTGTGTCCTCGGTGGAGACCTACACTGAGCAGCCGCTGCCCCCTGGGGCCAGGGAGGTCTATCGCGGCCCGGCGCACAATGGTGACTTTCTTCTTAAATACGTAACGGTTCATTCCTATGACGGCTAGAAGCGAAACCATTCAGATCGAGATCGACGACGAATACATGAACGGCACCTTTCTGAGCCCTAAATCGAAGGTTCCAGGGGTGTTGTTCGTCCACGGTTGGGGCGGTAGCCAGGAGCGTGACCTGGAGCGCGCCAAAGGCATTGCCGGCCTGGGTTGCGTCTGTCTGACCTTTGACTTGCGCGGGCATACCGGCGGGGCGGGCATTCCGTTATCCCGGGTAACCCGGGAAGACAACTTGCGGGATTTGCTCACCGCCTATGACCGGCTGCTCGCCCATCCAGCCTTGGACACCTCGGCGATCGCCGTGGTGGGCACCAGCTACGGCGGTTACCTGGCGGCGATCCTGACGTTGCTGCGGCCAGTGCGCTGGCTGGCTTTGCGAGTGCCGGCGCTGTATCGCGACGAGCAATGGCACACGCCCAAGCGTGACCTGGACAAGACTGACCTGCTGGATTATCGCAGTACCCTGGTGCACGCCGACACCAATCGCGCCTTGCATGCGTGCTCGCAGTTCACCGGTGATGTGTTGCTGGTGGAGTCGGAGACCGACGACCATGTGCCCCACGCGACGATCATGAGCTACCGAGCGGCGTGCCAGCAGACCCATTCGCTGACGCACCGGATCATCGACGGCGCCGACCATGCCTTGAGCGACCCAGTGTCCCAACAGGCCTACACCTCAATCCTGGTGGACTGGATCACCGAGATGGTAGTGGGTGAGCGGTTGAGCATTATTCAGGCGCGGTGATTGCGCTGTGTTCATGCGGGCCTTATCGCGAGCAGGCTCGCTCCCACAGGAGATCTTTGGTGGACAGGAATCCTATGTTCGCCGCAGATCAATTGTGGGAGCGAGCCTGCTCGCGATGAGGCCCGCTCA
Organism: Pseudomonas sp. PICF6; assembly: GCF_009831705.1. Taxonomy (NCBI): domain Bacteria; kingdom Pseudomonadati; phylum Pseudomonadota; class Gammaproteobacteria; order Pseudomonadales; family Pseudomonadaceae; genus Pseudomonas; species Pseudomonas sp. PICF6. The sequence continues at coordinate 124,011 of NZ_WUUD01000030.1, read as the reverse complement.
GACAACCCATACTCAGAACCCTGTCACTTAGGCCCCGGCTTGACCCGCAATGCCTTGGCCTTCGCCTCGATCACCAGATACATCACCACCGTGATCAACAACGGCAAGATGAAGTAGATCGCTCGATAGGCAATCAGCCCAGCCAGCAGGCTGCCACGAGAAACCTCGTGCTGCAGCAGGGCAATGAACACCGCCTCCAACACCCCCAATCCCGCCGGAATGTGCGTGATGACCCCGGCAATGCTGCTGATCATCAGCACCCCGAGCACCACCGGATAATCCAGCTTGCCCGGCAGCAGGGTGAAGATCACCGCCGCCATCAGCGACCAGTTCAACGCCCCCAGCGCCAGTTGCAGCCCCGCCATGCGCAGCGACGGCAGGTTGATTTCCATGCCGCGGATGGTCCAGGCCCGACGTTTGGAAAACCGACAGGCCACCAGGTAACCGGCACTGATGCACAGCAGCAGCACGCCCACGCCTTGCAGCGCAGTGCTGCTCAGTTTCCACCCCGGCGGCATCGTTACCAGGCCACTGCTGAACACCACCCCGGCCAACGTCATGTAGCCAAACCAGTTCGTGGCCAGGCTCAGGCCGAGGATCTTGGCGATGTTCCCGTTGCTGACCCCCAGCCGTGAATACAGCCGGTAGCGCATGGCGATGCCGCCGACCCAGGCACTGAGGTTCAGATTGAAGGCGTAGCTGATCACCCCCACCGGCAATATCTGCCGCCAGCCCAGTTTCTGCCGTATGTAGGTGCGGCCGATCAGGTCGTAGCAAGCGTAAGTGATGAAACTGGTAACGGTGAGCGCAGCGGCAATGAGCAACGTGCGCAGTTTGAAGTCCGCCAGGGTCGCGAACACTTCGGCCCAGTCAATGCGCCGGGCCAGGGCAGTGAACAACACGATCAGCAGCAGGAAGAAGGCCAGGGTCAGTGGGCGTTTCCAGCGGCTCCAGCGTGATTTGGGTTTGCTGTGTTCGGCCGCGTGGGCATCAGATGCGTGGGCATCACTTGGCGCCGTGTGCGCGTCAGAGTGGTTCATGGGGTTCGCTCCGAACCGCCGTGGGCGGCGAAAAAGGTTTCAGGCGCGGCTTATGGGCTGGCAGCCAGCCGGCCCAGGCCGGAAAGTGGCGCAGGAAGTGAAACACCATGAAGCCGATGGTCATGCGCCACAGCAGGCCCCGAGGGGCAGGGTTGGCCGGCATGACGGTGCAATGGTTGCGGCTCAGATCATCGAGGCGCTCGAACAATTCACGGTTGAAGGCCCGGTCGCGGATCAGCACATTGGCTTCCAGGTTCAGGGACAGGCTCAGGGGGTCGAGGTTACTTGAGCCCACCGTGCTCCAGTCCTCATCCACCAAGGCGACTTTGCCGTGCAACGGCCGTTCGCAATACTCGTAGATCACCACGCCGGCCTTGAGCAGATAGTTGTACAGCATCCGCGCTGCGAGCTTGGCGATCATCATGTCCGGCTGGCCCTGCAGGATCAGTCGTACTTCCACGCCACGCCGCGCGGCATTGCGGATCTCGCGCAGCAGCCGGAAACCGGGGAAGAAATAGGCATTGGCAATGACCACGCGTCGCTGGGCGCTGCGCAATACTTGCAGGTACACCTCTTCGATGTCGGTCTGATGCTCATGGTTGTCGCGATAGACCAGCCGCACCTGACCATCATGATCGTTGAAGGCCAACTCGTTGCGGCGGCTGCGGCGGCGTTGCCACCAATATTTGGCCCGGCTGGGCCGACCGCTCTGCAACAGCGCGAAGTGATGGATATCCACCACCGCCGGTCCTTTGACCTCCACGGAATAATCCTGCTTGGCCTCGGGACCGAAGTCGCCCAGATGGTCTGCGGAAAAATTGATCCCGCCGATAAACGCGATCACACCGTCCACCACGACGATCTTGCGGTGCAGGCGCCGGAACCAGTTGGTGCGGATGCCCAGGTGCCGGGGTGCGGGATCGAATATCTGCAAACGCACCCCGGCGTCGCTCAATGTCGCCAGAAATTCCGGGGTCAGCTCGCCGCAGCCAAAACCGTCCAGGCTGACGGTGATGCGCACGCCACGTCCGGCCGCGTCGACCAACAGGTCCCGTAGTTCGATACCGACTTTGTCCTCGAACAGAATGAAGGTCTCAAGGAGGATTTCCTTTTCGGCCCGGCGTATGGCCTCAAAGACCCTGGGAAAATATTCCTCGCCGTTCTCCAAAAGCGTGACCCGGTTATTGCCGTGCCAACCGTACTCGATGTCCACCAGCGCCGGATTGCGCTCGGTCGGCGGAACCTCTACCTGTTCCACCGTCGCCTTGTTCATAGTCGCGCTCATAATTCGATCTCCACCGAAAGCGGTGCATGGTCGGAAAGGTGCGACCAGGGGCGTACGTTCAATACCTTGGGATGACGGGCCTTGAGGTTGCGCACGTAGATGCGGTCCAGACGCAGGACCGGCAGGCGCGCCGGAAAGCTGCGGGCCGGCTTGCCCCATTGCTCGGCGAACACCTCCCGCAGGCCGCTGGGTTCAAGCAGCTCGCTGGCTTTGCCGCGCCAGTCATTGAAATCCCCGGCGACGATGACCGGCGCCTCGGGCGGCAGTTCGCTCAAACGTTGGCAAAGCAGTTTCAATTGCTCGACACGATGCCCCTCGCGCAACCCCAGGTGCACGCAGATGGCGTGGATTTCCCGCTCATCGCCGCCCGGCAGACGCAGCACGCTGTGGAGCATGCCGCGGCTTTCATGGCCGCTGATAGACACGTCCAGGTTGTCGTGGCGAATGATCTGGAATTTGGACAGCAATGCGTTGCCATGGTCCCCCGCCGGGTACACCGCGTTGCGCCCGTAGGCGAACTGTGGCCAGAGGCTATCGGCGAGGAATTCGTATTGCGGCATGCTCGGCCAGTTGGAATAGCGCTGCGGGTGGTGCTCGTGGGTGCCGTGGACTTCCTGCAAGAACACCACGTCGGCGGACACACTGCGCACCGCCTCGCGCAGTTCCGGGAGGATGAAGCGCCGGTTCAGGGCGGTGAAACCTTTATGGGTGTTGACCGTCAGGACGGTGAAGCGATTGATCCGGTCGAGGTCTTGCGTCCGTTCCTGGGTTGGATCGCGGGTCGTTTCGGTGAACTCCGGGATGCTCATGGCAATACCCCCTCGGCCGGGCGCTCGCCGGGCGTGGTGGCCAGGTCCTTGTCCAGGTCGAAGTGCTCCAACAAGTGACGCGCGTCATAGGGCGCACGGACTTTGATGTCATTGTCGAAATAGCAGAACACCTCCCGGCTCTTGCGGGCGCGGGGTTTCTTTTTCGGGTCGATCAAATGGGCATCGCGCGGTTGTGTGCCGTGGCTCCAGGCCTCGATCCGCTCGCCCCAGCGTTTCAAGGCCGCATCGGTGTAG
>NZ_WUUD01000030.1:120492-120592 GCF_009831705.1 Pseudomonas sp. PICF6 | reverse complement strand
GCTTCTTGTCGGCCTGGGTGCTGGCGTGGCCGTTCAGGCGCGGTTCGTGCTCCCGGGCCAGGGCGGCGGCATCTTCGGTGTTGTGGGGCAGTTGCTTGAG
>NZ_WUUD01000030.1:120292-120482 GCF_009831705.1 Pseudomonas sp. PICF6 | reverse complement strand
CCGCTGGCGTATAGCTCCTCGGCTCCGTGCAGGCGCAAGTACACGAAGTCGCTGGTAACGTCTTCGCGATACGGCCATTTTCCCGCGGTGTCAGCGATCACCAGTGCCACGTCGTAGCGTTTGAGCAAGGTGATGAAGTGTGGATCGATAAAGCTTTCATGACGGATCTCCACCGCGTGACGCAGCGGCC
>NZ_WUUD01000030.1:116182-120282 GCF_009831705.1 Pseudomonas sp. PICF6 | reverse complement strand
AAAGTCTTCGAACAACTCGGGATCGAATTTGAAACTGGGAGGAAACTGCCAGAGGATCGCGCCGAGTTTCTCCTTGAGCTCCAGCACGCCGGAAGCGAAGAAATTGGCCAACGGCTTGTGAATGTCCCGAAGACGTCTGATGTGGGTGATGAAACGCGGCGCCTTGACGCTGAAGACGAAGCCGGGCGGGGTCTCGGCGTACCACTGGGCATACCGTTCGGGGCGTTGCAGGGCGTAGAACGATCCATTGATTTCGATGCTGTTGACCGCTCGCGAGGCGAATTGCAATTCCCGTTTCTGGGTTAGCCCCTTGGGGTAGAAATCCCCCCGCCAAGGCGTATAACGCCAACCGGAAATGCCAATGTGGATCGCCGTCATGTGTCCCTCCCGTGCCAATGACCTCGTACCGCCTGTGTCTTTTGATGACTGTCGCGCGGGGTAGAAAGTTTCGATGGAGTTACCGACGGTGAGGGCAGGTGAAGTCCTGCAGTCTTGTTCGCTGTGTTCCAGTAGTTGCTCAATGGGCCCCCAGCGCAGATCAAATGTGGGAGCGAGCCTGCTCGCGATGAGGTCCGTCCAGACACCCTCAACTTCTCTGGATCAGCTTGTTCCTCACCTCAGTCATGCCCTGCGCATCCAGCTCCAGCCACACATGCTGTTTGCCCGCGATCTGCGCCGCCGCCGGCAGGCCATCGCGATACACCAGCCGATTGCTGGCCAGCGCCGGTACTTTCGCTCCCGGCAACAAGGTGCCGGCCAGGTTCAGCGGGTCGACACCGCACACCGCGACCAGTGCGCCGTCGCTGGGGCGGCGGCGCACTTCCCGCAGCAATGGAATGGCTTCGGGCAGGGCGAATTGCTCGCCCGCCAGACCGCTGACAAAACGTCCGCCACGAATCTCTCCCCGCGCCTCCAGGCGATGAAACGTGCGCAGTAACTCGCGCCAGCTCGGCAACCAATCCGCCTCCCGCTCCAACAGGCGCCAGAACACCACGCCATAACGGCGCAGCAAGGTCATGGCGATGTGTTCGAGGGTGTCGGGCGGTATCGCCGCTGGCCGGTTTCCTTCCTCGGGCACTGGGGCGCTACGGCGTAACAAGGCCCAGCGCCCGGCATCGTCCATGCCGCCAACGAATGCCCCGCGCCCGCGCCGACTGCTGCGCGCCTGGCGCTTACTGGCAGGGGTGATCAACGCGCGCAACCCGGCGAAGCTGTCGGCATTCACCAGCCCGGCGCCTACCAGTTCCTGTAGCGCGATTTCCAGTTCGCTGCGCAGCAAGTGCGCCTCGTGCAACAACTCATCGAAAAACAGCGCGCCGTGTTCGCTGAGGGCCTTATGGACTTTTTGCGTCTTGGGTGACAGCTCGCTGGGTGGGGTCTGTTCAGTCAGGCTGCTCCAGAGGGCGACCTGATTGCGCGGCAGCAACACAATCGGCGTGCTGCGCAAGGCGCTGGAAGATTGCTTCTGACGAGCGCTCAGGCGCGTCCACACCAGCTTGCCGCTGCGGCACAGCTCATCGAGCCAGCTCGGGGAATAGTCCTTGATCCGCGCCGGCAACAGGTCGCTGTCCCACGCCGAGGCGGCGGCCGGATAGCCTTCGAACTGACTGATGATCGACGGCAGCACCGCGTTGCCCCGGCCTTGGGTGGACGGCGACAGATGCTGCCAGTCGAACAGGAACCGCATGAAATCCTGCAACATCACCGGCTCGATTTCCCGGCGCAGGCGCTTGACGGTGTAGCGGTGGATACGCGCCAGCAAATGCCGCTCGCACCATTCTTCCTGTCCGCTGCCGGGGGTGAATCGGCCACGCAGCACGTAGCCTTGCTGTTCCAGTTGCGCCAGGGCCTGGGTGATGGGCGGGGGCGTTAGCCCCAGCGGATAGGCGATGGCCTCCAGCGGCAGTGGACCAAAGGCGCTGAGCCGCGCGCGCAGTACCTCCACCATGGCCTCATCGCGGTCCCAGGGTTCATCGAAACCCGCCAGCGGCGTCAGCGGCGGTCGCCATTGAGCCTGTGGATAAATGGCTTGCAGACACGTCAGTCGTTCCAGCGCCACCCACACACCTCGTTCGGCGCTGATCTGTACATGACTGGCGCGGCCGCGCTCGGCCAGGGCCTGCAGCCAGTCCAGCCACGACGGCTGAGCACCTGCCTCGCTGTCGGCGATGCAGGCCAGGCTCATCAGTGCTTCGTGCATTTCATCGAGGTTGGTGGGGGCCGGCCAGGCTTCGTCCCGTACCGCCTGGATGGCGTCGGCGTCGAGTGCGCCGAGGTCGTCGGTAGACTGCGGGTCGCTCCAGCGCCGGTTGATCACCGCTTGAGTGCGGCGTTCTTCCAGCGGGGCGTCGTCGAGAAAGGTGTAGGGCCGGGCGCTGAGGATTTCCGCCGCCAGGGGCGAGGGCGCCGGCAGATCGCGGCTGATCAGACGAACCTCGCCGGCTTCCATGCGCCGCAACAGCGTCAGCCAGCCTTCACTGTCCATGGCTTCGTGCAGGCAGTCGTCGAGGGTCTGTTCCACCAGTGGGTGATTGGGAATTTCCCGTTCGCCGGCGAGGTTCTCCAGGCAGGCGATCTGGTCCGGGAATACGCTGGCGATCAGGTCTTCGCTTTTCATGCGCTGGATCTGCGGAGCGACTTTGCGTCCGCCCGAATAGCGCGGCAAGGCCAGGGCGACACTGGCATTCCAGCGCCAGCGCACGCCGAACAGCGGCGCATCCAGCACTGCCTGGACCAGTATCTGTTCGGCACTATGGCTATTGAGATAGCGCCAGACCTCGTCCAGCTCGAAGCTGTGGCTGGTGGACAGCGACAGCACAATGGCGTCTTCGCTGGCGGCGGCCTGCAATTCGAAATTGAAGGTGCGGCAGAAACGCTTGCGCAGGGCCAGGCCCCAGGCGCGGTTGATGCGGCTGCCGAACGGCGTATGGATGATCAGTTGCGTGCCGCCGGACTCGTCGAAAAACCGCTCCATCACCAGTGTGTCCTGGGACGGCAGGGCGCCGAAGGCCAGGCGTGCCGGGGCCAGATAGTCCACCAGTTGTTCGGCACTGGCCAGGTTCAGTTGCAAGGTGCCGGTCAGCCAGTCGAGGGCCGGTTGCAAGTTGCCCGGCGTGGCACCGAGCAGTTGGTCCAGTTGGGCTTGCAGGCGGGCTACCGCCAGGGACAACTCGGCGCTGCGGCCAGGGGCTTCGCCAAGCCAGAACGGAATGGTCGGCGGCTGGCCCTGGGCGTCCTCGACCCGCACCCGACCGGTCTCCACGCGAATGATGCGGTAAGAGGTATTGCCCAGTTGGAACACGTCGCCGGCAATGCTCTCCACGGCGAAGTCTTCGTTGACGCTGCCGATGTTCAATCCTTGGGGTTCGAGCAGCACGCTGTAGTCGGCGTTGTCCGGGATAGTGCCGCCGCTGGTCACGGCGGTCAGCTTGCTGCCCCGGCGCCCGCGCAGGGTGCGGGTGACGGCGTCGCGATGCAGGTACGCACTGCGCACGCCCTGACGACCATTGAGGCCCTCGGCGAGCATGTGCAGCAGCGCCTGATAGTGGCCGTCGTCCAACTCGGCATAGGGCGCGGCGCGGCGAAAGGTTTCCAGCAGCGCCTGTTCCGGCCATTCCTGGCAACTGACCTCGGCGACGATCTGCTGGGCCAGCACATCCAGTGGCGCCTTGGGGATGTGCAGAATGTCCAGCTCGCCACGGCGCACGCAATCGAGCAGGGCGACGCATTCGATCAAGTCGTCGCGGGTGGTGGCGAACAGGCGTCCCTTGGGCGTGCCGCCAACCTGATGGCCCGAGCGGCCGACCCGTTGCAAAAACGCCGAGATCGACCGCGGCGAGGCGATCTGACACACCAGGTCGACGTCGCCGATATCGATGCCCAGTTCCAGGGACGCGGTGGCGATCAACACCTGCAACTCGCCGCGCTTGAGCCGTTGTTCGGCGTCGAGGCGAAACTCCTTGGCCAGGCTGCCGTGGTGGGCGGCCACGGCGTGCTTGCCCAGGCGTTCGCTCAAGTGACGGCTCAGGCGTTCGGCCAGTCGCCGGGTGTTGACGAAAATCAGGGTGGTGCGGTGTTCCCGGGCCAGTTCGGCGAGGCGG
>NZ_WUUD01000030.1:90770-116172 GCF_009831705.1 Pseudomonas sp. PICF6 | reverse complement strand
TGTAGACCAGTTCCCACACATCATTGGCCATCACCGCCGAGAGCGGCACGGGTGGCACTTCTATGTCCAGGTCCCGGGGGCGGGCGTGGCCGATGTCGACGATTTCACAGCTGCGCCCCTGGCCAACGAGAAAACGCGACACCGCTTCGATGGGTTTTTGCGTGGCGGACAGACCGATGCGCATCAGCGGTTCGGCGCACAGCGCTTGCAAACGCTCCAGGCTCAAGGCCAGGTGACTGCCACGTTTGCTGGCGGCGATGGCGTGGATCTCGTCGACAATCACGGTGCGGGTGCTGGCGAGCATTTGCCGGCCGGAATCGGAGCCGAGCAGCACGTAAAGCGATTCGGGGGTGGTCACCAGAATATGCGGCGCGGTCTTGCGCATCGCTGTGCGGTCTTTTTGTGGCGTGTCTCCGGTGCGCACGGCGGTGGTGATGTGCAACGGCGGCAGGCCCATCTGCCGCAATTGTTCGGTAATGCCGGCCAGTGGGTTTTGCAGGTTGATCTGGATGTCGTTGCTCAGTGCCTTGAGCGGCGAGACGTAGACCACCAGGGTCTGGTCCGGCAGACCGCCTTGTTCCAGGCCTCGGTGTACCAGGTCATCCAGTACGGCAAGAAATGCCGTCAGGGTCTTGCCCGATCCCGTGGGCGCAGCCACCAGGGTCGAACGGCGCTGCCCGATCAACGGCCACGCCCGGGCCTGAGCGGCCGTTACCGCCGGGAATGTCTGGCTGAACCAGGCGCGAACGGCGGGATGAAAGCCTGCCATGGCGTGGTCGGCTGGGAAGGGCAGATTCATGTGGGCAGTTATGCGGGTGGGATGGGGAAGATGCAAGTACCTCTGAGCGATGCCTGGCCTGGGAGGGCCTCATCGCGAGCAGGCTCGCTCCCACATTCGACGGCATTCTTTCTGAAGAGACTCGCTCCATTGTGGGAGCGAGCCTGCTCGCGATAGAGCCTGTGAACCTTACACAAATACCGGATCTGCACTTTACGGATGACGGTTGCGCACTAAACCCGCAAAATGCAACGATTCCGACAACGCCTGCGGGCGTTGTCGACCCAATTCTTTTGCCAACAGACCGGGCCTGCTGACTTTATGCGAATGCGCCTTATGTTACTGGGCGGCGGAAATGCCCTTGGGCAGGCGCTGATTCGCCTCGGTGCGGAAGAAGACATCGGTTTTCTTGCCCCCCGCCCCCCCGAAGACGGCTGGGATGCCGCGAGCCTGACGCAGCTGCTGGACGACACTCGACCGGACGCCTTGATCAACCTGGCGTACTACTTCGACTGGTTCCAGGCTGAGACCGTCAGCGAGCAGCGCCTGGCCAGCCAGGAGCGCGCCGTCGAGCGGCTGGCCGAATTGTGCCAGCATCACAACATCATTTTGCTGCAACCGTCGAGCTATCGCGTGTTTGATGGATCCCGCGCTACGGCCTACAGCGAAAAGGACGAACCTGTGCCCTTGGGGCTGCGCGGGCAGGCGTTGTGGCGGATTGAGCAGAGCGTGCGCGCCACCTGTCCACAACATGTGCTGTTGCGTTTCGGCTGGCTGCTGGACGACAGCGCCGACGGCATCCTGGGACGTTTCCTGGCCCGGGCCGAACAACCCGAAGACCTGCTGTTGGCCGACGACCGTCGGGGCAATCCGACGCCGGTGGACGACGCGGCGCGGGTGATCATCTCGGTGCTCAAGCAACTCGATTGCGCCGCGCCGTTGTGGGGCACCTACCACTATGCCGGGCATGAGGCGACCACGCCGCTGGCGCTGGGGCAGGCGATCCTCACCGAAGCCCGGGCCCTGCATCCCCTGGCAATCGAATCGCCTACCCCCCAGGCACACGCCGCACGGCCGGACGCCGCGGAAGAACCGCAGCATGCGGTGCTGGCCTGCAAGAAAATTCTGCACACGTTCGGGATCAAGCCCCGCGCCTGGCGCGCTGCACTCCCGGGCTTACTGGATAGGTTTTATCGTCATGGCTGAAGGTCCTGTTTTAATCACCGGCGGCGCTGGTTTCATTGGTTCGCACCTGACCGACGCCTTGCTTGCCAAGGGCCATTCGGTGCGCATCCTCGATGACCTGTCCACCGGCAAGCGCAGTAACCTGCCGCTGGACAACCCTCTGGTTGAACTGATCGAAGGCGACGTGGCCAATGCGGCGCTGGTAGCCCGGGCCGTGGCCGGTTGCAGCGCCGTGGCGCACCTGGCAGCAGTGGCTTCGGTGCAGGCCTCGGTGGACGACCCGGTGCGTACGCACCAGAGCAATTTCATCGGCACCCTCAATGTCTGCGAAGCCATGCGCCAGGCCGGGGTGAAGCGGGTGCTGTTCGCCTCCAGCGCAGCGGTCTATGGCAACAACGGCGAAGGTGAGTCCATCGACGAAGACACGCCCAAGGCTCCGCTCACGCCATATGCTTCGGACAAGCTGGCCAGCGAGTTCTACCTGGACTTCTACCGCCGCCAGCACGCACTGGAGCCGGTGGTGTTCCGCTTCTTCAACATCTACGGCCCGCGCCAGGATCCGTCCTCGCCCTATTCCGGGGTCATCAGCATCTTCAGCGAACGGGCACAGAAAGGCCTGCCGATCACGGTGTTCGGCGACGGCGAGCAGACCCGGGATTTTGTCTACGTCGAAGACTTGGTGGACCTGTTGGTGCAGGCTATCGAAACACCTGAGGTGCAAGTGGGCGCGGTGAACGTCGGCTGGAACCAGGCCACGACCCTCAAGCAATTGCTCCAGGCCCTGGCCACGGTGGTGGGCGATCTGCCGCCGATCAGCTACGGCCCGGCGCGCTCCGGCGACATCCGCCATTCCCGGGCTGACAATCGCCGGCTGTTGGAGCGCTTCAGCTTTCCACAACAGACGCCGATGAGCGTGGGGCTGGCGCGGCTGCTGGGACGCTGAATCCTACGCCACCAAAAACTGTGGGAGCGAGCCTGCTCGCGATAGCGGTTTGTCAGCTGGCATCAATGCCGGCTGATCCATCGCAATCGCGAGCAGGCTCGCTCCCACAGGTTTTTTCTTACTCTCAAGAATGATTTAGAACTTGTAACCCAACCCCACCATGTAGATCCAAGGGTCCACATCGACATTCACCTTGGCCCGGGTTCCGCTGGCCACGGCGTTGTTGTCCACATAGGCGGTGGTGTCGATGTCGATGTAGCGAATCTGGCCGTTGACCATGATGTTGTCGGTCAGCATGTAGTCGGCGCCCACTTGCCACGCCATGCCCCAACTGTTGCTCGCCCGGAAGTTGCTGAAGCCGTTGGCGCTGGCTTCGCTGCCGACGTGTTCATCGTAGATCCAGGTGTAGTTGATGCCGGCGCCGACGTAAGGCTGGAAGGCCGACGTGGCGTCGAGCGGGTAGTAGACCAGGCTCAGGGTTGGCGGCAGGTGCTTGAGGGTACCGAGCTTGTTGTTGGCCGCACCCAGGGCGGTGCCTTTGATCTTCACATCGTGCTCGAACGGCGATGCGGCCAGCAGTTCGATGCCCAGGTTGTTGGTGATCATGTAGGCGAAGTTCAGGCCTAGCTGTGTGTCGCTGCTCATGGTTGCCTTGCCGCCCAGGTCGGCGCCGGCCAGCGGGCCACGATCGACCTTGACGCTGGAACTGTCGGCTTCCGGGTTGACGGTGATGGCGCCGGCGCGAACGATGATGTCGCCAGCGGTATGAGCCTGGGCGAGCGGGGAGGCGAGCGCGAGGGCCACGAGGGAAGCGCTGAGCAGAGACTTTTGCATGGGAGCTCCAGAGGGCATCTAAAATTGATGTCTCATGGTACGCAGCGCTCTAGGGCGGTCTTTTGACTCAGCTCAATGAGTCTGGGTCTATTAATTGACTCAGCTCAATAAAATGATGATGAGGAAATCTTGAGGGCCCCATCGCGAGCAGGCTCGCTCCCACATTGGACCGGATTCCTTCTGAAGCAACTCGGTCAACTGTGGGAGCGAGCCTGCTCGCGATAGCTATTCCATTGCCAACACATCACCACCAGATTCACTCCGGCAGCTCATACACATAAATCTTCTCAGCCGCCATCTGATACCCGGCATCGGCCAGTTCACTGGTGGACGGCTTGACCTGCATCGGCCCTTCGACCCAGTACGGCTGGTACAACTCGTCGAGCTTGACCCCGATTTCACTTTTCACATGCACGATCTGATTCGACGGCGGTGGCGGTACGTGGATGCAAGCGCCGAAATACGGCACCAGCAAAAAGTCCGTAGTGCGGCCTTCCTCGCTGACTTCCAGCGGCACGATGTAACCCGGCAAACGAATCTGCTGGCCGTCGAGTTCCTTGACCACCGGCGCGTTGGGCAGATCCTGCTTGGCCGCCGGGGCCGCTTCGGCGGCCAGGGCATCGCTCATCTGCGACAGGTCGTGCAGGGGCGTCATGTTCGGCACTTCCGGCGGTGCGTCCGGCGGGATCATTTCCTGCCACGACAAGTCCCTCGGTTCGGCCGCCCACAGCGGTAGGGCGACCGTCATCAACAGCGCAAGCAAAGCGCGGGGCATCTTCAACGTCCTCATAAACGGATCGACAGGCCATCGGCCAACGATTGGCGATAGGCGCGCCAGGCCGGCACGCTGCCCATCAGTAGAGCGGCGACCAGAATGCCAGCCATCAGCGTCCATTCATATTCGCTCGGCCAGGCCAATGGCAGATACAACCCATAGGCCGACTGCACATAACCCTGCGCGGCGGCGATGCCGATGTACAGCAGGGCCAGCCCGGCGGCGACCCCGGCCAGCGCCAGGGCGAAGGCTTCGAGCACCAGCAGGGTCGCGATGTGCCACGGCCGCGCGCCCACCGAGCGCAGGATCGCCATCTCCCGCCGCCGCTCGTTGAGGCTGGTGAGGATCGCCGTGAGCATGCCGATCAGACCGGTCAGCACCACGAACAGCGAAATCACGAACAAGGCTTTTTCCGCCGTGCCCATCAGGCTCCATAACTCCTGCAACGCCACGCCGGGCAGGATCGCCAGCAACGGCTCGCCGCGGAACTCGTTGATCTCGCGCTGCAGGGCGAAGGTGGAAATCTTGCTGTTGAGGCCAAGCATGAACGCGGTGATCGCCTTGGGCGTCAGGTCCATGTTGCGGGCCTGGTCGGCGCTGATGCGGCCCTTGCCCTGGGCCGGCACACCGTTTTTCCAGTCGATGTGGATCGCTTCCATGCCGCCGAGGCTGATGTGCAGCGTGCGGTCCACCGGGGTGCCGGTGCGCTTGAGAATACCGACCACGGTGAAGGGCTTGTCATCGTGCTTGACCAGGCTGACCACCGCCACGCCGTGGGCCAGCACCAGTTTGTCGCCCAGCGTGTAATGCAGCGCCTCGGCCACTTCGGCGCCGAGCACCACTTCGAATGGATCGGTGGCGAATGCGCGGCCCTCGGCCAGCGCCAGGTGTTGCCGGCGACCGTATTGGTAATGCTCGAAGTAGGCCTCGGTCGTGCCCATCACCCGGTAGCCGCGATGGGAATCGCCCAGGGACATGGGGATCGCCCACTTCACTTTCGGGTTGCTGGCGAACTGCTCGAAGCTGTCCCAGCGGATGTTGTTGGTGGCGTTGCCGATGCGAAACACCGAATACAGCAGCAGGTTCACCGAACCCGAGCGGGCACCGACGATCAGGTCGGTGCCACTGATGGTGCTGGCGAAACTGGCCCGCGCCTCGGTGCGTACCCGCTCTACCGCCAGCAGCAGGCACACCGAAAGGGCGATGGCGAATGCGGTGAGGATCGCGGTGAAACGGCGGTTCGCCAGGCTGGCCATGGCAAGACGGAACAAATACATCTCAGACCTCGAGTGGCGTGGCGGCGCGATTGAGATCGGCCAGCGAGAGGTTGCGGTCGAACAGCGGCGCCAGGCTCTGGTCATGGCTGACGAACAGCAGGCTCGATCCAGCCTCGCGGCATTCAGCGAACAGCAGCCGCAGGAAGTTTTCCCGGGCGTCGTAGTCCAGTGCCGAGGTGGGTTCGTCGGCGATCACCAGTTCCGGCTGGCCGATCAATGCCCGGGCGGCTGCTACCCGTTGCTGCTGGCCGATGGACAGCGAGTCGGCGCGGCGCCCAAGCAGATTCGTGTCGGTCAGGCCCAAGTGCGCCAGCAGCGTGGCAGCAGCTTGATCGACGCTGCCGTGACGCTGGATCGCCCGTTGCGCACGCAGTTTCGAGAAGTGACAGGGCAGTTCAACGTTCTCGCGCACCGAGAGAAACGGCAGCAGGTTGAATTGCTGGAAGATGTAGCCTGTGTGGTCGACGCGAAAGCGGTCGCGGGCCCCGGCGCCCAGTTCGGTGAGTTCCTGGCCGAGCAGGCGAATGCTGCCCCGGTCCGGTGTCTGCACACCGCCCAGCAGCCCCAGCAGCGTGGTCTTGCCGCTGCCGCTGGGGCCTTTGAGAAACAGCGTCTCTCCCGCCTCCAGGCGAAACGCCGGGATATCCAGCAAGGGTGGATGTCCGGGCCAACTGAAGCCCAGGTCGGACAGTTCGATGAGTGCTTGAGTCATGTTTGCGGGTTCAAAAGATGAATACCTGTGGGAATACCGGTGGGAGCAAAGCTTGCTCGCGATGAGGCCGTCACATTCAACTTGGGTGTCGACAATCGAACCGCCATCGCGAGCAAGCTTTGCTCCCACCAGGCTCGCTCCCACATTGGTTTTGCGGTCAATCAGAATTTCAGGGTGGGTGCCTTGGCCGTCACTTCCACGCCTTGCTGGCCGCTCGGGCTGATCAGTTGTACCTGAATTTTCTGGGTGGCCGGGAAGGTTTTGAACAGGGTCGCCAGGTCCAGGTTTTTCAACTCGCCCGGGGTGGCGCAGGTGAACTGGTAGTGGGCATGGATTTCACTGTGTTCGCCGTGGTGTTCGTCGCCATGCTCATCTTCGTCGTGGTCATCGTGGTCCGGTTCATCGCCAAACAGCGGACTCTCCAGTTCCTGCTGGGCCACGGTGCATTTGGCGGCGGCGGGCAGGCTGAACAGCGCCAGCGGCTTGTCCAGTTGCGCACGCACGGCGGCGACCTTGGCCTTGTCGGCATCGCTGGTGGCGGCGTGTTCGAAGCCCACCAGGTTCATCGCCGGGCTTTCCAGCTCCAGTTCCAGGGTTTGGCCATCCAGGGCGGCATTCAGCCGGCCGACACCGTGTTCATGGGCGCCGAGGCTGCCGTGCTCGTGATCATGATCGTGGTCATGCTCGACCGCCGCATGGGCGACAGCCAAGGGCAGCAGGGCGAACGGCAGGGCGAGAAGCAGACGGCGCATGACGAGTCTCCAGATAAAATGTGTGTTCTGTTATGTAATCTTATAACGAAAGTGCGCAGAGTTTGACCGGCTGCTTGGCGTCGCGCAAGGCCCATGGGAGCATGGGCACATGAAATTTTCAGGAGCACGGTAATGTTGCGGATACGCGGAACCGTCGGTGATTGGCCGGTGGACTTGTCGATCGACATGGATGAGGGCGACTGGGCGCAGCTCGGCGCGCAGTTGCAAACGGTCAGGCCCGATAACACGGCGACGGCTGCGGCCAGGCCGGCCAACCAGGACGATGCCTTGTGGCAGATCGCCAGGGAATTGCTGCGCAAGGCCGGGCAACTGAGCGGTCCGGACCTGCTGGAACAGCTCGAAGGCCTGACCGGCAGCGCCCCGGCCGGCAAACGCCTGTTAGTGCGCTTGCGCCATAGCCCGGACGTGAAAGTCATCAGCGGCGGCGATACACCGCTCTACAGTTGGCACGCGGATTGAGCCGCAAGCCCCAAGCTGAAACGAATCGCCGCTTGCAGCTCGAAGCTTGCAGCTTGCAACGGCTCCTCTAGTACAGCGCTGCAAACAGCTTGCGGCGATAGGTCGTCACCAGCGGATGGTCGTTGCCCAGCAATTCGAAGACTTGCAGCAACGTCTTGTGGGGCAGGCCTTCGCTGTAGCTGCGGTTGCGGATGAACAGCTTGAGCAGCGCGTCGAGGGCCGGCTCGTACTGTTGGCGGGCCAATTGCTGGATTGCCAGTTGATACACCGCTTCGTCGTCCTGCGGATCTTTCGCCAGGCGGGCCTTGAGATCGGCGGCGTCCGGCAGATCCTTGGCCAGGCCGAGGAACTGGATCTGCGCCTTGGCCCCGGCCAGCGCGGCCTTGTGCTCGTCGCTTTTCACCGCGTCGAGCACAGTTTGTGCCTCAGTCAGCTCACCACGCTCGGTCAGGCAGCGGGCATACAGGATCAGGGCCTTGGCGTTGGTATTGTCTTCCCCCAGCAGTGCAGTGAGCACGGCCTCGGCATCAGCGAAACGACCCTCGTCGAACAGCGCCTGGGCCTGTTCAAACGGGTCGGCGGCGGCCGGAGGCGGCATCTGTACATGAGGTTCGAGCATCGCCCGCACGGCGGACTCCGGCTGGGCCCCGGCGAAACCGTCGACGGGCTGGCCGTCCTTGAACAGCACCACGGTAGGCAAGCTGCGAATGCCGAAGCGGGCGACGATGTCCTGCTCGATGTCGCAGTTGACCTTGGCCAGCAGCAGTTCGCCCTGATAGCTCTCGGCAATGCCCTGCAGCATCGGCATCAACGCCTTGCACGGCGCGCACCACTCGGCCCAGAAATCCACCAGCACCGGTTTGTGAAAGGAGTTGGCGATCACCGACTGGTCGAAGTCGGCAGTGGTGGCGTCGAAGATGTACGGGGTGTCCTGGGTCATGGGGAATCTCGTAGAACGCTTGAATGGGGCAACTATACGGCTTGGTGGGGGGCGGCTGAAAGCGGGGGGTTGCGGTGCCTTATCGCGAGCAGGCTCGCGATGCTCTTGAGGCTAACGCCGCGCGTGGTACAGGCTCACATGCCGAAACTCCTCGGGCTCGGCCAGATCCGGCAAGGTCATGGCTTCGAGCATTTCGATGCGCCGGTACAGCGGATGCTGGAAATCCCGCACCCGGGAGTCGGCCACCAGGGCCTCGCGGCCGCGACTGAGGAACTGGTCGAGCAACGGCAGGTTGGCGCGGTCGTAAAGCACATCTGCGACCAGGATCAGGTCGAAGCGATCGTCCTCGGCGAAAAAATCCTCCGAGTACCCAAGCGTTACGTCATTGAGCAGGGCATTGGCCTGGCACGCAGCAAGCGCCAGAGGATCCAGATCACAGGCCACCACCTCCAGCGCCCCGGCCTTGAGCGCGGCAATACCCGCCACGCCGGAACCGGCGCCGAAGTCCAGCACTCGCTTGCCTGCGACCCAATGCGGCTGTTCGACCAGATAGCGTGCCATGGCCAGGCCGCTGGCCCAGCAGAAGCTCCAGTAAGGTGGTTCGTGGAGAATGCGCCGGGTTTCTTCCGGGCTGAACGCGCGGTCCATGTTATCGCCGTCGATCAGCCACAATTTCAGCTCAGTCTCAGGCAGCGGGCAAGCCACTAGGCGCGCGTCTCCAAGCAACTGGCCCAACGCGTGCTGCAGGTCTTGCGGTGAATTCATGGCGCTTTGACAAATTGCAGCGCGCCCAGCGCCTGGGTGGTCGGCTGGCTGATGCGTTGCTCCGGCAGATGCAGGATCAACTGGCCCGACTGGCTGGCGCGGCCGCGCAGTTCCACGCGGGCGCCAACCGGGAAGGCTTCGGGGTTGAAGCGCAGGCGAAAGGGCAGGGCCTGGTTGTTGCCGATCAGGCTGGAGCTGGCGAGCAATTGTTGCGGACGATCCTTGTCATCGATCACCAGCAGCGCCAGTTCGACCTCGGCCCCGGCCGGTATCCCTTGCAGGGTGCCGCTCAACTCCCGCTGGTGCGCCGGTAGCGGCCCCAGTTCAGCGGCCTGGCGGGCTTTTTCCTGGGCCTGTTTCGGCGCAGGGGTCTTGGCCGGGGCGGGGGCATCGGGTTTGGGGGCGTCGCTGCTGCACGCCATCAGCAGGCTGAATAGACTGAGCAAAACGAGCGATCGTAGCGGCATGTGTGGCTCCAGCAAGGTAAATTCCAGGGGGCTGACGGTAACCCCGTCTGTATACCGTAAACCCTATGGCTTGTCTTGCCAGTGGGATGCGCTACCATGGCCCTCCCTTTTTTTGTTGCCTGCCACCATGCACTGTCCCTTCTGCGGTGCCAACGACACCAAGGTCATCGACTCGCGACTGGTCGCCGAGGGCGAACAGGTCCGCCGCCGGCGCGAATGCCTGGCCTGCGGCGAGCGTTTCACGACGTTCGAGACCGCTGAACTGGTGTTGCCGCGCCTGATCAAGACCGACGGCAGCCGTCAGCCGTTCGACGAAGACAAACTGCGCGCTGGCATGCAGCGCGCCCTGGAAAAACGCCCGGTGAGCGTCGAGCGCCTGGAAGCGGCGCTGGTGCACATCAAGCACAAGCTGCGGGCCACTGGCGAACGCGAGGTCAAATCCCTGGTGGTCGGTGAACTGGTGATGGCCGAGCTGCAGAAGCTCGATGAAGTCGCCTACATCCGTTTCGCCTCGGTCTATCGCCGTTTCCAGGACTTGAACGAATTTCGCGAAGAAATCGACCGCCTGGCCCGCGAACCGGTGAAAGAATGACCAGCCCGGCGCAGCAGGCGGTCCTCGACGCCCAACACATGGCCCGTGCCCTGGAATTGGCGCGGCGCGGTCACTACACCACGCATCCCAATCCCCGGGTAGGTTGCGTGATCGTGCGTGACGGTCAGGTTGTCGGCGAAGGCTGGCACATTCGCACCGGCGAACCCCATGCCGAAGTCCATGCCCTGCGCGCCGCCGGTGAACAGGCTCGGGGCGCCACGGCTTACGTGACCCTCGAACCCTGCAGCCATCACGGGCATACGCCGCCCTGTGCCGATGCGTTGGTCAATGCCGGCGTGGCGCGGGTGGTGGCGGCGATGCAGGACCCGAACCCGGAAGTCGCCGGGCGCGGCCTGCAGCGGCTGGCCCAGGCCGGTATCGCCACCGAAAGCGGCGTGCTGGAAGGCGAAGCCCGCAAGCTCAATGAAGGTTTTCTCAAGCGCATGGAACACGGCTTGCCGTTCGTGCGGGTCAAGCTCGCCATGAGCCTCGATGGCCGCACCGCCATGGAAAGCGGCGAAAGCCAGTGGATCACAGGTACCGCTGCACGTTCGGCGGTGCAACGCCTGCGCGCCCAGGCCAGTGTGGTGCTGACCGGCGCCGATACGGTGCTGGCCGACAACGCCCGGCTGACCGTGCGCGCCGATGAACTGGGCCTGGATGCGCAGCAGACCGCGCTGATCATGAGTCGTCCGCCGTTGCGGGTACTGGTGGACGGTCGTCTGCGCGTGCCGCTGGACGCACCTTTCTTCAAGGCCGGCCCGGCGCTGGTCGCTACCTGCATGGCGGTGGAAGAACAATACGCCAATGGCCCAGAATGCATGATCGTGGCGGGCGACGATGGCCAGGTCGATCTGCGTCGCCTGCTGATGGAGCTGGCGGGCCGCGGCGTCAATGAAGTGCTGGTGGAAGCCGGCCCACGCCTGGCGGGGGCTTTTGCCCGGCAAGGATTGGTGGATGAGTTCCAGATTTTCATCGCCGGCAAGTTCCTCGGCTCTTCGGCACGACCGTTACTGGATTGGCCGCTGGCGCAGATGAAAGATGCCCCGGAGCTGAAAATCACCGAAATCCGTGCCGTGGGCGATGACTGGCGAGTCATCGCCGTTCCCGTTTCGCAGGCCCGCGTATAATTCCCGGCTTTCGCTCAAGCGGCGGCCCGTTCTCGAGGAGGACTCCATGTTTACCGGCATCATCGAATCCATCGGCAGCATCCGTGCACTGACCCCCAAGGGCGGCGACGTGCGGGTTCATGTCGAAACCGGCAAGCTCGACCTGAGCGACGTCAAACTGGGCGACAGCATCGCGGTAAACGGCGTGTGCCTGACCGCCGTCGAACTGCCGGGCAATGGTTTCCTGGCGGACGTCAGCCGCGAAACCCTCGACTGCACCGCCATGAACGATCTCAAGAGCGGCAGCCCGGTCAACCTGGAAAAAGCCCTGACCCCTACCACCCGCCTGGGCGGACATCTGGTCAGTGGCCATGTCGACGGCGTGGGTGAAGTGGTTTCGCGCAGCGATAACGCCCGGGCCGTGGAGTTTCGCATCCGCGCCCCGAAAGAGCTGGCCAAGTACATCGCCCATAAAGGCTCGATCACCGTCGATGGCACCAGCCTGACGGTCAATGCGGTGGATGGCGCCGAGTTCCTGCTGACCATCATTCCGCACACCTTAAGCGAAACCATCATGGCCTCGTATCGGCCCGGTCGCCGGGTCAACCTGGAGGTTGACCTGCTGGCCCGTTACCTGGAGCGCCTGCTGTTGGGCGACAAGGCCGCAGAGCCTGCAACCGGTAACATCACTGAAAGCTTTCTGGCCGCCAACGGCTACCTCAAATCCTGACCCAAGGGGGTGCCGCGTGGCGCTCAATAGCATCGAAGAACTGGTTGAAGACATCCGCCAAGGCAAGATGGTCATCCTCATGGATGACGAAGACCGCGAGAACGAAGGCGACCTGATCATGGCCGCCGAGTGCTGCAAGGCCGAACACATCAACTTCATGGCCAAGCACGCCCGTGGCCTGATCTGCATGCCCATGACCCGCGAGCGCTGCGAGCTCTTGAAGCTGCCATTGATGGCGCCGCGCAACGGTTCCGGCTTCGGCACCAAGTTCACCGTGTCCATCGAGGCCGCCGAGGGCGTGACCACCGGGATCTCCGCCGCTGACCGTGCTCGCACTGTGCAGGCTGCCGCCGCGAAAGACGCCAAGGCCGAAGACATTGTCAGCCCCGGCCACATCTTCCCGCTGATGGCCCAGGCCGGCGGCACCCTGGCCCGTGCCGGCCACACCGAAGCGGCGTGCGACCTGGCGCGCATGGCCGGTTTCGAAGCCAGCGGCGTGATCTGCGAAGTCATGAACGACGACGGCACCATGTCCCGTCGCGCGGAACTGGAGGCCTTTGCCGCCGAACACAACATCAAGATCGGCACCATCGCCGACCTGATCCACTACCGGATGATCCACGAACGTACCGTTCAGCGGATTGCCGAGCAGCCGCTGGACAGCGAACTGGGCCAGTTCAACCTGGTGACCTACCGCGACTCGGTGGAAGGTGACGTGCACATGGCGCTGACCCTGGGCACCGTGTGCGCCGAAGAACCGACCCTGGTGCGCGTGCATAACATGGACCCGCTGCGCGACCTGCTGATGGTCAAGCAGCCCGGCCGCTGGAGCCTGCGGGCCGCCATGGCCGCGGTGGCCGAGGCCGGCAGCGGCGTGGTCCTGCTGCTCGGACACCCGCTCGATGGCGACGTGTTGCTGGCGCACATCCGTGAAACCGGCGATAACACCATCGTGAAAAAACCGACCACCTACAGCATCGTCGGCGCCGGTTCGCAGATCCTGCGGGACCTGGGCGTACGAAAAATGCGCCTGATGAGCGCACCGATGAAATTTAATGCGATATCCGGTTTCGACCTGGAAGTTGTAGAATACGTGCCCTCCGAATAATGGCCCGGGATTTCCGGCTCAGTATTCGCGGCTAATATCACTAAGGAGCGCGTATTCGAACGCGCTCTGGCTCTTTAAGAGATCTGACGAATGACCCTGAAGACCATCGAAGGTACCTTCATCGCCCCTCAAGGCCGCTACGCTCTGGTAGTGGGCCGTTTCAACAGCTTCGTGGTTGAGAGCCTGGTTGGCGGTGCGGTCGATGCCCTGGTTCGCCATGGCGTGAGCGAAAGCGACATCACCATCATCCGTGCGCCTGGCGCCTTCGAAATCCCCCTGGTTGCGCAGAAAGTCGCTCAAAAGGGCGAATATGCGGCGATCATCGCCCTGGGCGCGGTCATTCGTGGCGGTACTCCGCACTTCGAATACGTGGCCGGCGAATGCACCAAGGGCCTGGCCCAGGTGTCCATGGAATTCGGCGTGCCGGTCGCCTTCGGCGTGCTGACCGTTGATTCCATCGAGCAAGCCATTGAACGTTCCGGCACCAAGGCCGGTAACAAAGGCGCCGAAGCTGCCCTGTCCGCCCTGGAAATGGTCAGCCTGCTGGCGCAGTTGGAGGCCAAGTGATTAGCGACGAAAGCGATCGTTTCAACCCGCGCGATCCCAAGCCAGCCGATGCCGGCAAGCCTTCGAAGAGCGTCAAGCGTCGCGAAGCCCGTCAGCTCGCGACCCAGGCGCTGTATCAATGGCACATGGCCAAGCAATCGCTGAACGAGATTGAAGCGCAGTTTCGGGTCGACAACGATTTCAGTGACGTTGACGGCGCGTACTTCCGCGAGATCCTGCATGGCGTCCCGGCCCACAAGACCGAAATCGACATTGCCCTGGCCCCTTGCCTGGACCTGACCATCGAAGAGCTGGACCCGGTTGAACTGGCCGTGTTGCGCTTGTCCACCTGGGAGCTGATGCAGCGCGTCGACGTTCCTTACCGCGTAGTGATCAACGAAGGGATCGAGCTGGCGAAAGTCTTCGGGTCCACCGATGGGCACAAGTTCGTCAACGGTGTACTCGACAAGCTGGCCCCGCGTCTGCGTGAAGCTGAAGTGAAGGCGTTCAAGCGCTGACCGGCGTTTGCAGCGACTATGGGCGAATTTGAGCTGATCCGTCATTACTTCGCCGCTGCGTCTTGCGCGCAGGGCGGCGAGGGCGTTGCGCTCGGGATCGGCGACGACTGCGCCTTGCTGGCCGTTCCACCCGGGGAGCAGTTGGCGGTGTCCACCGATACCCTTGTGGCCGGTGTGCATTTTCCAGACCCTTGCGACCCGTTCCTGCTCGGCCAGCGCTCGCTGGCCGTGGCGGTCAGTGACCTGGCCGCCATGGGCGCTACTCCTTTTGCATTTACCCTGGCCCTGACCTTGCCGACGGTGACCGCCGATTGGTTGCAAGCCTATGCCCGTGGTTTGAACCAGATGGCCCAGGCGTGTGATGTCGCGCTGGTGGGCGGTGACACTACGCGTGGGCCGTTGAGCATGACCCTGACGGTGTTCGGTCGCGTGCCGTGCGGCCAGGCCCTGACTCGCGGCGGCGCGCAGCCTGGTGATTGGCTATGTGTCGGTGGCGAGTTGGGCAATGGCGCTGGCGCATTGCCGCTCGTGCTGGGGCAGCGCACCGCCGAACCTGATATCGCCGAGCCGCTGCTGGCGCATTATTGGTCGCCACGCCCGCAAATCGACCTCGGCCTGGCGCTGCGGGGCAAGGCTGGCGCGGCGATGGATATCTCTGATGGCCTGCTGGCCGATTGCGGGCATATCGCCCTGGCGTCAGGTGTGGCGTTACACGTTGAACGTGACCGCCTGCCATTGTCCAAGGCTTTGGTAGCGTTCCTGGGCCGAGCGAATGCCGCGCACGCCGCGTTGAGCGGTGGTGACGATTACGTGTTGCTATTCACCTTGCCATCTGTCCGACTGATGGCGTTGCAGGCCGAGGGCTGGCCGATCCATGTGATCGGTCGCGTGGTGGCCGGGCAAGGTGTTGCGCTGCTCGACAGCGATGGACACGACATCACCCCGCAAATCCGGGGCTATCAACATTTTCGGGAGACACCGTGACAGATCATCCCAACCAGGTCCCGGCGGAATTCGTTCCGCCCTCGGTCTGGCGTAATCCCTGGCATTTCCTGGCGTTCGGCTTCGGTTCGGGCACTTTACCTAAAGCTCCGGGCACCTGGGGCTCGCTGGTTGCGCTACCCTTTATACCGTTGTGGCAGATGTTGCCGGACTGGGGCTACTGGCTGATGCTCGGCATCACCATGCTGTTCGGCTTCTGGCTGTGCGGCAAGGTGGCGGATGACCTGCGGGTGCACGATCATGAGGGCATCGTCTGGGACGAAATGGTCGGCATGTGGATTACCCTGTGGCTGGTGCCTGAAGGATGGTATTGGCTGTTGGCGGGTTTTCTGATGTTCCGCTTCTTCGATATCCTCAAGCCATGGCCGATCCGCTGGATCGACCGCAAGGTGCATGGAGGCGTAGGCATCATGCTTGACGATGTATTGGCCGGTGTCTTCGCCTGGCTGGCGATGCAAGGATTGGTGTGGTGTTTCTCCTGAGGGATTCAGGCATGGGCGCAAGCCGCGCACTCTTACTGCTGTTGTGTCTGGTGGGCTGCTTCGGCGCGCGGGCGGCCGAGCCGACGGCGCTGCCCGACAAGGTGCGCGCGGCCAGCGAGGAATGGGCGGATTACTCCCAGGCTGATGGCAAGGGCATGGCGTGGGACATCTTGCGTGAAGTGTTCGAGCCCGCAGGCGTGAGGCTGGAAACCCGCAGCGTGCCGTACACCCGTTCAATCGGGCTGGTGCAGCGCGGTGAGGTCGATGTGCAGGTGGGCGCTTATCTCGATGAGTCGGAGGGGGTGCTTTATCCTCAATGGCACTACGATGTAGATCACATCTACGCCTTGGGGCTGGCCTCCAAACCGTCTCCTACATTGGCAACGGTCGGCAACTATCGGCTGGTGTGGATGCGTGGCTACGAATACGACAGCTACCTGCCTAACATCCGCAAATTCAACGAAATTCACCGTGCCGTGGGCATCCTGCCGATGCTGGTCCATGATCGCGCCGATTTTTATATCGATGCGTTGATGGAAATCGAGAACGTACTTGCCAAGGCCGAGAATCCCCAGCAATTCAAACTTTCGCCGCTGATCAATCTGCCGCTCTATCTGGGGTTTGCCAACACCGAAAACGGTCGGGTGCTACGGGGCCTGTTTGACCGGCGCATGGCTGAGCTGGTGAAGAACGGTCGACTGAAGCCGATTTTTGCACGCTGGAAACAACCCTATCCCTTCGACGAGCACGGCAGGCCGCCAAAGCCGTAATCAATCTTTTCGATGTTTATGGCCGATAATTCAGCCTGAGCGTCGGTCGGGACGTGCTGTTACAATGCCCGCCTCTGCGAATCTCCAGTAATAGATCAGGAGCACACCGGTGCCTGTCGTTTTTGTTGCCGCTTCCAAGCTGCCAACGCCTTTTGCGCAATTCACCATGCATGGTTTTCTCGATGAAGCCACTGGCCGCGAGCACGTCGTGCTGAGCCTGGGTGATTTCGCCGACGGTGCCCCGGTACTGGGCCGCCTGCACTCTGAATGCCTGACGGGCGATGCCTTGTTCAGCCAGCGCTGTGATTGCGGCTCGCAACTTGAGGCCGCGCTGCGGGCCATTGCCCGCGAAGGGCGTGGCGTGCTGCTTTACTTGCGCCAGGAAGGCCGCGGCATTGGCCTGCTGAACAAGATTCGCGCCTATGAGCTGCAAGATGGCGGCGCCGACACGGTCGAAGCCAACGAGCGCCTGGGGTTTGCGGCCGACCTGCGTGACTACAGCATCTGCCTGCCGATGCTCGAACATCTGGGCGTCAAGTCGCTGCGCTTGATGACCAACAACCCGCGCAAGGTCAAGGCGATGTCCGATATGGGCATCGTGGTGGCCGAGCGCGTGCCACTGCACACCGGGCACAACCCCCACAACAAGCTTTACCTGGCGACCAAGGCCAGCAAGCTCGACCACATGATGGGCAACGAGCACCAGGGCGAGGTTGATCGGGCGTGACGCGCGGTCAGGTTCGGCGGCGACTGTCCGTCAGTTGGTGGCAATACCTGGCGCTGGCCTTGCTGCCGCTGTTCGTGATCAACGCGGTATTCGGCCAGGGCGAAGCGATTCTGCCGGTGCTGGCGATGCCGCTGTTTATCGCTGGCGTGGCCTCCATGTTCGTCAGCCTGCGCTTCTTTGGCGCTTACAAACACGCCTTGATCGCCACCCAAAAAGCCCTCGACACCCCCGAAGAGCCTCAAGCCTGGATCGCCTTGGCGGCCCGGCGGCGTGTGGCCTTTCTCGCTGCTGGCCTGCCGGCCTGGATCGGCGCCCTGGCGGTGTTCGTGGGCCTGGAAGCGGTGCCGTTGATGCTGCTGGCGTTGTCCACGACGGTCTTGTTCTACCTGTATCGCATCCCGCGTCAGCTCGGTTGATGATCCGCTGGCTGGCGGTCCTGCTGTTGGCCGTCAGCGCCTCGACGGTGGCGGCCCAGCGTGTGGTCAGCCTGGCTCCATCCCTGTCTGAAATCGTGGTTGAACTGGACTCCGCCGACCTGCTGGTGGGCGTGTTGGATGGCGGCGATCGGCCCTTGGTGTTGAAAGACCTGCCTTCTGTGGGGCGTTATGGGCAATTGGACATGGAGCGCTTGCTCAGTCTCAGGCCCGATCTACTCCTGCTCTGGCCCGGCAGCGTCGGCAACGCCCAACGCCAGCAGCTCAAGGGATTGAAGATTCCTGTCTACGTCGCCGAACCCCACAGTCTCGACCAGCTCATCACCCAAATCGAAGCCATCGCCACGCAACTCGGCCGCCCGGAACGGGGCGTGGAGCGAGCGGCGCAGTTGCGCGGGCGTCTTGAGGCGTTGCGTCAGCGCTACCGGCGCGACACGCCGTTGCCGGTGTTCTATCAGGTCTGGGACCGGCCGCTGTACACCGTTGGCGGCGAGCAGATCATCAGTGATGCGCTGGCGGTTTGCGGGGCGCGCAATGTGTTTGCCGACCTGACCTTGCCGGCGCCGCAGGTGAGTGTGGAGTCAGTGTTGCAGCGCAATCCGCAGATCATCCTGGCCACGGACCAGGCCCAGCTCGACGCGTGGAAAGCCTGGCCGCAGCTGGCGGCGGTGGCGCAGGGGCGGCTGCTGTTGGTCAGTGACAAGGGGCTGGAGCGACCCAGTGGGCAGATGATCGAGGCGACGGCGCGGTTGTGCGGGCTAATTGCGCCGGACAGATAAACCGCGGTGCTCCCAATCGCGAGCAGGCTCGCTCCCACAGGGATTTGTGGCACCGCTGATTTTTTATTCACATCGGATCAAATTGCGGGAGCGAGCCTGCTCGCGATGAGGTCAGTCCCGGCACCACAATCTCTGGATCAAAGCGCCGGCGTCCAGGTCACCCCAAACAACCAGGCCCGGCCTTCCTCACGATACCCATACTGCCCACCTTCATGGCTATACAGCGCCCGGCTGTAACCCTTGTCCAGCAGGTTATCGACCTTCATCTCCAGCTTCACCTCGCGGTTCAACGTCCAACTGCCGCGCAACCCGAGCAGGGCGTATCCGCCCAGGGCATTGCGGTTGTTCTCATCGTCGTAGCTGCTGCTCACCGCTTGCCAGGTGGCGCCCAGGCTCAAGCGGTCAAACTGGCGGTCCAGGTCCAGGCTCAAGGTCCGGCGGGCGCAGCGGGCCAGGGTGTGGCCGCTGTCGCGGTCCCGTGGGTCGATGATGGCCAGGCCCAAATTGCCCTGCCAGCCGAATAACTCTTGGCTTAGGGCTGCTTCGAAACCGTTGATTCGTGCCGAGGCGACGTTTTGTGGGCGTGAATTGCTGCCGAAAATAATCGCGTCTTCCAGGTCCGTGCGGTACAGCGAAGTCTCCAGGCGGGCGCTGTCGCTCAGTTGGCTGCGCCATTGCAGTTCGTAGCTTTTGGCGGTTTCGGGCGCAAGGTCCGGGTTACTGAAGTCCGGGTAGTACAGGTCGTTGAAGGTCGGTGCGCGGAAGCTTTCGCTGTAGGTCAGCAGTACATCATTGTCCGGATTCACCGGCAGGGTGAACGTGCCGCTCCAACTATTCTGGGCGCCGAATTGCTGGTTCTGGTCGCGGCGCACGCCCAGTTCGGTGGAGAACGTTTCGCCCCGGAAACGATGCTGGATAAACGCCGCACGGTTCCAGCGGCTGTCTTCGTCATACGGCGTGCTGCTGTTGATCCGATCCTCATACCAATCACCACCGACAATCAGGCTGTTGCGATCGTCCAGCGTTACATCGTTCTGCCAGGTCAGCGAGTCGCGGTAGGTGTTGAACACTTCCCGGACATCACTGAGCTTGTCGAAGGTTTTTTCGCGGTTTTCGCTGTGGCCCAGTTCCAGGCGCGATTTCCACGCGTCGTTGATGCGCCCATCGACATAAGTGCTGAAACTGCTCACCGCAAATTCACTGTAGGGCTGCTGGGGCAACGACTCGAAGGTGTTCGGGTCGAAGCGGCCGAACGGGTTGTCGTATTCGCTTTTGCCGCGGTTATCCAGCAGGTTCAGGCCCACTTCCAGGTCAGCGTTGAGCTCATGACTCAAGCTCAGGCTCAAGGACTGGTTGCGGTTGGCATCAAGGTCACGGTCGCTGGCGTAGGACTCATGGGTGCGATTGGTCCCATCGCTTTCATCCAGGCTGGCGCCGAGGCTGAAGCGTGTTCGATCATCACCGCCGGACAGGCCCAGGCTGCGCTCCCAGGTCTGGTGGCTGCCGAAACCCAGGTGCAAGCGCGGTTGCAGGCCTTGTTCGTTACCGCGACGGGTGAAGATCTGGATCACCCCGCCCACCGCGTCGGCGCCGTAGATCACTGAGCGCGAACCGCGCAGCACTTCCACCCGTTCGATCTGGTTGATGTTCAGGCGTTGCAAGTTGCTGTCGCCGGAGGTGGAGTTGCCGATGCGCTGGCCGTCCACCAGCACCAGGCTCTGGGCCGATTTGGTGCCGCGAATGTAAATTCCCGGCAGGCTGCCACGCCCGCCCAGCGGCGCCACCTGAACCCCCGGCACACGGCTGAGCAGGTCGGTCACGCTGGCCGGTTGCAGGCGTTCGATGTCGTCACGGGTGAATACCGTGTTGGCGGCGCTACTGTCGTTGCGGGCCTCGACCTGGCGGTTGGCGCTGATGACCACGTCGGGGAGCTTGAGGGCCTGGTCGCGTTCGAAGGTGTCGGCCAGCAGCTCGGTGGTTGGTAGCAGTGAGAAGGTCAGGGCGAGGCGCAGTTTCATGGGTGTTCCGAGAAATATGGCTCCACGCATACCCCTGTGGGAGCGAGCCTGCTCGCGATGGCGTAAGACCAGTCGACATCTATATTGACTGACGCACCGCTATCGCGAGCAGGCTCGCTCCCACAAGGGATTTGTGTGGTCTGAAGATTTACCGGCCCAGCACCTGCAACCGCTGGCGCACGGCCGCTTCGATCCCGGCCTCGTCCAGCCCGCATTCAGCCAGCATCTGCGCCGGTTTGGCGTGTTCGACGTAGATGTCCGGCAGGCCCAGGTGCAGCACCGACTTGAGGATGTTTTCCCGGGCCAGGAACTCGCTGACCGCCGCTCCGGCGCCGCCCATGATGGCGTTTTCCTCGACGGTCACCAGCAGTTCGTGACTGCCGGCCATTTCGCGCACCAGGGTTTCGTCCAGGGGTTTGACGAAGCGCATGTCCACCACGGTGGCGTCCAGGGTTTCGGCGACCTTCAAGGCCTCGGCCAGTTGCACGCCAAACACCAGCAGGGCGGTCTGCTTGCCCTGGCGGCGAATCACGCCCTTGCCGATTTCGATCGGCTCAAGATCAGCTTCAATGGTCGCATTCGGGCCGCTGCCGCGAGGGTAGCGCACCGCCGCCGGGCCATTGAACAGGTGACCGGTGGTGAGCATTTTGCGCAACTCGTTTTCATCGCTCGGCGTCATCAGCAACATGCCGGGGATGCAGCGCAGGAACGAAAGATCGAAGCTGCCGGCGTGGGTCGGGCCGTCTTCGCCTACCAAACCTGCACGGTCGATGGCGAACAGCACATCGAGGTTCTGCACCGCGACGTCATGAACAAGCTGGTCGTAGCCGCGTTGCAGGAAGGTCGAATAAATCGCCACCACCGGTTTTGCACCTTCACACGCCATGCCGGCGGCGAGGGTGACAGCGTGCTGCTCGGCAATCGCCACGTCGAAGTAGCGCTGCGGGTAGCGTTCGCTGAAGGCCACCAAGTCCGAGCCTTCCTTCATCGCCGGGGTAATGCCCACCAGGCGCGGGTCGGCGGCGGCCATGTCGCACAGCCATTGGCCGAACACAGCGGAATACTTCGGTCCGCTGGCCTTCTTCGGGGCGGTGGCCGGGGCGTCCACCGGCTCAAGCTTGGTGATGGCGTGGTAACCGATCGGGTCGACTTCCGCCGGGGCGAAGCCTTTGCCTTTCTTGGTGACCACATGCAGGAACTGCGGGCCTTTGAGATCGCGCATGTTGCGCAGGGTGGCGATCAGAGTGGGCAGGTCATGGCCGTCGATGGGGCCGATGTAGTTCCAGCCCAGCTCCTCGAACAGCGTACCGGGCACCAGCATGCCCTTGGCGTATTCCTCGGTGCGGCGAGCGATTTCCCAGGCGCCTGGCAGGCGCGAGAGCACCTTTTTACTGCCTTCACGCATGCTGGCGTAGGTGCGGCTGGAAAGAATCTTCGCCAGGTAGTTGGACAACCCGCCGACGTTGCGCGAGATCGACATGTCGTTGTCGTTGAGGATCACCAGCATGTTGGCGTTGACTTCCGGTGCGTGGTTCAGCGCCTCGAAAGCCATGCCTGCCGTCAGAGCGCCATCACCGATCACGGCAATCGCCTTGCGCTCGCTGTTTTGCAGACGGGCGGCAATCGCCATGCCCAGGGCGGCGCTGATGGAGGTGCTGGAGTGGCCGACACCAAAGGTGTCGTACTCGCTCTCGGAGCGCCGCGGAAACGCTGCCACACCGTCCTTCTGGCGCAGCGTGCCCATGCGCTCGCGACGGCCGGTGAGGATTTTGTGCGGATAGGCCTGATGACCGACGTCCCACACCAGCCGGTCGTCCGGGGTGTCGAATACGTAATGCAGCGCGATCGTCAGCTCGATGACGCCAAGGCCGGCGCCAAAGTGGCCACCGGTCTGGCCGACCGTGTAGAGCAGCTCCAGGCGCAACTCATCGGCCAGGGTTTCCAGCTCGGCTTCACCCAGGCGACGCAAGCCGTCCGGCGTGTTGGCGCGGTCCAGCAGCGGCGTGGTCGGGCGTTTGCGGGGAATCTCTTGAAACGTCGTGGGCATCAGGCGAATCGTTATAGGTATAGAAAGAGGCGGCAGTTTACCTTATGCATCGCAAGCTGCCCACGCGTAGGCCGGAACTTGGCCGATACGCAGTCTGACCCCGTATCAGCTACGGCGTTCGACGATATATCGGGCCAGCTCGCGCAACGGCTCGGCCGCCGCGTCAAAGGGTCGCAGCGCGCTCAAGGCCTGGTCGCGCAACTCCAGGGCATAGGCCTTGGCAGCGTCGAGGCCGAGCAGGGCCGGGTAGGTCGGTTTGTCGCGAGCGATATCGGCGCCCTGGCGTTTGCCCAGGGTCTGGGTATCGCTTTCGACGTCAAGGATGTCGTCCTGCACCTGGAACGCCAGGCCAATGGCCCGGGCGTAGGTCTGCAAGGCTTGCAATTGGTCAGGCGTGGCCCGACCGCTGGCCAGGGCACCGAGTTTGACGCTGGCCTCGATCAAGGCGCCGGTCTTGTGCCGATGCATGTATTCCAGCGCGCTCTGATCCAGCTTGAGGCCCACCGAACCGAGGTCGATGGCCTGACCGCCGACCATTCCGGCCGGGCCTGCCGCCAGCGCCAGGGCGCTGACCATGTCCAGGCGAATCTGCGCCGGGCAATCGTTCAGCGTCGGCTCCAGCAGGGCGCTGAACGCCAGGCTCTGCAAGCCGTCACCGGCCAGGATCGCGCAGGCTTCGTCGAATTTCTTGTGGGTGGTGGGTTGGCCGCGACGCAAATCGTCGTCGTCCATGGCTGGCAAATCATCATGGACCAGCGAATACGCGTGGATCAGCTCCACGGCGCAGGCCGCGCCGTTGGCCTGTTCAGGGGCGCCGCCCAAGGCTTCGCACGCCGCGTAGGCCAGCAGCGGACGCACGCGCTTGCCGCCGTTCATCACGCTGTAGCGCATGGCCTCGTACAACCGCGCCAGCTCAGGGCTTGGGGCGGTGAACAGGGTATCCAGTGCCGCGTTGACCCGGGCCTGACTGCCGGCCTGATAAGCGCCGATCATTCAGGCTGGTCCGCGTCGAAAGGCTCTTCGGTCAGCTCACCATCGCGTTCGAGCAACAGTTGCACCTTTTGCTCGGCCTGGGCCAGCGCCGCCTGGCAGTCGCGAGTCAAGCCGATGCCCTGCTCGAAGGCGGTCAGCGAGTCTTCCAGCGACAACTCGCCGTTCTCCAGCCGCTCGACCAGCGTTTGCAG
This sequence comes from Pseudomonas sp. PICF6, assembly GCF_009831705.1. Classification (NCBI taxonomy): domain Bacteria; kingdom Pseudomonadati; phylum Pseudomonadota; class Gammaproteobacteria; order Pseudomonadales; family Pseudomonadaceae; genus Pseudomonas; species Pseudomonas sp. PICF6. The sequence continues at coordinate 92,218 of NZ_WUUD01000030.1, read as the reverse complement.
GTCGGCCAGAGATTGTTCGAAGTCCAGTGCAGCTTTTTTGCGGGCCATGGCGGCGATTCCGGTTGACTGTTAAACGGGCGCGACACTAGCAGACATGGGGTATTGGGGCAAATCAGAGCAGGACTTGCGCGGTCTGTGAAGCGCTGCTTTTTGGTAAGGGGCAAGCTCCTGCTGGACCGTAGGAACTGTCGAGTGCAACGAGGCTGCGATCTTCCCCCTGCCAATTGAATCTTGAGCGAAAGTTAAAAGATCGCAGGCTTCGCCAGCGCCAATAGAGGCAACGGGATTACCTCCGAAGCTACGTCAGTTTCCGTATTCGGCTCATTTCGTGAGCCGAATAGCCGCGCTAATCGGCTCACGCCCCCCTCAGTACGTGATTTCCCACACAGATTCGCGCGTTCCCTGATTGTGAATAATCCGCCGAATCGCTAACCTTCGCCGCATCTACGGGCCCCTTGTGGCGGGGCCTTCAGACGTAACCCGAATAATGACAGGCGCGCCGAGGAAGGGCGCCGGGTTGGGTCATGCATGGCAGGAGGCAGACATGCGTTTTCTTTCATTGTTGATCGTGCTGGCGGGCGCGCCACTGGCGTGGGCCGAGCCTGCCGCCGAGCTGTCGGAACCCGTCGGCGGCTGGCGCTACAGCGGCTTGCTCGATCGCACTGAAAACCCGCGCGTGGCCTATCCCACGCCGCCCATCGACCGCGGCGTGCAGCGCAATCGCACGATGATCGAGGGTCGGCTCAAGGCCATGGGCACGGCCCGAGCGCCCCACAGCCTGGCCGTCAACGGCAATCCACTGAATCTCTATACCGACGATGAAGGGCGTTTCGCCCGCCCGTATGCCTTTGGCGCTGGCTCCAACAGCGTCGAGGTACGCAGCTCCGCAGGCCAGTCCCTCAAGCGCGTGCAGTTCTATGAAGCCAACAACCAGCGAACCCCGGCGCAGATCCGCGTGGTGCTGGGCTGGGACGATCCCAAGGCCGAGCTGGACCTGCACATCGTCACCCCCGACGGCCAGCATGCGTTCTTCGGCCGGCCGGCGCTGAGCAACGGCGGCGGCCTCGACCCCGATGGCGTCGATGGCCCTGGCCCTGAGATGTTCACCATGACCGCGCCGATGCACGGTACCTACCTGGTCTATGTGAACTACTGGGGCAACTACAGCAACGGTGGCTACAACTTCGAAGAAACCAGCAACCAGAACGAGGTGATCACCTCGCAGATCAACTTGGTGCTCAACGAAAACACCGTCGATGAAAAACGCGAAACCTTTGTCGTGCCCCTGCGCGCCATCGGCGATCTGTTGCTGGTCAAGACTTTCAACTACTAAGTATCCGCTCCACGGATGAACAGGCCCTTGTGAATATGAGCGACAACACTGCTTCCCCGACCGCGCCGGCCCCCGCCACCAAACCTGTGCGCCGCTGGCCGGCGCTGCTGATCGG
>NZ_WUUD01000030.1:81838-90760 GCF_009831705.1 Pseudomonas sp. PICF6 | reverse complement strand
AAGCCCAAGGCACCGCCCATGGAACTGGCGTTGGAAAAACTCGGCCTGAGCCGCCCCGACGGCCTGCTCGAGGCCCACTCCCTGAGCCAGTTGCCCAAGGACTTGCTGGCGGTGCCGTTCCTCAAGGCCACGCTCACCGAGGATTTCGTCTTCTATTACGAAACCCATGCCGACCGCCTCGGGCTGATCGGCAGCCTGCGGCGGATCATCTACGAGCATGATCTCAAACTGCAGGACAGCCTGATCGAGCAGCTTTTCGACCAGCCGGCCGATGTAGCGCTATGGCGCGGCGCCGACGGGCGGCTCAAGGATTTTCTACTGGTGATGGATCGCGGTGGCCTGGCCAAGGTGCTGGAGCCGCTGGCAAAAGTGGCGCTGGATGATTCACAGCTCAGCCAGCTCGGTGAGATGAACGTGGCCGGCGACGTGGTGCCGGTCTATCAACTCACCTATAACGCCAGCAAAGCCCTGGTATTCGCTTCCCATGGCGACAAGCTGGTGGTGTTGTCCAATCCGACCAGACTCTACGACCTGGGAAGTGGCCCCACCGACGAACCCGGCATGGTCTCGACCCAGGCCCTCGAAGCGCTGCTGGCCGGTGAAAAACTCTTCCCCGAAGCCTTTGGCCTGCTGCCCAAGGCGCCTGAGGTCAAGCAACGCATCTCGGTCAATGCCAGCGTGCTCGCCATGGGCTACCAGCGATTCATCCCGAACTTCGCCGGGTTGCGTTTCGACATGGACGACAAGGGCTGGCACAGCTTCCTGGCCATGGACGAGCTGGAAGACCAGCCGGACTTCGACTTCAAGCCAATCTGGCAAGCCATGCCCATGGGCGCCAGCGCCTGTGTCGCTTTGCCCCTGGCCGCCGAACAACAAAAGCCATTGCTGGTGAAACTCGGTGCCGACGACAACGCGGCCCAGGTCATGATCGAGCACATGGCCGGCGCGGCGGGGCTGTGCTGGTACGCCGATTCGCGGCTTTACACACCACTGCTGGTGGCGAACCTGAACGATGACGGCGGCAAGCTCGATGCCGACCTGGGCAACCTGTTCGGTTCGATGGTGGGCGCCTACGAAAACAACGTGGCCGAACATGCGTTTCCCGTTGTTGAGACACAGGAAGGCCCGATGCACCGCTGGCAACGCCAGGTCAGCTCCAACTTCGGCCCTTACCCGGCCAAGGACGCCGCGCAGCCCGAGTCGATCACCGGCAAGGCGTTCATGCAAGTCAGTCTGGCGCGGCACGGTTCGACCCTGTTGTTTTCCCTCGACGACAAACTGGTAGACAAGGCCCTCGGCACCCTCGACAAACGTTTCCCGCCCATGGCCGACGTGGTGCCCAAGGACCTGCTGATGCCGGTCTACTTCGGCCCGGATGCCATGGCGCAACTGATGCAACGCGAAACCCTCGACAGCCTGCCCCAGGACATGGAACCGGTGTTCTACAACGCCGCGCAAACCTACCTGATTCCGAAGCTGCGCACCCTTGGCGGCTACGGCAAATACGCCCTGACGTTGCCCGAAGGCAGCGAACCGGACGGCCACTGGCAGTGGTTGCCACTGGAATGGAAAGCGCTGTGACCGGGTTGATCCGCCGCCCCGGATGGGTGTTGATGCTGGCGCTGCTGCTGGGCGGGCAGGCGTTGGCCGCTCAGACACCCGCGCTGGATGTGCAGCAATCGAAGGTCTTTCGCGCCTGGTTCGTGCGTATTGCCCAGGAACAACTGACCAAAGGCCCGAGCCCGCGCTGGTACCAACAGGACTGCGCCGGGCTGGTGCGCTTTGCGGCCAATGAAGCGCTGAAGGTCCACGACCAAAAGTGGTTGCGCAGCAATGGCCTGTCCAATCGCTACCTGCCGCCAGAGCTTGAACTGAGCGATGCCCAGCGACGTCTGGCCCAGCAATGGCAACAGGGCGGCGGCAAGGTCGGGCCCTACGTCAACGCCATCAAGCTGATCCAGTTCAACAGCCATCTGGTGAGCCGGGATGTCACCCAGGCCCGTCCGGGCGATCTGATGTTCTTCGATCAGGGCGATGACCAGCATCTGATGATCTGGATGGGCCGCAACATCGCCTATCACACCGGCACCACCACCCCAACCGACAACGGCATGCGCTCGGCAAGCCTGCAACAACTCATGAACTGGAAGGACACCCGATGGATACCCGACGCAGCCAACCCCAACTTCATCGGCGTCTATCGACTCAACTTTCTCTCCCAATGACCGGTGCCCGCATGCTGCGCTTGTGTTCAAAATTGTCCCTGCTGTTGGCCCTGTTGCTGGCGCCGATCGTTCATGCCGAAGACACTGTGCAGCCCAGCGGCTACACACCGTTGGCCGGTGAAAGCTTCTTCCTGCTGGCCGACAGCAGTTTTGCCAGTGACGAGCAAGCCATGGTCCGCCTCGAAGCGCCGGGGCGCGACTATCGGAAATTCCGCATGGAGCCGTACGGCGGTGCCGATATCCGCGTTTATCGCATCGAAAAACCGCTGGATTTCCTCAAGCGCCAGAAGAACCTGCACCGGGTGGTCAGCGACGGCCAGTTCAAGGGCGAAGGGCTGTCGAACACCCTGGCGTACCTGTGGGACAACTGGTACCGCAAATCCCGTCGGGTGATGCAGCGGGCGTTTTCCTACGAGTCGCGTCAGCAAGTCACCGAGCAAGTGCCGGAACTGAAAATGGGCAGCGCCATCGCCGCGCCGACGCCGTACGACGCGCAACCACAGTTCGCCTTGATTCCGGGTTTGCCGGTGGTCAGCCAGTTCCGTTATCCGCTCTGGCAGGCCAAGCCGATCCAGCCGCCAGCGGGGGTCAACCTGGCGGGTTCGTCGAGTGAGTTCATCAGCGTCGCGCCAGGCAACGTCTACGTGCCACTAGGCCAGTTGAAACCCGGTCTCTATTTGGTCGAAGCGCTGATCGGTAAATACCGGGCCACCACCATGGTGTTTGTCTCCAACACCGTAGCGGTGAGCAAGATCGCCGGGGACGAACTGCTGGTCTGGGCCGCGCGTAAACACGAAGGTCGTTCGGTGCCCAAGGTCAACGTACTGTGGACCGACGGTCTGGGCGTGATGAGCAGCGGCGCCACCGATGAAGACGGCTTGCTGCGCCTCAAGCACGTCAGCCCGGAGCGTTCGTTCGTCATCGGCGAGGACGAGGAGGGCGGGGTATTCGTCTCGGAAAACTTCTACTACGACAGCGAAATCTACGACACCAAGCTGTTCGCCTTCACCGATCGGCCGCTGTATCGGCCGGGGGACTGGGTGTCGCTGAAAATTGTCGGCCGTGAATTCAAGAATGCCCGGGACTCAGTGCAGCCGACGGCCGCCGACGTCAATGTCAGCGTGCTGGATGCCACCGGCACCGAGTTGCAGACCCTGGCCCTGAAGCTGGACTCCAAGGCCGGCACCCAAGGCCGTTTCCAGCTGCCGGAAAACGCCGTGGCCGGTGGTTATGAGTTGCGCTTTGGCTACAGGGACCAGCTCTACAGCAGTGCCTTTCGCGTGGCCGAATACATCAAGCCACACTTCGAGATCGCGCTGAACCTCGCCAAGCAGGATTACCGCACCGGCGAGCCGGTCAAGGGCGCTCTCGTGCTGCTGTACCCGGACGGCAAACCGGTGGCCAACGCCAAGGTGAGCCTGAGCCTGCGGGCCCAGCAACTGTCGATGGTGGATAACGAGCTGCAATATCAGGGGCAATTCCCGGTGGAGCTGACTAGCAGCGAAGTGACCACCGATGCCAAGGGCAGCGCCACCCTCGAACTGCCGGCCGCCGACAAGCCGAGTCGCTATACGCTCACTGTGTTTGCCAGCGATGGCGCGGCGTATCGAGTCAAGACCACCAAGGAAATTCTCATCGACCGTGGCGCGGCGAACTTTCGCCTGAGCGCGCCCCAGCGTTTCAGCGCCGCCGGCGAGAACGTCTCGTTCAGCTACACCAACGAGGGTGGCAACGCGCAAAGCAACGCCGTGACGCCGGGCAGCTACGCCTGGGTGCGGCTGGAAGACCAGACCACCGGCGAAGGCAAACTGGCGGCCAAGGACAAGGGCTTCAGCCTGACCTTCGAGCGTCCGGGCACCTACAACCTGACCCTCAAGGATGACCACGGTCGAGTCATTGGCGCCACTGGCCATTCGGTGACCGGCGAAGGTATCAAGGCCGTGCCGGGCACGGTCGAGATCGTCCTCGACAAAGCTCAGTATCAGGCCGGTGACGAAGCCCTGGCGCTGATCACCTTCCCGGAGCCGGTCAGTGATGCGCTGCTGTCACTGGAGCGGGACAAGGTCGAGGCCACGGCGCTGCTGTCCAAGGGCGGCGACTGGCTGAAAATGGAAAAGCTCAGCGACACTCAATACCGCGCGCGCATCCCGGTGAAAGACGCTTTTGCGCCGAACCTGACCTTCTCGGTGCTGTACACCAAGGGTGGCCAATATAGCTTCCAGAACGCCGGTATCAAGGTGGTCGCGCCGCAGATCGACGTCGCCATCGTTACCGACAAAGCCACTTATCGGCCTGGCGACACGGTGACCGTGGACTTGAGCACCCAGTTCGTCGGCAAGGCGATCCCGGCGCACCTGACCGTCAGTGTCGTGGATGAAATGATCTACGCCCTGCAACCGGAAGTGGCGCCCACCATCGATCAGTTTTTCTACCATCCGCGCCGCAACAACGTGCGCACCAGCGCCAGCCTGTCGTTCATCAGCTACGACGTCGCCCTGCCGGGCAGCCCCGGCGCGCCGGGCAAGGCCAACCGCAGCGAGCGCGGGGTCAAAGTGCTGGAGCGGCCTCGTCGTGAAGATGTCGACACTGCCGCGTGGCAACCGGAGCTGGTCACCGACGCCAACGGCAAGGCCCGTTTCACCTTCAAGATGCCGGACTCCCTGACTCGCTGGCGCATCACCGCCAGGGCCATCGCCGACGACGGTCAGGTGGGGCAGAAAAAGCAATTCATCGGTTCAGAGAAACCGCTGTACCTGAAGTGGAGCGGCCCGACCCGGTTCCGCAGTGGTGACAAACCGCAAATGGGCCTGTTCGCTTTCAGCCAGTCCGAACAGCCGTTGAAGGCCGAACTGCTGATCCGTTACGCCGGTACTGAACAGCGCGTGGTGGCGGACCTGAAGCACGGCATCAACTATGTGGCGCTACCGTCTCTGGAGTTGAGCAACGGCGACTTGAACGTGCAGTTGCAGGTCAATGGCGAAACCCAGGACACCCTGGCCGTGCAACTCAATGCCATTGGCAACGGTTGGCAAGTCACCCAGAGCCAGCGCCTTGACGTGGCGAGCGGTGACACACCGCTGAGCCTGCCGCTTGATGCCAGCGATATCCGCCTGCGCCTGGACGACAGCCCGCAAGCGCTGTTCCGTTCGGCCCTGGATGACTTGTTGAGCTACCCCTACGGCGGCGTCGAGCAAACTGCCAGTCGTCTGCTGCCGCTGAGCATCGCCTACCCGACCCTGGCGGCGAACCCGCAGATTCGCGATCGCTTGCGGCTGATCATGCAAAACAGTCGCCTGCGCCTGGTGCAAATGGCCGGGCCTGCGGCGAGCTTCACCTGGTGGGGCCAGGCTGGCGAACCGGATGCGTTCCTCACGGCCTACGCTTATTACGCCGACTGGCACGCCAGCCAGGCCCTGGACCTGAGCCTGCCGCCGGAGCACTGGCAGCGGGTGCTGGAGGTCTACGCCAAACAGGCCGGCGATACGCCGTTGCTGCAGCGTGCGCTGATCCTGTCGTTCGCCAAACAGATGCAACTGCCGGTGAACACCTTGCTCAGCGGCTTGATGGACGACCTGGCGAAAGCCGGCGAGGGCGGCGATTCGAGCGTGATGGACAGTGGCGAAGACAGCCTGGTCATGAGCGCGCCGGATTCGGCCCTGGGCTTGGCCAGCGCCCGCATGCTGACGGCGTCCCTCGCCAGGCAGGTGAAGGTGCCGCTGCCGGAGGCCTTCAGCCGGCAACTCGACGCCGCACAACAGCAAATGGAAGTCAGCTCCCAGCCGTTCGTCGAGGCCTTCACCTTCAAGCTCGAAGCCGTGGGCAGCAAGCCGCTGTCCAGTGACAGCCTTTATCTGGATGAAGTGATCATCAACAGCAAGGCGCCTACGCCGCTGCGCTACGGTATGCTCGAAGTGCCGCTGCCGCCGGGTGCCGATGTGGAGCGCACCACCTGGGGCGTCCAGTTGTTGGGCAAGGCCGGCAGCGAGCCGACTTCCCTGGAGAAGGCGCGCTTCGAACCGGGGCAGATGGGTTACGCGGTGCCGCTGGACGCCCTGAGTGGCGAGCTGCGCCTGCGGCATCTGGTGCGCTTCTCCCAGAAGGGCCAGTTCAGCTTGCCGCCGGTGCGTTTCACCCAGGTCTATGCGCCGCAGCATCAGGCTCGGGAACAGAAACCGGCGCTCGGTCAGGTCACGGTCAACTGACGTGCGCTGGCCGCGGCTTGGGTGGTTGTTGTGCTTGATCCCTGCGCTGGCCACAGCGCAGGAGGAACCGTTGCGCCTGGCTTTCGACGGTCAGTTGCTGCGGGTGAGCCAGACCCAGGTGCTGGACCGTCAGCCCTTGCCCGAGGCCTTGCAGGCGGCGCTGGGCAGTGTGTGGAAGCTATTTGTCTACGCATGGCTGGTGGACACCGGCGCTCGCGAACCGGCATATGAATGTCGCGGTGAGTCCAAAGAGGAAGTCTATTGCTGTAGCGCCGGGCAGAACATCGGTCGCGATCAGGCGTTGGTGAAATCCTGCGGCCTGTATTTCGAACCGCAGCGGCTTGGGCTTTCGGCTTCGAACTGGCGCGAGTACTGGCAGGCCCGCCAGGCGCCGTCGTGGCTGCTGGACCTGCCGAGCCTGCAACCGCAAAAACAGGTTCGCGTGGCTGAACTGCTCAAGGCACTGGCGATGCTGCCGGCTCAGGATCAGGCCCGTCGGGTGCTGCTGGATGTGGTGCTCAACGCGGCGGATGGGCGATTGGTCGGCCAGCTGGGCAGTCGTCTGCGGGTCAAGACCTGGAGTTGGCTGGGTGAACAGGATCCTTCATCGCGCCAGGGCGGCTTCGCCGGTTGGCTGGCTGACGGCACGCCGGTGTGGGCCGGTGGGCGTGGCACCAGCGAGCAGATATTGAAGGCATACGGTGATGGATTGGCTGCGGCGCTGCCGTCTCGTTGGCCAGCGGAAACGGGGCGATGCGTGGAAGTGGACCTGTTCGCCCGGTATCCCTTGCAACGGGTGATGGCGGGTGACCGGCCGGCCACCCCAGGCCCGCTGCGCGGCGATTACCGTGTCGAATTCGCCAACGGCAACCAACTGGATATCCACAGCGACGGCGAGTTGTTCCTGCTGCCCGGCAAGCTGGTGGCGCGACTGGATCGCGAAGAGTACGTCGCCCGGGTCCTGCAGCGCGAAGCCAAGGCTGAACCCATCGAAGCGGCCAAGGCCCTGGCTGTGGCGATCCGCAGCTACCTGCTGCAAAACGCCCAGCGTCACGGCGATTGCCTGAGCATCGATGACAGCAGTCATCGCCAGCGCGTCGCCCCACGTCCGGCGACGCCGCAAACCCGCGCCATCGCCGCCTGGACCAGCGATCTGGTGCTGGCGGGCACCGACGTGACCTACCACTCTGACCAATCCGCCCCGGACAAACTGTCCTGGGCGCAAGCCGTGGAGCAGGCCAGCGCCGGCCAGCGCTACGACGCCATCCTGCTGCATGCCTACCCGCGCGCCAGCCTCAGCCGCTGGGACAATCCGGTGGCGTCCTGTGAAGCGCTGCCCGCCGCCCAGGACTGGTTGTTGAAACAGCGACGCGGCTGGCGCCCCCGTCTGGCAGATGAAGTGGGTTACAACGAAATCAGCGCGTTTGCCGTCTGCCGTGTCGCCTTCGGCCGGCCCTATGTCGACCGCGAACGCCGGCGCATCTATGTGCGCGGTGTGCTGTCGCTGCAAGACCGCCTCGACCTGACCCACGAATACTTGCACCTGGCCTTTGAAGCCCACCCCAACGGCCAGGACGAAACCTACATCGAAGGGCTCGCCCGTCACCTCTTGCTGGAATAGACCATGACACTCCGTTATCCACAGGCCTTGCTGTTGCTCTGCGCTTTGGCCGTGTTGCCGCCAGCCATTGCGGGCGAGGGCATCAAACTCCACACCCCGGTCGGCGGCTGGCGCAGTGGCGCGCCGGGCGGTGAAGGCGAAAGCTTCAGCCAGACCGTCAACTACCCGGCTTCTTCGGTCAACACACCCCAGGGCCAGGCCAGCACCGCCCGCATCAGCGGCCAGATCAAAGGCACGCCCAAGGACAGTAACGAGCCGGGCAAACTCATCATCAATGGCGTGACCCTGCCGCTGAAACTCGACCCGCAAGGGCGCTTCGACCGGCCGTTCTCGTTCCCCAATGGCAGCAACAGCATCGAAGTGCGCAGCCCCAACGGCCAGCAACGCCACCGTACGCAATTTCTCAACACCAGCGGCGGCGCCACCCCGGCCAAACTGCGGGTCTTGTTGACCTGGGACAGCGACGGCACCGACCTGGACCTGCACCTCGTCACCCCGGACGGCGCCCACATCTGGTACGGCGACCGCGTCGTCCCCAACGGCGCCGCGCTCGACGTCGATGTCACCACCGGCTACGGCCCGGAAATCATCGCCATGCCCGCGCCGATCAAAGGTCAGTACCTGGTGTACGTGAACTACTACGGCGGCGGTTATCGCAGTGACGAGGACGGCGAGCAACAAGCGGCACAAGCCCTGACCACGGCGCAGATCACCGTCATCACCGAAGAGGGCACGCCAAGCGAGAAGATGGAAACCTTCGTGGTACCGATGCGCACGGCGGGGGAGTTGATGTTGGTCAAGAGCTTCAGTTACCCCTAAGGCCGCGCCAGAGTCGTTTGTGAGTGTGGGAGCGAGCCTGCTCGCGATAGCGGTA
>NZ_WUUD01000030.1:65379-81828 GCF_009831705.1 Pseudomonas sp. PICF6 | reverse complement strand
GTCCGTGGTTTGTGACAATTAGAAATCTCACGTCGGGGAGTTGTCGGAGTCGGTTGGCTTCGACGCGAGGGTTTTCAAGAATTTCGATGAGCTTCTTTTTGAACTGCTGTCGCAGTGTTTCGCCTAGCTTGTTCCACTCCTTCAATGCACGTCGATCAAATTCAAGGCTATAGGTCATCCAGGCTGACCTTCACTCGTTGAGGGTTGGCGAGGCGCTCTGTGACCACCGCAATGAGCGCTTCATCTTCCTCACTGATTAACGCGGCCTTGAAAGGCAACTTGCCTCGTTCCGCCACGTATTGAAGTGTCTGGCGTAGCAGTTCGGAAGGCGTAACACCGAGCTTTTCCAGTTCGGCAAATGACCGCCGCTTAAGGTCATCGTCAATGCGGATGTTGATGGAAGCCATGGAGTAATACCTGTAATGACGTTTGGCGTTACGTTAGCAACTACTCCTCCCGTCCGGCACCTTTGGTTTGCGGGTTTAGCTGTTTTCAGACGAATCGGCCCCTTGTTGAGTGAGACAAAATTCATCCGGGAGCCGGGGAGTTGTGATTGACCTCGCCGCTGTGACCACCACAAAACAGTGTGGGAGCGAGCCTGCTCGCGATAGCGGTGTGTCAGACACCCTGATGCTGAACGTGCTGTCGCTATCGCGAGCAGGCTCGCTCCCACAGGGGGTGTCCGTGGTTTGTGACAATTAGAAATCTCACGCGTGAGCTATTGAGGGCACTGGGTATTCCCTGTAGTGTTTCTCACGCGTGAGTTTTTTCGCAGTGAGGTCAGCACCATGAACAGCCGCTCTCCAACAGATCCTGCGGGGTCTGTTACCGATTCAGCGAGCCGCAAGGGAGAGCGCTCGAAACCGTCCGTGAAAAAACCATCCAGCTTTTACATGAAGCAGATGCGCGCGGGCTTGAGTGCCGCCGGGTATGTGAAACACGAAACTTGGGTGCTTCCCGAAAACCGGAGCCTGCTCAAGCAGATGGAGAAACAGCTACGCCAACCGATTCTGGCTGGCTCATTCATGTCGGAGAATTACATGAGCGCAGGTAACAACTGGAACATTGATCGCCTCTTCAGTGCCCTTCAGGCCCTCGACGAAGTGGTGGCGAACGACATCACGCTTTCCCTTGTTCAAGGCTCCGAGTCCAGCATCAAGCTGGAAATGAACGACTTTGGCGGCTTGCCGATTTACATCGCAGTGGTGGGTGATCAGATCATCGTCGACACCGTTCTGGTGGATGTCGAATCGATCAACGACGTCGCGGCCTTCAATGATGCCGTGCTGCGCAGCCGGGAAATGTTCCCGCTGTCCTCGATCGGTATCGAGTCCATGCCCAACGGGCAGATTGTCTACAACATGTTTGGCGCACTGAGTTCCGACTCCAGCCTGACCAACGTCGTGACCGAGGTCAAAACCCTCGTCGACAACGTCCAGCGCGCCAGCGAAGCCTTCGAACGTTTCTTCATCTAATTTTTCGGGAACAGGAAATATCCAATGACTCAGTCCATCTGGAGCAAATTGTTCACCGCGCTGCGTGGTGGTGCCAACGAAGTCGGCGAATCGATCGTCGATCAACAGGCCCTGCGCATCCTCGACCAGGAAATTCGCGATGCCGACAGCGCGCTGGCCAACGCCAAGCGTGAGCTGGTCACCATCATGGCCAAACACAAACTGTCGACTGACCGCGTCAGCGAGTACAACGCCAAGATCCAGGACCTGGAGTCCAAGGCGCTGGCGGCCATCCAGGCCAACCGTGAAGACCTGGCACTGGAAGTGGCCGAAGCCATTTCGACCCTGACCACTGAGCTGGACGCCGAGCAAAAGCACGCGACCGAGTTCGGTGGTTACGCTGAAAACATGCGCAAGGACATCGTCAAGGCCGAGAACCGCATCAAAAGCCTGCGTCAGCAAGTGGACATGGCCAAGGCCCGTGAGAGCGTGCAGAAAGCCCAGGTCAGTGCTTCGATTGCCAGCGGCGGCGCCAATGGTAAGCTGGAAACCGCCGTCGGTACGCTCAACCGCCTGCAGGCCAAGCAACAGCAACGTGCCGCTGAACTGCAAGCCCAGGACGAACTGGCCGAGGCTTCGACCGGCAACGACCTGGAGCGCAAACTGCGCGATGCCGGCATCACGCCGAACGAAGGCAGCGCCAATGCGATTCTGGAACGCCTGAAGAAAAAATCGGCGGAGTAATCGGCTGGGCTTTGCCTTGGTGGGGACAGGCCAAGGCAGCCAGGCACAGACCTTGTGGCGAGGGGATTTATCCCCGTTGGGCTGCGAAGCAGCCCCAATAACAGCGAGCTCGACCCAGCTGACACACCGAGGGTGTCAGGTTTCAGGGCTGCTCCGCAGCCCAGCGGGGATAAATCCCCTCGCCACAGGGTTTTGTGTTCAGCTTCAGGTTTTGTGTCTTAGTCCTGTTTTCCTGAAAATTCCCGGATTTATTGTCACCAAAGCTCTTCTATCCACGCCGCGCAGCAGGTTTAATGCTGCCCCGTGACCGCACTTGAGCACTCCGCTGCCCGTGCGATGACGTCGCCAGGAATGAACCCACGGAGTCAGGGACGAAATGTCGATTTTCCTTTTGCTGCGAACCTACGCCTCGTCCTTCTTCCATCGGTTCGGCTGGGCGGGCCTGGCCATTGCGTTGGGCGTACACCTGGCCATCGCCTGGATCGGCCTGGTGCTTCTGGGCGAACAGCACCTCATCGCTGCCGCCACGTTTATCTACTTCTATCTCACCACCACGCTCACCGTCGGCTATGGCGATCTGTTGCCACAGACATCCGCCGGGCGAATTTTCGTGGCCACCTGGATCATGCTCGGGGGCATTGCCCTGTTGACGACGGTCATCGGCAAAACCACCAGCAGCGTCATTGATGTATGGAGAAAAGGCATGAAGGGCAAAGGCGATTTCACCGGCAAGACCGGCCACACCGTTCTCATCGGCTGGGAGGGCGCCTCCAGCGAACGGGTCATCGAGTTGCTCCTGCAGGACGAGACGTCCAATGACAACCTGATTGTCATCTGCGATTGCGTGCTTGAAGAAAACCCCATGCCCGGCAAGACGACTTTTATCAAAGGTGAAAGCCTGTCCTCTGTCGCACTTTTGCAGCGTGCCGGTGTGCCGGGTGCCGAACGCGTCCTGGTGCGCACCCACTCAGACGATCTGACCCTGTCCACCGTGCTGGCGGTCAATCAACTGAACCCGGTCGGGCATGTGGTCGCCCATTTCAATGACAGTGAAGTGGCCGCCCTCGCCAGCGCCTACGCGCCCAGCCTGGAGTGCACCTCCAGCATGGCCATCGAGATGTTGGTGCGTGCTTCACAGGATCCGGGTTCGTCAGTGGTCATCAATGAATTGCTTTGCGTGGGCGAGGGCGCCACTCAGTACCTGATGAAGCTGCCCGAAGCGTTTGATGCCGCGTTCGGCGATCTGTATGTGCAGATGAAAGAGCACCACAACGCCATTCTCATCGGCTACCGCGCCAAAGGCGCCCGGCACCCGTCGATCAACCCGCCCTGCGACACGCGGGTCGGGGGCGGCGGCGACCTCTTCTATATCGCCTCCGCGCGTCTCAAGGAAATCTCCAATGGGCTGGTTTAAACGGTTGATGGGCATGGAGGCGCCGAACTCGGGCAAGGACTCCAAATGGGTCGCCAACCCAATCCCCGCCTCCGTCGGGCCGCTGGGCCTGGCATCTGGCAAAGAACTCAGGTTCGATAGCACGTTGAAATTGTTGCTCGACGGCAACACCGGCGTGGTCATCCCGGATGCCCAGCAGATCTGGAGCACCGGCATCGTCGACCTCGGGCAATCGAACTGGCTGACGCGCTGTTACATGAACGACGAGGACTACTGGCTGCAAGTGCACACCAGCGGCGATGTCGCCGGGCAGGTCGAGTCGGTGATCCTGTTCAATTACCTCAGTTACGTCACCCTCAACAGCGAAGCGGAGTTGCGACGCCTGGCCGGGCCCGAAAGCCTGATCGGCCTGCCGACCTACAACCACGACGGTGTCGAGTACAGCCGCGAATGGGGCACCGAGGAAGGCCAGACAGAACTGGTGGCGTTGAGCGAGCGCGTGAGCAATCCGGATGAGTCCTACAGCGTCGAGCACCGCTCAATGCTGTATGCCCGTGAAACCGGCCTGACCGATCGCCGGGAATTCCTGCTGTTTTCCGTCGAAGAAGATGCCGAAGGCACCATCAGCTTGAGCACGTCGCTGGGCATTTCGCTGTACACCACTGACCTGAACACTTTTTAAAAAAGGAAGAAGTCCATGCTTGAAGCGCTCTCGATTTCCCTGAACAAAGCCGCCGTGCTCGGGTTTGTGTTGTACATCCTCGGTGCGGCCGTGCTGTTCGCGCTGTACCAGTTCATCTACACCCGGATCACGCCGCACAAGGAATTCGAACTGATCCGTTCGGGCAACGTGGCCGCCGCCATCGCGCTGGGCGGCGCCATCATCGGTTTCGCCATCCCGGCCAGCAATGTGATTGCCTATTCCATCAGCCTTCTGGACTTCGTTGTCTGGGCCGTGATCGCCGCGTTCGTGCAACTGCTGGCGTTCCTGGTGACCAGTCTGGTGCTCAAAGGCGCCTCTGAACGCATTAAAAAGGGTGAGCTCGCCGCGGGTATTTATATCGCGGCAGTGGCCATCAGCGTCGGCATGTTGAACGCCGCGTGCATGACGCCTTCCCAGAACTGATTGCGCCACGGAGATCCCATGAAACGAAGCAAGTACGTTCAGCTCTCGCTGGCCGCGTCGGTCGCCATGGCGATATCAGGCTGCGGCCCGACAGAAAAAACCTACCCGGTACAGAAGAAGTACAACTTCCAGTCCGTGCAGCAATGTGCCGATGAAAAACTCCCGGTAGACGTGTGCTCCGACGCCTACATGACCGCCATGGCCGAGCATCGCCGCATCGCACCGACGTACAGCAACCAGGCCGATTGCGATGCCGACTTTGTTGCCGATTGGTGCCAACAGGATTCCACCGGCCAGTTCATCCCCAGGCTGGGTGGTTTCGAACTGACCGCCGATGGCCAGGTTACCCAAGCCCAGGTGGACGCGGCCAAGGCACAACTGCCGGCCTCCGAAGCCAATGCGCAAGGCTCAGGGTTCTCCGGCACCAGCCTGCTGACCGGATTGCTGATCGGCAACATGCTGAGCAGCAACCGCAACAGCTATTACTCCCAACCGGTCTACCGCTATCGCGATGATCGCGGCAACTACGCGTCCTCAACGCTCGCCCAGCGGATTTCCAAAGGCTCGACCTTTACCAAGTCCAATCAGGCGAGGTATGGCAACTACACCGACACAGTTCGCTCCGCCAGCAAGCCGATCTCTGTTGCTTCGTCCACCTCCCGTGGCGGTTTCGGCAGCAAAGCCAGCGCCCGCAGCGGTTGGGGCGGCTCGAGCAGCTCCGGGCGATCGAGCAGTTAAGGAACGCGCGTCATGAAGAAAGTCCATTGCGCCGAACGTCATGACTGGAAACAGACCGCCGAGAGTCTCGGCTTTCTGTTCCACACCATCGATGATGAACCCTATTGGGACGAGAGCGCGTACTACCAGTTCACGCTCAAGCAGATCGAAGACGATCTGGAGGACCCGACCACCGAGATCCATGAGATGTGCATGGACCTGGTGGCCCGAGTGGTTCAGAGCGAGGAGCTGCTGGAGCGCCTGAGCATTCCCGCGCCGTTCTTCGACATGGTTCGCACCTCATGGCTCGAAGGGCATCCGCACCTGTATGGGCGCATGGACTTCTCCTACAACGGCAGCGGCCCCGCCAAGCTGCTGGAACTGAACTACGACACGCCGACCAGCCTGTACGAGGCGTCGGCGTTTCAGTGGGGCTGGCTGGAGCAATGCATCGAGCGCGGACTGTTGCCTGGGCATGCCGACCAGTTCAACAGCATCGACACCAAGCTGCATCAGGTCTTTGCCCAACTGCAACTCAAGCAGCCTTTTTACTTTGCGTCGATGAAAGACTCGATCGAAGACAAGGGCACCACCGACTACTTACGCCTGATCGCGGAAAAAGTCGGCATCGAATCGCGGCACATCGATATCGAGGACATCGGCCTTACAGGCGAAGGCCGTTTCGTCGATCTGGAAGATCGCTGGATCCCTCACCTGTTCAAGCTGCATGCCTGGGAGTTCATCTTCCACGAGCCTTTTGGTGCGGCGATTGCCCAGAGCGACACGCAGTTTTTCGAGCCGGCCTGGAAATCGATCATCTCCAACAAAGGCATCCTGCCGTTGCTGTGGGAATTCAACAAAGGTCACCCGAACCTGCTCGCAGCCCATCTCGACACTGACTCGAGCAAAGCCGTACCCAAGGGCTGGGTACGCAAACCGTTCTTTTCCCGGGAAGGCGCCAACATCGAGCTGCAAACCGCTGATGGCCTGGTCGTCAAAGAAGACGGCCCCTACACCGACGCCCCCTTCATCCTCCAGGAATTCGCCCCGTTGCCGAAGTTTGGCGACAGCTACACATTGATCGGCTCCTGGGTCATCGGCGACCAGGCCGCCGGCATCGGCGTGCGGGAAGACAACAGCTTGATCACCAAGGATTCGAGCCGGTTCTTGCCGCATTTGATCCTCGACTGATTGCTCCCAAGCAGCCAATTCAATCAGCCTGACAGTCTGCGGTGCTTGTTTTTGGGACTGCTTCGCAGCCCAGCGGGAGCAAGCTCCCTCGCCACAAGGGCGGTGTGTCAGTGGGCTAGGCGCTGAACCCATGTGGGAGCGAGCCTGCTCGCGATGGCGGTGGATCAGCCAACATCAATGTCGACTGACTTTCCGCTATCGCGAGCAGGCTCGCTCCCACAGGTCAGGTGTTCACCACAGATTTTTCAGGTCCACCAGTACCGCACCAAATGAAAGAAGATCGGTGCGGCGAAGCACACCGAATCCAGCCGATCCAGCATGCCGCCGTGGCCTTCGATCATGTGCCCCCAATCCTTGACGCCACGGTCACGCTTGATCGCCGACATGACAATCCCACCGGCAAACCCCAGCAAGTTGATCAGCAAGGCGATGAGGAACGACTGCCACGGATTGAACGGCGTGATCCACCACAACGCGCCACCGATCAGCGAAGCCAGCAGAATGCCGCCGACAAAACCCTCGACGGTTTTCGACGGTGACAGGTTCGGGGCGATCTTGTGTTTGCCGAACAACTTGCCGCATACGTACTGCAGCACATCCGACAGCTGCACCACGATCACCAGGTAAGCGATCAGCAACAGGTTGCGCCCTTCGAAACCGGCAATGTCCAACGTCAGCAGCGCCGGCACAAACGAGATGCAGAACACCGCGATCATCAGCCCCCACTGGACCTTGGAAGCGCGCTCCAGAAAGTGCGTGCTGTCGCCGCCCAGGGACGCCAGGATCGGCAGCAGCAGGAACACGTACACCGGGATAAAGATCGAAAACAGTCCGTACCAATCAAAATAAATCAGCAGGTATTGCAGCGGCAGCGCCAGGTAGAACGCCGCCACCAAGGCCGGGTAGTCGCTGCGCCGGGTCGGTGTCAGGGTCAGGAATTCCCGCAGGGCGTAAAACGACACGGCGTAGAACAACAGGATGACCGCGGCGTTGCCCAGCCAGAACGCGGTGCCGATCACCAGCACCATCACCCACCAGGCGTTGATCCGCGCGTTGAGGTTATCGATGACCGAATTCGGCGCGCCTTTTGTCCGCAGTTTGAGAATGAAACCAATCACAGAGGCCAGCAGCAGAATCGCGCCGATCCCGCTAAACAGCATCAGGGTATGTCTATCCATGTCAGACGTGCTCCGGGGCCAGTGCCAGCAGCGCGGCCCGGCTGCGTTCAAGAAATTGCTCTTTGCTTTCATCTTCTTCGATGCACAGCGGCGCGCCGAAACTGGTGGTGCACAACAGCGGCAACGGCAGTACCCGACCTTTGGGCATGACGCGGTTGAGGTTGGCGATCCACACTGGAATCACCTCGACTTCAGGGTGGCTTTTCATCAAGTGATAGATCCCACTCTTGAACGGCAGCAGGCCGTCCTCCGGGTTGCGCGTGCCCTCGGGGAAGATGATCAGCGAGTCGCCGTTTTCCAAGGCATCGAGCATCGGCTGCAAAGGGTTGTACGAAGGGTCCTTGCGCTCGCGGTCCACCAGCACGCCGTTGAACACCCGGTTGATGATGTAGCGCCGCAGCGGGCTGGTCTGCCAGTAATCGGCGCCCGCCACCGGCCGGGTAAGCTTGCGCAGCGCCGGCGGCAACGAGGCCCACAGCAGCACGAAGTCGCCGTGGCTGCTGTGATTGGCGAAGTAGATCCGCTGCACCGGTTGCGGCGCGCAACCGAGCCACAGGCTACGAGCCCCCGTGACCATGCGGGCGGCGGAGGTGATGAGGCTGGCGACCACGGGTTCGAACATGAGGATTCCTTGTCCTGAGAAACATAAGCGTAACTGTGGCGAGGGAGCAAGCTCCCTCGCCACAAAAGCTATCTAGATACCTGAAGTTAGCCAGGGACTTGCGAGGATCACGCCCAGCGTCAAGACAACTTGCGTGGCCAGCAACAACGACTGGCGGCGCAGCAGCAACAACGCGCCATGCCGGCGCTCGGTCCAGAGCCGACCGCTGCGTTCGACCGGTTGCAGGCCGAGGGCGGTGAGGGCTTGATCCAATGTATAGGTTCGTTCGGCCAGCGATTGGGTGCTGTCCGCCATGCGCTGGAACAGGTCGGCATCAAACGCCACGCGCTGCGCCCAGTACTTTTGCAGCACGCCAAGCATGAATATCACGACGCTAAAGCACAGCAGCCAAGGATTGACGCTACCGACCAAAAATTGAGTCAGCCCCAGCAGCGCCGCCAACAGGGTCAGCCCCGTGGAAAGCTGATCCAGCGAGTGACCTCGGCGCAACAGGCTCGCCACCGTGTGGAGTTCCATATCACTGATCATGGTCATTCCTCGTGCTTGTGGATAACCGTTCCAACGCCCGCCGGTGCGCCGGATGCAAAACAACCTGCGGGCGGACCCGCTGGATTTGGACGATGGCCGCATCGACGCTGGCGGCCCGGCCAGTGTGCAACAACCACGCTGCCACAGCGCTGGCGCTGCGTGAATAACCCAGGGCGCAGCAGACCAGCAGCGGCCCATGCTGACGCAGGTTCTCGATCATCCGTGCAGCTTCCAGGCACTGCTCGGCACTGGGCGCGGTCAGGTCAAGCACCGGCAATGCGCGATAGGCGATGCCGGTGCTGTCCATGGACATTTCGGCGCAAAGGTCGAGCACGCCGGTAAACGCACTGTCCTTCAATTCCATCGGCGTGGGAATGCGCCCCAGCCAGACGTTATCGGCCACCTGATCGGCCTGCGGATGCTTGCGCGTCCACCATCGGGAATTGATCCACGCCGCCGCCAGGTAAGGCGCCAACAGCCAGCGCACCGCCGGGCTCAATCGGCCATCCGCGCGCTTCTGAAAGCCATCGGCACCGAACACCAGGTAATTCAGCGTCACCCCCAGCACCGCCACTGCCGGCCAGATCAACCAGAGCCACGCGCCACCCAAGGCAAACGCCGGAACAAAAAACGCCGCAGCCCCTAAACCATAGCGCAAAGCCAATCGCAGACGAGCCGGGTCCGCGGTCACACGTGCATTTTTCAGCGGGCTGGGCCGATCCAGCGGCCACAACCAGACACACAACCACCCGGCCAACGCACCTGTGGGCAGGTCAATAAAGTGATGTTGATACGTGGTCAGCACCGACACGCCAATCAGCGCGAACCAACCGTGCATCAGCCAACGCCAGAGCCCTTGCAGGTGCCGCTGATAACACACCCACAGCACCACCAACAACGCGATGTGCAGCGACGGTGCCTGATTGAACGGCTTGTCGAACCCGGCCAGCACGTCGAACAGCCAACCAAACACCCCATCCATTTCCGGCCGGGCGAAGGTGAAGCGCAACGGCCAGATCAGAAAACAACTGACCGCAATCGCCTGGGCCGTGAGCAGACGCAAGGCGTGGCGTTTGAGTTCTTCGCGGCTGTTGGGCAACAGCAGGGACAGGCCGTACAGCAGATCAATCGACCAATAGGGCACGATGGTCCAGGCCATGAACGGCATGTAGCTTTCCCAACCAAACACCAAACTGCCCACGTCGTCCCGCTGGGACGTCACCCAAGTGGCGAAGCCATAGGTGCTGAAAAACAACGGCGCCAACAGCAGCAACCACAGCACCGCCGGTTTCAGCAGGCCGGGCTCGCGGGCCGGGGCGATGACGGCGCTCATCACTGCACTCGCTGAGCCAGCGAAACGCTGAAGATGCCCCACTCATCGACCCGCAAAGTGATCTTGCGGAAACCCGCCGCCTCCACCAGTTGATCCATCTCCGCCTGCGTGCGCCGGCGCATTACCCAGGCCTGCCCGGCGCGGTGGCTGGTGAGGGCGCGGGCGATCAGTTCCAGTTGCGGGTGCCACGGCTGCCCGGTGTAGACCAGGAACCCGCCAGGCTCCACCGCTTCGGCCAGGCCGGCGAGGGAGTCACCGACCATCTGATTATCGGCAAACAACTCATACAACCCGGACACCACCGCGAGCGTCGGTTTGGGCTCCAGCGCCGCCAGATCCGAGCGATCAAAGGCATCACCTTTGACGAACCGAGCGATATCGCCCAAGCCCTTCTCAAGAATCAGCGCACTGCCGTCCCGCACGTTGATGTCGCTGTAGTCGCGCAGCAGGATCGACTCCGGCAACGGACTGACACCTTGCAGCGCTTCGAGAATGTAACGGCCATGACCGGCGGCGATGTCGACAATGCGCACCTCGCGGTCCTGCTCGCGCAAACTGCCCATGGCCAAACGCAGCAGCTCCTCGACGTGCAACTTGCGCTGACGAATCCCGCGCCAGCCGATGGAGTTCAGGTAATTCTGGTCAATCATCCGTCCCACGGCCGAGGTGCCGGTGGGGCGATTGCGGTAGACGTAATCCAGCGTGCTGCCGGAGTCGAAGCCGGTGTCGAAACCCAACTTCACCCCAGCCGACAACTTGCTGCCAAAGCGCATGCTGGCGCGGGTCATGCGCCAGTACAGGTCGCGCAACGAATTGTGCGGCAGCGGCGTCGCCAAGGCTTCGGACTCGGCGCAGGTCGCGCCCAGGCGATCAGCGTCCAGCAGGGAAGGGCGGTCCAGCGGGCGGGCAAAGTTTTGCAGAATGAACCGACGGGCACTGGCGATGGCCGGTGCACGGTTCTTCTCGCCGAGGGTGTCGTGGAAGAACCCCGGCAGAATGTGTTTCTCCTTGTGCACACTGCCCAACCGCTCGAAGAACTGCTCCTGGGGTTTGCGCTGCACCACAAAGTCGGAACCTGAGATCAACAACTGCGTTGGCACCTGAATCGCCTGGGCATCGGCCACCACGCGGTCGGCGGCTTCGTAGAGACCCAGCAGCACATTCACCGAAATCGCCTTGGTGATCAGCGGATCGCTGTCGTAGGACGCCACCCGCTCCGGGTCATGGCTGAGGAATTTCGCCTTGACGTAACTGTTGACGAAAAAGTTGCCGCGAAACCGGCGCATCAGCGCCAGGCCCGGACGAGCGAAAGGCACGTAAAGCTTGACCTTGAACGCCGGCGACGCCAGCACCAGCGAACGAATGCGCGGCGCGTAATCGTGAACCCAGGTCGAGGCAATCACCGCCCCGACACTCTGCGCCACCACGGCGATGTTCTGCTCGTCGATCTGATGCGTTGCGCCGATGTGATCGCAAAACGTCTGCACATCCCGCGCACTGGTGGCAAAACTCGGACTGTCGCCGCGCGCGCCCGGCGACTGGCCATGGCCGCGTGCATCCCAGGCAAAGAAGTCGAACCCGGGCAAATCCAGCTCATCCACCAGATGCGCAATGCGCCCGGAGTGTTCATGACCCCGATGAAACAACAACACCGCCTGACGAGGCTCACCCGGCGCCGCATCGACGGCCGGCCAATGCCGGTAAAACAAATCCACGCCGTCAAAGGTGGTAAACGTCAGTTCCTGGGCTTCGCGCATTGCAACTTCCTTATGCTGAGGGAGCGTTTTCCGTCACTTGATTCAGGCCATGACGCACCCGATTGACCAAGGTATAAACCAGCAGGGCGGCTACCACCGCCATCACACCATCAACCCAGAGTGTCCCGAGCCAACCCAGGGCAATCCCGGTCGCCAGCACGCCCAACACAAAGGCGCGATCACTCTTGCCCATCGGCCCGTCATAGCGCCGCGAAGCCCCCACCATCGCCCCCAGCACACCGGCGTATTCGCTGAACAACGCCAACAGCGTGACCAACAACACCAGCAACAGACTGGCATCGGCAAACAGGGCAAAAGGCAGGATCAAGGCAGCGTCGGCGATGATATCGCATAGCTCATTGAGGTAGGCGCCCAGATGCGATTGCTGCCCGAACTCCCGCGCCAACATGCCATCCACCGCGTTCAACGCCATGCGCAGAAGCATCCAGATCGGCACCAGGATAAACACCCCCGGATGATTGGCGAACCATGCCACCACGGCCCCCACCAGCACAGAGACAACGCCGGCGAGCAGGGTGACCTGATTGGCGGTGATGCCCTTGTCGTAAAGGCGCTGGACCATGGGGCGCAGCAGGTTCTGGAAGGCGGGTTTGAGCTGGTAGATGGAGGGCATGGGAATGAAATCTCGGCCGGTTACGGGGCTGGGCTTGTTCAGCTGCGAGATTACGATAGTTGGGGTTTGGCTGGAGGGGTAATTCTCGAGATGCGCGCGGGTAGGCATCTGGCAACGAATTCACCGGTGAATAAAGAACCCCTGTAGGAGCGGGCTTGCCACAAGCCTCTGTGGGAGCATAGCTTGCTCGCGATAGCGGTTCATCAGCCAAACAGGTCAACACCCTGTTGTCCCAAACATAAGGAACGCTCCAAATGCCGCAAATGGATTGGCTCGAAAACCACATGGACAAATGCGACCAGATGGCCGAGTGGCTTCACCAGGAATTCAGCTATGAATTCGCCCAGCAATCCCTCGCCAGTTGGCAGCAAGAGTTCGCTGCGGGCCAACGTGATGGACACTGGAAATGCCTGATCGCCACGGAGCAAGACCAGTTGCTAGGCGGCGTCTCACTGGCCAGCGACGACCTGCCCGACCGACCAGAACTCGGCCCATGGCTGGCATGCGTCTTCATCACCCCAACCGCCCGCCGCAGAGGCCTTGCCGCGCAACTGATCGAAGGCATCTGCAACCATGCCAGAGAAGCGGGATTCACCACCTTGTACTTGCACACCCACAACCAGCGCGACTACTACACCGGGCTTGGCTGGGAAGTGCTGGAGCGCTTTGAGGCATGGGGGAAAGAGCAATGGCTGATGTCGCGGCAGCTGTAGCCACCGCCGGGCCGCACACCAGCGAGTCGATTGTTCCTACGCGGATCCTGGGCATAGGCAACCCCCCGACACAACCCCAGCACCCATCAAGCATCTGACCCACCGCCATAGCAGTCATTTCGCACACCCCCTGTGGGAGCGAGCCTGCTCGCGATAGCGATACACCAGTCAACCTCAGCGCCACTGATTCACCACCTCACGAGCAGAACACGGCAATCCGCTCCCTCTATGCACTGCCTCCCATTGCGCAGTTACGCGCGCTTCCACCAATCAGCGATTCAAAGCACCGAGCGTGCAGGCAACGTCGCCGATCTACCCTGGAACTAACTTCTGCAAACGTTCATGGCTGAAACGTATCAGCTACAAGAAAAACCAAAATATGCACAAATGCATTTTTTCGCTTGACCCACATGGGTGAGCCTCTATAAGGTGGTTTCACTGTATGTGCATACAGTATTTCTAAAGCGTCATTTATTTGAATCCATTCATGGACGAGGCACTACCTTATGAAAACCAACACTGAAAAATTCGGTGTAACACCCCATCAACCCAGCCTTTGGACCCGCGCTGATGCGTTGAAAGTCCGGGCGGATGATCCCACCACCACTCAGCCGCTGGTCAGCGCGGATTTCCCGGTATTGAACAACGACGTGTTCATCTGGGACACCATGCCCCTGCGCGACTTGGACGGTAACGTGACGTCCGTCGATGGCTGGTCGGTGATCTTCACCCTGACGGCCGATCGTCATCCAAACGACCCGCAGTACCTCGATGAGGACGGCAACTACGACATCCTCCGCGATTGGAACGATCGTCACGGTCGGGCAAAGATGTACTACTGGTTTTCTCGTACCGGCAAGAACTGGGAATTCGGTGGCCGTGTGATGGCCGAAGGCGTTTCGCCGACCGCTCGCGAATGGGCCGGTACGCCGATCCTGTTGAACGACCGCGGTGAAGTGGACCTGTATTACACCGCCGTCACCCCGGGCGCGACCATCGTCAAGGTGCGCGGTCGGGTGGTTACCACTGAGCACGGTGTCAGCATGGTCGGCTTCGAGAAGGTCAAGCCGCTGTTCGAGGCCGACGGCAATATGTATCAGACCGAAGCACAAAACGCTTTCTGGGGTTTCCGCGACCCATGGCCATTCCGCGACCCGAAAGACGGCAAGCTGTACATGCTGTTCGAGGGCAACGTGGCCGGTGAGCGCGGCTCGCACAAAGTGGGAGAGGCAGAAATCGGCGATGTGCCGCCGGGTTATGAAGATGTCGGCAACTCGCGCTACCAGACCGCCTGTGTTGGCATCGCCGTGGCCCGCGACGCGGACGGTGACGACTGGGAAATGTTGCCGCCACTGCTGACCGCCGTGGGCGTAAACGACCAGACCGAGCGCCCGCACTTCGTATTCCAGGATGGCAAGTACTACCTGTTCACGATCAGCCATACCTTCACCTACGCCGACGGCGTGACCGGGCCGGACGGCGTGTACGGTTTCGTCGCGGACTCGCTCTTCGGCCCTTACGTGCCGCTGAACGGTTCCGGCCTGGTGCTGGGCAACCCGTCCTCCCAGCCATTCCAGACCTACTCGCACTATGTAATGCCAAACGGCTTGGTGACCTCCTTCATCGACAGCGTACCGACCGACGAAACCGGCACGCAGATTCGTGTCGGTGGCACCGAGGCACCCACGGTGGGCATGAAAATAAAAGGGCAACAGACGTTCGTGGTGGCCGAGTACGACTACGGCTACATCCCGCCGATGCTCGACGTCACGCTCAAGTAATAGCAACAGAGGGTTTCAGGCAGCGGGTTTGCGGTCGATGACAAAACCGTTGTGGATATGGTCGAGATATCCCGCCTGATTCATTGCGACGTTGCTCGCAAGCCCCATTGAACAACGAGTCGTAACCTCTTCGCGACTGGCTGCAAGGATGCAGCCGGTCGTGAATGCGTTCCCTCGAGCAAACCCGCTCTGCCATTCCTATGTTTGAAATGCCTGACGTGTCGCCATTTTTGGATTTCAGCGACACGTTCTATCGTCATGTCGCCAGCAGCGACATATGTACACGCGTTCCTCTGTGGGAGCGAGCCTGCTCGCGATAGCGGCTCATCAGCCAAATGGATCAGCAACCTACAGACCAATCTGCAGCCCCGACACAACCCCAATATCCAGCTGACATCGCCTTGCGCCATTGCTTACAACTACGCCAGAATCCGCCGGCTTGTGCGCCCTTGGCCGCGTCGGTAGTTTTGATCCTGTCACTGCTCATCAGTGATCGGGTTTAGTCGCCCGTCTCAACCTAAGGCGTACCAAGTCCCGTCGGACAGGCTGTGCTGTTCCTGTATTGATGGTGGCTGTGCGCAGGGCGCCCTCGGGCGCGCCGGGATTCTTAGGTTCACCGGTCGACTAACCTGCGCACAGCTGCCGCCCTCTCGTTTAGTCGCGAGGTGGTTGCAGCATCACTTACAGGAACCTAAGTCGATGGCAAAAATTACACCAAACCCGCCTGTCACAGATGAACATGAGTCTCGCGTTCAGTCTGCTCGTAACAAGAAACTCGATGATGCTGCCAACCGAGCGTTGGATTACTACCTGAAGCCTACGCCGAAGAGCGAAACGTCTGACAAACCCAACACCATCCTCCGTATCGCACCGGATGTTGATTCGGAGTGTCTGCTGGCCAATCTCAGCGAAAACCTGGCTTCGGCTAATGCCATGATTAGTGATTTGGCGTTTGATCTGGAGGGATCGCGACGGCGTGTTGCGATGGGGATTTTGCAGGTGATTGAGGTGAGTGAACTGTTGGCGAATCGGGCTTTGGATATTGTTGAGATGAGGTAACAAGGGGCTGCGCTTACCTCGGGTATGAAAAAAGGTCTTGCATAGCAAGGCCTTTTTTAATGGCCGAGCGTTCGGAATTAGACACATCAACGCAGTTGACCCGCCAGATCGCAGGGCATTAGTCGTTGCTGTACTCGGCAAGCCGGCTCTGAAAATATGGGGCCGCTCCCGACCTGTAAAAACCGGCTTGGTTGTCTTTTTGTCGCTCGATCATTTGAA
>NZ_WUUD01000030.1:48842-65369 GCF_009831705.1 Pseudomonas sp. PICF6 | reverse complement strand
CCCCCCCCCCCCCCCCACTTCTTGGCTTTTTTGCACGGCATTCGACAGGCTCGTTTATAATTCATCGGCGTTACCTAGGTGTAAACACGAATTCTGGTATCCCATTTGACGTCAGGTGGGAACGCTTTATTTGGGCTCAGCTCTTGAAATGCTATCAAGATGACATCATATGTTGAGGCGAAGTCGCTAGGGCTGCCAGCTATGGTAGGCCTCGGTGATCAACCTCATTGTTTGAGTTTCAGAAGGATTGGAATGCGATGTCGACCCGACCTGTTGTATTGAACCCTGCTTGTATTAAGACTCTTTCTGCTGTGGAGGCTCGACCGGAGCGTTCAAATCAGCATGAGTTTAATGGTGTGACTGCGCTCAAAAATGTGTTCGGGACCAGCCGGTCAGAGTTCAATGTTCAGTTCTCCGTGAGAGGTGAAGGCATTGTCGATCAGGCTAATGTCACTTGGTACGATGCTCGCGAGGAGCATCCTACTCGCTCCGAATATCGTCTTTACTTCCAAAGTAACCTAGTCATGGATCATGCCCAAGCGGGAGATAACGTCGTCATTGGCTATGATGGGCAAGGCTTGCTTCACTGCATTCTGATTCGCACTGGTAGTACTGGGCACCGTCCTGGTATTGGTCAGTGGGAGGCGTGCTGAGAGATAGTTGAGATTGGGGGTGAGAGGCATCCCAATGTTCTCTGGGCCGAGAGCAGTCAGTTAGCTCGAAATGATATTGGGTGGCCTCTGCCCACTCCTTAAAGTAATTAAGTTGTGCTGGCCATGGAGCACATGCCGAGGTACACCAAACGGTCTCGGTAACTCCAAGCCCATGTGGCCGAATCAGCCTAGGAGCAAGCCTAGGCTGGATGACATGAGTCTTCACCGTGATAGTTAGCTTGGAAGCGCAATCTCCATCTGCGGTCTTTCCGCATCTTGGACTTTCGCCTTGGCCGCTAGGATGCGGTCCTTCATCATTCGTGCCACCGCCTCGAAGACAGGAACCGCCACGGAGTTGCCAAATTGACGGTAAGCCTGAGTATCCGAGACAGGTATCACGAAGCTGCTTTCGCCTGGTTTATCGAAGCCCATCAGGCGGGCACATTCATGAGGTGTGAGGCGGCGTGGTCGGTTCATGTGGTTGAACTCGCCATGAAACTCAAGTTTCTCCGAAAATCCGCGATCGACCAGAATTTCGGAGCCGTCCTTGTGGTAGCGGGCAGACAGCGTACGCGCCACGCTGTTGGGGCCGGTCAGGCCGAAACCGAAACCGTTGCCCTTCTCTTTGTGCTTCTGGGCATACTTGTAGAGGTACTCCCATAGCTTGGGTGTGAGGATATACTTACTGTCGACCTCCTTGTCCAAGATATCCCCGAATGAGGGGCGTTGCGCTGGCTGGTGCTTGACGATGTCCTTGAGCGTAAAACCCTGATGGACGTTCAGATCCCGCCTGAAGCCTACCAACACGATCCGCTCACGATGCTGAGGCAGAAATTTCATGGCATCGATGACCTTTGGATCGGCGCCCTTGGGGGCATTTACATCAGCCACTTCGTAACCGAGCTCATCCAGCGTCTCGCAGATAATCCGGAATGTATTGCCCTTGTCGTGACTCTTGAGATTCTTCACGTTTTCAAGGAGAAACGCTGGAGGACGCTTGGCCGCAATTATTCGGGCAACATCGAAGAAAAGCGTACCTTGAGTCTCGCACTCAAACCCATGCTTGCGACCAAGCGAGTTCTTTTTTGATACTCCTGCCAAGGAGAACGGCTGGCAAGGAAAGCCTGCCAGCAACACATCATGGTCTGGTATTTCGATATCAATATTGCGGTATGCCTCGTCCTCGCTTACTTCAGGCCTGTCGGATAGTGTCACCGACCTTATGTCCAAGTTGAAACGATGGCGAGCTGGATCGCAGTAGTGGTTGGCTTTGTAAGTCCGGATCGCATACTTGTTCCACTCGGAGGTAAACAGGCACTCACCACCAATCGTCTCGAAGCCCTTGCGAATACCGCCAATGCCGGCAAACAGATCGATGAAGGTAAAAGTGCGTTCGCCTTCGACCTTTCTAGGTAGTAGCGTACTCAGTCGCGCATGCTCAATGTACGAAAGTTTTGGCGAAGCCTTGCCCTTGTACCAGCGGTTGATGGTCTCACGGCACCAATGCCCTGGACTCGCTTCGTTGAGTATTTCTGCCAAGAAGCCCTGATCATAGATTTCGAGCAGCTGCTGCAGCAGCGCCAAGTCGCTCATGGCTTGGTTGGCTGATCGATCTGCTAGAGGGCTAGACGCGCCTCGGTAAGAAATTTGTTCATTTTTGACGAAATTCATAAAATGTCTTCTGGGTCATATCTGTGACGAAATATCACTATCCTATCCCAATACCGTTCAATGTGAAGTGATTTTTGGAGAAGCCTTCCGGAGCAAGAAGATACCCCATAGATCTCGTTGCTGTATCCATATACAGTATTTTGCTTTGCAAATTTTTTTGTTGCCAAATGGATCGGCGCACCCAACGCAAGCTACCTAGCACGGGTATGGTTTTCTGAACCTTGCAGAACGGGCGGGACCAAATATTGATCTCTTCACACGTAGGGCGCTGAAATGGACACGGTGGATATCGCTACTCGCTCCAAGATGATGTCTGCCATACGTGGCAAGGATACTTGCCCCGAAATGGTCGTCAGGCGTTTCCTCCACGGACGGGGTTACCGGTATCGCATCCACCGTAAGGATCTTCCCGGCAAGCCGGATATCGTGGTCCCTCGTCTGAAGGTCTGCATCTTTGTTCATGGGTGCTTTTGGCACCGTCACCCGGGCTGCTCTTTCGCAACGACCCCAAAAACCAGACCCGAATTCTGGAACGAAAAATTTGAGAAGAACGTGGCGAGGGATCTCGCCAACATCGATGCACTCGAAGCTGCCGGCTGGAATGTTCTGATTGTCTGGGAGTGTCAGTTGAAGAAGAATCCTGAAACGTTGAACCGACTTGAGCAGGAACTCCGCTTGTTGTCGTCCGGTAAGGCTTCTCGTGGTAATGCGGCCGCGCCTTCGGCCGGCACCTATTTCGGGAATATCTTTAGGCAGCACTAGACGAGTGAGTTGGCCTGCAGTGGCAGAGTGCAATTATACTGGGTCGAATTGTCGTCTGGTGCAGAGTCTCATGGCGCTGGGACTCGACGGTAGAAGCCCAAGATAAAAGGATTTCGATGTGAGCGATTTAATAAATGAGCCCGATGCACCCCGTTTGATTTTCGGTCTGAGGGATACAGGCTACAACTTCAGAACTGCGGCTGCGGACATCATCGACAATTCCATTGCCGCCAAGGCTGACCACGTCAATATCGAGATCACCCTGCGGCAAAACGGCAGAAAGCTAGTCTATTTTGGCGACAACGGAGATGGCATGGATGCGCAGGCCATCCATCGGGCCATGCGTTACGGAGCTCCGGAACGTGAGAATCCGGAAAGCCTCGGGAAGTTCGGGCTTGGACTGAAGACTGCTTCCAGTTCTGTTTGCCTCAAGTACACGCTGATTTCCCGCAAGGGGCCGGACCAGGAACTGGCAAAGCTTGCATGGGATCTTGAATATGTTGCTCAGCAGAAAAAATGGGAGATGCTCAAGGAGCCTGTTACCCCAGATGAGCAGGAAATGTTCGAGGAGTTGTGCGGCGCCAAAGGGACCCTTTTGGTCTGGGAAAATTGTGACAGGATCCTAACCAAGGATTATGAGCCTGGATCCGTTAGGGAACGGGACGCGATCAACCGGCTTGCACAAAGCCTAGTCAAACACCTTTCGCTCGTTTATCACCGCTTCCTTGACAAGGCCGACGATCGAGAGCGCAACGTATCCATTTTCGTCAATCAGATCCCAGTCGATCCTTGGAACCCCTTCTATCCTGCTCGCTCGGAGCAAGTCCTTGCCGATAACAAGCAGAAACTTCTGGTGGAGATGCCAGACGGCTCGGAAGAGGTTGCGAACATCCGGGCATGGATTCTGCCCCACCGCAGTGAAATGACCAAGGATGAGGAAAAAGCCTATGCGCGCATATCCAACCGCGCCCAAGGTTTCTATGTCTATCGTGAAGGCCGCCTGATTCAGGACGGCAGCTGGATGGAGGTCTTCGGAGCAAATGAGCCGCACACCTCGCTACTGCGGATCGAGTTCGACTTTGGCCACGAGCTCGATGATGCCTTCCGGATTGACGTGAAGAAGTCCCGCATCCTGTTCCATCCGGATCTTGAGGAGGGACTGAAAGTGCTGCTGCAGCCCATCTACCGAGAAGCGGAAAAACGTGCCAGAAGGCAAAATCGCGAGCAGACAAATGTCCGTCAGATTGACCACACCAGCGCAAACAAGAACATTGCGGACACAGGCAGCGCCAGTAAGGCTCAGGTGACCTCAGTCGACCCTGCAACACAATCGGCAGTCATCTCGAACAATATGGGCTCGAAGATCAAGCTCAAGCTTGCCGTCCAAAGTAATGTGAGTCCGGACACCGTATATGTCGATGCGGTCGAAGATATCAATACCGGAGAGCTTTGGCAGCCTGCGCTGCGCAGCGCCGGAGATAGCGGCCATGTGCCGGCGGTACTGCTGAATAAGCATCATGATTTCTACCAGAAGATCTACAAACGTGCCGCTGCCAACGGTTTCGCGGTGGAGGGCATGGATCTGCTTCTATGGGCTTTTGCCGCTGCAGAGCAGAACAACACAAATGAGGAGTTGGAACCGATCTTTGAGGATATCCGCAGCGAGATTTCGAACAACCTGCGCAAGCTCCTGCGCAACGTCGCCGATCCTGACCCGGCTGACCTGATGATCGAAGAAGAAAACTGAGAATGATCGCAGGGAAGAAAGATTTGATCCTGAGGGAACTAGAAGAGGGAACCGGGGCTGCGATCGCTGCTGCAGTCGATAAGAGCGGGCGGCGATCAGGACTGCGTATCTGGTTCGGAGATCTTGACCAGAAGCACGGACCGGTTGCTGAGCTTAAGCCCTACGGGTTGAAGGGACACAGTGTCAGTCTGTCGTTCGGCAGCTTCTCAGGAGAGGTCATCGGCCAGATCCGCAAGGCTTCATTAGAGGATGTGCAGCTGGCTCGAGCTCTAATCGCCTCGATCAGGCCTGATATTGCAGTGGATATCTCCGGACAGGACGTCTCCGACTGGACTGTCACCTCCGGCTCTTTCCGAATGACCGCACGAGTCCGGGATCAAGACCATCCACATGAGGATGCTGCGATCATTGCCATCTGTCGCGACGTAATTGTTCCGATGATGGCTGCAATGGCCGAGCTCATCGGATACGACGTCATCGAAGAGGAAGTCGATGATGAGGTTCCGGCCTTCGAAGGCGCCATTCTTCAGTCGGTCGTGCAGCGAAGGGAACGAAATCCGCGCAACAGGCTTCTGTGCATCCGCATCCACGGAGAACGCTGCGTAGTCTGTGGACTCGAGCCTCGACGAGTTTACGGGGAGGCGGGAGCGATAATTGAGGTCCACCATCTTGAGCCTGTTGCATCGCTTGTTGAGCCACGCCCTTATGATCCACGTATCGATCTGGTTCCACTTTGCCCTACATGTCATCGGGCGCTTCACACAAGGCGTCCGATACCGTTGAGCATTGAGGAGCTGAAGACATTGAGGAACGGCTGTAATGAGTGAGCCTGTCGAGCTTCCAGAGAGCTTCGAATCATTGCGGGCAAGCCTACCGAAAGGTCTAGTGCTTTCAGAGCGCCTGATCGAGCCCGTGATCATTATCGGCAAGGCTGGGGACAGCATTGTCGCGCGGCTTGGTGGTGTACGTCTGCTGAGAGGAAACCGATATGTGCATAGAGCTCCCAGTAATCGCCATGCATGGGTCATGGACGGAACCACTGTTCGGCCTCTTCCGCGAGATGCAGTCATTCTTTTTGAGGAGATGCTGAGTGGGGCGTCTCCCGACAACCTTTCCTACAGCCAGGCAATCAGCCTTGTCCGTGACTCCGATGCTGTCATGCGAGTTGAGGCCGACGAGGGATTACTCTTGGCTGGTAGAGTTGTTGCCGAAAATCTCGACAGCGAGATAACAATCCCGGGGCTGACGGCAACGCTGTTTCCCTACCAGTCGCGTGGCGTCCGTTGGATGTGGGACACCATAAAGTATACGGGCGGATTAATCCTTGCCGACGAAATGGGGCTAGGGAAAACCCTTCAGATCATTGCCTTGTTGCTGATGGACCCACCAAAGGCGGATTCCCCGGCCCTTATAGTCTGTCCCACCAGTCTGATTGCCAACTGGGTGCGTGAATTTGAGCGTTTCGCCCCTAGAATAACTGTGATGGTTCACCGAGGGGCAAACCGGGTCGGCATCTATCGAGAGCTCCAGCGGACAAGTATCGTCGTTACAACTTACGACACCATGGTCAATGACATCTCGATTTTTTCGTCGTTTGAATGGTCCTGGGTAATTTGCGACGAGGCTCAAGCCATCAAGAACCCGGACTCGAACCGTAGAAATGCAATCATATCGATCCCGCGCCGGAGAACCATTCCAATGACTGGCACGCCAGTGGAAAACAGTCTCCTTGATTTGTGGTCACTGGCTGACTTCGCAATTCCTGGCTTGCTGGGATCGAGACGAGAATTTGAGGCAGCTTACCCGGATAGCCTCGAATCGGCGCAGACTATTGGACGTCTCACGGATCCGATCATTCTCAAGCGTAGAGTGGTGGATGTAGCGAGTGATCTTCCGGAACGAATTAATATCGATCTGCCGTTAGAGTTAGATGATTTGCTAGCCGATCATTATCTCAGGGTACGTGCCGCCACGTTGGCCAAATACCCTGTAGCGGGAGCTTTGGTTGCAACGCTTCAGCTGCAGCTGGTCTGCGCACATCCTTGGCTGCGGCGGGATGAGGGCGACGACGAGGGTGATGAGTCTGACGTCCTTCGTTCAGCTAGACATCCTCTCATGACCCCAAAAATGGAGCTTGTTGTAAGCCTGCTTCGAGAGGCATTCTCTAACGGTCGAAAGGTGATTGTGTTTGCGCTGTTCAATAGGATAAGCGACCTGTTGATGGAGGCAGTCCAAAGTCTTCCCAATGCTTACTGGGGGGCGATCAATGGTTCGACCCCTCAACAAGATCGCCAGGCAATCATTGACGATTACACAAATCACGACGGGCCCGGATGTTTGGTGCTGAACCCTAAAGCCGCAGGCGCTGGTCTGAATATTACAGCTGCTACGGTTGTAATTCATTTCACCCCAGTGTGGAATCCTGCGTTGGAGGCGCAGGCAAGTGCTAGGGCACACCGTCGTGGCCAGACTCGGCCCGTGACCATCTACCGCCTTTTTTACAAGGACACTGTAGAGGAAGTGATGATTGACAGATCACTCTGGAAAAGTGAATTGGCGAACGAAAGTGTTCCCGTTTCGTCCAGAGATGTAACCGACTTGAAGCGGGCCTTAGAAATAACTCCGGAAAGATCATGACCAATAGAACCTTCAGCAAGAGACTCACTGCCAATGACGTCGGCTCCACCGGCGGTCATCAAGGCGGCATCCTTGTCCCAAGAACGGAGGGGGAATTGCTTGCGTTCTTGCCTCCTCTAGACCCCAGTGTCAAGAATCCCGATGCATGGATCGAGTGTGAGGATGAAACCGGCACCGTACGTAAGTTTCGATTCGTTTACTACAACAACAAGTTTCATGATAACGGCGGGACACGCAACGAATATCGCATTACATGCATGACGAAGTATTTTCGCGAAGTCGGGGCTAGAGAAGGCGAGCAGTTAGAGATATCAAGGGTTGGAACTTCGAGTATCTACAATATTCGTATGGTGCGCACTATTGTCAGCCTTGGAAACCAAGAAGAAAGCGATGGCTTCAGAATAAAGATTACGTCAGGTTGGAGGCGGGTTCATTGATTAAGTCCCCGTCCCATTTGACTGCGGTTGCCATGAATCCGAAACCTCTGCACCCAGTTTTTCGGCCGGTAGGCGTGACAACGAGGCGTAACCCATCGCCGACTTGATAGGTACCGGGCTCGGTCAGATTTTCGACAGTTTTAGCGGCCAGTGTTCCCATGATTTTCGCCCCCCAATCCCCCTCATCTGATCCACGCTGTTCTGTGGGAAACTGTGAATTAAAAAGAAATCACGGAAACAAACATAGGCTGAAACCCTTGATCTAGCATGGATTTAAAGGGTTTTTGAGTTTTAATAGCGTATTAAAAAGCCGGCTTATGGCCGGCTTCTCGTTGACTAACTCAGTTCGTTTTTGACAAACCTCACCAGCCTTCAAAACGTACATCCGGCTCTTGCGGCCGGCTGTGGGACTTGGTCAGAAAGTGATCTGCCTTGTCGGTGCGAGGTGTGGGCTCGCAAATGTGGGGCGCAGGGTACGCGGGTTTGGGGGGGAATTCCAGAGGTAAGTTGTGTTTTGAATCATTGAGTTAGGGGGGAGAGCAGGGGGGCTGCTTCGCAGCCCAGCGGGGATAAATCCCCTCGCCACAGGATCTCCTCAAATCTCCTCAACACAGGGAGCTCCTGCCACAGTCCGCCCATCCGTGTAGGTCAATCGAACACCGGCGGTCGTTGTTTGTTCAGGGTGGACCACCAGAAGACCCAGCCGATGACTTTGATGTTTTGCGCTTCGATCTGTTCGGCGCTGAAGACCTCGTCAGGATACGCAGCACAGTTATGGCTACGCAGGCGTAGCCGATTACCGGGAACGCGGTGCAGGTATTTGATGCGCAGCATGCCGTCGTGTTCGAGGGCGTAGATATGGCCGTCGACGATTTGGGTCAGGCCGCGGTCGATGGCGAGGGTGGAGCCGTCTTCGATGCGTTCGGCCATGCTGTCGCCGACCATGGTGGTGCAGATGGCGTCGCCGGGGTCGATTTCCAGGGATTCTAGGTGGCTGCGGGGCAGGCGGATGGTTTGGTCGGGGATTTCGATGATGTGGGTTTTGGTTTCGCCGGGGGCGATGGGGGCTTCCTTGTAGAGGGGCAGTTCGATGTCCGTGGTTTCTTGCACGCTGTAGACGCCATCGTTTTCGGCGGCTTCATAGGTGATGCCGGGGCCCAGGCCCAGTGGGGTCTGCGGGCCTTCGCCGGTGGCGAGCCATTGCGGGCTGACGGTCAGCAGGCTGGCGATGGAGTAGATGCGTCCTGGCGGGATGCCACGGTTGAACCAGTTGTTTATGTGCTGGGATTTCACGCCGTATAACTTCGCGAAGTCGGCGGATCGGATGTTCGCTTCTTTTAGAAGGGCTCTGAAGCGGTCGCCACTGGAAAGTATTTTCATAAACGGAAAGTTTAGGGGCGACGGTGTTTTCGGCAATAAACATGTCGTGCAAATATATAAGACGATCTTTCCGTTTGCAGGATTTGAAAGGGGCGGGCTAAACGGGGTTAAACGGTATTAATACAACTTCGTATTTATCATCATTAAGACATAAAAAAACCCCGGTGCAAACCGGGGTTCTTCTTTACTTCAGTCTCAGCCTTTGTAGGCGGCAACCGACTTGGTGATCGCTTCGCGGGCGGCGTCTGCACCGGCCCAGCCTTCGATCTTGACCCACTTGCCTTTCTCGAGATCCTTGTAGTTCTCGAAGAAGTGTTCGATCTGCTGGATCAGCAGGGCTGGCAGGTCGGTGTATTCCTTCACGTCGACGTACAGCTGCGACAGTTTGTCGTGCGGTACGGCGATGACTTTGGCGTCGCCGCCGCCGTCGTCGGTCATGTTCAGGATGCCGACCGGACGGGCGCGGATGACCGAGCCTGGGGCGACTGGGTAAGGGGTCACGACCAGCACGTCGAGGGGGTCACCGTCGTCGGCCAGGGTGTTGGGGATGAAACCGTAGTTGGCCGGGTAGAACATTGGGGTGGCCATGAAACGGTCAACGAACAGGCAATCGCTGTCTTTGTCGATTTCGTATTTGATCGGGGCGTGGTTGGCCGGGATTTCGATCGCGACGTAGATGTCGTTCGGCAGGTCTTTGCCAGCCGGAATCTTGCTGTAGCTCATTGGGCGGTGCCCCCGTTAATTGACCAAATGACTGGTCGGATTGACCAAAAAGTGGCGGCGATTATAGGCATATTCGGCCGTCGATGCCACGTTACAAGGGTCTTAGAGACCTTAGTATGACGCCTGATAGACCGGATCTTCGGCTTGAAGTTGCCGCAGCCGGGCCAACGGGTCCTGGCGGTAGAACGCCTTGAGCTGTTCATAGACCCGCGGGTACGCCTGGTGCAGCAGGTCCGGGGCGCTGAAGAAGTATTCGCTGGTGACGGCGAAGAACTCCGCCGGATTCTCCGCGGCGTAGGGATCGATGAGGGTTTCTGCGTCCGGATCCTGGTCCAGTTGGCGGTTGAGGTCGTCGAAAGCTTGTTGCATGGCCTCGGCCCAGTCCTTGACCCGCATGTCGGCATGCAGCGGTGGCAGGCCGTTGGCGTCGCCGTTGAGCATGTCGAGTTTGTGCGCCAGTTCGTGGATCACCAGGTTGTAGCCGTCCCAGCCGCCGCTGGCGAGCACGCCGTCCCAGGCCAGGATGATCGGGCCTTGGGGCCAGGCTTCGCCGCTGTGTTCGCCGTCCCATTCGTGCTCGATGCCGCTGGCGTCGCGGTAGCGCTGGGGGCTGAGGAAGTCGTCGGGGTAGAGCACGATTTCGTGGAAGCCCTGATACCAGTTCAAGTCACCGAGGTGCATCAGCGGCAATTGGGCCTGGGCGGCGAGCAGCAGGCGTTGTTCCTGGTGCAGTTCGACGCCGGGCAGGGCGCTCAGGTGTTTGTCATGCAGGAACAGCACGCAGGCTTCGCGCAGCCATTGGTCCTCGGTGGCGCTGATGCCGTCGAGAAAGCTCAACTGGTGACGCACCCGCTGCCAGGTTTCCTCGCTGACGGGATGTTTGGCGAGGGTGCGTTGCCGGCGCCAGCCGCTCAGGGACCACATGGGCGATCAGCGCGGATGGGCTTTCGAGGCGCTGGCGGCGAGGCGGCTGCGGATCACGCCGATGATCATCGGTACCAGCGACAGCAGGATGATGCCCAGCACCAGCAGGGACAGGTTCTGCTTGATGAATGGCACGTTGCCGAAGAAGAACCCGAGGGTGACCAGGCCGCCGACCCACAGGATGGTGCCCAGGACGCTGAAGGCGAAGAAGCGCGGGTAGGGCATTTTTGCAACGCCGGCGACGAAGGGGGCGAAGGTGCGGATGATCGGCAGGAAGCGCGCCAGGGTCACGGTTTTGCCGCCGTGTTTGTCGTAGAAGTCGTGGGTTTGTTGCAGGTAGTCGCGGCGGAAGATTTTCGAGTTCGGGTTGCTGAACAGCCGTTCGCCTGCGGTGCGGCCAATGATGTAGTTGGTGCTGTCGCCGAGGATCGCCGCCAGCATCAGCAGGCCGCCGAGTAGCACCGGGTCCATGCCGCCACCGGCGGCTACCGCGCCGGCGATGAACAGCAGGGAATCGCCCGGTAGGAAGGGCATCACCACCAGGCCGGTTTCGCAGAAGATCACCAGGAACAGGATGGCGTAGATCCACGGCCCGTAGTTGGTCACCAGCAGGTCGAGGTACACATCGAGATGCAGAATGAGGTCGAGGGGGTTGAAATCCATGCAAAGCACCTGTGGTCGCGGCCTGACTGGGTGGGGCCTGTGGGTCGGGCTTCGAGTAAGGCTACAGCGCGTGTAGCTTTTTCTTACAAGCCGGGAAGAGCGGCATTATACGAGGTCGAGGGTGGTGTGCGTGGTGAGTTTGTAGCTGGGGATGTCGGGAGGCTTCTGGCTGGGTGAAGAACTCTGTGGCGAGGGAGCTTGCTCCCGCTGGAGCGCGAAGCGGTCCCAAATGCAGCCAACCCGGTCTGCCTGATGCACCGCGTGCTCAGGTTCTGGGGCTGCTGCGCAGCCCAGCGGGGATAAATCCCCTCGCCACAACGTTTCACCCAACCACAGGGGTTATCGATCGTTCCTACGCTCCGCGTGGGAATGCATCCCGTGACGCTCTGCGTCAAGCGGAACGCGGAGCGTCCCTGGCGGCATTCCCACGCGGGAGCGTGGGAACGATCAGTCCGCGGTAATCGGGTCAGAGCTCTTCGCTGATCGGCAACACGTAGTTCTTGAACTCGGTGTCTTCCTTGAAGCCGATGGACTCGTAGGTTTTCTGCGCCACCTCGTTGTTGCTGCTGGTGGAGACGCGCATGCGTACGGCGTTGGTTTCCTTGGCCATTTTTTTCGCGGTGCGGATCAGGTTGTCGGCCACCAGTTGGCGGCGGGCGTCCTCGGCGACGTAGATGTCGTTGAGGATCCACACGCGCTTGAGCGACAGTGACGAGAAGCTTGGATAGAGCTGGCAGAAGCCCAGCAACCGGTTGTCATCGTCATCGGGCAACGCCAGGTAGATCACCGATTCCTTGCGGCGCAGGCGTTTTTCGAGGAAGGCTCGGGACGAATCCGGGTAGGGCAGCGAGCCATAGAATTCCCGGTATTTGACGAACAATGGGGTCAGCAGGTCCAGGTGTTCCAGGGTCGCTTGGATAATCCGCATAGTAGGTCTCGTCTGCAAAGGTCGACAGATACTCGGACAACAACGGCGTTCTGCCGTGCTTCGATGCTGCCTGAAAGCGGATCAAAAACGCAAACTTGTAAACGGATCAGCTTCGGGGCGGCATCAGTAGGAAGTTACCTTTCATATCGGCGGTGTTTTCCGAGTCTAGAGTTTGGACCTGGGCTTCGTCCTTCAGATTGACCCCCGAGAGCTGTCTGCGGCAGGCCTCGCGCATCAGGTAGATCAGGCGGTGGGCGGCCATGCCGTAGCTCAAACCTTCGAGCCGGACGTTGGAGATGCAGTTGCGATACGCATCGGTCAGGCCGACCTTGGGGTTGTAGGTGAAATACAAACCCAGGCTGTCGGGGGAACTGAGGCCGGGGCGTTCGCCGATCAGGATCACCGACATTTTTGCGCCGAGCCGCTGCGCCACCTCATCAGCCACCGCGACGCGGCCCTGTTCCACCAGAATCACTGGTGAGGTTGACCAACCATCAGCGGCGGTCTGTTCTTCCAGCCGCGCCAGGAAGGGCAAGGTATGCCGATGCACCGCCAGCGCCGACAGGCCGTCGGCCACCACGATGGCCAGGTCTACGCCGCCGGGATTGGCCGCTGCGTAGTCCTCCAGGATTTGTACGGAGGACTCGTCGAGCCGTCGACCCAGGTCCGGGCGCTGCAGGTAGCTGTTGCGGTCGCTGGCGGCGCTGTGCAGCAGCAGGCTTTCGCGGCCGCGTTCAGTCAGTTGCGCGCGAATGCCTTCATGGTCGAAGGCCAGGTGCACGGCGTCCCGAGCCTGGGCATGGGCGTACTGGAAGTCCAGTTGCGCCGAGGTTGGCAGGCTGGTGCCGGTGCGGCCCAGGGCGATGCGCGCCGGGGTGAGGTTGCGCAGATTCAGCCAAGGGTTTTGTGGATCTACAGGTTTTTTATCCATGGGCAGTTCTCTCATCCCAAATGCGGCTTATCCCAAATGAGCTAATGCGTGACGAAACGCCGGTGGCAGGTTGTCGCCGAACCGCACCCGGCCATCGGCCTGGGTGAAAATGCCCATGTTCGCCAGCCACGTTTCGAATTCCGGCGCCGGCTTCAGGCCCAGGGTCTGGCGGGCGTAGAGGGCGTCGTGGAACGAAGTGGTCTGGTAGTTGAGCATGATGTCGTCGGAGCCGGGGATGCCCATGATGAAGTTGATCCCGGCCACGCCCAGCAGGGTCAGCAGGGTGTCCATGTCGTCCTGGTCGGCTTCGGCGTGGTTTGTGTAGCAGATGTCGCAACCCATCGGCACGCCCAAAAGCTTGCCGCAGAAGTGATCTTCGAGGCCGGCGCGGATGATCTGTTTGCCGTTGTACAGGTATTCCGGGCCGATAAATCCTACAACCGTGTTCACCAAAAACGGCTTGAAATGCCGTGCGACGGCGTAGGCCCGGGTCTCGCAGGTCTGTTGATCGACACCGTGGTGGGCGTTGGCTGACAGGGCGCTGCCCTGACCGGTTTCGAAATACATCAGGTTGTTGCCCAAGGTGCCGCGATTCAGGCTCAGCCCGGCGTCGTAGCCTTCCTGCAAGACGTTCAGGTTGATGCCGAAACTGGCGTTGGCCGCTTCGGTGCCGGCGATGGACTGGAACACCAGGTCCAGGGGCACGCCACGGTTCGCCGCTTCGATGGAGGTGGTGACGTGGGTCAGCACGCAGCCTTGGGTCGGGATGTCGTAGCGCTGGATGATGGCGTCGAGCATTTCCAGCATGGCGCAGATCGACGCTGTGCTGTCGGTGGCCGGGTTGATGCCGATCATGGCGTCGCCATTGCCGAAGAGCAGGCCGTCGAGGATGCTTGCGGCGATCCCGGCGGGCTCATCGGTGGGGTGGTTGGGTTGCAGGCGGGTCGACAGTCGCCCGCGCAGGCCGAGGGTGCCGCGAAATTTCGTCACTACGCGGATTTTCTGCGCCACCAGCACCAGGTCTTGCACGCGCATGATCTTCGACACGGCGGCGACCATTTCCGGGGTCAGGCCGGGAGCCAGTGCCCGCAGGCTGTGTTCATCGGCGGCGTCGCTGAGCAGCCAGTCGCGAAAACCGCCGACGGTGAGGTGGCTGACGGCGGCGAAGGCCTGTTTATCGTGGGTGTCGACGATCAGCCGGGTGACTTCGTCGTCCTCGTAAGGAATCAGCATTTCTTGCAGGAAATGGCTGAGGGGCAGGTCGGCCAAGGCCATTTGCGCTGCGACGCGTTCGCCATCGTTGAGCGCCGCGACCTCGGCCAGGAAATCCCCGGAACGCGCCGGGCTGGCCTTGGCCATCAGGTCTTTGAGGCTGTCGAAGCGGTAGGTCTGGGCGCCGACCGTGTGTGCAAAACTGGCCATACAGGTTCTCCGTGACGGCGCCGCTGGGCGGCGCCGTGGTTTTCGGCGTTTTACAACTTAGTGCAAGGCTTCTTCAGCTTTCTGAATGGCCGCGAATTCTTCTTCGGGCGTGCCTGCTACCAAGTGATGCCGACTGTAGAACGCGAAGTAAGCAATTAACACTCCATAGATGATCGCCGCGCCGATGACCACCCGCGGATCCACCAGAAAGCCCGCTACTACGGCGATGCACGCCAGCACCAGGGCCACGCCCGAGGTAAAGATGCCGCCCGGTGTGCGGTATGGCCGGTCCATTTTGGGGCGGCGGATGCGCAGGGTGATGTGCGCGGCCATCATCAGCACGTAGGAGATGGTGGCGCCGAACACCGCCACCAGAATCAGCAGATCGCCCTGGCCGGTCAGGGACAGCCCGAAACCGATGATGCCGGGGATGATCAGCGCCAATACCGGTGCTTTGCTTTTATTGGTTTCGGAGAGCTTGCGTGGCAGGTAACCGGCGCGAGACAACGCGAAGATCTGCCGCGAGTAGGCGTAGATGATCGAGAAGAAGCTGGCGATCAGGCCCGCCAGGCCCACCAGGTTGACGAAGTTGCCCATCCAGGTCGAGCCGCCGTAGGCCTTGGCCAGGGCTTCCACCAGCGGGTTGCCCGAAGCCATCAGCGCATTGGAACCCGCACCGCCTGGGCCGATCACCAGAATCAGCAGGGCAAACGCCACCAGCACCAGCATGGCGCCGATCAGGCCGCGCGGCAGGTCGCGCTTGGGGTTCTTGGTTTCTTCAGCCGCCAGCGGTACGCCTTCCACGGCCAGGAAAAACCAGATGGCATACGGAATGGCTGCCCACACGCCGACATAGCCGAACGGCAGGAATGGGCTGGCACCCGTGGCTGCGGTGACCGGGATGTCCAGCAGGTTGGCGACGTCGAAGTGCGGCACCATCGCTACCAGAAACACGCCCAGTGCCAGGGCTGCGACGGCGGTGATGATGAACATCAGTTTGAGCGCTTCACCCACGCCGAATATGTGGATGGCGATGAAGATGATGTAGAACG
The DNA here is from genome assembly GCF_009831705.1 of Pseudomonas sp. PICF6. Classification (NCBI taxonomy): domain Bacteria; kingdom Pseudomonadati; phylum Pseudomonadota; class Gammaproteobacteria; order Pseudomonadales; family Pseudomonadaceae; genus Pseudomonas; species Pseudomonas sp. PICF6. The sequence goes on along the minus strand of NZ_WUUD01000030.1, from coordinate 49,439 downwards.
CCAGGTAGATCATCCAGCCGCCAATGCCGAATAGCGATTGGCAATACGCGCCGATGAACACGGCAATCGCCGCCGGGGCGATGGCGTATTCGATGAGGATCGCCGTGCCCGTGAGAAAGCCGCCCCAGGGCCCGAATGCGCTACGGGCAAAGCCATAGCCGCCGCCGGCGGTAGGAATCATCGAGGACAGCTCGGCCAGGGAAAAGCACATGCACAGGTACATCGCGGCCATCAGCAGCGTGGCAAGAAACATCCCGCCCCAACCGCCCTGGGCAAGGCCGAAGTTCCAGCCGGCGTAGTCCCCGGAAATGACATACGCCACCCCCAGGCCCACCAGCAGGACCCAGCCCGCCGCGCCTTTTTTCAGTTCACGTTGTTGGAAGTATTCGGAGCCGACTTTTTCAAAGTCGACCGAGGACGTTGCCGGTTGCGGGTTTGCTTGATCGCTTGGCATAAGGGTTTACCTGTTTTTATTGTTTTTTGGCCCTGTTGGAGCGGGGCTGCTCTTGGAACCGGTGTGTTGCATACAGCAGGGATGCAAGCTTGATTGTTCCCACGCTCTGCGTGGGAACACAGCCAGGGACGCTCCGCGTCCCA
>NZ_WUUD01000030.1:23549-48832 GCF_009831705.1 Pseudomonas sp. PICF6 | reverse complement strand
AGCCGAACGCGGAGCGTCCGTAGAGGCGTTCCCACGCAGAGCGTGGGAACGATCGGCCGGGCACAAATTTCCCGCAGGTTAGAAGAACCCCAACGGATTGATGTCATAGCTCACCAGCAGGTTCTTGGTCTGCTGGTAGTGGTCGAGCATCATCTTGTGGGTTTCACGACCCACGCCGGACTTCTTGTAACCACCAAACGCCGCATGAGCCGGGTAGAGGTGGTAGCAGTTGGTCCAGACGCGACCGGCCTTGATCGCCCGGCCCATGCGGTAGGCGCGGTTGATGTCGCGGGTCCAGAGACCGGCGCCGAGGCCGAACTCGGTGTCGTTGGCGATCGCCAGGGCTTCGGCTTCATCCTTGAAGGTGGTGATGCTCACCACTGGGCCGAAGATTTCTTCCTGGAACACGCGCATCTTGTTGGTGCCCTTGAGCAGGGTGGGCTGGATGTAATAACCCGTGGCCAGGTTGCCCTCGAGTTTTTCCACCTTGCCGCCGGTCAACAGTTCGGCACCTTCGCCCTTGGCGATTTCCAGGTACGAAAGAATCTTGTCGAATTGCTGCTCGGACGCCTGGGCGCCGACCATGGTGTCGGTGTCCAGCGGGTCGCCGCGCTTGATCTGCAGGACTTTGTTCATCACAACTTTCATGAACTCGTCGTAGATCGACTCCTGCACCAGGGCGCGGGAAGGGCAAGTGCAGACTTCACCCTGGTTGAAGAACGCCAGCACCAGACCTTCGGCCGCTTTCTCAATGAAGCTCGGCTCGGCCTGCATGATGTCTTCGAAGAAGATGTTCGGCGACTTGCCGCCCAGTTCCACGGTGGACGGGATGATGTTCTCGGCCGCGCATTTCATGATGTGCGAGCCGACCGGGGTCGAGCCGGTGAAGGCGATCTTGGCGATGCGCTTGCTGGTGGCCAGGGCTTCACCGGCTTCCTTGCCGAAGCCTTGCACCACGTTCAGTACGCCAGGTGGCAGCAGGTCGCCGATCAGCTCCATCAGCACGCAAATGCCCAATGGGGTTTGCTCGGCGGGCTTGAGCACCACGCAGTTACCGGCGGCCAGGGCCGGGGCGAGTTTCCACGCGGCCATCAGCAGCGGGAAGTTCCACGGGATGATCTGCCCGACCACGCCCAGCGGTTCATGGATGTGATAGGCCACGGTGTTGCCGTCGATCTCGGCGGCGCTGCCTTCCTGGGCGCGCAGGCAACCGGCGAAGTAACGGAAATGGTCGGCGGCCAGGGGGATGTCGGCGTTGAGGGTTTCGCGCACGGCCTTGCCGTTGTCCCAGGATTCGGTGATCGCCAGAACCTCAAGGTTTGCTTCGATGCGGTCGGCGATTTTCAGCAGGACCAGCGAACGGGCCTGGGCGGACGTGGCGCCCCAGGCATCGGCAGCGGCGTGGGCGGCGTCCAGGGCTTTTTCGATGTCTTCGGCCGTGGAACGCGGGAATTCGGCAATGGGCTGGCCATTGACCGGGGAAGTATTGGTGAAGTACTGACCTTTGACAGGCGCGACGAACTCGCCGCCGATGTAGTTACCGTATTTGCTCTTGAACGAAACGATAGCGCCTTCAGTACCGGGGTGAGCGTAACGCATGATGAGTTCTCCTTGGCTTTTGTGCTTATACGGGAGGCCGCGCAAAATTGAGCGCTGGTAATTAAGCCTAGAGCAAAGGTCGGGCCACTGCCTTGCAGGGCCCGTAAATCAAGACTTTAGGAGCAGTTCGTCGGACAAACGGATGCCCTGCGTGACGATAGCGGTACAGCGGGTGTGACAGTTTGTGCCAGATGCGAGACAGTCTTTGACTGACAGGTCGCGCCAGCATTGCAAAGGTGGGTGGGCTGGAGGATGCTGGGCCTCACCAGTTGGCCTGCCCAGCAAAGTTGTGGTGAGGGGATTTATCCCCGTTGGGCTGCGAAGCAGCCCCCTAAGCAGCCAACTCGATCAATCTGATACACCGCATGCTTAGGTTTCAGGGCTGCTTCGCAGCCCAGCGGGGATAAATCCCCTCGCCACAGGTTAAGTGTTGAACATTGGTTAAATGTTAAACAGTTGCTCCAGTGAGGCAGGTCCTTCGGGGAGAAATAATAAGAAATGCACAGCAACCACTTGAGTCGCCATGCCCAACAAGTCCTGACGGTCACCCAGGGCAAGGCCCATTTGCAGGGCCCTGGCAGCGATCCGTCGATTGCCCGTTCCTGGCTGCGCTGCCTTGAGGACTATCACCTCGACCCGGCGCAAAACCTGGCGCCGACGGTGCTTGAGCATGGCCGGGTGCTGGAAAGCCGCGAGCGCCTGCAACAGGTGTTGCACATCGCTGGCACGGAAATGACCAGCCTGCATCAACAGCTCTCCGGCGCCGGTCACGCGGTGCTGCTGACCGACGCGCGCGGCGTGATCCTCAACTGTGTCACCGCCCCCAGTGAGCGCAAGATTTTCGAACGGGCCGGCCTCTGGCTCGGCGCCGACTGGAGCGAAGCCTGCGAAGGCACCAACGGCATCGGCACCTGCCTGGTGGAGCGCCAGGCCCTGACCATTCACCAGGAAGAACACTTTCGCGGCCGCCACACCGGCCTGACCTGCTCGGCCAGCCCGGTTTTCGACCCCCATGGCGAACTGCTCGCGGTGCTGGATGTGTCATCGGCCCGGCCGGACGTGTCGCGCCAGAGCCAGTTCCACACCATGGCCCTGGTCAACCTCTCGGCGAAGATGATCGAGAGCTGCTATTTCCTGCGCTGCTTCGACAATCAATGGCTGCTGCGTTTTCATTTGCAGGCCGAGTCCGTGGGGTTGTTCAGCGAGGGGCTGCTGGCGTTCGACGGCGAAGGGCGGATCAGCGCGGTCAACCAGAGCGCGCTGAACCTGTTGGGGCATATTCGCGGTGGCTTGCTGGGTCAGCGGGTGGAAGACTTTTTCGATTGTTCACTGGATGAGCTGCTCGGACGGGCCAGCACCCATGCCAGCGCCAGTTGGCCGTTACGCACCCGTGACGGGCGGCACTTGTTTGCCGTGCTACGGGGGCAGCCGCGCAGTGTGCCGGTCCCGGTCGTCCCTGCGTTTAAAGCCATCGAGCCCGCCCGGTTACCGGGCATCTGCCTGGGGGATGCGGCGTTGCAAGAGCATTTTCGCAAGGCGCTGCGAGTGTTCGAGCGCGATGTGCCGCTGCTGATCCATGGCGAAACCGGTTCCGGTAAAGAAGCCTTCGCCAAAGCCGTGCATCATGCCAGTCAACGTGCCGGGAAAAACTTCGTGGCGCTTAACTGCGCAGCGATCCCGGAAAGCCTGATCGAGAGTGAGCTGTTCGGTTATCGCGGCGGCAGCTTCACCGGCGCGCGCAAGGAAGGCATGCGCGGCAAGCTGCAACAGGCTGACGGTGGCACGCTGTTTCTGGATGAGATCGGTGACATGCCCCTGGCCTTGCAGACCCGTTTGCTGCGGGTGCTGGAAGATCGCCAGGTGGTGCCCATCGGTGGCGAACCCGAAGCGGTGAACGTGCGCATTATCAGCGCCACCCACCGGCAGTTGCATGATCGGGTGCGCGACGGCAGTTTTCGCGAGGACTTGTACTATCGCCTCAACGGCCTGGAGATCCCCTTGCCGGCGTTGCGCGAGCGCAGCGACAAGTCCCAGTTGCTGGATTTTCTGTTGGCCGAAGAAGCGGGCGCCGAAGCGGTGGCGATCGACGAACCGGCGCGCCAGGCATTGCTGAGTTTTGATTGGCCGGGCAACGTGCGGCAACTGCGCAATGTGCTGCGCACCCTTGCTGCGTTGTGCGACGGCGGGCGGATCGGGCTGGAGGATCTGCCGGCGATGATTCGCCAGTGTCCGGTGGCGTTGGTTGAAACCGTGGCGGAACGCCCGCTGGAAGATGCCGAGCGGTTGGCGCTGCTCGATGCACTGGAGCGCCAGCGCTGGCACATGACCCACACCGCCGAACAACTGGGCATCAGCCGCAATACCCTCTACCGGAAGCTGCGCAAGCACGCCATCGCCCGCTGAACCGCGTCGCGGCCATTCGCGAGCAAGCCCGCTCCCACAGTTGACCGAGTTCTTGCAGAAGGAATGCGGTTGAATGTGGGAGCGAGCTTGCTCGCGATGGCGGCGGCACATCCAACATCGCCGCAAACTGACCCACCGCTATCGCGAGCAAGCTCGCTCCCACAGAGGATTTGCGGTGTTCTGATGGTTGCAGTTCGAAACACAAGGTGCGATTTCCCCCTCCCTACGCTAACCTGCGGCCATGTTTACGAGGTCGACTATGCACATCCATATTCTCGGTATTTGCGGCACTTTCATGGGCTCGATGGCGGTATTGGCCAAGGAGCTGGGCCATCACGTGACTGGTTCCGACGCCAACGTCTACCCGCCGATGAGCACGCAACTGGAGGCCCAGGGCATTGAGCTGACCCAAGGCTACGACCCGGCGCAACTGGACCCGGCGCCGGACCTGGTGGTCATCGGCAACGCCATGTCCCGTGGCAATCCGGCGGTTGAATACGTGCTCAACAAAGGCCTGCCTTACGTGTCCGGCCCGCAATGGCTGGCCGACCATGTGTTGCAGGGCCGTTGGGTCCTGGCCGTGGCCGGCACCCATGGCAAGACCACCACCAGCAGCATGCTCGCCTGGGTGCTGGAACACGCGGGCATGAGCCCAGGCTTCCTGATCGGCGGCGTGCCGCAGAATTTCTCGGTGTCGGCGCGCCTGGGCGGCACGCCGTTCTTCGTGATCGAGGCCGATGAATACGACAGCGCGTTCTTCGACAAACGTTCGAAGTTTGTCCACTACCGCCCGCGCACCGCGATCCTCAACAACCTTGAGTTCGATCACGCCGACATCTTCCCCGATCTGCCGGCCATCGAGCGGCAGTTCCACCATTTGGTGCGCACCATTCCAAGTGAAGGCCTGGTCATCCATCCGACCACCGAGCCCGCGTTGCAGCGGGTGATCGAAATGGGTTGCTGGACCCCGGTGCAAACCACCGGCGCCGGCGGGCAGTGGCAAGTGAAGTTGCTCAAGGACGACGGTTCGCAGTTCGAAGTCATGTTCGAAGGCGTGGCCCAAGGTGTGGTCGATTGGGACATGACCGGCCAGCACAACGTCGCCAACGCCCTGGCGACCCTGGCGGCGGCTCGTCATGTTGGCGTGGTGCCGTCTATGGGCATCGCCGCGCTGAGTGCGTTCAAAAGCGTGAAGCGGCGGATGGAAAAGGTCGCGGAAGTGCGCGGCATCACCATCTATGACGACTTCGCCCACCACCCGACGGCCATCGCCACCACCCTCGACGGTTTGCGCAAGCGCATCGGCGATGCACCGCTGATTGCCATCATCGAGCCGCGTTCCAACTCCATGAAACTCGGCGCCCACCGCGACGGCCTGCCGGAAAGCGTGGTGGATGCCGATCAGGTGATCTGGTACGCGCCGGCCAACCTGGGCTGGGACCTGGGCGCCACCGCCGCGTTGTGCACGGTGCCGTCGATTGTCAGCGATTCCCTGGAAGGCATCATCGAGCGCGTGAAGAGCCAGGCCCAGCCCGGTACTCACGTGGTGATCATGAGCAACGGCGGCTTCGGCGGCCTGCACGGCAAACTGGCCGAGGCACTGAAATGAACACGCGCCTGGAGAGCAACGGCCCCGACCGCATCACCCTGGCCATGACCGGTGCTTCCGGCGCCCAGTACGGCTTGCGCCTGCTCGATTGCCTGGTGCGGGAAGACCGTGAGGTGCATTTCCTCATCTCCAAGGCGGCGCAATTGGTGATGGCCACCGAGACCGACGTCACCCTGCCGGCCAAGACCCAGATGATGCAGGCCTTCCTCACCGAATACACCGGTGCGGCGGCGGGGCAGATTCGTGTGTATGGCAAGGAAGACTGGATGTCGCCGGTGGCCTCGGGCTCCGGGGCGCCGGCGGCGATGGTGGTGGTGCCGTGTTCCACCGGCACGCTCTCGGCGATTGCCACCGGTGCCTGCAACAACCTGATCGAGCGCGCCGCCGACGTGACGCTCAAGGAGCGTCGCCAGTTGATCCTGGTGCCGCGTGAGGCACCGTACTCGAGTATTCATCTGGAGCACATGCTCAAGCTGTCGAACATGGGCGTGACGATTCTGCCGGCCTCTCCGGGTTTTTATCACCAGCCACAGACTATCGATGACCTGATCGATTTTGTGGTCGCGCGGATTCTCAATCTGCTGAACATCCCCCAGGACATGCTGCCGCGCTGGGGCGAGTACCATTTGAGCAGTGATGAATAAGCTGCTGGTGGTGGTGCTGGCGCTGCAACTGACCGGCTGCGCCACCGCCCGCACCCTGGACGCCGCCAAACCCGGCGCGCCGGTGGTGTATGCGGGCACGCGCCTGGACTTGTATGCGCTTAACGGTGGCTGTTGCGCCAAGGACCGCTTTGGCGCCGAAGCGCCGCGTTACCCAGGCGTGGATCTGCCGGCCAGTGCGTTGCTCGATACCTTGTTATTGCCGTTGTCGTTGCTGACGGTGATTGGCGTGGGGTTTCAGGCTACGGGTGGGTTGTAACCAGCGCTACAATCCAACATGGATGTAAGCTGGGCCACCGCTATCGCGAGCAGGCTCGCTCCCACATTGGTACGCATTCCTTCTGAAGAACTCGGTCAACTGTGGGAGCGAGCCTGCTCGCGATGGCGTCCGCCCAGGCGCCGCAATTATTTGCCCAACTTACGCAACTCATCCGACTCCACCACCCGCACCCCTTCCTGTTCTTCCAGGGCCAGGCGCCACATGGCGCGGGCCAGTTGGCAGGCTTCGATGCCGTGGTACTTGCCGGGGATCAGCCTCGACAAGGGGCCGGCCAATTGTTCGGCCAACCGCGGTTCGGTGCGTTCGCCCAGTAGCAGGGAAGGGCGGCAGAGGGTCAGCTGTGGCCAGTCCTGGGCCTTGAGGGCGGCTTCCATTTCGCCTTTGACCCGGTTGTAGAAAATCGAAGAGCTCGGGTCTGCCCCCAGCGCGCTGATCACGATCAGGTGCCTTGCGCCCAGCTCCCGGGCGCGCTTGGCGAAGGCCACCACCAGGTCCAGGTCCACCGCGCGAAACGCCTGTTCTGAGCCGGCCTTCTTGATGGTCGTGCCAAGGCAGCAAAATGCGATGTCCACCTGGCCACTGAGGCGGGGCAGCAGTTCGGCCGTTTCACCGACCGGGTTTTCCAGGTGTGGATGCTCGGCCAACGGCCGGCGTGAAGGCGCCAATACACGTGTGATGGTCGGCTCGTTGAGCAGCCGGTCCAGTAGATGTTCCCCGGTCAACCCGGAAGCTCCGGCAAGCAAAACATGCTGAGGCGTCAAGTACATAGTGTTTCCCCCTTGATACGATTCAGCTTAGTTGCTCTTTTGGGCCTCGTCGTTCAATGCCGTACTTTGTAATGCTTTTCGCGCCTGTTGCTTGCGCAATAGCTGCCAATGGGAAAGGACGGTCCTGGGCGCCCAGATCTGCGGCTCGGAGGCTTCGAAATTGTCCGCCTGTTCCCGCTCGGCCACGGTGGCCTTGGCACGCTTGAAGGCTTGCTCAAGATCGTCGGTCTGGTTCAGTGCCTGGGCGAACAGCGCGTCGCCGAAGTACGTGAAGTTGGCCTCCTCGGAGCAGCCGAACGACACTCGATCGGCGCGGGAAGCGGTCATGATCAAGGTGCGTTCATCCTTGAGCGCCGGGATGAAGCCGCCGGAATAACAGGCCGAAATCACCACGATCTTGTCGCGATCCTTCAGCGGCGCCAGCACCACGGCCAGTTCATCGGCCGGCAGGTCGGCCAGCTCCATGCGCGGCTGGTCGAGCACCAGTTCGTGTTCGCTGGTGCCGTGGCTGGTCAGGTAGATGAAGATCAGGTCTTCCGGGCCGCTGCGTTCGGCCAGGGCGCTGGCGGCGCGGCGCAGGCTTTCGCGAGTGGCCATGGGCCGGTCACCGAGGTGATCGCGGTGGTTGACCAGGCGGATCTGGCCGAACGCGCCAAAACGGCTGGTGAGCATGTTGGCGACGTAGTCGGACTCGCGCAGGAACACACTCTGCTTGCCGTCGCCGCCCACCGTCAGGCTGTACAGCTCCACCGCGGGCGTCGAGGCCGGGATATTGGCCAGGGCATTTTCCAACAGGCGCCCCTGGGCCAAAAGGCCGAGCTCGAGCACATCCGGCAGTAGCCGCCCGCCAGCGTCGCGTACTCGCAGGCCGTTGGCCCAGGTGCCGCTTTGCACGGTGCCATCGGTCAGCGCCAGGGTGCCGCGTCCGTGGTAGGTGTCGTTCTCGAACTGGCCGATATAAAAGCTGCCGTCGGGCAGGTTCAGCCGGCCCTCGCCGCTAAAGCGCCAGTCATTGAATTGACCGAGGTAGTGGCTGCCGTCGGCGCCGATCAGTTGGCCCTTGCCGGTGAGCGCGCCTTCCCTGAACTGGCCGATCCAGACATCGCCGTCGGCATTTTCATAACGACCGCGACCGCTGAGCTGGTTGTTCTTGAACCCGCCGATGTAGACGTCGCCCTCGGCGCTGTTGAAGGTGCCTTTGCCCTGGAGCTGGCCGTCGACGAAATTGCCGGTGAACTGGTTGCCACTGGCATCGAAGCGCTGGCCTTCACCGTTGGGTTTGCCGTTGACGAACGGCCCCTGGTATTGGCTGCCGTCCTCAAGCTCCAGGCGCCCGAAACCGGAATAGCGGTCGGCCTTGAATTCGCCGCGGTAGATCATGCCGTGTTCTTTGAGCGTGCCTTCACCGTCGCGCCGGCCTTGCTTGAAGCCGCCGGTGTAGCTGCTGGTGGGCGTGGTCAGGCTACCCTGGCCGTTGAACAGGCCCTGCTGGAACTGGCCGCGATAGACCTCGCCATTGCTGCCGTGCCATTCCCCGGTGCCGTGCCACTGGCCTTTGTCGAACTGCCCGGCGTACCAACTGCCGTTGGGGTAGTCGACACGCCCCTGGCCTTGCAGCAAACCGTCCACCAGGTCGCCGCGATAGCGTCCGCCGTCGGGCAGGCGCGCGTCGGGAGGCAACAGCGATTCGCCGTCGCCGCAAGCGGTGAGCAGCAGGGTCAGGGCCAAAGGGAGAAATGAGCGCATAACGGGATCCAGATAATCAGGTCACGAGTATGCCGTAGCAATGCGCGTCAGGAGAAGCGATGCGAAACTGCCGCAGCGGCTTCGCATCCGCGAGGGGCTACACGAAGCAGAGCGACAGGGGCTCAGCGATGTAGGCCGGTTTGTCCGAACCTTCGATTTCCAGGGTGGCGGTGGCCTTGAGCAGCCATTGGCCGGGTTTCTTCTCGGTCACGTCCACCAGGTCGACCTTGAGACGGACCTTGGAGTCGACTTTCACGGGCTGAATGAAACGCACGCTGTCCAGTCCGTAGTTGACGACCATCTTCACGCCTTCGGGCAGGATCAGGATGTCTTCCATGAGCTTGGGCATCAGCGACAGCGACAGGAAACCGTGGGCGATGGTGCTGCCGAACGGTGTCTGCGCGGCCTTGACCGGATCGACGTGGATGAACTGAAAGTCGCCAGTGGCTTCGGCGAACAGGTTAATGCGATCCTGATCGATGGTAAGCCATTCGGAACGTCCAAGTTCCTTGCCGACATAATCTTTGAGCGCTGCAACGGGAACGTAGGGCATTGAGACTCTCCTTGGGTTCATCGGTTTTGTCTTTTTTGGAAACGGGGATCGGCGTCCCCGGAGAACCACTGTAGATCAACATGACGGGCAGGGCAGGTCATCGACCATGCTTTTTACGAATGCCGACCCATAGCGCGGGCGTGCTTATAATGCGCGCGCATTGTTTGCGTACGTGTTGCTGGGGAGGATGAAGGATGTTGCTACGGGGCCTGACCTGGCTGGTGCTGTTCCAATTGCTGGGCACCGCCATCAATCATTTGTTCCTGCCGGTGCTGCCGGGGCCGATCATTGGCCTGCTGTTGCTGCTGGGCTATCTGGTCATCCGTGGTGAAGTCGGCGAGCCATTGAACCTGGCGGCCGGCAGCCTGCTGCGCTACTTGCCGTTGCTGCTGGTGCTGATGTCGATGTTGCTGCTGATCGGTGTGCTGGTCGGCTGCGGCATCAGCTACGCCGAGTACCGTGAGAGCACGGAAATTCTCAGCATTCTGCTGGGGCCGGCCACCGTCGCGCTGGCGGTGCCCTTGTACCTGAACCTGCGACGGATCCGGCAATTGTTCTGGCCGATTTTTACTACGCTGGTGATAGGCGGGGTGTTCGCCACGGGCTCTGCGGTGGTGTTGGGCTGGGCTTTTGGCGCCGAACACATGATCCTGATGACCATGGCGCCCAAGTCGGTGACTTCACCGATCGCCATGCTGGTGGCCGAGCAGATCGGCGGTGTAGCGGCCATGGCCGCGGTGTTTGTGTTGATCACCGGGGTGCTCGGGGCGATTCTGGGCCCGAGCATTCTGACTAGGCTTGGGGTCCATAGCCCTGAAGCCCGTGGCATGGCCCTGGGCCTGACGGCACACGCGGTCGGCACGTCCGTGGCGTTGCAGGAAAGCGAAGAGTCCGGCGCCTTTGCGGCGCTGGCGATGAGTCTGATGGGCGTGGCCACGGCGGTGTTGCTGCCGTTGGTGGTGTCGATGACGGTTTAAGGAACTGCTTATGAGCTTGCCGCTTTTCCCGTTGAACACGGTACTGTTCCCCGGTTGCATCCTCGATTTGCAGATTTTCGAGGCGCGTTACCTCGATATGATCGGTCGCTGCATGAAAATGGGCGAGGGGTTCGGCGTGGTGTGCATCCTCGATGGCGAGGAAGTCGGTATCGCCCCCGACGGCTTTGCGCGGGTGGGCTGTGAAGCGCGAATCACCGATTTCTCCCAGCAGGACAACGGGCTGCTGGGCATTCGTGTGCAGGGTGGACGACGTTTTATCGTACACAGCAGCAGTGTCCAGGCCGATCAACTGACCGTCGCTGAAGTCGAGTGGCTGGAGGATGAGCCGGAACAGCCGCTGCAGGATGAGGATGCCGACCTGGTGGCGCTGCTCAAGGCCCTGGCCGAACACCCGATGGTCGAGGCCCTGAACATGGGCACCGAAGCCACCGGCCAGCAGTCGCTCGCCAATCAACTGGCCTACCTGCTGCCCTTCAATGAACTGGACAAGCTCGACCTGCTGCAACTCGATGATCCTCAGCAGCGGCTGGATGCAATCCAGGCGTTGCTTGATGAGTTGCAGGGCGAACTGTTCGCCTGAGGCGCTCATCACTGACCAGGCTGATCTCTTGTGGAAGCGAGCTTGCTCGCGATAACGGTGGCTCAGTTTGCATCAATGCTGAATGTACCGACGTCATCGCGAGCAGGCTCGCTCCCACAGTTGATCTTCAGTGACCACAAAGGGGCGTTTCACGGCCGATTCCCTGTGGGAGCAAGCCTGCTCGCGATGGCTGGCTGCCGGCCTCAATAGGCATACCGCAGCATCCCATTGGGCAGGTGGCGCAGTGCGAAGAAGCTGAATGCCGCCACCATCGCCGGCAGAATCAACCACCAGATTTTCGGCGGCATGGCCGGCAGCGGGGTCTGGCGCTGGCTCAGCCAGAGCATCGCTGCGCAGACACAGGCGGCGAGCATGGCGCCGGCGACGATGTCGCTCGGCCAATGGGCACCCAGGTACACCCGCGACAGGGCAATGGCCAGCGCTGGCAAACAGCCCAGCAACAGCCAGGTCAGGCGCAGGCGTGGCGGTTGCCCACGACCGGCCAGGATGGCCAGCGCCAGGAACAGGGCAAAGGCGCCGGAGGCATGACCGCTGGGCATGCTGTAGCTGGTCAGCGGCTCGCTCAGGACTTCCGGGCGTACACGGGCGAAAAAGTGCTTGGTGCCGGTATTGGCCAATGCGGTGAACAGCATCGTGGCCCCGGCAAAGATTGCCTGGCGCCATTGGCGCGCCAGCAATAGCAACCCGGTCAGCAGGGCGCTGAAAATCAGCATGTAGTGGAATTCGCCGATCAGCGTGAAGGTCACGGCGATTTCGTCCATTGTCGGGCTGCGATGTTCCTGGACCAGCGCCACCAGCCCCTGATCGAAAGCTGTGAGGTAGCGAAAGCCGATGAACAGCCCGATCAGGATCACCAGGCCCAGACCTGCGATCAGCGCTGAGGCATGTCGATGGCGCCGCAGGCTGCTGTTGACGCTCAATGCGATCATCACCGCGATGCTGCCAATCACGACACCGGCCTGTGGCCAGAAACCCTCGGGCAACGGCAGGCGGATCGCTGCGCCAGTGGCCCAGCCGGGCAGCAGGTACGCCACGCTCCAGCCGGCGGCGGCCAACAGGCTGACGGCGGCGAAGCGCGGGAAGGGCATGTCGAACATCCCGGCCACCATCGGCAACATGGGCCGCAGCGGGCCAATGAAGCGCCCCACCAGCAGGCTGGCGATGCCGTAGCGCTGGAAATAGCTTTCCGCCGCGCTCATCCATTCGGGGTGATGCCGCAGCCCCGGCAGGCGCCGGATGTTCTGGTGAAAATGCCTGCCCAGGAAATACGACACCAAGTCCCCCAGCAAACCGCCCAGCAGGCCCAGCAGCAAAGTCTCGCCCAGGGACAACGCGCCGCTGCCGGCCAGGACCGCGACCGCAAACAGCAGCACCGTGCCCGGCACGAGCAACCCGGCGATGGCCAGGCACTCTACACACGCAACGATAAACACCGCCGCCGCCAGCCATTGCGGGTTGGCGGTCAGCCAGCCAGTGATGCTATCGAGCCATGGGCCCATAAAAACAACTCCATTTCCATTGAGCATTAAGCGGCATGCATTTTTTACTGTGGGAGCGAGCCTGCTCGCGATAGCGGTGTATCAGCCAACCTCTGATTCGACTGACCTGGCGCCATCGCGAGCAGGCTCGCTCCCACAGGGTTGGGCAGTGTGGCGTTCAGGAAAGCAAAAAATAATCCCGCCCTTCGACCTGTCCGCGACGCAGCGGGTTCCGCGTGCACCAGGGGGCGTAGGCCGCGTCGACGAAGCGGTAGAGCAGGTGTTCATCCCGTCCCAGTGGGATGCCCAGGCGGGTGGTCTGGATCACATTGACTGTCGGCACGCCCACGTCTTCCACCAGCAATCGTTCCGGGTCGAAGCGTTTGGCATCCCACTGCGGCACTTTCAGCCCCAGGGCCTTGCACAACAACGTCTGGCCGGCGCAAAGCTTTTGCGAGGGGCGCGGGCGGCCTTGGGCGTCGGGGTTGTTGAGCAGCATCTGCGCCAGGCTTGCCGGGCCGGAAACAGTATCGACCCACGGGTATGCCGATTTGATCAGCACCGCATTGCCGGGGCCATGGGCGCTGAAATTCAGCGAATCGCCACCCCGGGCGTAATACATATAGATGTGGCCGCCATCCAGAAACAAAGCCTTACGTTTTTCCGTGTAGCCCAGCGAAGCGTGGCTGCCCTTTTCAGCGAAGTAATAGGCTTCGGTTTCGATGATCCGCGCGCTGAGCCACAGGTCACCGACCTTGTGGCGAATGACTTTGCCCAGCAGGTCCCGGGCGAGCACCTGGGCATCGCGATCAAAAAAACCGTCGGGCAGGGCGTTTGGCAGTGGGGGCGAATCGGTCATGGCGTGAGACGAAGGGAGGCCAAAGGAAGCGCGATGATAGCAATGGAAAGCTTAATCGGCGCTGAACAGCGACTATTTGCGCAGGTTTTGCTCTTCCGCCGGTCACCACTGTGAGTCCACGCTGTTAGTCGAGGGATACGACAGCTATAATCTGCCGCTTTCCCCTTTGCCAAGACCACACAGACCATGACTGAGTCCGTTCTTGACTACATGACCCGCCTGGGTCGCGCCGCTCGCCAGGCGTCGCGCATCATCGGCCGTGCCAGCACCGCGCAGAAAAACCGCGCCCTGCTGGCCGCCGCCAATGCGCTGGACGCTGCTCGCGCCGAGTTGTCCGCCGCCAATGAGCTGGACCTGGCCGCCGGCCGGGCCAACGGCCTCGAGCCGGCCATGCTCGAACGCCTGGCGCTGACCCCGGCACGCATCGACGGCATGATCGTCGGTCTGCGCCAGGTCGCGGCGCTGCCGGACCCGGTCGGGGCGATCCGGGACATGAGTTATCGGCCGTCGGGTATCCAGGTCGGCAAAATGCGCGTGCCCCTGGGCGTGGTCGGCATCATCTACGAGTCGCGGCCGAACGTGACCATCGATGCTGCGAGCCTGTGCCTGAAGTCGGGTAACGCGACCATCCTGCGCGGTGGTTCCGAGGCCATTCATTCCAACCGCGCGATTGCCGCCTGCATCCAGCGCGGTCTGGCCGAAGCCGATCTGCCGGCGGCCGTGGTGCAAGTGGTGGAAACCACCGACCGCGCCGCGGTCGGCGCACTGATCACCATGCCCGAGTTCGTCGACGTCATCGTGCCCCGTGGCGGCAAGGGCCTGATCGAACGAGTCAGCCGCGACGCCCGCGTGCCGGTGATCAAGCACCTGGACGGCATCTGCCACGTTTACGTCAGTGCCCACGCCGAGTTGCCCAAGGCCCAGCGCATTGCCTTCAACGCCAAGACTTACCGCTATGGTATCTGCGGCGCGATGGAAACCCTGCTGGTGGACCAGGCCGTTGCCCAGGACTTCCTGCCGGCGATGGCCGCCCAGTTCCGCGAAAAAGGCGTCGAGCTGCGCGGTTGCCAACGCACCCGGGCAATCATTGAGGCGGCCGAGGCCACCGAAGAAGACTGGAACACCGAGTACCTGGCGCCGATCCTGTCGATCCGCGTGGTCGACGGGCTGGACCAGGCCATCGAGCACATCAATCGCCATGGTTCCCACCACACCGACTCCATCGTCAGCGAACACCAGGGCGAAACCCGGCGTTTCGTGGCCGAAGTGGACTCGGCGTCGGTGATGATCAACACCCCGACCTGTTTCGCCGACGGCTTCGAATACGGATTGGGTGCCGAGATCGGCATTTCTACTGATAAGCTGCACGCCCGTGGCCCGGTGGGCCTCGAAGGCTTGACCTGCGAGAAGTACATCGTGGTCGGTGACGGCCAGTTGCGCGGACAGGAGCCGGTCTGACTTGGGCGACCTTGACCCGTCAGCCGCAGTGACGACGACAACTGCGCCCCAGCGCATCGGTATCCTGGGCGGCACGTTCGACCCAGTGCACATCGGCCACTTGCGCGGTGCGCTGGAAGTCGCCGATGCCCTGGCCCTCGATGAGCTACGCCTGACGCCCAGCGCCAGGCCGCCTCACCGGGATACGCCGCAGGTATCGGCCCAGGACCGTCTGGCGATGGTCGAGTGCGCGGTGGCCGGTGTGGCGCCGTTGGTGGTGGACGCCCGCGAATTGCTGCGGGACAAACCGTCCTACACCATTGATACCCTGGAGCTGATGCGCGCCGAACTGGCCGCCGACGCCCAGGTTTTTCTGCTTTTGGGCTGGGACGCATTTTGCGGCCTGCCCACTTGGCATCGCTGGGAAGAGTTGCTCCAGCATTGCCACATCCTGGTGTTGCAACGCCCGGATGCCGACAGCGAGCCGCCGGATGCCTTGCGCAACCTGCTGGCGGCGCGTTCGGTGAGCGACCCGCTGGCCCTGAAAGGGCCGAGCGGACAGATTGCATTCGTCTGGCAGACGCCGCTCGCGGTATCCGCCACCCAGATCCGTCAACTGCTGGCCAGCGGTAAGTCGGTACGTTTCCTGGTGCCCGACGCGGTCCTGGCCTACATCGATGCGCACGGGCTGTACCGTGCGTCGAACTGAAAAAAGGGCGCGCTTCAAGGCACGTGAATGCGTGTAGCGAAGCGCCCGAACATACGAGCAAAACGAGTTTTATATGACTGACAAAGACGTAAACAAAGTAAAGCGCAAGGGCACATTCAAGAGCGCCCCGCTTCCCGTAGAAGCTCATACTGGCGTAGTACTGGCCGGCGAAGAGCTGGTCAAGGTTGCCGTGGCGGCCCTGGAAGACGTCAAGGCCCAGGATATCCAGGTGATCGACGTTCGCGAGAAGCAGAGCATCACGGATTACATGATCATCGCCACCGGTACCTCCAACCGCCAGATCGGCGCGATGCTGGATAAGGTTCGCGAAGCGGTCAAGGCCCAGGGCGTCAAGCCACTGGGTGAAGAAGGCAAGGGCGACAGCGACTGGGTGTTGCTGGATATGGACGACGTCATCGTGCACATGATGACCGCGTCGGCGCGCCAGTTCTATGACCTGGAGCGCCTGTGGGCCGGTGCCGAGCAAAGCCGTTCGGCCAGCGCCGCGCACCACAGCCCGGAAAACACCCATGAGCATTTCACCAAGCTCAACAAAGACCAGCAATAAGGGATCGCTGTGCGACTGCGCCTGATCGCCGTCGGTTCCCGCATGCCCAAGTGGGTGGAAGAAGGCTGGCATGAATATGCCAAGCGTCTTCCTTCCGAGCTGGCCCTGGAACTGGTGGAAATTCCGCTCAACACCCGCGGCAAGAACGCCGATGTGGCGCGCTTTATCCGTCAGGAAGGCGAAGCCATGTTGGCCAAGGTCGGGCCGAACGAGCGGATCGTCACGCTCGAAGTGCACGGCAAGCCCTGGAGCACCGAGCAACTGGCGGTCGAGCTCGATCGCTGGCGGCTGGACGCGCGCACGGTCAACTTCATGGTGGGTGGCCCGGAAGGGTTGGCACCGGAAGTCTGTGCCCGGGCCGATCAACGCTGGTCGTTGTCGCCTTTGACGTTGCCGCACCCGCTGGTGCGGATTCTGATCGGCGAACAGTTGTATCGTGCCTGGACAGTCCTGTCCGGGCACCCTTACCACAAGTAATCCTGCCCTCATGCCTCAGCCGATCCGCATCAAGGACCACGAAAAAGACGCCCGCCTGGTGCGTGGTCGCGTCGTGTTCGGTGCAATTGCGGTCGTGGCGCTGATTGGTGTGCTGATCGCGCGCCTGTATTTCCTCCAGGTGATTCAGTACGAGTACCACTCGACCCTGTCGGAAAACAATCGCGTGCATGTGCAGCCGATTCCGCCGACTCGCGGGTTGATTTTCGACCGCAACGGCGTGGTGGTGGCCGATAACCGGCCCAGCTTCAGCCTGAGCATGACCCGTGAGCGGTCCGGGGATTGGCAGAAGGTGCTCGACGTGATCGTCGAAGTGCTGCAACTGACCCCCGAGGACCGGGCGATTTTCGAGAAGCGCATGCGCCAGGGCCGGCGCCCGTTCGAGCCGGTGCCGATCCTGTTCGAGCTGACCGAAGAGCAGATCGCCCTGATCGCCGTGAACCAGTTCCGCCTGCCGGGCGTTGAGGTGGTGGCGCAGTTGGTGCGTCACTACCCCCAGGGCGCGCACTTCGCCCATTCGGTGGGCTACATGGGGCGGATCAACGAAAAAGAGCTCAAGAACCTCGACCCGGTCAATTACAGCGGTACCCACCACATCGGCAAGACCGGCATCGAACGCTTCTACGAGGCCGAGCTGCACGGCCAGGTGGGCTACGAGGAAGTCGAGACCAATGCCCGTGGCCGCGTGTTGCGGGTGCTCAAGCGCACCGACCCGATCCCCGGCAAGGACATCGTCCTGAGCCTGGACATCAAATTGCAGGAAGCCGCCGAAGCGGCGTTGGGCGGCCGGCGCGGCGCTGTCGTGGCGCTGGACCCGAACACCGGTGAGGTCCTGGCGATGGTCAGCCAGCCGAGTTTCGACCCGAACCTGTTCGTCACCGGCATCAGTTTCAAGGCCTATGCCGAGTTGCGCGATTCCATTGATCGGCCACTGTTCAACCGCGTGCTGCGCGGCCTCTATCCGCCAGGCTCGACCATCAAGCCGGCGGTAGCGATTGCCGGGCTGGACGCGGGTGTGATCACCGCTTCCAGCCGGGTCTACGACCCCGGTTATTACCAACTGCCGAACTACGACCACAAGTACCGCAACTGGAATCGCTCCGGCGACGGGTACGTGGATCTGGAAACGGCGATCATGCGGTCCAACGACACCTACTTCTATGACCTGGCCCACAAGCTGGGGATCGACCGGCTGGCGTCCTACATGGGCAAGTTCGGTCTCGGTCAGAAAGTGTCCCTGGACATGTTCGAAGAGTCGCCGGGCCTGATGCCATCCCGTGAGTGGAAGCGGGCGACCCGCCGCCAGCCGTGGTTCCCGGGTGAGACGCTGATCCTGGGGATTGGCCAGGGCTACATGCAGGCGACGCCGCTGCAACTGGCCCAGGCCACAGCCCTGGTGGCGAGCAAAGGCAAGTGGTATCGCCCGCACCTGGCCAAGACCATCGAAGGCCAGAAGCCCGTGGACCCCAACCCGGTGCCGGACATCATCCTGCGTAATCCGTCGGACTGGCAGAAGGTCAATATCGGCATGCAGCAGGTGATGCACGGCGCCCGGGGCACCGCGCGCAAGGCTGCCATCGGCGCGCAATACCGGATTGCCGGCAAGAGTGGTACGGCCCAGGTGGTCGCGATCAAGCAGGGCGAAAAGTACGACCGTTCCAAGGTTCAGGAGCGCCACCGCGACCACGCCTTGTTCGTTGGTTTCGCACCGGCCGAAAACCCGAAGATCGTCGTGTCGGTGATGGTCGAGAACGGCGAGTCCGGCTCCGGCGTTGCCGCGCCGGTGGTGCGCCAGATCATGGACGCCTGGCTGCTGGATGAACACGGCCAGCTCAAGCCCGAATACGCAAGCCCCATCACTGCGGAGGCTACGGCCCGTGAAGAATAATTTCGACCGGATCCTCTCCAGCGAAGATGTGATGCGTCGTCGCGCCACTCTGTTGCAGCGCATGCACATCGACGGTCCGTTGTTGATCCTGTTGCTGACACTGGCCGCCGGCAGCCTGTTCGTGCTGTATTCGGCCAGCGGCAAGAATTGGGACCTGCTGGCCAAGCAGGCCACTTCATTCGGCATCGGCTTGGTGTCGATGATCTTTATCGCCCAACTGGAGCCTCGGTTCATGGCGCGCTGGGTGCCACTGGCCTATGTGGGCGGCGTGGTCTTGTTGGTGATCGTGGACATCATGGGCCATAACGCCATGGGGGCGACACGCTGGATCAACATCCCCGGGGTGATTCGCTTCCAGCCTTCCGAGTTCCTGAAAATCATCATGCCGGCGACCATCGCCTGGTATCTGTCCAAGCGCACCTTGCCGCCACAGCTCAAGCATGTGGGCATCAGCCTGCTGCTGATTGGGGTCCCGTTTATCCTGATCGTGCGCCAGCCCGATCTCGGCACCTCGTTGCTGATCCTGGCCGGCGGCGCCTTCGTGCTGTTCATGGGCGGGTTGCGCTGGCGCTGGATCCTCAGCGTGATCGCTGCCGCCGTGCCGGTGTCCGTGGCCATGTGGTACTTCGTGATGCACGACTACCAGAAGCAGCGGGTCCTGACGTTCCTCGACCCGGAGAGCGATCCGCTGGGCACCGGCTGGAACATCATCCAGTCCAAGGCCGCCATCGGCTCCGGCGAAGAGTTCGGTCTGGTGGGTATTTGCGTGCTGCTGCTGATCTACCTGTTGTTGATCGGCCGTGGCCTGGTGATTACCGCCCAGGCCCAGACATTGTTCGGCAAATTGCTCGCGGGCAGTCTGACCATGACGTTTTTTGTTTATGTTTTCGTCAATATCGGTATGGTCAGTGGCCTGTTGCCGGTCGTGGGGGTGCCGTTGCCATTCATTAGCTACGGAGGAACTTCGCTGGTGACGCTACTGTCAGCGTTTGGGGTTTTGATGTCGATCCATACCCATCGCAAGTGGATCGCGCAGGTTTGAATAAGGTGAAGAGTTCAATGCAAGCAATGCGTGGCTGGTCGACGCGATTTGCGCCGTGGGTCGGCCTGTTCGGCCTCCTGGGCGGTGCGTCGCACGCCCTGGCCGGCGAATATGAAGGCTCGCCGCAAGTGGCCGAATTCGTCGGTGAAATGACCCGCGACTACGGTTTTGCCGGTGAACAGCTGATGGGTGTGTTCCGCGAGGCCCAGCGCAAGCAGTCGATTCTCGACGCGATCTCCCGGCCCGCCGAGCGGGTCAAGCAGTGGAGCGAGTATCGGCCGATGTTCATCTCCGAGGCGCGCATCGCCCGGGGCGTAGACTTCTGGCGCCAGCACGAGGCCGTGCTGGCTCGCGCCGAGCAGGAGTATGGCGTGCCGGCTCAGGTCATCGTGTCTATTATTGGTGTCGAGACGTTTTTTGGTCGTAATACCGGGAATTTCCGGGTGGTCGATGCGCTGTCGACCCTGGGCTTCGATTATCCGCCGCGCGCTGAGTTCTTCCGCAAGGAGCTGCGCGAGTTCCTGCTGCTGGCTCGCGAGGAACAGGTCGATCCGTTGACCCTCAAGGGCTCCTATGCCGGAGCCATGGGCTTGCCGCAGTTCATGCCCAGCAGTTTCCGCGCCTATGCGGTGGACTTCGACGGCGATGGCCACATTAATATCTGGACCAACCCGACCGATGCCATCGGCAGTGTTGCCAGCTACTTCAAGCGCCACGGCTGGGAGCCTGGCGAGCCGGTGGTCAGCCGTGCAGACGTGCGTGGCGACCAGGTAGACGAAGGCCTGACCACAGGCATCGAGCCGACGAAGACCGTCGGGGAGTTGCGGGCGCTGGGGTGGTCGAGTCATGATGCGCTGCGTGACGACATGCCAGTCACCGCGATTCGCCTGGAAGGCGAACAAGGCCCTGAGTACTGGATGGGCCTGAAGAATTTCTACGCGATTACGCGTTATAACCGCAGTGTGATGTACGCCATGGCCGTGCATCAGCTGTCTGAAGAGCTGGTCAAAGCACGGGGCGTCAAATAATGCAGGCATTGCCTACCTATCAACCCCTGAAAGCCGGACCCCTGAAGCTGGTAGCGCTGGCTGCGCTGGCTGCGCTGTCGTTGCTGGTCGTCAGTTGCTCCACCAGTCGCCCGCCGGCCCAGAAAACCTCCACTGCCGTGCGCGCCACGCCAGGCCTGGACATCAACCGGGCCCACAAGGACGGCGCGCCGTGGTGGGACGTGGATGTTTCGCGCATTCCCGACGCCACGCCAACCCTGCACACCGGCCCGTACAAGGCCAACCCGTACACGGTGCTGGGCAAGACGTATTTCCCGATGGCCGAATCCAAGCGTTACGTCGCTTCGGGCACAGCGTCCTGGTA
Source organism: Pseudomonas sp. PICF6 (assembly GCF_009831705.1). NCBI lineage: Bacteria > Pseudomonadati > Pseudomonadota > Gammaproteobacteria > Pseudomonadales > Pseudomonadaceae > Pseudomonas > Pseudomonas sp. PICF6. The sequence goes on along the minus strand of NZ_WUUD01000030.1, from coordinate 27,767 downwards.
TGGCACCAAGTTCCACGGCCAGAACACCGCCAATGGCGAGGTTTATGACCTGTATGGCATGAGCGCGGCCCACAAGACCTTGCCGCTGCCCAGTTATGTGCGGGTGACCAACCTGGACAACAACAAGGCCGTGATCCTGCGGGTCAATGACCGCGGGCCGTTCTATTCCGACCGCATCATCGACCTGTCGTATGCGGCGGCAAAAAAACTCGGTTACGCTGAAACCGGCACCGCGCGAGTCAAGGTCGAAGGCATCGATCCGCAGGAATGGTGGGCCCAGCGAGGCCGTCCGGCGCCTTTGATGCTCAACGAGCCAAAAGTGGCGCAAAATGCCGCGCCGACCGTGACGGCTTCCACCGGTACGGTCGAGCAATGGTCCCCGCCGCCGCAGCAACATGCCGCTGCCGTGGTGCCCGTGCCGCTCGACGCAAAAAAAAACGCTTCTGCAACAGCGTCTGGCCAGTATCTGCAAGTCGGCGCGTTCGCCAACCCGGACGCTGCCGAACTGTTGAGATCCAAGCTCAGCTCGATGGTCAGCGCGCCGGTGTTCATCAGCTCCATCGTGCGCAACCAGCAGACACTGCATCGGGTACGCCTGGGGCCGATCGGTTCTCCGGATGAAGTCCAGCAGGTGCAGAACAGTGTGCGCCTGGCCAATCTCGGTTCGCCGAGCCTGGTCAGCGCGGAATGATTTGATTGAAGGCCCGCTAGCGGTTGGAGCGGGCCAGGTTGTTGGCTCTACGAATAACAAAAGCCCGGCAAGGGATGTGAGTGAGCAACTTAAATACGCGGCGACCCGTTAGAAGGTTGCCTGTTTAGTTTTGCCTTCGGGCAGTTTCCATTAGCGATTTCGAGAGACGGATGAACATCACCACCTTTGCCAAACGCCTTTGCCTGCTAGTCCCGCTGCTGCTCTCACCTGCCGCGTTCGCGGTCGAGATGATGCCCGCGCCCCCTCAACTGGCCGCCAAATCCTTTGTGCTCATGGATGCCAGCAGCGGTGAGGTCCTGGTGGAGAGCAATGGTGACCAGCGCCTGCCACCGGCCAGCCTGACCAAACTGATGACCGCCTACATCGCCACCCTGGAAATCCGTCGTGGCCAGATCGGTGAAAACGATCCGGTGACCGTCAGCGAAAACGCCTGGCGCACCGGCGGTTCGCGGATGTTCATCAAGGTCGGTTCGCAAGTGACCGTCAGCGACCTGCTGCACGGCATCATCATCCAGTCCGGCAACGACGCCAGCGTCGCCCTGGCCGAGCACATCGCCGGCAGCGAAGATGCGTTCGCCGACATGATGAACAAGACTGCCAGCGACCTGGGTCTGACCAACAGCCACTTCATGAACCCGACCGGCTTGCCGAACCCGGAGCACTACTCTTCGGCTCACGACATGGCGATTCTGGCGCGAGCGATCATTCACGAAGACCCGGCGCACTACGCCATCTACTCCCAGAAGGAATTCTTCTGGAACAACATCAAGCAGCCTAACCGCAACCTGCTGTTGTGGCGCGACAAGACCGTCGATGGCCTGAAGACCGGCCACACCGAAGAGGCCGGCTATTGCATGGTGTCTTCGGCCGTTCGTGACGGCATGCGCCTGATCGCCGTCGTTTTCGGCACCAACAGCGAAGTGGCCCGTGCCGCCGAAACCCAGAAGCTTCTGACCTACGGTTTCCGCTTCTTCGAAACCCAGACCTTCTACCAGAAGGGCACCGAACTGGCCCAGGCCCAGGTGTGGAAAGGCACCACCAATCAGGTGAAGGCCGGTCTGGCTCAGGACCTGACCATGACCCTGCCAAAAGGCCAGCTCAAAAAGCTGGTCGCGACCATGACCATGAATCCGCAAATGATCGCGCCAATCGCCAAGGGCGACGTGATCGGCAAGGTGGAAGTCAAACTGGACGACAAAGTGGTGCACAGCGCCGACCTGATTGCGCTGGACGCGGTCGAGGAAGGTGGTATCTTCCGCCGCATGTGGGATAGCATCCGTCTATTCTTCTACGGCTTGTTCAACTGATTGAAGTGTTGACCTGCATGGCCCCGTTCCTTTCCGGTGCGGGGCCATGTGCGTTATCACGGCTTACGAGGCCGTTACGCCATGACAGACTCAGAAGTAAAGGCGCCAAAGATCGAGTTTCCTTGCGAGGATTATCCGATCAAGGTAATTGGCGACACCGGTGTGGGATTCAAGGACAAGATCATCGCGATTCTTGAAAAACACGCCACCGTTGATCACAAGACCCTGGCCGAACGCCAGAGTACCAACGGCAAGTACACGACGATTCAGTTGCACATCATTGCCACCGGTCAGGAGCAGCTGTACGACATCAACAGCGAGTTGCGAGCGACCGGGTTCGTGCACATGGTGTTGTGATGCCGGGCACGCTGGGCTTTCGCGAGCTGGGCCAGATGGCTTACGAGCCGGTCTGGCATGCCATGCAACGCTTCACCAACGACCGCGGCACCACCGCCGGTGACGAAGTCTGGCTGGTGCAACACCCGCCGGTGTTCACCCAGGGCCAGGCCGGCAAGGCCGAACACCTGTTGCTGCCGGGGAATATCCCGGTGGTGAAGACCGACCGCGGTGGCCAGGTGACCTACCATGGCCCCGGTCAATTGGTGGCCTATCTGTTGCTGGACGTACGCAAGCTGGGGTTCGGCGTACGCGAGCTGGTCACCCGCATGGAGACCTGCCTGATCGAACTGCTGGCCAGCTACGGCGTGACAGCAGCGGCCAAGCCGGATGCTCCGGGTGTCTACGTCGACGGAGCGAAAATTGCCTCTCTGGGTTTGCGTATCCGCCATGGTTGTTCGTTTCATGGCCTGGCGTTGAACGTGGACATGGACATGGAGCCGTTTCGACGGATTAATCCCTGTGGCTATGCGGGGCTGGCGATGACCCAGCTGTGCGATCACACAGGATCGATTGAATTTGCCGAGGTAAGTGCCCGGCTGCGCGCGCAGCTCGTCAAACACCTCGACTACGCTGAGCAGACGACCCTCACGGGCGGAATCGACTGATATGACTACTGATGCTGTGCAAACCATGATCCCGACGCTGGATGTTACCGAGCGTCCGGCCCCGCGTGCCAAGGTCGAGGCCGGCGTAAAGCTGCGCGGCGCCGAGAAAGTTGCACGCATCCCGGTCAAGATCATCCCGACCACCGAACTGCCGAAGAAACCCGACTGGATCCGCGTGCGCATCCCGGTTTCGCCGGAAGTCGACCGCATCAAGGCGCTGCTGCGCAAACACAAACTGCACAGCGTCTGTGAAGAAGCGTCCTGCCCGAACCTGGGGGAATGCTTCTCCGGCGGCACCGCTACGTTCATGATCATGGGCGACATCTGCACCCGTCGCTGCCCGTTCTGTGACGTCGGCCATGGTCGGCCGAAGCCATTGGACGTGAACGAACCCGAAAGCCTGGCCATCGCCATTGCCGACCTGAAGCTCAAGTACGTGGTCATCACCTCGGTGGACCGCGACGACCTGCGTGACGGCGGTGCCCAGCACTTTGCCGACTGCATCCGCGAAATCCGCAAGCTGTCACCGAACGTGCAGCTTGAGACGTTGGTGCCGGACTATCGCGGTCGCATGGACATCGCACTGCAAATCACCGCCGCCGAGCCGCCGGATGTCTTCAACCACAACCTGGAAACCGTACCGCGCCTGTACAAGGCTGCGCGTCCGGGTTCGGACTACCAGTGGTCGTTGACCTTGCTGCAACGCTTCAAGCAGATGATGCCGCACATTCCGACCAAATCCGGCTTGATGCTGGGCCTGGGGGAAACTGACGAAGAAGTCATCGAGGTCATGAAGCGCATGCGTGAGCATGACATCGACATGCTGACCCTGGGTCAGTATCTGCAGCCTTCGCGTAGTCACCTGCCGGTGCAGCGTTTTGTGCACCCGGATACCTTTGCCTGGTTTGCTGAGGAAGGGTACAAGATGGGCTTCAAGAACGTTGCTTCCGGGCCGTTGGTGCGGTCTTCGTATCATGCGGATGAGCAGGCTAAGTTGGTCAAGGCTGAGTTGCTCGGGTCTTGATCCTTTAGTTTTTTGGGGCGGGTACATATCCGTTGCTGCGGTAATGGCCTCTTATGGTTCCGCTCTTACAGCGGGTCACTTTTGGAAGAGCGCCAAAAGTAACCAAAAACGCTTTGCCCCACCACTCGGTGCCTCGCCTAGGCTCGGCATGCCTTCACTCCGGCATTGGTT
>NZ_WUUD01000030.1:20175-23539 GCF_009831705.1 Pseudomonas sp. PICF6 | reverse complement strand
CCGCGAAGGGCCATCCATGGCCCAGCGCGGCTAACCCGGCATCCATGCCGGGTTACCCACGAACCAATGCCTGCGTTCAGCCAGCGTGGTTAACGGGGCGCCCCAGATCAACGTCCACCGCGAGGCGGCCTGACAGCCGGCCTGGTTTGGGGGTATCGCGTTTCCCCTATGGGAGCGGGTTTGCTCGCGAAAGCGGTGGTTCAGTTGCATGGATACTGGCTTTGCTGGCCTCATCGCGAGCAGGCTCGCTCCCACAGGGGGGCTGGGGGTTATATGAGCGTTGTGGCTGCTGAAGATCAAGTGTGGGAGCGAGCCTGCTCGCGATAGCGGTGGTTCAGCCACATAGATGCTGGACATGCCCAGCTCTTGCTTTGCTTTGCTTTGCTTTGGATCTTGATCTTGATCTTGACGCCCCGTTAAACCACGCTGGCCGAACGCAGGTATTGCGCAGTGGGCATCCCGGCATGGATGCCGGGATAGCCGCGCTGGGCCATGGATGGCCCTTCGCGGCGGGCCCACGGAGCAATGCCTTCGTTCGGGCACACCGAGCCTAAGCGAGGTGCCGAGTGGTGGGGCAAAGCGTTTTTGGTTACTTTTGGTTGGTCCGGCATCCGGCTCTTCCAAAAGTGACCCGCTGTAAGAGCGGAACCGCCAGCCGCCGTTACGCAAAAAACGGATATACACCCATAAGCATGCCTAAAAACCGGGAGACTCATGGAACCCACTCACACCCTAAACCCACATCACCCCGTCCCAGCACTCCCGACCGAAGGCCTGATCGCCGTCATCGCCCCCGCCGGTCCAGCAAACCTGGAAACGGACAAAGCCATCCAATGGATGCGCGCCCGGGGCCATGAGCTGCGTATATTCCCAGGTGTGTACGAAAAGGACGGCTACCTGGCCGGCAGCGACGAAGTACGCCTCAACGACCTGCATGCCGCCTTCGCCGACCCAGAAGTAAAAGCGATCATTTGCCTGCGCGGCGGCTACGGCACCCCGCGTTTGCTGGATCGCATCGATTTCGACCTGTTGCGGCGCAACGCCAAGCCCTTCGTCGGCTACAGCGACATCACCGCCTTGCACCTGGCCATCAGCCGATATGCAGGGTTCGTCACCTTTCATGGCCCGTTGCTCAACGCCGATCTTCTCGGCGACAAGGAACCCTCCACCGTCACTTCTTTTTTCAGCCTGTTGCGTGGGCAGTTGAAGGCCGGCAGTGTGCTGAGCCATCCCGCAGCTTATCCATTGACTACCGTCGCACCCGGCATCGCCTGCGGGCGTTTGCTGGGGGGCAATCTGTCGATGATTGCCGCGACCATGGGCACGCCCTACGAAATCGACGCCGAAGGCGTGATCCTGTTGGTGGAAGACATCAACGAGCCGCTTTACCGCATCGACCGTCTGCTGACCCAGTTACGACTGGCTGGCACGCTGGCAAAGCTGCGGGGTGTATTGCTGGGGGATGTCGCCGGGGTGGACGTCGAGGCGTTGAACAAACTGTTCCAGCAGACCTTCGAGCCGTTTGGTATCCCGGTGTTGTCCGGCTGGCGCAGTGGGCATTGCGATCCGAACCTGACGTTGCCCATGGGCGCGTTGGTGACGCTGGATGCGGGGGAGAAGAGGTTGGTGCTGGAGCAGGATGTGGTGGTCAGCCGAGCGCTTGTTGCCTGAAAGTCCCTCATCGCGAGCAGGCTCGCTCCCACACTGGACCGCGTTTGGTAGTCAGCTGTGGGAGCGAGCCTGCTCGCGATGAGGGCAGCGGCCATAAGGCGATCTAGCGGTTACGCAACCCTTCCAGCAGCTTGTGCGTCGGATAACCATCCGCGGGCCAGCCGAACGACTGCTGGGCGCTGCGTATGGCCTTGCGGGTGTTGGCGCCGATGATGCCGTCGGGCGTGCCTGCGTCGAAGTTGTGTTTGCCTAGCAAGGTTTGCAGTTCGAAGCGTTCGCTACGGCTCAAGGGCAGATCGTCCTTTGGCCATTGCCCGCTGATCAGCCCCGCGCCGGCGAAGCGCTCTGACAGCAAGCTCACCGCCAGGGCGTACGACGAGGAATTGTTGTACTTGAGGATGGCGCGGAAGTTATCGAGCACCAGGAAGGCCGGCCCGCGATAGCCGGCCGGCAGCAGCAGGGCTGCCGACAAGTGTTCGGCGCCGGCTGGGACCTGGCTGCCGTTGGGCAGGCTGACGCCCAGTTGCAGCCATTCGGAGACGGGTTTGCGGATCGCGCCGTCGGCCAGCGGGTAGTCGAACCCTTCTCTGAGTCGTACCTCGAAGCCCCACGGCTGTCCGCGCTGCCAGCCAGAGCTTTGCAGGTAGTGCGCGGTCGAAGCCAGGGCGTCGGTGGCGCTGCCCCAGATATCGCGGCGGCCGTCACCATCGAAATCCACCGCGTGGGTGTTGTACGTGGTGGGAATGAACTGGGTCTGGCCCATGGCTCCGGCCCAGGAACCGAGCATTTTTTCCGGAGCGATGTCGCCGTCTTGCAGGATCTGCAGTGCGGCGATCAGCTGCGCATGGGCAAACCCCGGGCGCCGCCCTTCATAGGCCAGGGTCGCCAGGGAGTTGATCACCGACTTGGTGCCCTGGAACTGACCGAAGTTGCTTTCCATGCCCCACACCGCAACCAAGGCCTGGCGGTCGACGCCATAGCGCTGCTCAATGCTTTGCAGGATGTCGGCATGCTGTTGGACCAGTGTCTGGCCCCGGCGTACTCGCAGCGGCGACAGCGCTCCATCGAGGTATTCCCACACCGGACGGCTGAATTCCGGCTGGCTGCGGTCGGCTTTGATGACGCTCATGTCCGGGCTGACGCCGATAAAGGCGCGATCAAACAGGTCGGCACGGATTCCCGCGGCCAGGGCTTGCTTGCGAAACCCGGCTTGCCATTCGGCGAAAGTTTGCGTGGGGGCGATGACCAGGTTGTCACCGGTCGGGACCACGGGCGGCACGATGGCAGGAGCAGGCACGGCAGGGACGGTCTTGAGCGGTTGGGCGTCGGCGGCGGTAGGTTTTTCTGCGCAGGCGACAAGCAGAACGACGCTTGTGGCTGCAATCAATTGGCGCAGGGGCCAACGACGGGAAAGACAAAAGGGCATGCACGGGTCCAGATAAACAAATCAGATGCTGACCTTATCATGCGCAAAGGAGAATAGGGCTGGTCCGGGTGTTTCAAGCCGCCACAAAGCAAGAAGCCTCCCAGTTGTCAGACTGGAAGGCTTCGCGGCGGTAGCTGCCTTTGCCCTTGGCGGGTCGTTCCTGGCGGCTGCGGAACAGGGGCTGGGCGATGATGGATTTGGCCTTGTTGGGGCCATGCTTGGATGGCTTTTTGCTCATGAGGGGGTCTCTCGTGGGGTGGTTTTTGC
>NZ_WUUD01000030.1:9492-20165 GCF_009831705.1 Pseudomonas sp. PICF6 | reverse complement strand
AGTCCCTGGGGTGTGCAAGAAGTGTCATCAGACGGACACGCAACTTGTGGTGGAAGATGACCCGTGGCGAGGGGATTTATCCCCGCTGGGGCGCGAAGCGTCCCCATTACAAACTGCCTGACACTCCACGGCGCCTAGTTTTGGGGTTGCTTCGCAACCCAGCGGGGATAAATCCCCTCGCCACAGGTATGCAGTGTGCTTCTGCCGAGTGACTACTCAGCGGGCAAAGGGAGTCGCTGCCCAGCCATCAACAGCGACAAGCGGCTCAGGCTCATCCATGGCGACCCTGCCGCCTGACCTTTGATCTGCGCATCGATGCGCTGGGCTTCGAGCAGCAGTTGCGCCCAGCGCGGTGCCGAATAGCGTTGCAGGGCCTTGCTCATCAGCGGCTTGCGTTTGTCCCACACCGGCGGACGGGCTTGGCTGAAAGCCTTGTCCAACGGTACACCCTGGCTGTATTGCAATGAGAGGTTGGCCAGCAGGCGCAACTCTCGGGCCAGGGCCCAGAGGATCACCGGAGGCTCGACGCCTTCGCCCCGCAAGCCCTCGAGCATGCGCAGGGCGTGGGCGGCTTCACCGTTGAGGATCGCATCGGTCAGCCCGAACACATCGAAACGCGCACTGTCGGCCACAGCGGCCTGTACCGTTTCCACGGTGATCTGCCCGCCCTCGGCCATCAGCTTGAGTTTTTCGATTTCTTGAGCGGCGGCCAGCAGGTTGCCTTCGACCCGGGCGGCGATCAGTTCCACCGCATCCTGGCTGGCTGATAAGCCGGCCTGGGACAGGCGCTGGCGGATCCAGCTGGGCAACTGGCTGACGTCCACCGGCCAGATCTGTACGAACTGGGTCTGCTGACCTTCAACCAGGGCCTTGCCCCATTTGGTTTTTTGCGCGCTGCCGTCGAGTTTTGGCAGGCTGATGAGCAACACCGTGTCTTCAGCCGGCCGTGAGCAATATTCGATCAGCGCGGCGGCGCCCTTGTCACCGGGTTTGCCGGATGGCAAGCGCAGTTCCAGCAGGCGTTTTTCCGCGAACAGCGACATGCTCGCCCCAGCCTGCAACAGCGTGCCCCAGTCGAAACTGGCGTCGGCGGCGAACACCTGGCGTTCGTCGAAGCCTTGCTGACGGGCGGCAGAGCGAATGGCGTCGGCGGCTTCCTGGCACAGCAGCGGATCATCGCCACTGATGATGTAGACCGGCGCGAGGGCGCCTTGCAGGTGTTTGCCGAGTTGGGCGGGAGCGAGCTTCATAAGAGAAGGCGAGCGGGGCGCCGGAGCGCCCCGCAAGGCTTATTCAGAGGGGATTTGCATCGGCGACTGTTGCGGGGTTTCCGCTTCAGCCTTGCGTGCCGCTTCCAGTGCGTCGGCTTCTGCCTTGGCGCGGGCGTCGGCGGTCTGCTGCAACTGGTCCAGTTGGGCCGGGCTCAGTTGTTGCAGGCGCAGCATCATGCGTTGCACGAGGTCACGACGCATTTCGACACGCACTTCGCTCGACTCCTGGTCGGAACCGGTGATGTTGTTGCCATCGTGCAGGTAGACCTTCTGCACTTGCAGTTTGTCGTCCAGCAGCACCAGGTTGTTCTGGCCGCGGATCTCATAGCTCAGGACGTTGTTGAGTTCGTACTCGGCCGAGCGACCGGCACCGGCGTAACTCAGGCTGCGCTGGCTTTGCTGTTCACTGGTCAGCACCAGTTTGTACGGCGCGCCGTTGTAGACCTTCACGCCGCTGTTTTCCAGTGAGTCGCGCAGCATCTTCACGGTCTCGCCATAAGCGTCCCGGGCGCTGAGGTCCAGCTCCGTGATGGCCAGCTCGGTGGTGCCGGTGCCGCGCAGTTGGAAGCCGCAGGCGCTCAACAGGACCGCCAGGCCCATTACCAGCAGATTACGTTTGATCATCTTGTTGCTCCCCTTGAAACCCTATGGCTCGACAGTGCGGCCCCGCAGGTTATATTCGGCGCCCGGCCCAAGCCGGCGCCCGATCCAATTAGCTTGCGACGATGTTGACCAGTTTGCCGGGCACGACGATCACTTTGCGGATCGTCAGGCCATCGACGAAGCGCAACACGTTTTCATTGGCCCGTGCGGCGGCTTCGATTTCTTCGCGAGTGGCGGCGGCTGGCATTTCGATCTGGCCGCGCAGCTTGCCGTTGACCTGGATGACCAGGGTCAGGCTGTCCTGCACCAGCGCGGTTTCGTCCACCACCGGCCAGCTGGCGTCAATCACCGGGTCAGCGTGGCCCAGGCGGTTCCACAGCTCGTGGCTGATGTGCGGCGTGATCGGAGCCAGCAGCAGCGTCACGGCTTCCAGACCTTCGTGAACCAGTGCGCGATCCTGTTCGGTGCCTTGCGCGGCTTTTTCCAGGACATTCATCAGCGTCATCACCTGGGCGATGGCGGTGTTGAATTTGTGGTTCTGGCCGACGTCATGGCTGGCCTGCTTGATGGCCAGGTGGATCGAACGGCGAACGGCTTTCTGCTCGTCGTTCAGGCCGGCGACGTCCAGTTTGCCCGGCAGGCCCTGAGTGACGTGGGCTTGAGCCAGACGCCAGACGCGCTTGAGGAAGCGGTGCGAACCTTCGACGCCGGAGTCGGACCATTCCGCGCTCATGTCGGGTGGCGAGGCGAACATCATGAACAGGCGGCAGGTGTCGGCGCCGAACTGGTCGATCATCGACTGCGGGTCGACGCCGTTGTTCTTCGACTTGGCCATCTTCTCGGTGCCGCCGATTTCCACCGGCAGGCCGTCGGCGATCAGTTTGGCGCTGATGACCTTGGCTTTGCTGTCGCGTTCGAGTTCGACGTCGGCCGGGTTGTACCAGGTGTAGGCACCGTTGGCTTCGCGACGATAGTAAGTCTCGGCGATCACCATGCCTTGGGTCAGCAGGTTCTTGAACGGCTCGTTGGAGCTCACCAGGCCTTCGTCACGCATCAGCTTGTGGAAGAAACGCGCGTAGAGCAGGTGGAGAATGGCGTGTTCGATGCCGCCGATGTACTGATCTACCGGCAACCAGTGGTCAGCCGCGGATTTTTCCACCAGGCCGCCTTCATAGTGCGGCGAGGCGTAGCGGGCGTAGTACCACGAGGACTCGACGAACGTGTCCATGGTGTCGGTTTCACGCCGGGCCGGCGCGCCGCATTTCGGGCAGCTGCATTCGTAGAACTCGGGCATGCGCGCCAGGGGCGAGCCGGCGCCGTCGGGTACCACATCTTCGGGCAGGACCACGGGCAGTTGATCTTCCGGTACCGGTACGTCACCGCAGGTATCGCAGTGCACGATCGGAATCGGGCAGCCCCAGTAGCGCTGGCGGCTGATGCCCCAGTCCCGCAAGCGGAACTGGGTGCGGGAGGCACCGAGGTTTTTCTTGATCAGGGCCACTTCGATGGCGTCGAACGCGCCGGGGAAGTCCAGGCCGTCGAACTCGCCGGAGTTGATCAGTTCGCCGTGTTCGCCATAAGCGTCCTGCCATGGCGCCGGGGTCTGGTCACCGGCGCTGGTACGCACCACGGCCTTGATCGGCAGGTTGTACTTGTGGGCGAATTCGAAATCGCGCTCGTCGTGGGCCGGAACAGCCATGACGGCGCCGTCGCCATAGTGCATCAGCACATAGTTGGCGACCCACACCGGGAGTTTTTCGCCGGTGAGCGGATGCTCGACGAACAGCGAGGTCGGCAGGCCTTTCTTCTCTTGAGTGGCGACATCGGCTTCCGCGACGCTGCCACCTTTGCATTCGGCAATGAACGCCTGCAGCTCGGGGTTGTTGCGGGCGGCCAGGGTCGCCAGCGGATGCTCGGCGGCCACGGCGACATAGGTGGCGCCCATCAGGGTATCCGGACGGGTGGTGAAGACTTTCAGATTGCCCGCTTCGCCAATGGAGGCGACGTCGTAGGGGAACTGCACTTCCATGCCCCGGGACTTGCCGATCCAGTTGCGCTGCATGGTCTTGACCTGTTCAGGCCAGCCGGTCAGCTCGTCGAGACTCTCCAGCAGTTCATCCGCGTAGGCGGTGATCTTGAAGTAGTACATCGGGATTTCGCGCTTTTCGATCAGCGCGCCGGAGCGCCAGCCGCGACCGTCGATCACTTGCTCGTTGGCCAGTACGGTCTGGTCCACCGGGTCCCAGTTCACGGTGCCGTTCTTGCGGTAGATCACACCTTTTTCGAACAGGCGGGTGAACAGCCATTGTTCCCAGCGGTAGTAATCAGGCTTGCAGGTGGTGACCTCGCGGGACCAGTCCACCGCCAGGCCCAGGCTGCGCAGCTGGGTCTTCATGTAGGCGATGTTTTCGTAGGTCCACTTGGCGGGGGCCACGTTGTTCTTCATCGCGGCGTTTTCCGCCGGCATGCCGAAAGCGTCCCAACCCATGGGTTGCAGGACATTCTTGCCTTGCATGCGCTGGTAGCGGGAGATCACATCGCCGATGGTGTAGTTGCGCACATGCCCCATGTGTAGCTTGCCGCTGGGGTAAGGGAACATCGACAGGCAGTAGTAAGTCTCCTTGCCTGGCTGTTCACTGACTTCAAAGGACTTTTGCTCGTCCCAGAACGACTGGGCGGCGGCTTCGATTTCACGGGGCTGATAGTGTTCGTGCATGGCTACTTTTGTACTGAATGGGGTGGCCCAATCCTCTTCGTTGCCATGCTGGACGCAGACGACGCCTGATGCGGCGTTTTCGATGCCCAGCCGAGCTGGAAGTGGAGTTACAGGAAGCGCCGTAGCATACATGACCGTGCTCTGCCGAGGGAAACCCTGATTGCGTGCCGGGGCATTGTCGATACCCGGTGACGGCCGCTGTTCAGGGCCGTTGGTCGCGGCGCCCTGCCGGTTTGCCCAGCGAAGCTAAGCTTCTCAATGGGGAGTGAGTCTTATCTTCAATGAGGTGAGGGATGGTTGAATCACAACGTAAAGTAACTACACCTGAGTTGTACGAAAAACTGATCGATCGTCTCGGGGTGGCCTTGGACGCTGCAAGAACCGCCGGTCGCTTGCGCGATGAACGCCCGGCAGAGCTGGAACTGCGTGGCTTGACCCCCGCAGAGTTCGAGCTGGTCAAGGCTTACCTTGAGCAGGTCGGGCATCAAGCCCCCACAAGTGGGGCTCAGCTACTCAAGCGCCTCGATACGCCCCGTTCGGCCAAGGTTGTATGGCTCAAGGATCGGACGCCCACCAGGGATGCTGTAAAAGTCCGGTCACTGCAGTTCAAGTAAAGCCGGATTCACGCTTGTCGCTTTTTTTGATTCAAGATTATTTCGAATCTGTTGTCGCTTTGCGTCAACCCACCTAGGCTTCGGGCATCTATGGAGATGCCCGATGCCGTTTCGCTATTTCATCAAACAACTTTTATTGCCGCCCGGCATTCTTTTGCTGCTGTTGGTGCTTGCCTGGTGGTGGCGCAACTCCCGGCCGCGCCTGGCTCGCCTGTGTTTCATTGCAGGGGTGGGCGGTTTCTGGCTGATGAGTTTGCCTGTGGTGGTGCAATGGAGCGCCAAGGCGTTGGAGCGCGAGCCACCGCTGCCTCGCAGCGAATGGGTGACGCTGGCGCAACGTGCCGATGCCATCGTGGTGCTCGGCTCGGGCCGCGATCGCGGTGACCTGGCCTGGGGCACCGACCAGCCCACCGGCATCGGTCTGGAGCGCCAGCGGTATGGGGCACGACTGGCCAAAGCATCGGGATTGCCGGTGCTGACCAGCGGCGGCTTGCACTATGGCTCCCCGCCGAGTGAAGCGAAATTGATGGCCGATTCGATGCTCGATGATTTTGGTGTCACCGTGCGCTGGCAGGAAGGGCGCAGTCGCACGACCTGGGAAAACGCCCAGATGAGCGCCGAGATGTTGCTGCCGCAGGGCATCAGACGAGTCGTGGTGGTGACCCATGCGTCGCACATGCCACGGGCAGTCTGGAGTTTCGAGCGCTCGGGGTTTGAAGTGGTTCCTGCACCGGTGGGCTTTCTGGGGCAGGACAATGCCCGCCCGCTGGGCGGCTGGATGCCGGAGTTCAAGTCGATCTGGCAATCGGGGCAGTTGATGAACGAGGCGGTGGGGCAGGTGGGGTATAGGTTGTTTTATCGCTGAGTATTTGAGGGCGCGGGACATTTGTGGGAGCAAGGCTTGCCCGCGATGAAAACGACGCGGTCCTGCCGTGGGAACAGGGCGCCTGCATCGCGGGCAAGCCTTGCTCCCACAGGAAACTCGTTGACCCCAAGAGGTTTGCCCGCAGCGGGATCAAACCGTCTTGGCCATCCGTCCCGCCATCAACGCCCAGCCCAGCAGCAACACGCACACGATGATCAACGGCCACGAGCGCCATTGCAGGTAGGGCGTCAGCCCGTGCATCGGCACCACTTCGCCGTACAGTACGCCACGCTCGAATTGCGGGATCTGTACGGTGATCTGGCCGAAGGGGTTGATCAGGCCGGTGACGCCGTTGTTGGTGGAGCGGATCATCCAGCGACCGGCTTCCAGGGCGCGCATCTGCGCCATTTGCAGGTGTTGCAACGGGCCGATCGAGGTGCCGAACCAGGTGTCGTTGCTGATGGTCAGTAGCAGGTCGCTGCGCGCCGAGAGGCCGGCGGCGAACTCCGGGTAGACCACTTCATAGCAGATGAACGGCGCGATCTGGTAACCCTTGGCTTGCAGCAAAGGCTGGTCGGCCGGGCCTCGGGCAAAGTCCGACATAGGGAGATCGAAGAACGCGATCAACCCCCGCAGAATGTCCTGCAACGGCACATATTCGCCAAATGGCACCAGTTTTTGCTTCAGATAAGTGCCGTCACCTTCACCGGTCACGGTGATGCCGTTGAAGTAACGCTTCTGCTGGTGCACCAGTTGGCGAATCGGAACGCCGGTAATCAGCGCCGAATTTCGCTCGGCAGCGAAGGTGCCCATCATGTCCAGATAGCCCTGGGCAGACTCCTTGAGCACCGGCACAGCTGTTTCCGGCCAGATCAGCAGGTCGACCCGTTTGGAGGCAAAACTCATGTCGCGGTACAACGCCAGTTGCGCGTTGAGCTGCTCGGGGTCCCACTTCATGCTTTGTTCGATGTTGCCCTGGATCGCCGCGACGCTCAGCGCATCACCCGAAGGGCTGGTCCAGGCATGGTCTTTGAGCGCCATGCCGGCGACCCACGGGCCGATCAGCAGGATCACGCCCGCTGCGATAAAGCCTTTGCGCCCGGCGCGGATCAACCGTGGCGCGTTGTACAGCAGCGCGGCGGTGAGGGCCAGGGTGAAGGAAATCAGCCACATCCCGCCCAGCGGCGCGAGGCCGGCCAAGGGGCCGTCAAGTTGGCTGTAACCGGAATACAGCCACGGAAACCCGGTGAGGAACCAGCCGCGAAAGGCTTCCTGGCCCAGCCACAGGGCGGCGAAGGCCAAGGCGTCGGCCAGCGGAGCTTCGTTACGCCGCAACCACCGGGCCCAGAGCCAGGCGGGCAGGGCGAAAAACCAGGCAATGGCGGCGATGAACAGCAGCATCAAGAAACCGGCGAGCAGCACCGAGGCGCCGCCGAAGTTGTGAATGCTGACATAGATCCAGCTGGTGCCGGCGCCAAACAGGCCGAAACCGAAGCACCAGCCACGGCCGAGGGCCTGGCGCGGTGAAAGCTCGCGCAGACCGGCATAGAACAGTCCGACCGCCAGCAGTGCCAGCGGCCAGATGTCGAACGGCGCCAGGGCCAGGGTGGTGATCGCGCCAGCCGCCATGGCCAGCAGGTTACCGGGCCAGCCGGGGCGGGTTGTCCAGCGCATGTGTGTCCTTAGCGGGTCTTGTAGGGTTTATCGGGCAATGGGTGACAGGCGCAGCAAGTGAATCCGACGGCTGTCGGCGTTCAGGATGCGAAAGCGCCAGGAACCGATTTCCGTGGTTTCATTGCGCTTGGGCAGGTGCCCGAAAGCACTCATCACCAGGCCACCGACGGTGTCGAACTCATCGTCGGAGAATTGACTGTCGAAAAACTCGTTGAAGTTCTCGATCGGCGTCAGGGCCTTGATCAGGAAGTCGCCGCTGGGCAGCGGTTTGATGTAGCTGTCTTCCTCGACGTCGTGCTCGTCTTCGATGTCGCCGACGATCTGCTCAAGCACGTCTTCGATGGTGACCAGCCCGGCCACGCCGCCGTATTCGTCGATGACGATGGCCATGTGGTTGTGATTGGCGCGGAATTCACGCAGCAGCACGTTCAGGCGCTTGGACTCGGGCACGAAGGTGGCCGGGCGCAGCAAGTCCTTGATGTTGAAACTGTCGCCGTTCTCCTGAAGGATCAGCGGCAGCAGATCCTTGGCCAGCAGCACGCCCATGACGTCGTCATGGCTCTCGCCGACTACCGGGTAGCGCGAGTGAGCGGAATCGACCACGGCGGGCAGGAATTCGCGAGGTGTCTGGGTCGCCTTGATGCTGACCATCTGCGAACGGGGGACCATGATGTCCCGCACTTGCAGGTCAGCGACCTGGATGGCGCCTTCGACGATGGCCAGCGCTTCGCTGTCCAGCAGTTTGTTCTGGTGTGCATCGCGCAGCAGCTCCAGCAGCTCCTGGCGGTTTTTCGGCTCATGGGCAAAAGCCTGGGTGAGCTTGCCCAGCCATGACTTCTGCCCGTTGCTCGATCGATCTTCGCTCATAGCGATTACTCTGAATCCTTTGTCGTTACAGGTTGATGTATCAGTGTTCGTCGCCGGCGTAGGGGTCGGGGTGACCCAGCTCTGCAAGCAACGTTCGTTCCAGCGATTCCATTTCCTCGGCTTCGTCATCTTCTATATGGTCGTAACCCAATAGATGCAAGCAGCCGTGAATCACCAGATGGGCCCAGTGGGCCTCAGCGGTCTTGCCTTGTTCGGCCGCTTCGCGCTCCACCACCGGGATGCAGATCACCAGATCGCCCAGCAGCGGAATGTCGAGCAGTTCGTCGGGCACGTCGGCGGGGAACGACAACACATTGGTGGCGTAGTCTTTCTGCCGCCAGGTGTGGTTCAACTCGCGGCCTTCGGGCTCGTCCACCAGGCGGATGGTCAGTTCCGAGTCGGCGCTGCGCTGGCGCAGGGCCAGCTCGCACCATTGGCGTAACTGAGCCTCGCTGGGAGCGGGGCGTTCGCTGGCCAGTTGCAGGTCAAGTTCAAGCATCGTGGCGATTGCCCTTCTCAGCGGTCGCCAGCTCATCCTGATGATTCTCGAAGCGCTCGTAGGCTTCGACGATGCGCTGCACCAATGGATGGCGCACGACGTCCTTGGGCATGAAATGCGTGAAACTGATGCCCGGCACGTCCTTGAGCACCTGGATCACATGGTTCAGCCCGGATTTGGTGCCGCGGGGCAGGTCGACCTGGGTGATGTCCCCGGTGATCACCGCGGTGGAGCCGAAGCCGATCCGGGTCAGGAACATTTTCATCTGCTCGACCGTGGTGTTCTGGCTTTCGTCGAGGATGATGAAGCTGTTGTTCAGCGTACGGCCACGCATATAAGCCAGCGGTGCGACCTCGATGACCTGGCGTTCGATCAGCTTGGCGACGTATTCGAAGCCGAGCATTTCGTACAGCGCGTCATACAGCGGACGCAAGTACGGGTCGATTTTCTGGGCCAGGTCGCCGGGCAGGAAACCGAGTTTTTCCCCCGCTTCAACCGCCGGACGCACCAGCAGGATGCGGCGCACCTGTTCGCGTTCCAGCGCATCGACGGCGCAGGCCACGGCCAGGTAGGTCTTGCCGGTACCGGCCGGACCGATGCCGAAGTTGATGTCGTTGCCCAGGATTTCCTTCACGTAGCGCTGCTGATTCAAGCCGCGAGGGCGAATCATGCCTTTTTTCGTGCGCAAGGCCACGGCAGGTTCCGACGGAGCGTGGTTCTCGAGTTCTTCGAGGGCCGACTCCTGCAGGAACAGGTGGACGGTGTCCGGCGACAACTCGCTTCCCTTGGTTTCCCGATAGAGGCGGCGCAGCAGGTTTTCCGCGGAGGAGGTGTGCTTGGGTTCGCCGATCAGTTCGAACTGGTTTCCGCGGTTGCGGATCTCGATGGCCAGGCGCTGTTCGATCAAGCGCAGATGCTCGTCGAATTGCCCGCACAGATTGGCGAAGCGGCGAGCCTCAAAGGGCTCGAGAATGAAACGATGTGGTTCGATGGGTGCGTTCAAGGTCGTTTTTAGCCGCCCTGGGGCAATTAAGATGAAATCAAGGATAACGCCAGTAGGCTGGGTGCGAAAGCTCTTAAAGAGGCGAATCTGATCACAGGGTTGGCACAACCCATTGTGGGAGCGAGCCTGCTCGCGATAGCGGCGTCACATTCAACATCGATATTGACTGTCACGCAGCTATCGCGAGCAGGCTCGCTCCCACAGGAAACTTTGTGTTACTGGACCAACGAGCCGCGCAGGGAGTGCGGTTGCGCGGCATCGATGTGGACGTCGGCGAACTGGCCGATCAGGGCCGGAGTGTCGCAGCGGAAGTTGACGATGCGGTTGTTTTCGGTCCGTCCTTGCAATTCGCCCGGGTCTTTTTTCGAGTAATCGGTCACCAGAATCCGCTGGACGGAGCCGACCATCTGTCGGCTGATCTCGAAACCTTGCTGGTTCAAGCGATGTTGCAAGGCGTTGAGCCGTTCTTTTTTCACTTCTTCTGGTGTCTCGTCCGCCAAATCGGCCGCCGGGGTGCCGGGGCGCTGGCTGTAGACGAAGGAATAGGAAAAATCGAAACCC
>NZ_WUUD01000030.1:0-9482 GCF_009831705.1 Pseudomonas sp. PICF6 | reverse complement strand
GGGGAAACCCACGATAAAGTCCGAACTGATGCAGATTCCCGGCACCGCCGCCCGCAGTTTGCGCAGCTTGGATTTGTACTCCAGCGCCGTGTGGTTGCGCTTCATGGCCGCCAGGATCCGGTCGGAGCCCGATTGCACCGGCAGGTGCAGATGCTTGACCAGCTCAGGCACTTCGGCATGGGCCTGGATCAGGCTGTCGGAGAACTCCAGTGGGTGCGACGTGGTGTAGCGGATACGGTCGATGCCCTCCACGGCCGCCACCACGCGGATCAGCTCGGCGAGGTCCGCCAGGCGCCCGTCGTGGGTCAGGCCGCGATAACCGTTGACGTTCTGCCCCAGCAGCGTCACTTCCCGCACGCCGTGTTCCGCCAGGTGGATGATTTCGGCGATGACGTCGTCGAACGGCCGGCTGACTTCTTCGCCACGGGTATAGGGCACCACGCAGAACGTGCAGTACTTGCTGCAACCTTCCATCACTGACACGTATGCGCTCGGGCCGTCGATACGGGGTTCGGGCAGGTGGTCGAATTTTTCGATTTCCGGAAACGAAACGTCGACTTGCGGCAGTTTGGTGATGCGCGCGGCGTCAATCATCTCCGGCAGGCGGTGCAGGGTCTGCGGGCCGAAGACCACGTCTACGTAGGGCGCGCGGTCACGAATGGCAGCGCCTTCCTGGCTGGCCACGCAACCGCCCACGGCGATGACCATTTCCGGGTTGGCCAGTTTCAGTTCACGCCAGCGACCGAGCTGGGAGTACACCCGGTCCTGGGCGCGCTCGCGAATCGAACAGGTGTTGAGCAGGATCACGTCGGCGTCTTCGGCACGGGCGGTGACTTCCAGGGCCTGGTGTTCACCCAGCAGATCGACCATGCGCGAGCTGTCGTACTCGTTCATCTGGCAACCGTGGGTTTCGATGTAAAGCTTCTTGGCCATGGACGGAGTCATCACGTGATTCAAAGAACCGCGCATTATAGGGAACAAGTCACCCGGTTCCTACCGCTGCGCGAGCAGTGGCTATGCTATAGTTCGCGCCCTCATTTTTACCCGCCGATGTGTTTCGCCTGCCATGACCAAACGTGAAGCTCCAATCTACAAGGTGATTTTCCTCAACCAGGGCCAGGTGTTCGAAATGTACGCCAAGCAGATCTATCAAAGTGATCTGTGGGGCTTCCTGGAAGTCGAAGAATTCGTCTTTGGCGAGCGCACGCAAATGGTCGTCGATCCGAGCGAAGAAAAGCTCAAGGCGCAGTTCGAAGGCGTGGTGCGCAGCTTCGTGCCGATGCATTCGATCGTGCGTATCGACGAGGTCGAGCGCCTGGGCACCCCGAAAATCAGCGAAGCCCGCGGCGCGGTCGGCAATGTCATGCCGTTTCCGATGCCGATGCCTGAGAAGTAAGCGCCAAGACTGAGTTGCCCCCAATCGCGAGCGGGCTCGCTCCCACACTGGATCTTCTGTGTGCACATTATTTGTGAACACCCGGGATTAACTGTGGGAGCGAGCCTGCTCGCGATTAGGCTCTCAAGGCCGTGGTGGATTCAGGGCAGTGGCGAGAAGGGCGTGCGCCCGTCGGCGTTTTGCAATTCCATCAGGTATTTGCGGAAGATCTGCCCCAGCACCTGGGTCGCGACTTCCAGTTCGTCGCGGGGCATCTGTTCGGCGACTTCGTCGGCGGTGTCCAGGGCTTCTTCGGCGCCATTGACCGCTGCCATCTTCAAGACAATGTAGGCCTGCACGTTGTTGGCCGGCACGCCTTCGCCATGGAAGAACATGCCGCCCAGCTTGTATTGCGCCTGGGCATGGCCTTGCAGTGAGGCTTTTTCGAAGTAGCTGAGGGCCAGTTTGAGGTCGCGCGGCGCAGCCTTGCCGTCGTAGTAGAACTCGCCCAACTCGTATTGCGCTTGTGCATCGCCCGCGTCCGCCGCTTTTTGACAGGCGTCGAGTGCCGGTGCGAGATCTTGTGGCTGGGTGTTGAGCGTGCAACGGCCCATCGCCGGGATCAACAACGAGTTGCCGCCTGCTTGTGCGTTCGCCAGCAGCGGCTGAAGGAGCAACAGGCAGCCCAGGGCAAGGGTGCGGCCGGTGCGGTTCATGGGAATCGACTTACCTCTGAGGGGCACGCGGACCCTCCGGGGGATCCAATAAGCGCGCATTATGAAATAAGCAGGGCCATCCTTACAAAGTCTTTACTCGTTTTTCTGCTGCGAGGGAGCGCTAACGGCAGCTTCGGGGGGTAATACGTAGGAAAAGGGGTAAGAGGTTGTCGTCAATCACTGACGCCAGCGTCAGCCGGCGTCAGTTATCCACAGGCTTACTTCAACGCGGCGAAGGCCCGCTCGGCGGCGTCGAGGGTGATCTTCAACTCGGCCTCGCCATGGGCGATGGAGGTAAAGCCGGCTTCGAACGCGCTCGGTGCCAGGTACACGCCACCGTCGAGCATCAGGTGGAAGAAACGCTTGAAGCGGTCAGCGTCGCTGGCCATCACATCTTCGAAGGTCACGATGTCATCGGCGCCACTGAAGTACAGGCCGAACATGCCACCGGCCTGGGTGGTCACGAACGGAATGCCCGCTGCGTCGGCACGAATCTGCAAACCGTCGAGCAGACGGGTGGTGTAGTCGGTCAGCTCGGCGTGAAAGCCCGGGCGGCTGATCAGACGCAGGGTGGTCAGGCCGGCGGCCATGGCCAGCGGATTGCCTGACAGCGTACCGGCCTGGTAGACCGGACCCAGCGGCGCGATGCATTCCATGATGGCACGCTTGCCGCCGAAGCAACCGACCGGCATGCCGCCGCCGATGATCTTGCCGAAGGTGCTCAGGTCCGGTGTCACGCCGTAGTGGGCCTGGGCGCCGCCGAGGGCTACGCGGAAACCGGTCATCACTTCGTCGAAAATCAGCACCACGCCGTGCTGGTCGCACAGGCTGCGCAGGCCTTCGAGGAAACCCGGCGCCGGCGGTACGCAGTTCATGTTGCCAGCCACAGGCTCGACGATGATGCAGGCCACTTCCTGGCCGACTTCGCTGAGCATCTTCTCGACTTCTTCGAGGTCGTTGAACGGCAGGGTCAGGGTGTGCTTGGCAAACGCTGCGGGCACGCCGGCCGAACTTGGTACACCTTGGGTCAGCGCGCCGGAACCGGCCTTGACCAGCAGGCTGTCGGAGTGGCCGTGGTAGCAGCCTTCGAACTTGATGATGCTGTCGCGACCGGTGAAGCCCCGTGCCAGGCGAATCGCACTCATGGTTGCCTCGGTGCCGGAGCTGACCATGCGCACCATTTCCATCGACGGCACGATCGAGCAGACCAGGTCGGCCATCTCGGTTTCCATAGCGGTCGGGGCACCGTAGGACAGGCCGTGCTGCAACTGGTTGCGCACCGCTTCCAGCACGTCCGGATGGCTGTGGCCCAGAATCATAGGGCCCCACGAACCGACGTAGTCCACATAGCGCTTGTCATCTTCGTCCGTCACGTACGCGCCTTCGGCGTGTTTGAAGAACAGCGGGGTGCCGCCAACGCTCTTGAACGCACGAACGGGGGAGTTCACGCCGCCGGGGATGTGCTTTTGGGCATTGGCAAACAGGGTTTCGGAACGGGACATGGTTGGGCTCTCGAAATCGAAAAATTATTTGATCTGCAACAGATCGTTGAAGGCACGGGCGCGGCGCGTCACTTCCTGGGGGCTGTCGGCGCCGAACAGACCATGGACCACGGCCAGCAGGTCGACACCGTGAGCCACCAGCGGGGCGGCGTTGTCCAGGGTGATGCCGCCGATGGCGCACACCGGTATATGCAGTTTGATCCGGGCCTGGTCGAGCAGTTCAAGGTTTGCACTGGGTGCGCCGGGCTTGGTGTTGGAGTTGAAGAAGCGTCCGAACGCGACATAGCTCGCGCCCTCGCTGGCGGCCTGTTCGGCCAGTTCCAGGCTGGAATGACAGGTGGAGCCGATGATTGCGTCGCGCCCCAGCAGCGCCCGTACTGGCGCCAGAGGGCCATCGGTCTGGCCCAGGTGAACGCCGACGCCCAGGCGCGCGGCCAGTTCGGCGTCGTCGTTGATGATCAATCGGGTCTTGTAGCGCTCGCACAGATTGCGCAGCGCTTCGGCTTCGCGCAGACGGCGGGCTTCGTCGCTGCTTTTATCACGGTATTGCAGCAGGGTGACGCCACCTTCCAGTGCCGCTTGCACATACGCGAGGAATTTGCCGGCCAGCAGTTGGCTATCGGTGATGGCGTAAAGGCCACGTAGTTTCATTCCACAGCCTCCGGGGCTACGAGCAGAAATCCAGCGGCAGGCGACGCGGGACGAACTGGCCTTTGCCCAGCTGTTCGGCATCGCGCAGGGTGCGCCAGGTGTAATCCAGTGCTGTCTTGACCGCGCTGGCGAGGTGTTCGCCCTGGGCCAGTCGTCCAGCCAGGGCGCTGGCCAGGGTGCAGCCGGAACCATGGTAGCTGCCGGGCAAGCGCTGGCAGGTGAAGGTTTCGCGGCGACCATCGCGGCTGTACAGGCGATTGTGGACTTCATGTTCGTCGCCGTGACCACCGGTGATCAACAGGTGCTTGACGAAGGGCAGCAGTTTTTCGGCGCATTCATCGGCGCTGCCCTCTGGCAGTTCAGCGAGGATGCGTGCTTCCGGCAGATTGGGGGTGGCGATGATTGCCAGGGGTAACAGGCGTTCGCGCATGGCGTAGCCGACTTCATCCTTGCCCAATCGTCCGCCGCCACCGGCTCGCAGCACTGGGTCGCAGACCATGGGCAAATGCGGGTGCGCCTGCAGCAGTTCGACTACCGTGTCGACCATTTCCAGTGAGCCGAGCATCCCCAGCTTGACCGCCGCTACCTGCGAATCGTTGAGCACGGCATTGGCTTGCGCCAGCACCCACTCCCGATCGAGCACGCGGAAATCGCTCACGTTAACCGTGTCCTGCACGGTCAACGCGGTAACGGCCGGGGCGGCATGACAACCCTGGGCGAGCAGGGCTTCGATATCTGCCTGCAAACCGGCGCCACCACTGGGATCGTGGCCGGAGAGACAGAGGACAACGGGGCGAGAGCTGTAGATATTCATGGTGCGCGAGCTTACCACCAAACCTGTTTTGTCGGTGGTCGGACTCTGAGGGTTTTATGCGGAACTGCTTGCTCTGATGATTGCTTTTGACCCACCCGTTGCCGACCTGACCAAAGCAACAGCTCTATCTCAATGCTTGGCGCTGGAACGCCCGTTCTAGAGCCATCTGTAGGAAAAATTTCAATGGTGCAAATTGGCCATCAGCGGCTATGCTAGAAATGGATCCAACCAATAACAGGTAATGCCGGTTTTACGTCTACTCAGGGAATGGGGGGCTTCCTGATTCAACCGGACAGGCCACGCTGGGGCTTAAATGCGCTATTTGCTGATGTTGCTGCTGTGCTTGCCCGCTTTGGCAAGCGCCCTCGAATTCGATGAATTCACCCAAAGCCTGCCCTTGGGCCATGCCCTGCAGGTGTTTGAAGACACCCACGGTACGGCCACCATCGACGATGTCCTGGCAGAGGCCGCGGCGGGTCACTTCAAGCCCCATGACAAAGCCACGCTGAACGCTGGTTATTCGCGCTCGGCATTCTGGCTGAAAATAGACCTGCACTACCGTCCCGGCAATCCGGACGCCCAACGCACCTGGTTGTTGGAGCTGGCCTATCCGCCGCTGGACCATCTGGACTTGTATCTGCCTGACAGCGCCGGGGCGTATCGCCTGGTTCGCCAGACCGGCGATGCCTTGCCGTTCGCCAGCCGTGAAATTCGCCAGAACAACTACCTGTTCAGCCTGGACTTCAAACCTGAACAACGCCAGGCCGTGTACCTGCGCCTGCAAAGCCAGGGTTCGATCCAGGCGCCGCTGACGTTGTGGTCGAGCACGGCCTATCTTGAGCAACAACCTGTGCGCTTGTACGTGTTGGGCACCATCTATGGCGTACTGCTGGGGATGCTGGTCTACAACCTGTTCATTTACCTGAGCGTGCGGGACACCAGTTACCTTTATTACATCGTTTATATCGCCTCGTTCGGCTTGTATCAGTTGTCGGTCAATGGAGCGGCCGTGGAGTATTTCTGGCCGGACAACCCCTGGTGGGCCAATGCCGCAACCCCCTTTTTCATCGGCTGTGCGGGGCTATTCGGCAGCCAGTTTGCGCGCAGCTTCCTGCAAACCGCTCAACACAGTCGTTGGCTTGACCGGCTGCTGCTGGCGCTGATCGTCTACAGCGCGGTAGTGGTGGGCCTGTCGCTGATGACCAGTTACGCCTTGGCCTTGCGCCTGGCGACGGCATTGGCGCTGGTATTTACCGTGGTGATTTTCGCCGCTGGGCTGTTCGCCTGGTGGCGTGGCCTGCGGGTGGCGCGTTATTTCATCATTGCCTGGTCGGCGTTTCTGCTGGGGGGCGTGGTCAACACGATGATGGTGCTCGGTTATCTGCCGAACGTATTCCTGACCATGTACGCCAGCCAGATTGGCTCGGCCATCGAAGTAGCGCTGTTGTCCCTGGCCCTGGCCGACCGTATCAATGCCATGCGCGAGCAGCAGGCCCAGACGCTGTTCGACGCCGGGCAGAAACTTGAAGTGCTCAACCAGCAATTGGCCCATGGCAACAAACTCAAGGATGAATTCCTCGCCACCTTGACCCATGAGCTGCGCACGCCGATGAATGGCGTGATCGGTTCGCTGGAGTTGATGGACACCGTCGAAATGAATGAGGAGCTGACCCAGTATCAACAGACCGCCGCAGGTTCTGCGCGGGACATGATGCGCATGGTCAACGGCATCCTCACCCTTACCGAGTTGCAGGCCGGCAAGCTCAAGGCCTACCCGGCGCCGTTCAGTCTGCGCGCGATGGTCGACGCCTTGCAGGTGCAGTTCGGTGCCAATGCGGCGGTCAAGAGCCTGGATTTCAAGGTCGACGTGGCACCCGGCCTGACGGACCGGCTGATCGGTGACAGTGGCAAGCTGGCCCAATGCCTGGAATGCCTGCTGGACAACGCCGTCAAGTTCACCCGCACAGGGGGCCTAGCGCTGCGGATCAGTGGCAGGCCGTCGGGGCTCGATCGGCTGGTGCTGTCCTTTGCCGTGATCGACACCGGTATTGGTTTCACGGACCTCGGGGAGGCGAGCTTGTACCAGCGCTTCTTCCAGCTGGACGGTTCCATGACCCGGGAATACGGCGGTCTCGGCGTGGGGCTGGCGATCTGTCGGCAGCTGGTGGAGTTGCTGGGCGGACGCTTGACCCACACCTCCGAACCCGGTCGCGGCAGCCGATTCCAGTTGGATGTCGAGGTGGAAATGGCCGTGCCCGTGGAGGCGCCCACGCCATTTTCGTTCAGCCCGCGAGAAAGCGCGCGGTTGCCCCAGGATTGCACGGTGTTGCTGGCTGACGACAACAGCATTGATCTGCTGGTGATGCGCGGCATGTTGCTCAAGCTCGGTTACCGGGTGCGTACCGCCGACAGCGGCCGCGCGGCACTGGATATGCTGCAGGGCGAGAGTGTTGATGCCGTGCTGCTCGATTGCCAGTCGCCACCGCTGGACGGGGTGTCGGTCTGCTGTCAGATCCGTACGCTTGCCGGCTGCGAGGACCTGCCGGTGTTTGTGGTCAGTCCCAATCCGAATCACGAGCGCTGCACGTCGGGCGCATTGACCGATTACCTGAGCAAACCGGTGAAATTCGAGGTGTTGCGCACGATTCTGCAACGGCGGGTACTTTGTCCAAAACAGGGTGAAAGCGCCGATATTTAGGCGGGTATGACACTTTGTTCGACCTTGGGGCGGTGCTTAACTGAACCTCTGCTGGCCGACCAAGGAGCCCTGTCATGAACCTGCACCAGTTCGCCGAGACCCACGAGGTCACCAATCAGCCACCGTCCCTGGATGGCGCCAACCTCTATCGCATCGACCTGCCGCTGCAACAGTGGTCGCAGCGTTTTGGTGCGGGTTGGGCGCAAGGGCGGATCGATGCGTATGGCGCACTGGCCGGCGGGCCGCTGATGGAAGCGGGGTTTCTGGCGAACCAGAACAAGCCGGTGTTTTCCAGCCACGACCGCTACGGCCATCGCATCGATCTGGTGGAATTCCATCCCGCTTACCACCAGTTGATGCGCACGGCCGTCGAGCATGGCTTGCCCAGCCTGCCATGGGCCCAGCCGCAACCCGGCGCCCACGTCGCCCGAGCCTCGATGACTTATCTGCACAGCCAGGCTGAAGCCGGCACCGGTTGTCCGCTGACCATGACCTTCGCCAGCGTCCCGGCGTTGCGTTTGCAACCGGACCTGGCCGAGCTCTGGGTGCCCAAAGCGCTCGCCACCGAGTACGACCCGCGAAACGTCGGCATGGCCCACAAGGCCGGGGTGACACTTGGCATGGCGATGACTGAAAAGCAGGGCGGCACCGACGTGCGGGCCAACACCACCAAGGCTTATCCGGTGGGCGCCAGCGGTCCGGGCCAGGCCTATGAGCTGGTGGGCCACAAGTGGTTCTGCTCGGCGCCGATGTGCGATGCCTTTCTGACCCTGGCCCAGACCGACAAGGGCCTGAGCTGTTTCCTGCTGCCGCGCCATCGCCCGGACGACACCCGTAATCAGTTCTATATCCAGCGGCTGAAGAATAAGCTGGGCAACTGTTCCAACGCCTCCAGCGAAGTTGAATTCCGTGGTGCACTGGCCTGGATGGTCGGTGAGGAAGGGCGAGGCGTGCCGACCATCATCGAGATGGTCGCCATGACCCGCTTCGATTGCATGGTCGGTTCCAGTGCTCTGATGCGCCAGGCCCTGACCC
Organism: Pseudomonas sp. PICF6; assembly: GCF_009831705.1. Classification (NCBI taxonomy): domain Bacteria; kingdom Pseudomonadati; phylum Pseudomonadota; class Gammaproteobacteria; order Pseudomonadales; family Pseudomonadaceae; genus Pseudomonas; species Pseudomonas sp. PICF6. The sequence goes on along the minus strand of NZ_WUUD01000030.1, from coordinate 691 downwards.
AGGCCAGCCATCACTGCGCGCATCGCAAGGTCGGTGGCAAGTTGTTGAGCGAACAGCCACTGATGCAAAACGTGCTGGCCGACCTGGCGCTGGAAAGCGAAGCCGCCCTGGCCCTGAGCCTGCGCATGGGGCGGGCGCTGGACCACTTGAGTGACGAACACGAGGCCAAGTTCGCGCGGCTGGTGACTGCGGTGGGCAAATACTGGATCTGCAAACGCGCCCCCGCGATGATCAACGAAGCCGCCGAATGCATGGGCGGCGCGGGTTATGTCGAAGACAGCATCCTGCCGCGCCTCTATCGTGAAGCACCGGTGAACTCGACCTGGGAAGGCTCCGGCAATGTGCAGTGCCTGGATGTGTTGAGGGCGCTGTCCAAGGAACCGGGCGTGCTTGAAGTGCTGTTCACCGAGCTGGGTGACGGCCACGGCGACAAACGCCTGGCTGCCCACATCGATCGGTTGCAGGCGGCGTTCAAGGATACCGCTGACATCCAGTACCGCGCCCGGCAATTGACTGAAGAGATCGCCATCGGCCTGCAAGCCAAGCTGCTGCTGGAAGCGGGCAACAGCGACGTCAGCGACGCCTTCATCGCCAGCCGCCTGGGTTCGGCTGGCCGGGCATACGGCGCCTTGCCCCGAGGCCTGAATGTCGAGGCCATCGTGACACGCTCCACGCCCCAAGGTTTCTAAAC
>NZ_WUUD01000029.1:20914-33243 GCF_009831705.1 Pseudomonas sp. PICF6 | reverse complement strand
TGTGGGAGCGAGCCTGCTCGCGAAGGCATCGCAACAGTTTGCCTCGCCTCCACATGGGTTCTGTGCTCTTCTTTTAATTTCGCAACAGGAGAATCACGTTGTCCTCTCCCATCCCGGTCACCATCCTCAGCGGCTTCCTCGGCGCCGGCAAGACCACGCTTTTGCGTCATTTGCTCAAGGCCGAGCACGGCCTGAAAATCGCCGTGATCGAGAATGAATTCAGCGATGCCGGCATCGATACCCAGCTGTTGGGCGATGAGCCGGTGCAAGTCATGACCCTGGCCAATGGCTGCGTGTGCTGCACCATTCACACTGACCTGACCAAAGCCCTGTACCTGCTACTCGAACGGCTGGACAGCGGCGAAATTGCCTTTGATCGCCTGGTGATCGAATGCACCGGCCTGGCCGATCCGGCCCCTGTGGCCCAGACATTTTTTATCGATGAGGACCTGCGCGAGCGCTACATCCTCGACGGTATCCTGACCCTGGTGGACGCCGCTCACGCCGAGATCCACCTGACCCAGGCCATTGCCCAGGCCCAGGTCGGGTTTGCCGACCGTCTGCTGCTGAGCAAGACCGATCTGGTGGACGCAGCCCATGTCCAAGCCCTTGGCGAACGACTGACGCGGATCAACCGACGGGCGCCGATCAGGGTGGTGGAGCACGGCAAGATCGATCTGGCCGAACTGCTCGACATCCGCGGCTTCAATCTCAACGCAGACCTGGGGGCGGGGTTCAGCCTGCGACCGGTGGGCAAGGCAAGCACCGGGGACCGCATCAGCAGCCTCGTGCTTCGCACCGACAAACCGCTGGATATCGACAAACTCAGCGAGTTCATGAACCAGTTGCTGGAGGAGCACGGCAAGCAGTTGCTGCGCTACAAGGGGGTACTGAGCATCGCTGGCGAATCCCGTCGACTGGTGTTCCAGGGCGTACTCAAACTGTACGGTTTTGACTGGGACACCGAATGGGCGCCAGGCGAAGCACGGGAGAGCGTCATTGTGTTCATCGCCGACGAGTTGCCCGAAGAGAAGATCCGCGCAGGCTTCGAAGCCGCGCTACTTTGACGTCCCGGTGCCTGCGGCCATCAGCAGCTTTTGCTCAAGATGGTCCAGGTGCTCGCTCATCAGTTGCAACGCTTGATCAGCGTTGCCACGTTCTATCGCGTCTACGATCGCCAAATGCTCCTGCCAGGCGCAATGTCTGCGGGACTTGAGCTCATGCCGCGCCAGGGCCAGCGAGGTTAATGGCACGAGGCTGCCGAGAAACTGCGCCAACGGCGCATTCCCGGCCATGGTCGCCAATTGCAGGTGAAACTCGCCGGACAGGCGAATCGCCGGGCCGCGTTCGCCGCGATCCAGGCACTGGCGCTCGCGCTCTATAAGATCGCGTAGGCGCTGCAGGTCCTTGGGCTGCGGCGCCTTGCAGGCCAGGCGCACCAGGGTCTGTTCGGCCAGGCGCCGGGCATGCAGGATTTGCCGGGTCTGTTCCAGGTCCGGTGCCGCCACCTGGGGCCGATGGTTGGGCCGCAGGATCACCACTTGCTGGTGGGACAGGCGCGCCAGGACACGGCGAATGATGCTGCGACTGACACCGAACACATCCCCCAGGCTTTCCTCGGTGAAACGGCTGGCCGGAGCAATGCGTTGTTCGAGGATGGCGTCGAAGATCCGCGGGTAGATATCGTCCACCGACGGTTTGCCGACCCGACCGGGCAGCGACAGGGACGCGAGCACGTTACGCTCAGGCTGATCCGGGTGGGGCATGAGGTTGTTCATGGCGGTCTCCGCAGGGTGTGGCTCAAGTGCCGAGGTTGTCGTCCGGAATGTTCAGTTCGATGCCCATGCGCTGGCCTTCCCTGAGGATATGCCGGCGCATTTCGGTACTGGCCTGGGCGCTGTTCTTGGCGCGGATGGCGCGCACCACGGCTTCGTTTTCCTCCAGGCGTTCGGCCAGATGCTGGGGTGAATTGCGCAACACATCGGCGCTTTGCTTGAGCGCGTTGCTGGTCTGCTGGACCACGTTTTGAAAAATCGGGTTGGACGTCAAGGCAAACAGCTCTTCATGGAAGGCAATGTAGGCATTGGCGCAGGCGTCGCTGTCGTTGGCCTCCAACGCTTCGCGCATGTCCATGAGGGTCAGGCGCAACTGGCCGACCTCCTTGCTGCTGATGGATTGCGCCACAAGACCGACGATGAAAGGCTCCAGGGTGTAGCGCAGTTGCAGCACGTCCTCCAGGCTGGCGCCGGCCATGGCGCTGCCTTCATTGGCGGTGTCGGTGAAGTTGGCCTCCAGCACCACGACGCCCTTGCCGGGCATCGAACGCACCAGCCCCAGGGTTTCCAGGACAATCACCGCTTCGCGCAGGCTTGGTCGGCTGATGCCCAATTGCTCGGCCAGCTCGCGCTGGCCGGGCAGCATGTCGCCCGAGCGCCATTGGCCCCGAGCGAGGGCGGCACGTAGTTTCTCCACTACGGAATTGACGACGGTTGATGAACTGATCACTGGTGACTCCTCGAAAATCAATCAGGCGGTACCGGTTCGCGGGCCGGCACCGCAGTCTTTCAGAATTGCTGCTGATGGGCAGTGCCCACCGGTTTCCTGGATTGGAAGGTATAACCGTGTTGGCCGGACAGTACCTTGCGCGCCCGAGGGACATCGATGTCTTTTTCCCAGCGGGCAATCGCCACGGTGGCCACGCAGTTGCCAATCAGGTTGGTCAGGGCCCGGCCGATGCCCATGAACCAATCCACCGCTAGTACCAGCACCAGGCCAACCACCGGGATCGCCGGGACGGCCGTCAACGTGGCAGCCAGGATCACCAGCGCCGAGCCGGGAATCCCGTGGGCGCCCTTGGAGGTGATCAGTGACACCAGCAGGATGGTCAGCAAATCACTCATGGCCAGAGGTGTGCCGGTGGCGTTGGCAATGAACACAATCGCCAGGGTCAGATAGATCGAAAAACCGTCCAGATTGAACGAGTAGCCGGTCGGAATCACCAGGCCGACGGTGGAACTGCCGATCCCCAGGTGCTCAAGCTTGCGCATGATCTGTGGCAGCACGGCGTCGGAAGAGGCCGTACCGAGCACGATAAGCAGCTCTTCACGCAGGTATTTGAGAAACGGCAACATCGGCAGGCCCGAGACACGCATCACCAAGCCGAGGATCAGCGCAACGAAGGCGATGCAGGTCAGGTAGAACAGGCCCACCAGGCTGCCCAGGTGTTGCAGTGAGTCCAGGCCATATTTGCTGGTAGTGAAGGCGATGGCCCCGAAGACCCCAATGGGGGCCAGACGCACGATCATGCCCATGATGCGGAAGATCACGTGGCTCAGTTCGTTGATCAACCGCGAGATGCCGGACGCTGCATCGCCCACTAGGTTCAAGGCGCTGCCAAACAGCACGGAGAACAACAGCACTTGCAGAATGTTGTTTTCAGCGAAGGCCCCGAGCACCGAGGTTGGGATCAGGTTCATGAGGAACTGGGTGGTGGTGACCAGGTGCTCGCCACGCTGGGCGATATCCCCCATGTCCGCGCTGGAGAGTTGTTCCAGGTGGATGTTCGCACCACTGCCGATACCGGTGCTGAAGGCAAGCACCAGACCGATGACCAAGGCGATGGTGGTCAATACTTCGAAGTAGATGACCGACTTGAGGCCAATGCGCCCGACCTTCTTGAGGTCTCCGGCACCCGAGATGCCGCTGACTACCACACAGAACACGATCAGGCCGATGAGCATCTTGATCAGCTTGATAAAGCCGTCGCCGAGGGGTTTGAGCTGTGCGGAGTATTCGGGAAGGGTCAGTCCACAGACGATGCCGAGCACCAATCCGAGGACAACTTGAAGGAAGATCGAACGCGAGCACCATTTGAGCATGGGAGGGATTCCTGGTTCGGTGTCCTTTTCGCCGTCAATAGAGCTGTTGGCGTCAGGACTTCATTATTGTGGTCTTACCGGTTTGTCCAGTGTAGGCGCAGTCTAGGCCCTGTTTTCGCTGCTGTGCAAGCTGATCTGTAGAGATTTGGCATGACCGGTCTTACCAGTTTGGCCGGAACCCTTGTGCTTGAGCCGTTTGTTGCAGTGAAAAAATGTGGGTGGCAAGCAGTGCGCCACAGCTCCCTGTGGCGAGGGATCAGCCCACTCGCCACAAAGATATCGACATGTTCTTTAAAGAACACTTAGGATGAATGTTACTTTCGATTTTTCTTCTGTCTCGGCGAGATAAATATAAGGCGAGCCTCGAACTTTCAATCCGCCGATATATTTTTTGTTTTTTGTCATGAGCGAGACAGGTAAATGCGGCGTGGAAATATTCTGCCGGGTGATGGCGTTGTTCTGATGATCAACGAGGGTAAAGAACATCGGATCATCCGTGCCGAAGTCCTGTGCGCCGAGAACCTCAAGCCAGCGTTTACCGACAAGTTTGTTTTCATGTTCCCCCGTGTTTTTAATGACCAGGTTGTAGCCGTTCGGGGTGTGTCGCAAATGCAATTTCAATGGGTTGCTGGATTGACCCTGATTTTTGGGGCGCATGCCGAGCAGGCTGGAGTGGTCGTGGGTTTGCGGGCGGCCGGTAAAGAAGCCGCCGCTGAATAAACTCACGGTGGCCATCGCGGGTTTGCCATGAAGTATTTCAAGCAGGTTGACGTGGTTGTCAAACATTCGAAGTGTGGCGTTAAAAGATTGATCACGGTCCATGTGATTCGACTCCTCGTTGGGTTTATGAAGTGTGCAGTTATGGAGCGATATTATTGATTTATTAGCTGTCGGTGGTGGTGTGTGTATTGCAAGACATTAGATAAGCGTGGGGGTTAGTTATTTGGGGGTAATTGTTTGCGCCCATGAAAAAGGCCCCCATCTTTCAATGGAGGCCTTTCTTACTGAGGTGTAACGGGCTGATTAAGCGCCGTATACCGGCAGCTTTTTGCAGATCGCCTTGACCTTCTCGCGAACGGCGTCGATCACCGCTTCGTTGTTCAGGTCCGCCAGGATGTCGCAGATCCAGCGAGCCAGTTCCTTGCACTCGGCTTCTTTGAAACCACGAGTGGTCACGGCCGGGGTGCCAAAGCGCAGGCCGGAGGTGACGAACGGGGAGCGTGGGTCATTGGGCACCGAGTTCTTGTTCACGGTGATGAACGCCTTGCCCAGCGCTGCGTCGGCGTCTTTGCCGGAGATGTCCTGCTTGATCAGCGACAGCAGGAACAGGTGGTTCTCGGTCCCGCCGGACACTACGTCGAAGCCACGCTCGATGAATACGCCGGCCATGGCCTTGGCGTTTTTCACCACTTGTTGCTGGTAAGCCTTGAACTCAGGCTGCAGCGCTTCCTTGAAGCAGATCGCCTTGGCGGCGATCACGTGTTCCAGCGGGCCACCCTGGGCGCCGGGGAATACGGCGGAGTTGAGCTTTTTCTCGATGTCGGCGTTGGCACGAGCCAGGATCAGGCCACCACGTGGACCGCGCAGGGTCTTGTGGGTGGTGGTGGTGACGACGTCGGCGAATGGCACGGGGTTGGGGTAGACGCCAGCGGCAACCAGGCCCGCAACGTGCGCCATGTCCACGAACAGGTAGGCACCGACCTTGTCGGCGATTTCGCGGAAACGTGGGAAGTCGAGGATCTGCGAGTAGGCGGAGAAACCGGCCACGATCATTTTCGGCTTGTGCTCGAGTGCCAGGCGCTCGACTTCGTCGTAGTCGATCAGGCCATTGCCGTCGATGCCGTACTGGATGGCGTTGTACAGCTTGCCCGAGGACGAAACGCTGGCGCCGTGGGTCAGGTGACCGCCGTGGGCCAGGCTCATGCCCAGAATGGTGTCACCGGCCGACAGCAGCGCCAGGTAGACAGCGGCGTTGGCCTGGGAACCTGCGTGAGGCTGGACGTTGGCATAGTCGGCACCGAACAGTTCCTTGGCGCGGTCGATGGCCAGTTGCTCGACCACGTCGACGAACTCGCAACCACCGTAGTAGCGCTTGCCTGGATAGCCTTCGGCGTACTTGTTGGTCAGTACCGAGCCTTGAGCTTCCATCACCGCGGGGCTGGTGTAGTTTTCCGAAGCGATCAGCTCAATGTGCTCTTCCTGGCGCTGAGCTTCTTGCTCCATGGCGGCAAAGAGATCGGCGTCGTACTTGGCAATAGTCAAATCACGGCTGAACATGGCGGTCCTCAAGGATCGGGGGCAGAAAAGGGGGGCATTCTAACCCAACCGGTTTTGGAAGGCATATGAAAGGACGTCATGTCGCGGACGAATGGGATTCACGCTGCCTGTACTGGCCTCATCGCGAGCAGGCTCGCTCCCACAGGGGGGCTGTGGTGTATGTCTATTCCAAGGACAGCCAAAAGCAATTGTGGGAGCGAGCCTGCTCGCGATGAGGCCCGCCCGGCCAGCACAAGCTTTCAGTCGAGCATGAACAGCGCATCATTGCTGAACTGCGCCTCAAACCGGTTGGCCGGCATCGGCCGGCCGAACAGGTAGCCCTGGACTTCATCGCAGCCGTGCTCGCGCAGAAAGTCCAGTTGCTCGTGGGTTTCGACCCCTTCGGCAATCACCGCCAGGTTGAGGCTGTGGGCCATGGCGATGATCGCCCGGGCGATCTGGGCGTCCTGTTCGCCGGATGGCAGGCCATCGACAAAGGTGCGGTCGATTTTCAACACGTCGATGGGGAATTGCTTGAGGTAGTTGAGGGACGAATAACCGGTGCCGAAGTCATCCACGGCGATGCTCAGGCCCAGGTTTTTCAGCCCGGCCAGGATCTGCATCGCCTCGCTGACTTCACGCATCAGGATGCTTTCGGTCAGTTCCAGTTCCAGACAGGCCGGCGGCAGGCCGGTGCTACGCAGGATGTTGGCGATGCGCGTGCCGAGCTGGCCATCGGAGAACTGCCGGGCCGAAATGTTGACCGAGACTTTCGGCACCCGGACCTTGGCCTGGTGCCAGGTCTTGAGCTGCCGAGAGGCTTCGCTGATCACCCAGTCACCGACGTCCACCACCAACCCGAGCTCTTCGAGGACCGGGATGAAGTCCCCTGGCGGCACCAGCCCGCGTCGTGGATGGCGCCAGCGCAGCAAGGCCTCGGCGCCGGTCAGGCGTTTGCCGTCGCCGCTGAACTGTGGCTGGTAATACAGCACGAACTCATTCTGCTCCAGGGCGTGGCGCAGGTCGCTTTCCAGCTCCAGTCGTTCCAGGGCGCTGGCGTTCATGTCGGCCTGGTAGAACTGGAAGTTGTTCTTGCCGCGCTCCTTGGCGTGATACATGGCCGTGTCGGCGTTCTTCATCAGCTGACTCAGCTCGTTGCCGTCCTGAGGGCTCAGGGCGATACCGATGCTGGCGGTGACGAAGAACTCCCGACCTTCCAGTACGAACGGTCGGACCAGGCTGGCGAGGATCTGCTCGGCCACGTTGATCGCCCGGTTGAGCGCCATTTCGCGGCTGGAACGCGGTTGCAGCAGCAGGGTGAATTCGTCGCCGCCCATGCGCGCCACGGTGTCGTCGTCGGCCACGCAGCCGAGCAGCCGCGTGGCCATTTCCTTGAGCATCCGGTCGCCAGCGGCGTGGCCCAGAGAGTCGTTGATCGGCTTGAAGCGGTCCAGGTCGAGGAACATCAGCACGACCCAGTTTTTCTGGCGCTCGGCCGATTGCAGCGCGGTGTGCAGGCGATCCTGAAACAGCGTGCGGTTGGGCAGGTGGGTCAACGCGTCGTAGTAGGCCAGGCGATGGATGCGCTGTTCGCTGGCCTTGCGTTCGCTGATGTCGCTGAAGAAGCACACGTAGCTGGCCAGGTCGCCTTCATCGTCCAGCACCGCCGTAATGCCGACCCAGGCCGGATAGTGCTCGCCATTGCGGCGCTTGAGCCAGACCTCGCCTTCCCACGTGCTGTGTTGCTGCAACTGCTTGAGCACGTAGCGCAGGTGGGCTTCCTGCTGCTCGTCCACGGTCAGCATGTTGGGCAACTGGTCCAGCACCTGCGACACCGCATACCCGCTGACGCGGCTGAAGGCTTCGTTGGCCTGGACAATGTAACCGGCCGGGTCGGTGATCAGGATCGCCGAGGTCGAATGCTCGAATACCGTGGCGGCCATGCGCAGGTCTTTTTCGGCGCGTCGTTGCTGGCTGATATCGCGGCCCACGCCCAGCACGCCTTCGAACGCGCCGTGCTCATCCCACACCAGCACCAACCGCAGCTCGATGGGGATCTTGCGCCCGTCGGCGCGCAGGCAGTCGAACAGGAACAGCTGGGTCTGCATCTGGTTGCGCAACTCGGCCAGTTGCTCAGGCTTGTCGAGGGCTTTGCTGACCCGATCCATCAAGGTGTAGATGCCGGTCAGTTGTTGCGGGTTGGCGATGGTCGATTGCCAGCCGTTCTGGAATATCCAGTCAGCGCTGTAGCCCAGCACTGCTTGCACCGAGGGGCTGACGTAGTTGAGCGAAAGCTTGCTGTTGGTGGAGAAAATCACGTCGCTGATGCTTTCGGCGAGCATCCGGTAGCGTTGTTCGCTGTCGCGCAGCGATTCGCTGGCTTCGATCTGTTCGGTGATGTCCTTGGCTACGCCGATGATCCGTGTCACCTGATCGTGCCGGTCCCGGGCCAGGGCTTGTTCGCGAATGTCGAAGCGCCGCCATTTGCCATTGCGATGGCGAAAGCGCAGCTGGCATTGCAGCAGTTGCGCATACCCGGCCTGGCGTTGTGCCTGGCGCAAGTTGTGATAGTGGTCGGCGTCTTCGCTGTGCAGCAGGATTTCCCAGAAGTATTCGCCCATCTGGTGCAGTTCGGTGCGGTCGTACCCCAGGGTCTGTCCCAGGTGATGGTTGCTGAAGATCATCCGCTGGCTGATCACGTCTTGCACATAGAGATGGTCCGGTACGGTGCGCACCACGTCGGACCAGAAGCCTTCGCGTTCGAGCAGCGACAGTTCGATCAGCTTGCGGCTGGTAATGTCGCTGATGCTCAGGATGACGGCGTTGTAGTCCTGCTGTTTTTCCGGCAGACGCAGCACCAGCCATAGGTGCTGATCACGGCCATGGGCGTCCTGCAGCTTGATTTCCAGCTCCAACTGCTTGTGCTGGTCGAGCAGCGCTTCGAGCAGCTTCGAACCCACCGGGTTGTTGTCCTGGGCAGCATTGCCTACCAGCAGTTGCCAGGCCCGCTCGCAGGAGTTGACGTTGAGCAGCTTCAACGCCATCTGATTGACCTCGGTGACGTGAACTTCCTGCTGCAGTTGTTCAAGCTGGTGAGGGATGGCCAACCAGGCGCGCAACTGGTCGCCGTTGCGCAGGCCGGTCCTTTCAAAAAATGCCTTGAGGCTCGACAGGTCAAGCACGCAGAGCGCGACGCCGGTGCCTTCGAAAATATCCTGGTAGCGTCGGCGGCCCTCGTGCAACTGACGCTGGCGACGGCGCATGCTCAAGAGCGCGATCACCGGCAGCATTGAAAACGCCAGGCCTAGCAGGCATTTGCCGATGAAGGCCGGCAGCAATTGCTCCAGCACCTGGCGTCGGTCGAACAGTCCACGCAATTGCCAGTCGCTGCTGCTCAGGGGCACGGTCAGCACGGTGTTGCTCAGATCATCCGGGGACAGCCGGGTAGGGCTGGCCGAGGGCAGGCTTTCGTCCCGGCTGATGATTTGCTGGTTGAGGCGGTTTTCCACCAGCCACAGTGGGCGCATGCCGGTATCGGCCTGCTTGGTCAGGGTCGAGAAGAAGGTTGGGGTCAGGCGCAGCGCCCAATAGCTGCGGCTGCTGCCGCTGGCCTGGTGCAACAACAGATGCACCACGGAGCCGTCATCGGCATTGCTGAAATAGTGCGCCTGGGCCCGACTGCGCCGTACCAGCTCTGCCAGGTAATCGGCATCGTGGCTGGCAGGATCACTGTCGCTGAGCACCCGGCCGGAAGGGCTCAGCAACGCCAGGCTGCGTAGCTCGGGCAACGATTGCTGGAGTTTGCGCAACAGGGCCTGCTGTTCGTCGGCGCTCTGCGGTTGTTCGACGATCGGTAGCAGGTTGAGGGCGATCTGCGCATTCAAGGCCATGTTCAGGCTGACTTGCGCGGCCAGGTCGGCGGTGTAATCGATGGTGTACTGGCGCTGTTGCTGCTGGGTTTCGCGCAATTGATCAAGCAACTGCCAGAAGAGCAATCCAAGCAGCAAGAGCACCAGTGTGGCCAGCGCGCCCTTTAATGTCCCGCGCAGGGGCGAGCCGCTCGCAGCAGTCGGTGCGCGTGGGGACAGGGTCGGCGTGACGTTGGACAAGCTGTAATCCTGCAGTTTGCTGGACTGGCGCGACGTGCACTATAAGCCGGACGCCCAAAGGGCGGCTAGCATGCCTTGACTTGTGGCAAAGTGCCAGCCCCTGGTGGCTGGACCTTGACCGATGGTTGAGGTAGCTTTGCCGGTCAAACAAGAGCGCGCAAGCTCCGATCCCCAGGCTTTATCTGCCCGCCGGCATTGATGACCGTCAAGCGCCGGCGCCGCGCATGGCCTGGCTCGTTCTTTTCACCTGTCACTGACGCTAGGTTCACCATGGCTCAATACGTCTTCACCATGCATCGGCTGAGCAAAGTTGTTCCGCCGAAGCGGGAAATCCTGAAAAACATTTCACTGTCGTTCTTCCCCGGGGCCAAGATCGGCGTACTGGGCCTCAACGGCTCGGGTAAGTCCACGCTGCTGAAAATCATGGCCGGTGTCGACAACGAGTTCGACGGTGAAGCCCGTCCGATGCCCGACTTGAACATCGGTTACCTGCCTCAAGAGCCTCAGCTGGATCCGACCAAGACAGTACGGGAAGTGGTCGAGGAGGCGGTCAGCGTGATCAAGGATGCCCAGGCGCGCCTGGACGAAGTCTACGCGGCCTACGCCGAACCGGATGCCGACTTCGACAAGCTGGCCGCCGAACAGGCCAAGCTCGAAGCGATCCTGCAGGCCAGCGATGGCCATAACCTGGATCGCCAGCTGGAAGTCGCCGCCGATGCGCTGCGCCTGCCGGCCTGGGATGCCAAGGTTGAACACCTCTCTGGTGGTGAAAAGCGTCGTGTGGCTCTGTGCCGCCTGCTGCTGTCGGCGCCGGACATGCTGTTGCTCGACGAGCCGACCAACCACCTGGACGCCGATTCCGTCGCCTGGCTCGAACACTTCCTGCACGATTTCCCGGGCACCGTGGTCGCGATCACGCACGACCGTTACTTCCTGGACAACGTCGCCGGCTGGATCCTGGAACTGGACCGCGGCGCGGGTATTCCTTACGAAGGCAACTACTCGGGCTGGCTTGAAGCCAAGTCCGATCGTCTGGCCCAGGAATCCAAGCAGCAGTCGGCCCATGAAAAAGCCATGAAGGAAGAACTGGAGTGGGTGCGCAAAGGCGCCAAGGCCCGCCAGTCCAAATCCAAGGCACGTCTGCAACGCTTCGAGGAAATGCAGTCCCAGGAATTCCAGAAGCGCAGTGAAACCAACGAGATCTACATCCCGGCCGGTCCGCGCCTGGGCGACAAGGTCATCGAATTCAAGAACGTCACCAAGGGCTATGGCGACCGCGTGCTGATCGACAACCTGTCGTTCGCCATGCCCAAAGGCGCCATTGTCGGTGTGATCGGTGGTAACGGTGCGGGTAAATCCACGCTGTTCCGCATGCTGATGGGCAAGGAAACACCGGATTCGGGCACCATCGAAATCGGCGAAACCGTGCAACTGGCCTGTGTCGACCAGAGCCGCGAAGACCTGGACGGCAGCAAGACCGTGTTCCAGCAGATCTCCGACGGTTCCGACCAGATCCGCATCGGCAACTATGAAATTCCGTCGCGCACCTACGTGGGGCGCTTCAACTTCAAGGGCGGCGACCAGCAGAAGTTCGTCAAGGACTTGTCCGGTGGTGAACGCGGTCGCTTGCACCTGGCGTTGACCTTGAAGGAGGGCGGCAACGTCCTGCTGCTCGACGAACCGTCCAACGACCTCGACGTCGAAACCCTGCGTTCCCTGGAAGAAGCCCTGCTGGACTTCCCGGGCGCAGCGATTGTGATCTCCCACGACCGGTGGTTCCTCGACCGTGTGGCGACCCACATCCTGGCGTACGAAGACGACTCGCAAGCGGTGTTCTTCGAAGGCAACTACACCGAGTATGAGGCCGATCGCAAGAAACGCCTGGGCGAAGCCGCTGCCCAGCCGCACCGCGTAAGGCACAAGAAGCTGGCCTGATTCGGCCGGCGACCGATCGACAAACCCTGTGGGAGCGAGCCTGCTCGCGATAGTGGTGGATCAGCCAGCGTAAGTTGCCTGACCCGCCGCCATCGCGAGCAGGCTCGCTCCCACAGTGGTTTTGGGTCAGTCACAAGCTGCACGGTGGGGC
>NZ_WUUD01000029.1:9305-20904 GCF_009831705.1 Pseudomonas sp. PICF6 | reverse complement strand
GCCTGCTCGCGATGAGGCTGGCAAGATCACCCCGGTTCTATCGCCACCACTTCAATGGTCAAATCCCCCACCGGCCGTTTCCAGATCACTTCATCGCCAACTTTCGTCCCCAGCAACGCCCGCCCCAGCGGCGAGCCCCAATTGACCAGTCCGCTGGCCGCATCGGCCTGATCTTCACCCACCAACTGCACTCGCTGCTCGTGGTCATGCTCATCGACAAAGGTCACCCAATGCCCGATCCGCACCTGATCCAATGAGGTTGGCGTAAGGACCTGCGCGCTTTGCAAACGCTGATTGAAATACCGCAGATCCCGTTCGATATCCGCGATTCGCTGCTTGTCCGCCAGTTCTCCCCTGGCCACCTGCTGGCTGTGCAGCGCCTGCAGCTCAGCGACCCGGGCCTGTAATTGGGCGAGTCCGGCGGGCGTGACGTAATTGGGTTGCGCGCTGACCTGGCGTTCGACCGGCTGATCGGCCTGGGCAGCGGCGTTGTCCTCATTGACGAAGGCGCGACTCATGATGTTCTCCTCTATTGGAGTTTGGGCCATGGTCGCAGGCTTTTGGTTTCAGCGGATGTCTGTACGCGACTCACTGTGAGCGATAAGCCCGGGCGGCGTCCTGGTCCTTCTGCTGCTGCCAGGCCCGTTCTCGCTCGTCCCAATGGCGTTCGCGGTAAGCGTTACGCTCCTCACTTTCGCGCATGGCCTGGCATTGACGGAAACCGTCGCTCCAGCCTTCGGCATAGGGAGCGTCCTTGAGATACCGTGGCACGTCCTTCCTGAACTGGCCGGTGATCACGCCGGCTGCCTGCCGACCGCTGCTGCAACCGTCATCAAAGCCGTCGGCGAATGCCGGAGGGTAACCCCGGGCGATCAGGTTTTCGTGGGTGGTTTCGCAGCCACCGAGCAACATCACCACACTCAGCACCACCGCGCGCCTCATTTTTTTTGCATTCCTGCCTGATCCACTCATAAGAGAAGTTTAGAAGTGGATTCGTCAGGCCGATGTGAAAGCGCTGTGATGAATCTGTTCGCTTAGGTGAGTGCGGGGTATGCCCCGGTCAATAGTGATACCACTTCACCTCCAGCATCACTTCGTTCTCCGGTGACGCCAGATGGCTGAACTCGCGCTGGGCACTCAGGCGCAGACCGAGGTTGCGTGACAGTTCCCACTGCTGGTTCAGGCTCACGCTACGGCGCACTTCGCCGTTGATGAAATAGTCGCCTTTGGCCTCCAGGCTCAAGTTGCCCAGCGGGTTTTTCCACAGCACGCCAGTGTTGAAGCCTGCGGCCGGAGCGATGAACTGGGCGAAGTCGTTGTTGTGTTCGACCCGCACCGTGCCCAAGGCAAACCCCAGCATGTCGTCACCCAGTGCCCAGGTGCCGCCGGCTCCGCCATTGACGTGGCTGACCAGGGTTTCGTCGTCGTGCTTGCCCGGCACCCGCTCCAGGCCGCCGGTGACTTGCCAGGACAGCGGCTGCAGCAGTTCGTTGCGCGGAGTCAGGGAGCGAATGGTCGCAAGGTCCAGCTGTTGCACCTGCCAGTCATTGCCTTCGTACTGGCGCAGCTTCAGTTGCAGGATCTCGATCTGTGCGCCCAACGGGAAACTCTCGGCGTTGTCGTTGAGGTCGTGATAGGCCATGCGCAGGCCATATTCGCCGAACGCCCGGTCGCCACGAGTGCCGAGGCCAGCCTGCCAGGTGCGCGACTCGTGGCCATCCTCGGGCAGGCCCGGTTGCGGGATGTCGAGTTCCGGCGCGGGGTTCTGGTTGATCGCCCGCAACAGTTCGAAACTGCGCTGGGCGCGCTGTGGGTCGCGTTCCTGGCCGTTGGCGCGGTAGCGCTCCAGGCGATAGGCGGCGTCGATGATCAGCGCCTGGCGAGCGCGAGGCAATGCCTTGAATGCTGAAGTCTGCAGTTGTTTCTGGTCGGCGCTGACTTTCAGCACCCACTGCTGCTCGTCGTCGGTGAGAGGTTCGGCGCGGCTGAGCAGTTCCCGCTCACGGGAGGGCCGGTATTCGATGCTCTCCACCAGCCCGGCTTCTTTCACCGCCTTCACGGTGTCGGTGGGAATCGCCGTCAACGGGAACTGTTCGGTCAGCCGCAGGCTGGGACGGGCCACTTGCAGCAGTTCGAGCAGGCGATAGGAGCAGTTTTCGTCGAAGAAAAAATAGTCGAACTCAATCTGCTTGAGTTCCCACACATGCTCGACCATGCGCTCGGTTTCCACCTGGCTCAGATTGAGGCGGTATTCCCACAGGTCGCGGTTTTCCAGGCTGCGGTACTCGGAGAGTTTTTCCTGATAGGGCACCAGGGCGAACAGGCCCGGGTAACCGCCCATCAGGCCTTTCCAGGCATACAGAATGCTGTTGTCCGAGCCTTCGATGTAGGCACCGAAGTTGATCGCATAGCTGAGCAGCGCGGTCTTGTCGCTTTGCACATCGGCCTGGTCGATGCGCAGCAGGGTGTGGCCAAACATCGAAGAAGGGCTGTTCAGGTAGGCGGCCGGAAAAATCATCACCGCGCTGTGGGGCGCGACATCCTTGAACCATTGGGTGAATTCGCTGCAGTCAACCGTCGGCAGATCCGTCAGGTTGAGCTGCGCCTTCAGCCAGCGTGTTCGCGCCGGGTACACACATTGGGCGTGTTGCTGACCAGCACTGGCCGGGCCGTACAGCGCTTGCACCGTGGCGGCCAGTTCGTGGTCAGGATGTTCGTTGCCGTCGGGAGCGAGGAAAAACTCTTTGTCGCTGATATAGCTGCGCCAGCCACCGAGCTTGGCGGTTTCGTAGTGGCCCAAGGAAATCCAGAAACGGTCGTTGGCCAGTTGCTGCAAGCGTTGAGGGTCGACATGAGGTGCGGCGGACAACGGGGCGCACACACAGAGCGCCAGCCAGGCAAGGCGTTTGAGCATAGTTGGCTACTTGGACAATCGAAAAATAAAGACCGGAAGGGGCCCCAAAAAGAAAACCCGCTCCCCGAGAGGAGCGAGTGGTGTCGAGCTTAAGCTGGAGTGGCGTACTTGGCCAGGCGTGGGTCGCTTTTCAGCACGGCCAGGGTGTTGGTATGCACGTCTTCTGCGGTCACATCAGCCTTGCTGAAGATCTGCTGGAAGTGCTCGTGAGTGACAGCGGAGAAATGCGCACGGTCTTCCGGTGCCACGCCCAGTACTACGGCGTAGGTGGTGAGCGCTTCGCCTTGGCCCTTGGCCATGTCTTCGGACAGCTCGTTCATCATGCCATTCATGGCCAGCCAGGACTTGCCACCGTAGGTCAGTGCCGCGTTGGTCGAGCAACCGTTGGTGCCGGATGTCATGCCGAAGGTGGCGTTGCCCGAGGTGCCGTTGGTGGTGGATGCCAGGAAGTGAGCTGGGGTGCCACGCTGACCTTCGAACAGCATGTTGCCCCAGCCGCAATCCGGACCGCCTGGCGCCTGAGCCATGGCGTTGAGGGATACAGCGGTGAAGAGAGTACCGAGAAGAATCCGTTTCATAGCTATGTTCTCTTTTATGTGCATACCAATGGACAGGGTCTGACCCTACAGGCCAGTGGGCCGGTTATTGTTCCAGCCGCGCAATTTGGAGTTTAGGCACGATCCTAGGGTTCCGTGACATTTTGCAAAAAGTAACAGCAGTGTCATGAATTTACGGGCTCGGGCTCAGGGGATGCCCCTGGACTATGCTTTGGCCTGAGGCGCTTCTTGCCAGTCAGGTGCAGGCAGCGCCAGAATGCCGCTATCTGCCCCGCCTGATGTAAGGAAGCCCGATGCCTGATCCTGTTGCTGCCAGCTTGCGTCTAGCGCCCGAAGCGCTGACCCGCCCGTTTTCCGCTGAACAGTTCAGCTTCTCTACCACCAATGATCTGGAACCCTTCCGCGGTGTGCTTGGCCAGGAGCGTGCGGTCGAAGCATTGCAGTTCGGCGTGGCCATGCCGCGCCCCGGTTACAACGTATTTGTCATGGGAGAGCCCGGCACTGGCCGGTTTTCGTTCGTAAAGCGTTATCTCAAGGCCGAAGGCAAGCGTATGCAGACCCCGGCGGACTGGGTCTACGTCAATAATTTCGATGAGCCCCGCGAACCCCGCGCCCTGGAGCTGCCATCGGGGACGGCGGGGGCTTTCATCGCCGACATCAACGGCCTGATCGACAACCTCCTGGCGACTTTCCCGGCGGTGTTCGAGCATCCGTCCTATCAACAGAAGAAAAGCGCCATCGACCGTGCTTTCAACCAGCGCTACGACCGCGCCCTGGATGTCATCGAGCGCCTGGCGCTGGAGAAGGATGTCGCCCTGTACCGTGACAGCAGCAACATCGCCTTCACGCCGATGAGCGAGGGCAAGGCCCTGGACGAAGCGGAATTCGCCCAGTTGCCGGAGTCCGAGCGCGAGCGTTTTCATGACGACATCTCGGGCCTGGAAGAACGCCTGAACGAAGAGCTCGCCAGCCTGCCGCAGTGGAAGCGCGAGTCCAGCAACCAGTTGCGTCAACTTAACGAAGAAACCATCACCCTGGCCCTGCAACCGTTGCTGGCGCCGCTGTCGGAAAAGTACGCAGAGAACGCCGCGGTCTGCGGCTACTTGCAAGCCATGCAGGTCTACTTGCTCAAAACGGTGGTCGAGCAGTTGGTGGACGACAGCAAGACCGACGCCATTGCCCGCAAGCTCCTGGAGGAGCAATACGCCCCGAGCCTGATGGTAGGGCACCCAACCAGCGGTGGCGCGCCGGTGGTGTTTGAACCGCACCCGACCTACGACAACCTGTTTGGGCGCATTGAATACAGCACTGACCAGGGCGCGCTCTACACCACCTATCGACAACTGCGCCCGGGGGCGTTGCATCGGGCCAACGGTGGTTTCCTGATCCTTGAAGCAGAAAAAATGCTTGGCGAGCCGTTCGTGTGGGATGCACTAAAACGTGCCCTGCAATCGCGCAAACTGAAAATGGAGTCGCCACTGGGCGAGCTGGGGCGTCTGGCCACGGTCACCCTGACCCCGCAGCACATTCCACTGCAAGTCAAAGTGGTGATCATCGGCGCCCGCCAGCTCTACTACGCCTTGCAGGACCTGGATTCGGACTTCCAGGAAATGTTTCGCGTGCTAGTGGATTTCGACGAAGACATTCCGATGGGGGATGAAAGCCTGGAGCAGTTCGCCCAGTTGCTCAAGACCCGTACTTCGGAGGAGGGCATGGCCCCGTTGACCGCCGATGCGGTGGCGCGCCTGGCCACCTACAGTGCGCGCCTGGCCGAACATCAGGGGCGTTTGTCGGCGCGGATTGGCGATCTGTTCCAGCTGGTCAGCGAGGCGGATTTCATTCGTCAGTTGGCCGGTGACGAGATGACTGATGCCGGTCACATCGAACGCGCCCTCAAGGCCAAGGCCACCCGTACCGGGCGCGTCTCGGCGCGGATTCTCGACGACATGCTGGCGGGGATCATCCTGATCGACACCGACGGCGCGGCTGTGGGCAAGTGCAACGGCTTGACGGTGCTGGAGGTGGGGGATTCGGCGTTCGGCGTGCCGGCGCGGATTTCCGCCACGGTCTACCCCGGCGGCAGCGGCATCGTCGACATCGAGCGAGAGGTCAACCTCGGCCAGCCGATCCACTCCAAGGGCGTGATGATCCTCACCGGTTACCTGGGCAGCCGGTACGCCCAGGAGTTTCCTCTGGCGATCTCGGCCAGCATCGCCCTGGAGCAATCCTACGGCTACGTGGACGGCGACAGCGCGTCCCTGGGGGAAGCGTGTACGCTGATTTCTGCCTTGTCGAAGACGCCGCTCAAGCAGTGTTTCGCTATCACCGGCTCGATCAACCAGTTCGGTGAAGTGCAGGCGGTGGGCGGGGTCAACGAGAAGATCGAAGGCTTCTTCCGCCTCTGCGAAGCCCGTGGGCTGACCGGCGAGCAGGGGGCGATCATCCCCCAGGCCAACGTCGCCACCCTGATGCTCGACGAGAAGGTGCTCGCCGCCGTGCGCGCCGGGCAGTTCCATGTTTATGCGGTGCGCCAGGCCGACGAAGCCCTGAGCCTGCTGGTGGGTGAGCCTGCCGGCGAGCCGGATGAAAATGGTGAGTTCCCCGAAGGGAGCGTCAATGCCCGGGTGGTGGAACGGCTGCGGGTGATCGCGGAGATGATCAGCGAAGACGACATCAAGGAAGCGGAAAAGGAACTGGCGCAACAGGCGCTGGCGGAGGCCAAGCCGGCTTGATGCGTTCCAGGTCGGAGTAAGTCAATGTGGGAGCGAGCTTTGTGGGAGCAAAGCTTGCTCGCGATAGCGGTTTTACAGCCAACAGAGGTGTTGTCTGTGACGACGTCATCGCGAGCGAGCTTTGCTCCCACAGGCTCGCTCCCACAATTGTTTGTGGTGATGGCTAAAAAGTGCCACCACTTTGGCGTCAATATTCACACTATGACCATTCGGCGCATTCTGGTCTCGGCGGGACTTGCGGCCGGAACTTTTCTTCTATCCTCAGTTCAAGGATAACGAGAGCCATCATCGGATCGAAACAGCCTTGTCCTGAGGCTGAATACCGGATCTATCGAGGGGCGCCGCCATGTCGCGCAACCTTTGCCTCACTCGTCAATGCCTGGGCCTTGTGACCCGTATCGAATGCGCCATCCGTCCGCTGGCGGGAGATACCGGTATGTGGACCTTACTCTTCGCCGCCGGAATGGCTGGCGAACAACCTTCGGCCATCAAGGCCCAAGGCCCTTTTCCCGGCCCGAATGCCGCTGAGTCCATTCTCGACACCATTGTGCAAAGCCTGACAACGCATGGTTATGAGCTGGCCGACGACCCGCAGATCTGGTGCCTGCACATGCAGGCCCAATTGCGGGAAATCAATGGAGGCCGTTGTCGCAGCGTTGACGGCTTCGAGTTTCGCCCGTTGCATTGAAAGCCGTCATCGTGCGGGCGCTGGCAGTACGGTTTAGCTCCAAGGGCTGAAGTCGCGGATGGGCCTGGCGTTTATGACCCAGGTCGTGACTGATATACTCGCCGCGATTTTTCAGCCCTGGTGTGAGACTCAATGGAACGCTTTATCGAAAATGCAATGTACGCCTCCCGTTGGCTGCTGGCGCCGATCTATTTCGGGCTGTCCCTCGGCTTGCTGGCCCTGGCCCTGAAGTTCTTCCAGGAAGTCTTTCACATCATTCCCAATGTGTTTGCCATGGCCGAATCCGAGCTGATTCTGGTGCTGCTGTCGCTGATCGACATGGCGCTGGTGGGCGGCCTGTTGGTGATGGTGATGATTTCCGGCTATGAGAACTTCGTCTCGCAACTGGACATCGATTCCGACAAGGAAAAGCTCAACTGGCTCGGGACCATGGATTCGTCCTCGCTGAAAATGAAGGTTGCGGCCTCGATCGTTGCCATTTCCTCGATTCACCTGCTGCGCATCTTCATGGATGCCAAGAACGTCGATCCCGAGCACCTGATGTGGTACGTGATCATCCACATGACCTTCGTGGTTTCGGCGTTTGCCATGGGTTACCTGGATAAACTGACCAAGCACTGAGGTCCGTTCATCGCTGCGGCGCACCGCCCGTCTGTTGCAAAGCAGGCGGGCGTTGTCGTTTCTGGTGGCGGCGCTTTGATCAGGGGGCTCGTCACCCGCTGCGGCATCTGTGCTAGTCTGCTCGCCCTTTTGGTTCCGGGCGCTCCGGGAGGCGCTGTGTCAAGCACGGCAAATTCCCGAGCCGTCCGCACAGCGGAGCAGCATCATGTCCGAAGTTAACCTGTCCACCGACGAAACCCGCGTCAGCTACGGCATTGGCCGTCAGTTGGGCGACCAACTGCGCGACAACCCGCCACCGGGCGTGAGCCTGGACGCAATCCTGGCTGGCCTGACCGACGCCTTCGCCGGCAAGCCGAGCCGTGTGGGCCAGGACGAGATGTCCGCCAGCTTCAAAGTCATTCGCGAAATCATGCAGGCCGAAGCTGCCGCCAAGGCAGAAGCCGCCGCTGGCGAAGGTCGTGCATTCCTGGCTGAAAACGCCAAGCGCGAAGGCATCACCACCCTGGCCTCGGGTCTGCAATTTGAAGTGCTGACTCAGGGCGAAGGCGCCAAGCCGAGCCGTGAAGACCAGGTGCGTACCCATTACCATGGCACTCTGATCGACGGCACTGTGTTCGACAGCTCCTACGATCGTGGCCAGCCTGCCGAATTCCCGGTGGGTGGCGTGATCCCAGGCTGGACCGAAGCCTTGCAATTGATGAACGCCGGCAGCAAATGGCGTTTGTACGTGCCAAGCGAACTGGCCTACGGCGCTCAAGGCGTTGGCAGCATTCCGCCGCACAGCGTACTGGTGTTTGACGTCGAGCTGTTGGACGTTCTGTAAGGCATCAACGCTTAAGCAGGCTTTTGTGGGAGCGAGCCTGCTCGCGATGACGGTCGGTCAGTCAATATTGATGTTGAGTGTCACACCGCTATCGCGAGCAGGCTCGCTCCCACAGGGTTTGCGCGCTTCATCCATGAAACCTGCCATTGAAATCCGCCGTAGGGCGCAACGCCCGGGCGTAACAGAACAGGAACAGATTGCGCACCAGTTCCTTGAGCACCAGCGGCTCGCTGGAATTGAGGCTGTTGAGGTCCAGATCCCCCTGGTCCTGCAGTTCGTTCAGGGCTTCTTCTTCAAGCACCGCACAGACTTCCCCGGTTTCCCGATGCAGGATTCTCAGGTAAGGGTGTGGGCGGTCCAGCCAGGCATCGATCAAATAAGTCATGGTTCTCATCTCCTTGATGGGCGTTATGAGAATAATTCTTATTCGCTAAATAGCAAGGCTCTATTGGTTTTCGAATTGTTTTTCTGACGGTGGGTTGCGGCAGCTCAATCGGCTCGCGCTTGGCTCGGAGGCGTAAATGGGGGGTGGAGCGGGGAGGGTGAAGCACCATCCCACGCGGGGCGTGGGATGGAATACGCACGGCTCAGACTTTTCTGACGAACTCGGACTTGAGCTTCATCGGGCCGATGCCGTCGATCTTGCAGTCGATGTCGTGATCACCATCGCACAAACGGATGTTCTTGACCTTGGTGCCCACCTTGACCACCAGCGACGTGCCTTTGACCTTCAGGTCCTTGATCACAGTGATGGTGTCGCCGTCCTGCAGGACATTGCCGACCGAATCCTTCTTCACCGTCTCATCGGACGCCGTTTCAGCTTCACCGCTGGCAGACCATTCGTGGGCACACTCCGGGCAGACCAGTTGAGTACCGTCTTCGTAGGTGTATTCGGAATTGCATTTCGGGCAGGGAGGCAACGTGCTCACTAAGGTTCCTTGGGTATCAGGAGGGTAAAAGGGCGCACATTATATAGGGTTTTAGGCCGCGAAGGGCAGGGCAGTGAAATACCCTTGTGGGAGCGAGCTTGCTCGCGATAGCGGTCTGCCAATCAGCATCAAGCTTACTGACCCAACGCTATCGCGAGCAAGCTCGCTCCCACAGGGGCTTCATGCCATCAATGGGTGCGAGCCACCGCAAACTCGCTCAGTTCCACCAACGCATCGCGGTATTCGCTGGCCGGCAGGGCGTCGAGGCATTTGATTGCGCGGGCGACGTAGTCGCGGGCCAGTTTTGCGGTGTAGTCCAGCGAGCCGGAGGCTTCAACCGCTTCCCGGATGCTCTCCAGGTCTTCGATCCCGCCTTTCTGGATCGCCTGGCGTACCAGTGCCGCCTGCTCAGGAGTGCCTTCGCGCATGGTGTAGATCAGCGGCAGGGTCGGCTTGCCTTCGGCCAGGTCGTCCCCGACGTTCTTGCCCAAAGTCTCGGCGTCGCCCTTGTAGTCCAGCAGGTCGTCCACCAACTGGAAGGCCACGCCCAGGTGATCGCCAAAGGTGCGCAACGCTTCGCTTTGCTCGGCGCTGGCGCCGGCCAGGGCGGCGGCGCTGTGGGTCGAGGCTTCGAAGAGCATCGCCGTCTTGCCGCGGATGACTTCCATATAGGTTTCTTCCGTGGTGCTGGCGTCGCGCACCTTGGACAGCTGCAGCACTTCGCCTTCGGCGATGATGCGCGTGGCCTGGGACAGGATCTTCATCACCGGCATCGAGCCCAGCTCGACCATCATTTCGAACGAGCGCGAATACAGGAAGTCGCCCACCAGCACGCTTGGGGCGTTGCCCCACATGGCGTTGGCGGTCGAGCGGCCGCGGCGCATGCCGGACATGTCGACCACGTCGTCATGCAGCAGGGTCGCGGTGTGCAGGAATTCGATGGTGGCGGCCAGCAGGCGCATGTCGTCGCCTTCGCGGCCCAAGGCCTTGCCACACAACAGCACCAACAAAGGACGCAGGCGTTTGCCCCCGGCCGAAGTAATGTAATCGCCGATTTTCGATACCAGCGGCACTCGGGAAGTCAGCTGCTTCTTGATGATGCCGTCGACGGCGCTAAAATCGTCCGCCACCGCGCGGTAGAAAGCTTGGGGTTGCATCAGCGACAGGTGCTCCAGAAGGGTTGCGCGGCATGCTAGGACCCACGCCTGGGCCTGTCAAGGCGCGATGGACGGCCTCTTGCAAGGCGCTTGCGGCTTGCGTACAATCGCGCACCCTGAACTTCCTGGGCAGCACCTGCCTTACGCAATTGCATCCGGGCCTTCCAGCCCATGCAGCCATGCCAGCCAATACCTCTTCTTATAAAGCGCTGGGTGAGCAGGATTATCGGAGAAATACCATGTCGTACGCAGTAATTGTTACTGGTGGCAAGCAATACAAGGTCGCCCCAGGTGAATACCTGAAGATCGAAAAACTGGAAATCGCTACTGGCGAATCCGTGACTTTTGATCGCGTTCTGTTGGTCGCCAATGGCGATGACGTGAATATCGGCGCTCCAGTCGTTGCTGGCGCTACCGTTGTGGCTGAAGTGATCTCCCAAGGTCGTCACGATAAAGTCCGCATCATCAAGTTCCGTCGCCGTAAGCACCACATGAAGCGTATGGGCCACCGCCAGTGGTACACCGAGATCAAAATCACCGGTATTCAGGCTTAATTTCAGCCTAATTCCTCACTAGGAGAATTGAACTCATGGCACACAAAAAAGCTGGTGGTAGTACCCGTAACGGTCGCGACTCAGAAGCCAAACGCCTTGGCGTCAAGATGTATGGCGGCCAGGCTATCAAAGCGGGCAACATCATCGTGCGTCAGCGCGGCACCCAATTCCACGCTGGCTACGGCGTAGGCATGGGTAAGGATCACACCCTCTTCGCTAAAGTCGAAGGCGTGATCAAGTTCGAAGTAAAAGGCGCCTTCGGTCGTCGTTACGTAAGCGTTATCGCAGCTTAATTGCGAGACCGCTGGAAAAGCCCTGTCTTGCGACGGGGCTTTTTCGTTTGTGGGGTGAGTCTCTTGCAAAACTGTTTGTATGGGCTGTCGGCGCTGCGGTTGGGGCGTGTCATCAGGTCGCTGCGCTCATTTTTGCAAGAGTCTTATGTCTTGTTTTTTTGGCTCGTCCGTATGGCGAGAGGCGTGTGTCATGAAGTTTGTTGATGAAGTATCGATTCGAGTAAAGGCCGGCGACGGCGGCAATGGTTGCATGAGTTTCCGTCGAGAAAAATTCATTGAGAACGGTGGTCCGAACGGTGGTGACGGCGGCGATGGCGGCTCGATCTACATG
>NZ_WUUD01000029.1:0-9295 GCF_009831705.1 Pseudomonas sp. PICF6 | reverse complement strand
GCGACCTGACCAAGGCTGGCCAGCGTCTGCTGGTGGCCCATGGTGGCTGGCACGGTCTGGGTAACACCCGTTTCAAGTCCAGTACCAACCGTGCGCCGCGCCAGACCACGCCAGGCAAGCCAGGCGAGCAGCGTGACCTGAAGCTGGAAATGAAAGTGCTGGCCGACGTGGGCCTGCTGGGTCTGCCGAACGCCGGCAAGAGCACCTTCATTCGCTCGGTATCGGCAGCCAAGCCGAAAGTCGCCGATTATCCGTTCACCACCCTGGTGCCGAACCTGGGCGTGGTCAGTGTCGACCGCTGGAAGAGCTTTGTGGTTGCGGACATTCCGGGGCTGATCGAAGGTGCTTCCGATGGTGCTGGCCTGGGGATTCGCTTCCTCAAGCACTTGTCCCGTACCCGGTTGTTGTTGCACCTGGTGGACATGGCGCCGCTGGATGAAACCAGTGCTGCTGATGCGGCTGAAGTCATTGTCAGCGAGCTGACCAAGTTCAGCCCGGCCCTGGCAGAGCGTGATCGCTGGTTGGTGCTGAACAAGTGCGACCAGATCCTCGAAGAAGAGCACGAGGAGCGGGTCAAGGAAATCGTTGATCGCCTGGAGTGGGAAGGTCCGGTCTACGTGATCTCGGCCATTGCCAAAGAAGGCACCGAGCGCCTGTGCCACGACATCATGCGTTACATGGAAGATCGTGCCGATCGCCTGGCCAATGACCCTGCCTACAAGGAAGAGTTGGCCGAGCTCGATCAGCGTATCGAAGACGAGGCGCGTGCTCAGTTGCAGGCGCTGGATGATCAGCGTGCCCTGCGTCGCAGCGGCGTGAAGTCGGTCCATGACATCGGTGACGACGATTGGGACGAAGAGGATGTGGATGACGAAGACGGTCCGGAAATCATCTACGTTCGCGACTGATCGTGTGCTGATGTCACTCAGTTGAAGCCAGGACCTGTGGGAGCGAGCTTGCTCGCGATAGCGGTGTGACAGCCGGTATCAATATTGCTGACCCAATGCAATCGCGAGCAAGCTCGCTCCCACAGGTTTAAGTGTTTCAGCGCGGTGTTATCATCGCAACCAGCCAGTTCCCAAGGCGCCGCTCATTCGAGCGGCGTTTTGGTATCTGTAAAACGCAAATACGAATAATCCCATGGGCGGTGCTGGGTCGCGCCGTTCGCTGGCAAAGGTTGAAGATGATGCGGAGCAAGGTGACGGGTGCGCAGCGCTGGGTCGTGAAGATCGGCAGCGCATTGCTGACGGCGGATGGCAAGGGCCTGGATCGCAAGGCAATGGCGGTGTGGGTCGAGCAGATGGTGGCTTTGCATGAGGCTGGCGTCGAACTGGTCTTGGTCTCTTCGGGGGCTGTAGCCGCTGGCATGAGCCGGTTGGGCTGGACATCGCGACCCAGCGCGATGCACGAGTTGCAGGCCGCTGCCGCCATCGGTCAGATGGGGCTGGTGCAGGCCTGGGAGTCGAGCTTTGCCGAGCACGGTCGCCATACGGCGCAGATCCTGCTGACCCATGACGACCTGTCCGACCGCAAGCGCTACCTCAATGCTCGCAGCACCTTGCGTGCGCTGGTCGAGCTGAAAGTCATCCCGGTGATCAACGAAAACGACACTGTGGTTACCGACGAGATTCGTTTCGGCGACAACGACACCCTGGCCGCGTTAGTGGCGAACCTGGTGGAAGCGGACCTGCTGGTGATTCTCACGGATCGCGACGGCATGTTCGACGCCGACCCGCGCAACAATCCTGATGCCAAGCTGATCTACGAAGCCCGTGCCGATGATCCGGCGCTGGACGCGGTGGCAGGCGGTACCGGTGGTGCGCTGGGGCGTGGCGGCATGCAGACCAAGCTGCGCGCCGCCCGTCTGGCTGCTCGCTCCGGGGCTCACACCATCATTGTCGGTGGTCGGCTGGAGCGAGTGCTGGATCGCCTGAAGGCGGGCGAGCGCATTGGCACATTGTTGTCCCCTGAGCGCGGCATGCTGGCGGCGCGCAAGCAATGGCTGGCCGGGCATCTGCAAACCCGTGGCACGCTGGTGCTGGATGCGGGGGCGGTGTCGGCGCTGTCCCAGGGCAATAAAAGTCTGCTGCCGGTGGGCGTGAAGCTGGTCCAGGGCAGTTTTCGTCGCGGCGAAATGGTGGTGTGCGTGGCGCCGGATGGTCGCGAAATCGCTCGCGGCCTGGCCAACTACAGCGCGCTCGAAGCACAAAAAATCATCGGTCAATCGTCTGATGCGATTGTCGGTCTGTTGGGTTACATGGCCGAGCCAGAGCTGGTTCACCGTGACAACCTGATTCTCGTCTAAGGAAAAATCATGGGTTTGGCAAAAGGATTGATCGGCTTGCTGGTGGCATTGCCGCTGCTGGCCTCGGCTGAGGAAATTGGCCAAGTGTCGACGGTGTTCAAGTTTGTCGGGCCAAATGACCGGATCGTCGTTGAGGCCTTCGATGATCCGAAGGTGGACGGGGTGACGTGCTATCTGTCCCGGGCCAAGACCGGTGGTGTGAAGGGTGGTCTGGGTCTGGCTGAGGATCGCGCCGAGGCATCCATTGCCTGCCGCCAGGTCGGTCCCATCAGCTTCAAGGGGGAGCTCAAGGACGGCGAGGAGGTGTTCAGGGAGCGCACGTCGTTGGTATTCAAGACCATGCAGGTGGTGCGCTTCCTCGACAAGAAGCGTAATACGCTGGTGTACCTGGTCTACAGCGACCGTGTGATCGAAGGCAGTCCGCAGAATGCGGTGACGGCGATCCCGATCCTGCCGTGGGCTCGTACCCAATAACCTGACGCAAATCCCAGTGTGGGAGCGAGCCTGCTCGCGATAGCTATATAACAGTCAACTTGTATTGAGTGTTCGTCAGCTTTCGCGAGCAAGCTCGCTCCCACATTTTTGCGATATGTGTGGTAAATCGCAGGCAATAAAAAACCGACCCTAAGGTCGGTTTTTTAACGAGCGCGTCGCTTAGGCAGCAGCGGCAACGTTCAGGGCCTTTACGTGGCCATTCAGGCGGCTCTTATGGCGAGCAGCCTTGTTCTTGTGGATGATGCCTTTATCGGCCATACGGTCGATAACTGGCACAGCCAGAACGTAAGCAGCTTGTGCTTTTTCAGCGTCTTTTGCGTCGATGGCCTTAACTACGTTTTTGATGTAGGTACGGACCATGGAACGCAGGCTGGCGTTGTGGCTGCGACGCTTCTCAGCCTGTTTTGCACGTTTTTTGGCGGAAGGTGTGTTGGCCACCGTCGAGCTCCTCGAAAGACTTTTTAGGAAATAGCAAACAAAATAGGCCGCGAATCATGCCGATGAGTTGATGTCTTGTCAAGGGCGGGTGACGCGTTCCGCTGAATGGCAGGTACAACGCACCGGATGATTTCTTTCCGGCGTGCGACCTGTAAACTCGCGGGCTTTGGCTCTGCACTGTTTAGCGGCGCGGAGTATCGCATAAGTGGGCGCGTTGTTCGCCTGCTGTTTATCGACAGGCAAAAACTCTTTTCATGAATCTGCTCAAATCGTTGGCTGCCGTCAGCTCTATCACGATGCTTTCACGCGTCCTGGGGTTCGTTCGTGACACGCTGATCGCTCGGATATTCGGTGCCGGGATGGCCACCGACGCCTTCTTCATCGCCTTCAAGTTGCCCAATCTGTTGCGGCGAATCTTCGCCGAAGGGGCGTTTTCCCAGGCATTCGTACCGATCCTGACGGAATATAAAAGCCAGAAAGGCGACGAAGCGACCCGCACGTTCATTGCCTACGTCACGGGTTTGCTGACGCTGGTGCTGGCGCTGGTTACGGTCGCCGGCATGCTCGCCGCGCCCTGGGTGATCTGGGCCACGGCACCGGGTTTTACCGATACCCCGGAAAAATTCCAGCTCACCTCGGACCTGTTGCGGGTGACCTTTCCTTATATATTGCTGATTTCCCTGTCGTCCCTGGCCGGGGCGATCCTCAATACCTGGAACCGTTTCTCGGTGCCGGCCTTCGTGCCGACCCTGCTCAACGTCAGCATGATCGTCTTTGCGGTGTTCCTGACGCCGTACTTCGACCCGCCGGTGATGGCACTTGGTTGGGCGGTGCTGGTGGGTGGCCTGGCGCAGTTGCTGTATCAGCTGCCTCACCTGAAGAAAATCGGCATGCTGGTGCTGCCGCGCCTGAATCTGCGCGACAGCGGCGTGTGGCGGGTGATGAAGCAGATGTTGCCGGCGATCCTCGGGGTTTCGGTGAGTCAGATTTCCCTGATCATCAACACCATTTTCGCCTCGTTCCTGGTGGCCGGCTCGGTGTCGTGGATGTACTACGCCGACCGCCTCATGGAGTTGCCGTCCGGCGTGTTGGGCGTGGCCCTGGGCACGATCCTGTTGCCGACCCTGGCCAAGACCTACGCCAGCCAGGACCGCCAGGAATACTCGCGCATCCTCGACTGGGGCCTGCGCCTGTGCTTCGTGCTGGTGTTGCCTTGTGCCCTGGCGCTGGGCATCCTGGCTGAGCCGTTGACCGTCTCGTTGTTCCAGTACGGCCAGTTCAACGCTTTTGACGCGCTGATGACCCAGCGGGCACTGATCGCTTACTCGGTGGGCTTGCTCGGGATCATTGTGATCAAGGTGCTGGCGCCAGGCTTCTACGCCCAGCAGAACATTCGCACGCCGGTGAAAATCGCCATTTTTACCCTGGTGATGACCCAGTTGTTCAACCTGTTGCTGATCGGCCCGCTGGCCCACGCTGGCCTGGCCCTGGCGATCAGTGCCGGCGCGTGCCTCAACGCCGGGCTGCTGTTTTACCAACTGCGCAAGCAGAAGATGTATCAGCCGCAGCCGGGCTGGGGCAAGTTCGGCCTCAAGCTGCTGGTGGCCGTGGGGGTGATGTCGGCGGTGCTGCTGGGGGCGATGCATTTCATGCCAGCCTGGGGTGAAGGACAGATGCTCGAGCGTTTCCTGCGCCTGGGTGTACTGGTCGCGGCGGGTGTGGTGGCGTATTTCGGCATGCTGCTGCTGATGGGCTTTCGCCTGCGCGACTTCAACCGCAAGGGCTTGAGCTGAGGGGTTTACCCTCGATAATCCCGGGCCGGGCAGTGGTTTTGTCGGCTCGATCACTTTGGGTTACGGTGTTGCCTGTCGTCGGCCGCCGGGTGTGGTTATAATCGGCCACTTTATGAGCAAGAAGCGCGTTATGCAGCTGGTTCGAGGCCTC
The DNA here is from genome assembly GCF_009831705.1 of Pseudomonas sp. PICF6. NCBI lineage: Bacteria > Pseudomonadati > Pseudomonadota > Gammaproteobacteria > Pseudomonadales > Pseudomonadaceae > Pseudomonas > Pseudomonas sp. PICF6. The sequence continues at coordinate 4,113 of NZ_WUUD01000029.1, read as the reverse complement.
CACAACCTGCGCCCCCAGCATCGGGGCTGTGTCGCCACTATTGGCAACTTTGACGGTGTTCACCGTGGCCACCAGGCTATCCTGGCGCGGTTGCGCGAGCGTGCCCAGGAATTGGGCGTGCCCAGTTGCGTGGTGATCTTCGAGCCGCAACCCCGGGAATTTTTCGCCCCGGACACCGCGCCGGCCCGTCTGGCCCGGCTGCGGGACAAGCTGCATCTGCTGGCCGCCGAAGGCGTCGACCGGGTCTTGTGCCTGGCCTTCAATCAGCGCCTGAGCAAACTCAGTGCCGCCGAATTCGTCGAGACCATCCTGGTGGGCGGTCTGGACATAAAACATCTGGAAGTCGGTGATGATTTCCGTTTCGGCTGCGACCGGGCAGGGGATTTCGATTACCTGCAACAGGCCGGCAAGGCCCGGGGCTTTACCGTCGAAGCGGCGCAGACCGTCGAGATGGATGGCATGCGCGTCAGCAGTACCCAGGTCCGCAATGCCCTGGCGGCTGCCGACTTCGAATTGGCCGAGCGTTTGCTCGGCCGGCCGTACCGGATTGCCGGACGGATCCTGCACGGGCAGAAACTGGCGCGCCAACTGGGCACGCCGACGGCCAACGTGCAACTCAAGCGTCGTCGTGTACCGCTGACCGGGGTGTTCCTGGTGAGTGTCGAGATCGACGGCAAGACCTGGCCCGGTGTCGCCAATATCGGCGTCCGGCCCACGGTCCAGGGGGATGGCAAGGCCCATCTCGAAGTACATGTTCTGGATTTTGCCGGCGATCTGTATGACCGGCGTTTGACGGTGGTTTTCCACCAAAAGCTGCGTGAAGAGCAGCGTTTTGCCTCTCTGGAGGCGCTCAAGACGGCGATCCATGCAGATATCGCCGCCGCCCGTGCCCTTGTCGCAACCAGCGCCAATCGCTAATGAAGAGCCTTAAATGACCGACTATAAAGCCACGCTAAACCTTCCGGACACCGCCTTCCCTATGAAGGCCGGCCTGCCTCAGCGCGAACCACAGATTCTGCAGCGTTGGGACAGCATTGGCCTGTACGGAAAGTTGCGCGAGATTGGCAAGGATCGTCCGAAGTTCGTCCTGCACGACGGCCCTCCGTACGCCAACGGCACGATCCACATCGGTCACGCGCTGAACAAGATTCTCAAGGACATGATCGTGCGCTCCAAGACCCTGTCGGGTTTCGACGCGCCGTATATCCCGGGCTGGGATTGCCATGGCCTGCCGATCGAGCACAAGGTTGAAGTGACCCACGGCAAGAACCTGGGCGCGGACAAGACCCGCGAATTGTGCCGTGCCTACGCCACCGAGCAGATCGAAGGGCAGAAGTCCGAATTCATCCGCCTCGGCGTGCTGGGCGACTTCGCCAACCCTTACAAGACCATGGACTTCAAAAACGAAGCCGGCGAAATCCGGGCCTTGGCGAAAATCGTCGAGGGCGGCTTTGTGTTCAAGGGCCTCAAGCCCGTGAACTGGTGCTTCGATTGCGGTTCGGCCTTGGCCGAGGCGGAAGTCGAGTACGAAAACAAGAAGTCGTCGACCATCGACGTCGCGTTCCCGATCGCCGATGAAGACAAGCTCGCCGCCGCTTTCGGCCTGGGCAAGCTGAGCAAACCGGCGTCGATCGTGATCTGGACCACCACCCCGTGGACCATCCCGGCCAACCAGGCGTTGAACGTTCACCCGGAATTCAACTACGCCCTGGTCGATGTTGGCGACAGGCTGCTGGTATTGGCCGAAGAACTGGTCGAGTCCTGCCTGGCCCGCTACAACCTCGAAGGCTCGGTGCTGGCTACCGCGCCAGGTTCGACGCTGGAACTGATCAATTTCCGTCATCCGTTCTATGACCGCCTGTCGCCGGTGTACCTGGCCGACTACGTAGAGCTGGGCGCAGGCACTGGTGTGGTTCACTCCGCGCCGGCCTATGGCGTTGACGACTTCGTGACCTGCAAGAAGTACGGCATGGTCAACGACGACATCCTCAACCCGGTACAGAGCAATGGCGTGTACGTGCCGTCGCTGGAGTTCTTTGGCGGCCAGTTCATCTGGAAAGCCAACCCGGCCATCGTCGACAAGCTGACCGAAGTCGGCGCGCTGCTGCACACCACCGTCATCGAACACAGCTACATGCACTGCTGGCGCCACAAGACCCCGCTGATCTACCGCGCCACCGCGCAGTGGTTCATCGGCATGGACAAGCAGCCAACCACTGGCGACACCCTGCGCCAGCGCTCCCTCAAAGCCATCGAGGACACCAAGTTCGTGCCGGCCTGGGGCCAGGCGCGCCTGCACTCGATGATCGCCAACCGTCCTGACTGGTGCATCTCCCGCCAGCGCAATTGGGGCGTGCCGATCCCGTTCTTCCTGAACAAGGAAAGCGGCGAACTGCACCCACGCACCGTCGAACTGATGGAAGAGGTGGCCAAGCGCGTCGAAGTCGAAGGCATCGAAGCCTGGTTCAAGATGGACGCCGCCGAACTGTTGGGCGACGAAGCGCCGCTGTACGACAAGATCAGCGACACCCTGGACGTCTGGTTCGATTCCGGCACCACCCACTGGCATGTGCTGCGTGGCTCGCACCCGATGGGCCATGAAACCGGCCCGCGTGCCGACCTGTACCTGGAAGGTTCGGACCAGCATCGCGGCTGGTTCCACTCCTCGTTGCTGACCGGTTGCGCCATCGACAACCACGCACCGTACCGCGAGTTGCTGACCCACGGCTTCACCGTCGATGAGTCCGGCCGCAAGATGTCCAAGTCCCTGGGCAACGTGATCGCCCCGCAGAAGGTCAACGACACCCTGGGCGCCGACATCATGCGCTTGTGGGTCGCCTCCACCGACTATTCCGGCGAGATGGCCGTTTCCGAGCAGATCCTGCAGCGCAGCGCGGACGCCTACCGGCGGATCCGTAACACCGCGCGCTTCCTGCTCTCGAACCTGACCGGTTTCAACCCGGCCACCGACCTGCTGCCAGCCGAAGAAATGCTCGCGTTGGACCGCTGGGCCGTGGACCGTACCCTGTTGCTGCAACGCGAATTGCAGGAGCATTACGGTGAGTATCGTTTCTGGAACGTCTACTCCAAGATCCACAACTTCTGCGTGCAGGAGCTGGGTGGTTTCTACCTCGACATCATCAAGGACCGTCAGTACACCACTGGCGCCAACAGCAAGGCGCGCCGTTCGTGCCAGACCGCGCTGTTCCACATCAGCGAAGCCCTGGTGCGCTGGATCGCGCCGATCCTGGCATTCACCGCCGACGAGCTGTGGCAGTACCTGCCGGGCGAGCGCAACGAGTCGGTGATGCTCAACACCTGGTACGAAGGCCTGACCGAACTGCCGCAAGGTTTCGAGCTGGACCGTGCCTATTGGGACCGGATCATGGCGGTCAAGGCGGCGGTCAACAAGGAAATGGAGATCCAGCGCGCGGCCAAGGCCGTCGGTGGCAACCTGCAGGCCGAAGTGACCCTCTACGCCGAAGAAGCCCTGAGTGCCGATCTGGCCAAGCTGAGCAACGAGCTGCGTTTCGTGCTGATCACTTCCACCGCCAGTGTCGCACCGTTGGTGCAGGCGCCGGCCGATGCGGTCGTCACTGAAGTCAGCGGCCTGAAGCTGAAGATCGTCAAGTCGAACCACACCAAGTGCGCCCGTTGCTGGCACTGCCGCGAAGACGTCGGCGTGAATCCGGAGCATCCGGAGATCTGCGGCCGTTGCGTCGACAACATCAGCGGCACTGGTGAGGTTCGTCACTATGCCTAGTGCGTCTAACGTGGCGAGCCGTTTCGGCCGGCTGAGCTGGCTGTGGTTGAGCTTGCTGGTGCTGGTCATTGACCAGGCCAGCAAGTTCCACTTCGAAAACTCGCTGACCATGTACCAGCAGATCGTGGTCATCCCCGACTACTTCAGCTGGACCCTGGCTTACAACACGGGCGCGGCGTTCAGCTTCCTGGCCGACAGTTCGGGCTGGCAGCGCTGGCTGTTCGCCCTGATCGCTGTCGTGGTCAGCGGCGTGCTGGTGGTCTGGCTCAAACGCCTGGGTCGCGATGAGACCTGGCTCGCCGTGGCGCTGGCATTGGTGCTTGGGGGCGCGCTGGGCAATCTTTATGACC
>NZ_WUUD01000028.1:51313-62118 GCF_009831705.1 Pseudomonas sp. PICF6 | reverse complement strand
AATACCTGCGTTCGGCCAGCGTGGTTAACGGGGCGCCCCAGATCAAAATCAAAAGCGAGGCGGCCTGACAGCCGGCCTGTTTTTTGCGGGTGTACACCCATCGGATCTGTTGAGCCGGACCTGTGGGAGCAAAGCTTGCTCGCGAAAGCGGTCTGACAGCCGACCTGTTTCTTGCGGGCGTAGCCCTATCCCAGTGTGGGAGCGAGCCTGCTCGCGATGTCAGCCCATCCACCCTCGATGCAACCGAGGTGCCGCTATCGCGAGCAGGCTCGCTCCCACAGGAGAAACGCGTTCGCCCAAAACCAGGCCGGCTGTCAGGCCGCCTCGCGGTGGACGTTGATTTCGGCGCCCCGTTAACCACGCTGGCCGAACGCAGGCATTGTGGAGTGGGCATCCCGGCATGGATGCCGGGATAGCCGCGCTGGGCCATGGATGGCCCTTCGCGGCGGGCCCACGGAGCAATGCCGGAGTGAGGGCACACCGAGCCTAAGCGAGGTGCCGAGTGGTGGGGCAGAAGCGTTTTGCTTACTTTTGCGCTGTTCAAAAGTGACCCGCCGTAAGGGCGGAACCCTAAGTAGCCGTTACCGCAGAAATGGATATACACACTCACAATAGCGCCTTCACAGCCAACCAGAATTTGTGGGAATGGTCGGACAAGGCCCCTAATTCGAGCCGAATTTTCCGACGAGTTCTGGCGGTTGCCGGGTGGGAAGGTCTCTCGTTAACCTTTTCCCGTCGCTGCCAATTCAGCGACCGGGCGTCGCGGCCCGCAAACTTGGTAATCCATTCCTTCCTTTGGAGTACCGCAATGTGTGACAAATCTCCATCCGCTTCAGAAACCAATAACGAGTCCCCATACTCCAGCCTTAACCCAAAACAGCTTGATGAAGCCGCCAAGCGCGCCCTCGACTATTACCTCGGCCCAAAGCCCGAAGCCAAAAAGAAACCCGCCTCAAACCAGCTATTCACCGTCGTGGACGGCATCGACACCGAATGCCTCCTCGCCAACCTCAGCGAAACCCTGGCCTCAGCCAACGCAACCGTCAGCGACCTGGCCTTCGAGCTTGAAGGCTCGCGACGGCATATCGCCTTGGGGGTACAGCAGTTGATTGAGTTGAGTGAATTACTGGCCAATCGTGTTCTGGACGAACGGGTACCAGTGCCGGAGGGCTAGAGAAGGGGTGCAAATCAGCCAAGGCGAACGCCGAACCTGTGGCGAGGGAGCAAGCTCCCTCGCCACAGGTTAAGTAGGGGGCTTCAGGACCGCGCCTCAATCCAACCCCAACTTCTTCAACCGATACCGCATCGACCGAAACGACAACTTCAACCGCTGGGCCGCCGCCGTGCGGTTCCAGCGGGTTTCCTCCAAAGCCTGGAGGATGAGTTTGCGTTCGACGTCCTCCAGATAGTCTTCCAGGTTATCGACCCGCATCAGGTCGGGGCTGCCTGCGTCGGTGGTGCTGATGCCCTCGGCCAGGCGCAGGTCGTGGGCTTCGATCAACTGGTGCTCGCAAAGGGTGTAGGCGCGTTCGAGCATGTTTTCCAGTTCCCGAACATTGCCCGGGAAGCGGTAGTTTCGAAGGGCGTCCAGGGCTTGGGGATGGAGCTTGACCGCGGGGCTGCCGGTGTTGGCGGCCAGGCGCTGGAGGGTGTGATTGGCGAGCGATTCGATGTCTTCGCGGCGTTCGCGCAGCGGCGGGACGCGCAGTTCGATGACGTTGAGTCGATAGTACAGGTCCTGGCGAAAGCGCCCGGCGGTGACTTCGGCGTCCAGGTCCTTGTGGGTGGCGCAAAGAATTCGTACATCCACCACTTCTTCCTGCTGGCCACCAACGGCCCGCACGGCTTTTTCCTGGATGGCGCGCAGCAATTTGACTTGCATCGCCAGGGGCAGGTCGGCCACTTCGTCAAGGAACAAGGTCCCGCCGTGGGCGGCCTGGAACAGTCCGGGTTTGTCTTCGATGGCGCCGCTGAAGCTGCCTTTTCGATGGCCGAAAAACTCGCTTTCCATCAGCTCCGTGGGAATCGCCCCACAGTTGACCGGCACAAAACGCTGGGCGGAACGCGGGCCTTGCTCATGGATCAACCGGGCGACCAGTTCCTTGCCGCAACCCGATTCCCCGCTGATGTAGACCGGCGCCTGACTGCGAGCGAGTTTTTCGATCTGTTTGCGGACGTTGTGCATCGGCGGGGAATCGCCCAGCAGACAGCGCTCGATGGACGCCGCCGGGATGGCGACCGACGGCAGGCGTAATGCGCTGGTGACCAGCTCACGCAGCCGACCCAGGTCGACCGGTTTGGTCAGGAAGTCGAAGGCGCCGGCCTTGAGGGCGTCGATGGCGGTTTCCAGGCTCCCGTAGGCGGTGATCATTGCCACGGGCAATTGCGGGTAGCGTTGCTGGATATGTTGCACCAGCTCCAGGCCAGTGCCGTCGGGCAGGCGCATGTCGGTCAGGCACAGGTCAAAGGTGTCTTCAGCCAGCAGGGCCCGGGCCTGGGCAAGGTTCTCGGCGCTGCGGGTGTCGAGTTTCATCCGGCCCAGGGTAATGTCCAGGAGTTCGCGGATGTCCGGTTCGTCATCGACGATCAGGATTCGTTGCCGTGAGCGCGTAGTCAAATCTGTTTCCGTCCGTGAGCAAAAGTGATGCGAAAGCAGCCGCCGCCTTGGCGTGGTTTGAAGTCTAGGCGGGCCTGGTTGCTTTCGCACAGCTCACGGGACAGATAGAGCCCAAGGCCGGTGCCCTGGCTGCTGGTGGTGAAGAAAGGTTCGAACAAATGCGCTTGCTGGTCCGGTGTCACGCCGGGGCCGTTGTCGATAATGTCCAGCGTGGACAGCTGGCTGTGGGGATCGATGAACAGCTTCAGCCAGACCTCGGCCTCTTCATGGGCCATCGCGCTGTGACGCCAGGCGTTGCGCAGGAGGTTGTCGAGCACCTGGGTCAACTGATCGGGGTCCATCAGCGTGAGGTAGTCACCCGGGTCGATGCTCAGGTGCAAGTGCTGATGCCCAGCCGCGTTTTCCCGGGCCTGTCGGACGAACTGGTCGAGCCAGATCCGCAGATCCAGGCGCTGCGGCGTGGTCTGCTGGCGGCGGGACAGTTGCAGGACGTTTTCAATGACGCGGTTCATTCGTTGGGAGTGATCCTGGATGATCTGCGTCAGACGCCGATCTGCGTCGTTCAGTTCCTCGGACTCGCGCAGCAATTGCGCCGCATGGCTGATCGCCCCCAACGGGTTGCGGATTTCATGGGCGATACCGGCGGTGAGGCGCCCCAGGGAGGCGAGTTTCAACTGCTGGGCGTGCTGGGCCACTTGGGCCAGGTCTTCGAGGAAGACCAGGATCTGATGCTGATCGTGATGCCCCAGGGCAATGAAACTCGGTTGCAAGGTCAGGCCGGTGCCGTTAATGGTCAGGCTTTGCGGACGCAGGCTGGGGTTGTTCAACCACAGCTGTAGCCGCTCCACCAGGGCGCCGGAGCAGTCGTCGAGCCGCTGGCCGACCAGGTCGTGCATGCCCAACAGGTTCAATGCGCTTTCGTTAGCCAATTGCACCCGGCGCTGGCGATCGAGCACCAGGATGCCGGTGCGCATGCGTTGCAGGATCAGTGCGTTGAGCGCTTCCAGACCGACTACTTCGCTGGCCCGTTGTTCGGCGAGGATTTCACTGGCTTCCAGGCGTCGGGTCAGGCCTTGCACCAGCAGCGCGGCGGCAAAACACAAGGCCCCCAGGGTACCGGCCTGCAGATAACTGCTGGGACGGCTCGAATCGCTGAGGTCAAGGAAGAAGCTCGACCCGACGATGCCCAGCGTAGCGACAGCGGCAATCAACAGGCCGATTCGGCCTCGCAACAACGTATTGCCGATGGCCACCGAGACGATGAGCAGGTTGCCGATGGCGCTGGGGGCGCCGCCGGCAGCGTAGAACAGCCACGACAACAACAGCACGTCGGTCAGAGCCAGGCCGAACAGCCGGGCTGGGCGGCGGGTATTTTCAAGAAACACCACCAGCAGGATATTCAGCACCAGGTACAACCAGCTGCCGCTGCGCAGCAAATCGTCGTTGGCGAACTCCAGCAGGCGGTTGTCCATGTTGCTGGAGATCAGCAGCACCAGGGTGATGCCGATGCTTAGACGGTACAGGTGATAGAGACGCAGCAGGCGCTGCGCCTGTTTGACGCGAGGGCTTGAGGCTTGCTCAGCGGTCACGAGTGCCCGGGCCTTGCTCGAGGTGAGCCTGGCTGCAATACCACTGTTGTTCGAGGGCCAGTGCCCGATCTCGCGGCAGGTGCACGCCGCAATGGGCGCAACGGACCATGGGTGGTGCGTCCTGTTCCCGAGGGGAGTTCGGCGCGGCAGAGGTCCCCTTGAACTTGCGCCACAACCATATCGCGGCGGCAATCAGGGCGATCCAGAACAGTAAACGAAGCATGATGGGCGGCTTTTTGGCTAATGATCAGGCAGTTTAGCCAAGGACAGGAACGGCGCACAGCGCTATAAAATCCAGGCACAAAAAAGGGAGACCCGCGGGCCTCCCTTTTGCTGGCACCTGGCCTCAGTCGAACAGGCCGAAGGTCATGTAGCTGAACCAGGAGCGATCGCTGGATTCGCTCTCAGGCTCTTCTTCTTCGAGCACGTCGCCATTTTCGTCCTTGGGCTTGAGCTCGTTTGGAATGGCTTCCTTGGCATCCTGGAACTGGCGCTGAACGTCCTGGTTGGCGCGGGTTTCGCCCGGCGGCAGAGGTGGACGGGATTCGATCAGGCCCAGGGTCGCCTTGCTCAGCCACGAACGGTTGTCGGCCTCGTCAACTCGTGGAGTGAACTGACCATCCTCCAGGGACGGGTGATCCGGGTAGTTGAGCTTGAGGGTTTCCAGGCTGGTGGCGGCCAGGTCGTCCAGGTGCAGGCGCTGGTAGGCTTCGGTCATCACTGCCAGGCCGTCGCCCACCGAGGGGGTTTCCTGGAAGTTTTCCACCACGTAGCGGCCACGGTTGGCGGCAGCGACGTAGGCCTGACGGGTCAGGTAGTAGTCAGCCACGTGGATTTCGTAGGCGGCCAGCAGGTTGCGCAGGTAGATCATGCGCTGCTTGGCGTCCGGCGAATAACGGCTGTTGGGGAAACGGCTGGTCAGCTGGGCGAACTCGTTGTAGGAGTCGCGCGCGGCGCCCGGGTCCCGCTTGGTCATGTCCAGCGGCAGGAAGCGCGCCAGCAGGCCGACGTCCTGGTCGAAGGAGGTCAGGCCCTTGAGGTAGTAAGCGTAATCGACGTTCGGGTGCTGCGGATGCAGACGAATGAAGCGCTCGGCGGCGGATTTCGCAGCTTCCGGCTCGGCGTTCTTGTAGTTGGCGTAGATCAGCTCCAGCTGGGCCTGATCGGCATAGCGACCAAACGGATACCGCGACTCCAGGGCCTTGAGCTTGGCCGTGGCGCTGGTATAGCTGTTGTTGTCCAGGTCGGTCTGCGCCTGTTGGTACAGTTCGACTTCGCTCAGGTTTTCGTCTACGACTTCCTTCGACGAGCAAGCAGCAGTCAATGCGAGGATGGCGATCAGCAGCAGGTGTTTCACTTGCATGGCGGCTTGCGTCCCTATGACGGCCGCTGTCTTGGGCGGGGCCGTCCTGTTATGATGAGCGCCCCGTTGAGAAGCCTCGGGGCAAAAGACGCCGTATTTAACCACAAGCGCGCAGCCGAAACCAAAGGCTGTGCCGACGCCTAGTCCGAGCATGTCCGATAAAATAGAACTTCGCGCAGAGGTGCCGTCCGAATTGGGCGGCCAACGCCTCGATCAAGTCGCCGCACAACTCTTCGCCGAGCACTCGCGCTCGCGCCTTTCCGCCTGGATCAAGGACGGCCGCCTGACTGTGGATGGGGCGGTGATCCGCCCGCGCGACATCGTCCATGGTGGCGCCATCCTCGAACTGACTGCCGAGCAGGAGGCCCAGGGAGAATGGGTCGCCCAGGACATTGCCCTGGACATCGTCTATGAAGACGACGACATCCTGGTGATCAACAAGCCTGCGGGCCTGGTGGTGCATCCGGCCGCCGGTCATGCCGATGGCACCCTGCTCAACGCCTTGTTGCACCACGTGCCGGACATCGTCAACGTGCCCCGCGCGGGTATCGTGCACCGCCTGGACAAGGACACCACCGGTCTGATGGTGGTGGCCAAGACCATTCAGGCGCAGACACAACTGGTCACACAGCTGCAAAGTCGCAGCGTCAGCCGCATTTATGAATGCATCGTGATCGGCGTGGTCACCGCCGGTGGCAAGATCAACGCCCCCATCGGCCGTCACGGCCAGCAGCGCCAGCGCATGGCGGTGATGGAAGGCGGCAAGCAGGCGGTCAGCCACTACCGTGTGCTGGAGCGTTTCCGTTCCCACACGCATGTGCGAGTCAAGCTGGAAACCGGTCGTACCCACCAGATCCGCGTGCACATGGCCCACATCAACTTCCCGTTGGTGGGCGATCCGGCCTATGGCGGACGTTTCCGCATTCCGCCGGCCGCGAGCATCACCATGGTCGAGTCGTTGAAAAACTTCCCGCGCCAGGCGCTGCATGCACGTTTCCTGGAGCTGGATCATCCGACCACCGGCAAGCGCATGAGCTGGGAATCGCCGCTGCCGGATGACTTCGTCTGGCTGCTGACGTTGCTCAAGCAGGACCGCGAGGCGTTCATCGGATGAATGACTGGCTGATACCCGACTGGCCCGCACCGGCCTGGGTAAAGGCCTGCGTCACTACCCGTACTGGCGGCGTCAGCCTGGCGCCGTTCGACAGCCTCAACCTGGGCGACCATGTGGGCGATGAGCCCACGGCCGTCGCTGAGAACCGTCGCCGCCTCACCGATCGATTTGCCATCCGTCCGGCCTGGTTGCAGCAGATCCACGGTATTACCGTGGTCGAGGCTGATCCGGCTCAGGTGGCCATCGCCGATGCCAGCTGGACCGCCACACCGGGTATCGCCTGCACGGCGATGACGGCGGACTGCCTGCCGGTGCTGTTCTGCAACCGTGCCGGCACTCGCGTCGCGGCAGCCCATGCCGGTTGGCGCGGGCTGGCCAACGGCGTGCTGGAAGCGACTCTCGACAGTCTCCAGGTCCCGGCCGACGAAATCCTCGCCTGGCTCGGCCCGGCCATCGGTCCGCAAGCCTTTGAAGTGGGGCCAGAGGTGCGTGAAGCGTTCATGGCGCAACTGCCTAGGGCGGCAGACGCCTTCGTGCCTGGCGACACTGCCGGCAAGTTCCTGGCCGATATTTATGCACTGGCCCGCCAACGGCTGGCGGCGCGCGGTGTCACGGCGGTCTATGGTGGCGGCCAGTGCACGGTGACCGACCCACGCTTCTTTTCCTATCGGCGCAACTCGCGTACCGGTCGCTTCGCCTCCCTGATCTGGCTCGACCGCTAGACTTCTCTGATCTGTATCAATAGCGCACTGCTTGAATCTTCCAGAATCGTCCACATCTATAGCGGTATCTGGCAGGTTTCTTCATTCAGGATGTTTTTAAGGTCCGGCCTGCTCAAAAGGAAGGTGACCCATGCGTATTGACCGTTTAACCAGTAAGTTGCAATTGGCCCTGTCCGATGCCCAGTCATTGGCTGTCGGCCTGGACCATCCCGGCATTGAGCCGGCGCATCTGATGCAAGCCATGCTCGAGCAGCAGGGCGGCTCCATCAAGCCACTGCTGATGCAGGTGGGCTTTGACGTGAGCAGCCTGCGTAAAGAGCTGGCCAAAGAGCTCGACCAGCTACCCAAGATCCAGAATCCGACAGGGGACGTGAACATGTCCCAGGATCTGGCGCGCCTGCTCAACCAGGCCGACCGCCTGGCCCAGCAGAAGGGCGATCAGTTCATCTCCAGTGAGTTGGTGCTGCTTGCCGCCATGGACGAGAACAGCAAGCTGGGCAAGCTGTTGCTCGGCCAGGGCGTGAGCAAGAAGGCCCTGGAAAATGCCATCAACAACCTGCGTGGCGGCGAAGCGGTAAACGACGCCAACCACGAGGAGTCCCGCCAGGCGCTGGACAAATACACCGTCGACCTGACCAAGCGTGCCGAGGAAGGCAAGCTTGACCCGGTGATCGGCCGTGACGACGAAATCCGCCGCACAATCCAGGTGCTGCAGCGTCGCACCAAGAATAACCCGGTGCTGATCGGTGAGCCTGGCGTGGGTAAAACCGCCATCGCCGAAGGCCTGGCCCAGCGCATCATCAATGGCGAAGTGCCGGATGGCCTCAAGGGCAAGCGACTGTTGTCCCTGGACATGGGTTCGTTGATCGCCGGTGCCAAGTACCGCGGCGAGTTCGAAGAGCGGCTCAAAGCCTTGCTCAATGAATTGTCCAAGCAGGAAGGGCAGATCATTCTGTTCATCGACGAATTGCACACCATGGTCGGCGCGGGCAAGGGCGAAGGCTCGATGGACGCCGGCAACATGCTCAAGCCTGCGCTGGCCCGTGGTGAGTTGCACTGCGTAGGCGCGACAACGCTCAACGAGTACCGCCAATACATAGAGAAGGACGCGGCGCTGGAGCGGCGTTTCCAGAAAGTGCTGGTGGAAGAGCCCAGCGAAGAAGACACCATTGCCATCCTGCGTGGCCTTAAAGAACGCTATGAGGTTCACCACAAGGTGGCGATTACCGATGGCGCGATCATTGCGGCGGCCAAGCTCAGCCATCGCTACATCACCGACCGTCAGTTGCCGGACAAGGCCATTGACCTGATCGACGAAGCCGCCAGCCGCATCCGCATGGAAATCGATTCCAAACCGGAAGTGCTGGATCGTCTGGAGCGGCGCCTGATTCAACTCAAGGTCGAATCCCAGGCCTTGAAGAAAGAAAGCGACGAAGCGGCGAAGAAACGCCTGGAAAGGTTGCAGGAAGAGATCGTTCGCCACGAGCGCGAGTATTCCGATCTCGAGGAAATCTGGAATTCGGAGAAAGCCGAAGTCCAGGGCTCGGCGCAGATCCAGCAAAAGATCGAACAGTCCCGCCAGGAACTGGAAGCGGCCCGCCGTAAAGGCGACCTCAACCGCATGGCCGAGCTGCAGTATGGGGTGATCCCGGATCTGGAGCGCAGTCTGCAAATGGTCGACCAGCACGGCAAGAGCGAAAACCAGTTGCTGCGCAGCAAGGTCACCGAAGAAGAAATTGCCGAAGTGGTGTCCAAGTGGACCGGCATTCCGGTGTCGAAAATGCTCGAAGGCGAGCGCGACAAACTGCTGAAGATGGAAAGCCTGCTGCACCAGCGCGTGATCGGTCAGGAAGAAGCGGTAGTGGCGGTTTCCAACGCCGTGCGCCGGTCTCGAGCCGGGCTGTCGGACCCTAACCGTCCGAGTGGCTCGTTCATGTTCCTCGGCCCGACCGGTGTCGGTAAAACCGAGCTGTGCAAGGCGCTGGCCGAGTTTCTCTTCGACACCGAAGAGGCCATGGTGCGCATCGACATGTCCGAGTTCATGGAGAAACATTCCGTGGCGCGGCTGATCGGCGCACCACCGGGCTATGTCGGCTATGAAGAGGGCGGTTACCTGACCGAGGCTGTGCGACGCAAGCCGTACTCGGTGATCCTGCTCGATGAAGTCGAGAAGGCCCACCCGGATGTGTTCAACATCCTGCTGCAAGTGCTGGAGGATGGTCGTTTGACCGACAGCCACGGACGCACGGTGGACTTCCGCAATACCGTGATCGTGATGACCTCCAACCTGGGCTCGGCGCAGATCCAGGAGCTGGTGGGTGATCGCGAGGCGCAACGCGCGGCGGTGATGGATGCAATCTCCACTCACTTCCGACCGGAGTTCATCAACCGGGTGGACGAAGTGGTGATCTTCGAGCCGCTGGCTCGTGATCAGATCGCGGGCATCACCGAGATCCAGCTGGGACGTCTGCGCAGCCGCCTGACCGAGCGCGAGCTGAAGCTGCAATTGAGTGACGAGGCACTGGATAAGCTGATCGCGGTGGGTTACGACCCGGTCTATGGCGCGCGGCCACTCAAACGTGCCATCCAGCGCTGGATCGAAAACCCGCTGGCACAGTTGATTCTGTCCGGGCGCTTCATGCCGGGCGAAACCGTGACCGGCACGGTGGAGAACGACGAAATCGTCTTCAACTGAAAGCCTGCGGATCGGGTGATTGGAATGGCCTCGCACTGCGAGGCCATTTTTTTCATCAGGCCGTTGAACTCAAAGGAAAAGGCTTGTAAAGTGCGCCCCGCAGTACGTCACCCCCAAGGGCCACTTCTCTGTGAGAAGCAACCCGAAATAAGTTGCAAATCATTGTCTTGAAAGCAATTTAAGGGGTTGACAGAGGTTTTTAAGATTGTAGAATAGCGCGCCTCAGACACACGAACGCAGCGATGCGAACGGGTAGAAGAGGTTGAAGCTGGCTTCAATGTTGTAGCTTCAAATAGCAGTAACTTGAAATATCAGTTCCGTGATAGCTCAGTCGGTAGAGCAAATGACTGTTAATCATTGGGTCCCAGGTTCGAGTCCTGGTCACGGAGCCATTTCAATCGGGGTATAGCGCAGTCCGGTAGCGCGCCTGCTTTGGGAGCAGGATGTCAGGAGTTCGAATCCCCTTACCCCGACCATTTTTGGGTCGTTAGCTCAGTTGGTAGAGCAGTTGGCTTTTAACCAATTGGTCGTAGGTTCGAATCCCACACGACCCACCATTTTTGAAACCAGTTTGCTGGAATCGAATCTTAAGATCAGAGGCCAAAAGCGCTGATCGAGGAAGGCGACTTGCGAAGGTCGCCTTTTTTTTACCGGGGTATAGCGCAGTCCGGTAGCGCGCCTGCTTTGGGAGCAGGATGTCAGGAG
>NZ_WUUD01000028.1:49227-51303 GCF_009831705.1 Pseudomonas sp. PICF6 | reverse complement strand
ATTAAAAATCCTCGTATCGAAAGATACGGGGATTTTTTTTGCCTGCGATAAAGCAGATTGCCTTAAGTCATCGTACAACTTGCCGATAACCCACCGACAGGGGCATGGCCCCACTTCAGGCCAAAATAAAAAAGGCGCTCCCCATGGTTCTTCGTCAACTGAATATCGCCCCCGTGCCGCGTTGGGTTTCGCTTTGATCGCCGTGCTGGTGGCGTTGCTCGGGGTGTTTGCGCTAGGACAGATGTCGAGTATCCGTGACAGTGAAGTCGCGGTAGAAACCCAGTGGTTGCCCAGTATTCGCGGCGGTGACGAGATCCGTGAATTGATGTTGCGCATCCGCACCATTTCCCTGCGCATGGCCCTGGACCAGGACCCGAAGAACATCCCGGTGTACCGTGGGCAAATGGACACCCGCGACAAAGAACTGAGCGAAAAAATCGCCAGTTACGAAAAGCTCGTCACCACGCCTGAAGGCAAGGCGCTTTATGACCAGTTCAAGCAAACCTTTGCCGCTTACCGCACGGGCATCGCCCAATCCTTCGCCCTGGCAGAGCAGGGGCGTCGGGACGAGTTGATCAAGCTGCTGCTGGTGGACATGAAGACCGTGGTGGACGGTTCCGGCAAACAGCTCAACGATCTGGCGGAACTGTTCTCCAGACAAGTCTCCATCGAGAGCCAGAAATCCCAGGAACACTACGTCAATTCCCGGATGATCGTCAGCCTGTTCATTGTGCTCGCCGCCTTGGCGACGGTGGCCCTGGCCATGCTGCTTACTCGCAGTATCGTCAAGCCTTTGGGCGAGGCGTTGAATGCCGCCGAAAACGTCGCCCGAGGTGACCTGACCCGACCGATCAAGACCCACGGCAGCGACGAAGTCAGCCGCTTACTCAAGGCGCTGGCGACCATGCAGCAGAACCTGCGTGAAACCTTGCAGGGCATCAGCGGCTCAGCTACCCAACTGGCGACCGCCGCCGATGAGCTGAACGCGGTCACGGTCGATAGCACCCACAGCCTGCAACAGCAGAATAACGAAATTGAACAGGCCGCCACCGCCGTCACCGAGATGACCACCGCCGTGGAGGAAGTCGCGCGCAATGCGGTTTCCACCTCCGATGCCACGCGTCAGTCCAGTGAGTCGGCGTCCCTTGGGCAGCAGCGGGTCAGCGACACGGTCGACGCCATCGGCGCCCTGGCCAGTGATGTGCAGGTGACTGGCGGCCTGGTGCAGTCCCTGGCCAACCAATCGCAGGATATCGGCAAGGTGCTGGACGTGATCCGGGCCATCGCCGAGCAGACCAACCTGCTGGCCCTCAACGCGGCCATCGAGGCGGCCCGGGCTGGCGAAAGCGGTCGTGGGTTTGCGGTGGTGGCCGATGAGGTGCGGGCGCTGGCTTATCGCACGCAGCAATCGACCCAGGAAATCGAGCAGATGGTCCAGGGCATGCGCAGCGGCGCCACCCAGGCGCTGGATTCGATGCAGGCCAGCTCCAGTCGTGCCGCCAGCACTCTGGCAATGGCGGAGCGGGCAGGGGAGGCGCTACAGACCATCACGGCGTCGGTCAACGAGATCCACGAACGCAATCTGGTGATCGCCAGCGCCGCTGAAGAACAGGCGCAAGTGGCTCGGGAGGTGGATCGCAACCTGGTGAACATTCGGGATCTGTCGGTGCGCTCGGCCACCGGTGCGGACCAGACCAGCGCGTCCAGCCATGAGTTGTCGCAACTGGCGAATTCATTGCGCACCATGGTGCAGCGGTTTCAGGTTTGATCGATGGATGGCTCGGACAGTGATCCTGCCCGAGCTCAAGTATTGACTGTACCGCCCCCATCGCGAGCAAGCTCGCTCCCACAGGATGACCGCGATCAACTGTGGGAGCGAGCTTGCTCGCGATGACGGTGGAGCATTCGATGTCAGTACTGCTGACTCAATGCAGCTTCAGCCGAGGCTCGGTCCCACGCCCGATCTTGCTGCCCAGCATCAGCATGGCCGTGCGGAACATGCCGTACAGCGCCATCTGGTGCATGCGGTACAGCGAGACATAGAACATCCGCGCCAGCCAGCCTTCGAGCATCACA
>NZ_WUUD01000028.1:48579-49217 GCF_009831705.1 Pseudomonas sp. PICF6 | reverse complement strand
CCGGTCAGGTTGCCCATCAAGTTACCCACCGCTGAGAAGCGCGACAGCGAAATCAATGAACCGTAGTCGGTGTATTTGTATTCCGGCAGGGCCTTGCCTTCGATCCGCAGCTTCAGGGATTTGGCCAGCAGCGAGGCTTGCTGATGCGCGGCCTGGGCACGGGGCGGAACGTTGCGATCGCTGCCGGGTTGCGGGCAGGCGGCGCAATCGCCGAAGGCGAAGATGTTCTCGTCACGGGTGGTCTGCAGCGTCGGCAGCACCTGCAGCTGGTTGATCCGGTTGGTCTCCAGACCGTCGATTTCCTTGAGGAAGTCCGGGGCGCGAATCCCGGCGGCCCAGACTTTCAGGCTCGCGTCGATGACCTTGCCATCGACGGTGATCAGGCTGTCGGCTGTCACCTGGCCAACAGCGGCGTTGGTCATGACATTGACCCCAAGTTTCTCCAGGGTCTTGTGCACAGGGCCGCCGATGCGCTCCGGCAAGGCCGGCAGGACTCGCGGTCCGGCTTCGATCAGGGTGATGTGCATGTTCTCCGGTTTGATCCGGTCCAGGCCATAGGCTGCCAGCTCATGGGCGGCGTTGTGCAGCTCGGCCGCCAGTTCAACCCCCGTCGCACCGGCGCCGACGATGGCAACGCT
>NZ_WUUD01000028.1:29078-48569 GCF_009831705.1 Pseudomonas sp. PICF6 | reverse complement strand
GCATGGGCGCGCAGATAATGGTTGAGCAATTGCTGATGGAAACGCTCGGCCTGTTTGCGCGTGTCGAGGAACAGGCAATGCTGCGCCGCGCCTTCGGTGCCGAAGTCATTGGTGGTGCTGCCGACGGCGATCACCAGAGTGTCGTAACCCAGTTCACGAGCCGGCAGTAGTTCCAGGCCCGCCTCGTCATAGGTGGCGGCCAGCTGGATGCTCTTGCGCTCGCGATCCAGACCGCTCATGCGCCCCAGCTGGAACCCGAAATGGTTCCATTTTGCCTGGGCGACGTAGTTGAGTTCGTCTTCGGAGGAGTTCAGGGAACCGGCAGCCACTTCGTGCAACAGCGGTTTCCAGATATGGGTCAGGTTCGCGTCGACCAGCATCACACTGGCCGTGCCGCGCTTGCCCAGAGTCTTACCCAGACGGGTAGCCAACTCCAGACCGCCGGCGCCGCCGCCAACGATGACAATACGATGAGTCATGGGGATATCTCGCAAGGCTAAAGGAAATCGGTGCCGTTACCCGCGCGAGCATCAAGCGGCTCATAGCGTCAGGTAACTGATCAGTCGGCTCAACAGGCCCAGGCCGATGGTGATGGCCAGTACCACCACCAGGAGCATCCACGGCCGGAAAGGCCGGCGCTCGACTCGGTGCTGGGACAGTTGCAGGTACTCTTCGACATGCTTCTGGTCTTCCGGGTTCAGGCGGCTGGTCATAAAGGCCTCGGCAGGTAGACGTTGCGAAAGGTATAGACGCTACAGCGTCTGGCTATCCGGCATTGAAAGCAGCGTAGCCGCTCGCCGGAACAGGTTCGACACTCAAGCTGTCGTCCAGGCGAATGATTCCACTTTTTAACACCCGTGCGGTGATTCCGCCATGGCCGCGCACGGCCTGGAACGTCCCTTCGCCGAGGTTGCGCTCCAGTCGCGCGCACGGCTGGCACCAGCCGGTGGTTTCGAAGATGGCCTGGCCGATGCGAAAGCGCCGGCCCTTGAGGCTGAACAGATTGATACCGCTGACCACCAGGTTGCGTCGCAGCTCTTGCGGCAACACCGGCTGATCCACCGGGCGGCCCATCAGTGAACCGATCACGGCCAGGTGTTCCCACTGAATCAAGGTGACTTGCCGGGCATTGCGCACGCCGGGACGGGCATGATCGCCCGTCAGACCGGCTTCCAGGCGTGCCTCCACGGCGTCCAGTGCAATCATGGGTGCATGGCCCTGGGGTCGCACGCCTATCCAGCGTACGCGGCCTTGCTGGGGCACAGCGGCAATCAGTTCCTGCAACGGGCTCACAGGCTGATCCCGACATCGAACACGATGCTGCGCCCCAGATTGCTGCGCAGGAAATCCGGCGCATCGGGATGGGCGAACAGCACCCGGGCAAACGTCGGCCCCACCAGCGACAGCGAGCGCCAACCCTGGCGCAGGTATTCGGTCGGCGGCGGGAAATGGCTGTTGAGGTCCAGCACTTCGCGCTTGAGGCTGGCGAAGGCGATGATGTCCAGCTCCCCCAGATCCATGCCGCGTTCGGTGTAGTTGTGGGCTTTCTTGCGCAGGGTCGGGGCCAGGCGCAGCAGGAATTCATTGGCCGGGATGCGTCGGGGCTTGGCTTCGCGGCGCACCAGTTGGCTCAGGGAGAAAGCGCTACGGCGGCGCTGCAGCTCGTCGCGCCATTCGTCATTGAGGCGACGGCCTTCGTCGAGGACAAAAAACACCTCGAAGTTGGCATCGCGAAACAATACGTCCGGCGGCTCTCCCGCAGGGGCGAACTCGTCGGCGCGATAGGGTACGTTCAGCCCTTGCAGCAGACGCTGGCAGACCCAACGCTCACGCTCCCATTTGCGGGCATTGGAGAGAAAGGCGTTGGCTTGCTCGGCCGCGATGGTCAGCAGGCGTAAATAATCTGAATCATCCATGAGCCCAAGCTTAGCGTTCAATTGCGACAAGCTGGAAGCGTTGCATTGATTTATGGCCGGTTAAGGGTGGGGTGTAGACTGCTGGCTTGAATCCTGAGGTGATCATGGAGTCTTTGATGCAAGGACAAGCCAGAGGAGTAGCGCCATGATCGGTGCCGAACTGCTGTCTGCGCAGACGTTGACGGTCGGCTGGCTGATTTATGTGCCGGTGCTGGCCTGGGCCGTAGCACGGGCGCCATGGGTGGAGCTGTTCACCGACAGCCGTCGCCAGCACTTGCTGTTCGGCACAGTCCTGGCCGTGTTCATGTTGTGGCTGGTGCGACGGGATTTCGATACCGGCGTCTCGTATCACTTCATCGGCATGACCGCCGTGACACTGCTGCTGGACTGGCCGCTGGCGATTCTCGGCGGCCTTTGCGCCCAGCTGGCCCTGGTGCTGCTGGGACGCCAGGACATGGCGGCGGTGGGTATCAACGGTGCGTTGCTGATTTTGCTGCCGGTGCTGGTCACCGAGTGCTGCGCGATCCTGGTGGAACGCGCCCAACCGCGCAATCTGTTCGTGTACATCTTCTGTTCGGGATTTCTCGCCGCCGCGCTTTCGGCGTTGTTGTGCCTGCTGGTGGGGCTTGGCCTGCTGTGGTACGACGGGGTGTTCGCCATGCCTTACTGGCTGGAAGATTTCATCGGCTACCTCTGGCTGATCATCTTTCCCGAGGCGTTTATCAACGGCATGGTGGTCAGTGCGTTGGTGGTGTTCAGCCCCGAATGGCTGGAGACCTTCAACCGTACGCGCTATCTGTCGGCCCCCTGGAAGGATGACGACAAGCCTTGATTCACATCAAGGCTGAGCAGCCGGGTGCGCTTCATGCTCTGGAAAAATTCCAGGAGCACAACCATGAGTGTTTATGAGTGGGCGAGACAAGAGATCAGGCGCAGCCAGGATGCGGCAGTGGAAATCGGCTTCGACCCGGGCCTTAGCCTGCGGGCCTTGCTCAGTGCGATCGTGCAGCAGAGCAAGGCGGTGCGCAGTGCTGAAGACCTGGCCGATGAACTGAGTTTCCTGGCGGAGAATCTCGACGATGAACAGGACTACGGCTTCATGCGGCCTTAAGGCGACAACGCGGTGGGGAAACTCATGGCTCCCTAGTGGCGAGGCTCGAACTCTTCGCTGAACAGGTCGTCCTCGGCATCGGGGCTGACCGGGATCTTGTGTTCTTCCGACGCCCAGGCGCCCAGGTCGATCAGTTTGCAGCGGTCGGAGCAGAAGGGCCGGAAGGTGTTTTCCGGGCTCCATTCCACAGGGGCGCCACAGGTTGGGCAATCAACGGTTGGGGTTTGGCTCATGACTGGCCTCCACGCAAAGTAAGGTAAAAGTGATGCAGGCGCTCGACCTCGCTGTGCAGCCAGGCGAGGTCGCGGTCATTGACCACCACGTCGTCGGCATGGCTCAAGCGATCCTGACGGCTGGACTGGGCCTTGAGGATCGCCTGGACCTGTTGCTCGCTGGTCTTGTCGCGCTGCAAGGTGCGTTCGATCTGTAGTTGTTCCGGTACATCGATCACCAGGATCCGCTGGGTCATGGCGTACTGGCCGGACTCGATCAACAGCGGCGACACCAGAATCGCGTAGGGTGATTGTGCCTGGGCCAGATGATGAGCGATTTCCTCGGCGATCAACGGATGCAGCAGCGCCTCGAGCCAGCGGCGTTGCTCGGCATTCTCGAAAATCAGTTGGCGCAGCGCCGCTCGGTCCAGTGTGCCGTCGGCCTGCAATACGCCGGGGCCAAAATGTTCGGCGATCTTGGCCAGCGCCGGGCGTCCGGGTTCGACCACCCAGCGGGCCGCGTGATCGGCGTCGACGACGTGTACGCCCAGGTCGATAAAGTGCTGGGCCGCCGCGCTTTTGCCGCTGCCGATACCGCCAGTCAGGCCGAGAATCCAGGGTTTTTCTGCGGGGCTATTCATTAAAATCGACATTAGGAACCGACAGACTGCCAATAGAAGTCGGTTATTTGACCACCCCAGAGCAAGGCAATCCAGCCGGCAATGGCCAGATAGGGCCCAAAGGGGATTTGCGTCGATGTCGGAGCATCACGCAGGCGCAGCACAATGACCCCGATAACGGCGCCCACCAGCGATGACAACAGCAACGTCAGCGGCAGGATCTGCCAGCCGCCCCAGGCGCCCAGCATCGCCAGCAGCTTGAAATCCCCGTAGCCCATGCCTTCCTTGCCAGTGATCAATTTGAACACCCAGAACACCGACCACAGCGCCAGATAGCCGGCCACGGCGCCCCACATCGCCTGATTCAAGGGGACGAACAACCCGAAGCTGTTGACGATCAAGCCCAGCCACAACAACGGCAGCACCAGGGTGTCGGGCAACAATTGGTGCTCGGCATCGATCAGGCTCATGCCCAGTAGGCCCCAGGTCAGCACCATCACCATTGCGGCCTGCCAGCCAAAGCCGAAATACCAGGCGACGAACGCCGACAGGATGCCGCAGGCCAGTTCGGTCAGGGGATAGCGCCGGCCGATGGGCGCGGCACAACTGGAGCAACGACCGCGCAATGCCAGGTAACTCAATAGCGGAATGTTTTCCCAGGCCCGGATGCGGTGGCCGCAGTGCGGGCACTGGGAATGCGGCAGCATCAGGTTGTAGACCGGGCCAGGGGCTTCGGCGGGCAGGCCCAGCAAGTCATGGGCTTGCAGCCGCCATTCGCGCGAGAGCATCTTGGGCAGGCGCCACACCAGGACGTTGAGGAAACTGCCGATGATCAGTCCGAGCAACAACGCGGCGAGCACAAAGGCCAGGGGATACAGTGCGAAAAACTCAGTCAGGGGCATGTCAGATCGCAGAGCCGAGTTGAAAGATGGGCAGGTACATGGCAACCACCAGGCCGCCGACGACCACCCCCAGGACCACCATGATGAACGGTTCCATCAGGCTGGTGAGATTGTCCACCAGATTGTCCACCTCGGCTTCATAAAAGCTCGCCACTTTGTCGAGCATGTCGTCCAGCGCGCCGGACTCCTCGCCGATGGCGGTCATCTGGATCGCCATGTTCGGGAATATGCCTGAAGCACGCATGGAAAAATTCAATTGCATGCCGGTCGAGACATCCTGCCGGATGCGTTGTACCGCGCGTTTGAACACCACGTTACCGGTGGCGCCTGATACCGAGTCCAGGGCTTCCACCAGCGGCACGCCGGCCGCGAATGTCGTGGACAGGGTCCGGGCGTAGCGGGCCACGGCGGATTTGTACATCAGGGTGCCGATCAGCGGCAGTTTGAGCAGCCATTTATCGCGCCAGTCACGCAAGCCCTGGGAGCGCTTGAGTGCATGTTTGACACCGAAGAACGCCGCCACCGCGCCGCCCAGCAGCATCCACCACCACTGCTGCATGAACTCCGACAGGCCGATGACCATCACCGTGAAGGCCGGCAGTTGGGCGCCGAACCCGGAGAATACCGATTCGAACTGCGGCACCACCTTGACCAGCAGAATACCCGTGACCACGGCGGCGACGAGCACCACGGCCGCGGGGTAGGTCATGGCTTTCTTGATCTTGGCCTTGAGGGCTTCGCTTTTTTCCTTGTAGGTCGCGACGCGCTCCAGCAGCGTATCCAGGGCGCCGGCCTGTTCACCGGCGTCCACCAGGTTGCAGTACAGTTCGTCGAAGTACTGCGGGCTCTTGCGCAACGACGCGGCGAAGCTGTTGCCGGCGGCGACTTCCTGTTTCAC
This sequence comes from Pseudomonas sp. PICF6, assembly GCF_009831705.1. NCBI lineage: Bacteria > Pseudomonadati > Pseudomonadota > Gammaproteobacteria > Pseudomonadales > Pseudomonadaceae > Pseudomonas > Pseudomonas sp. PICF6. The sequence goes on along the minus strand of NZ_WUUD01000028.1, from coordinate 42,910 downwards.
CTCGTCCACCAGCTTGCGCATGTTGGCGTTGTCGAAGCCTTCGCCAATGATGTCGAACGCCTGCAACAAGGGCACTCCGGCCTTGAGCATGGTCGCCATCTGCCGAGTGAACAGGGCGATATCCAATGGCTTGATACGCTTGCCCTTGCTGAATATCGAGGTGGACTTCTTGCGAACCTTGCCTGGGTTGATGCCTTGTTTGCGCAACTGGGCCTTGACCAGGGCCGGGCTCTGCCCAGTCAGTTCGCCGGTCATTTTCGTGCCTTTGCGGTCTTTGCCTTCCCACGTGTAAACGTCGGTTTTTATTGCCTTGACCGCCATGTTCAATCCTTGGTGACCCGGTTGATTTCTTCGAGGCTGGTGATGCCTTGCATCACTTTGAGCAGTCCCGAGGCGCGTAGGTCATTAAAACCGTCCTTGCGCATTTGCAGGTCGATTTCCAACGAGTTGCCCTCGGCCATGATCAGCCGTTGCAGCTCGGGCGTATTCCTGACCACTTCGTAAACCCCCACGCGCCCCTTGTAGCCGTTGTTGCACTGTTCGCAACCGACCGGCTCATAGATCGTGAACGAGCCGATGCGTTCCCGGGGGAAGCCTTCCTTGAGCAGGGTTTCTTCGGGAATCTCGATGGCCCTTTTGCAATGCGGGCACAGCTTGCGCGCCAGTCGCTGGGCGATGATCAGGTGGACCGCCGTGGCGATGTTGAAGCCGGGAATGCCCATGTTGTGCAGGCGGATCAGGGTTTCGGCGGCGCTGTTGGTGTGCAGGGTGGAGAGCACCATGTGTCCGGTCTGGGCGGCCTTGATGGCGATTTCGGCGGTTTCCAGGTCGCGGATCTCGCCCACCATGATCACGTCCGGGTCCTGGCGCAGGAACGAGCGCAGGGCCTGGGCGAAATCCAGACCCTGGCGCGGATTCACGTTGACCTGGTTGATGCCTTCCATGTTGATTTCCACCGGATCCTCAGCGGTGGAAATATTGATGTCCACAGTGTTGAGGATATTGAGCCCGGTATAGAGCGACACAGTTTTGCCAGAGCCGGTGGGCCCGGTCACCAGAATCAACCCTTGTGGTTGTTTGAGCGCCGCCATGTACAGCTCTTTCTGGTCCGGCTCGTAGCCCAGGGCATCGATACCCATCTGCGCGCTGGAGGGGTCGAGGATCCGGATCACCACTTTTTCACCCCAGAGCGTCGGCAGGGTGTTGACCCGGAAGTCGATGGACTTGTTTTTCGACAGGCGCATTTTCAGGCGCCCGTCCTGGGGTTTGCGCCGCTCGGAAATATCAAGGCTGGCCATGACCTTCAGGCGCGCGGCGATGCGGGTGGCCAACTGGATCGGCGGGCGGGCCACCTCTCGCAGCATGCCGTCGGTACGCACCCGCACCCGGTAGATTTTTTCATAGGGTTCAAAGTGCAGGTCGGAGGAGCCGCCCTTGATCGCGTCCAGCAGCATCTTGTTGACGAACCGCACCACCGGCGCATCGTCGGTGTCCTGGCCGGCGATGGAGTCTTGCTTGTGATCATCGATCGACTCGATGTCCAGGCCGTCGAGGTCGACATCGCCCATGCCTTCCAGGCCGGTGCTGGTGGATTCGAAAAACTTTTCGATGGCGTCGCTGAGCTTGTCGTCCTCCACCAGAATGGCTTCGGTGGTCAAGCCGGTGCTGAACTGAATGTCATTGATGGCCTGGTGATTGGTGGGGTCGGAGATGCCCACGAACAGCTTGTTGCCACGCCGCCACAGCGGCAGGGCGTGGTGCTGGCGCACCAGTTTTTCGCTGACAAGGCCGGTGGGTTGGGTTTCCTTGTCCAGGCTGTTGAGGTCCAGCAGGGCCACGCCGAAATGCTCCGAGGCAATTTCCGCCACCTGGCGACTCTGGACCAGTTTGTTCTGCACCAGGTAACTGACCAGGGGCATGCGACTGCTTTGGGCTTGTTGGTACGCCTGCTGCGCACTTTGCTCGGTGATCAGTTCGGCCAGTACCAATTGCTTGGCCAGACCGCTTAAGGCGATGTCATTCATGGGAATTCCGGACGCGGACAGTTCATGACTTATAGCCTAGTCAAGCATCCAGACCAAACCAGCGGGGCGCAGTGACAAAAAACGTCAGATAGTGCGCTTGTTGGGGTAGGACATAGGGACGCGGCGGGTCGAAGTCCCTTGCCAGCGGGCGCGACAGGGTTGGCACATGCCATGCAATGGCCTCCTCAGGTCATGAGACTCCACCTCATGCTTTGGAGATTATCTATGAATAAGCAAAACGGTTTTACCTTGATCGAGTTGCTGATCGTTGTGGCGATCATCGGCATCCTGGCGACGTTTGCGTTGCCGCAGTATTCCAAGTATCAAGCGCGGGCGAAAGCTACGGCGGGGCTGGCGGAAGTCTCCGCGTTGAAGGTGCCGTTCGAGGACGTCATGAACCAGGGAACCAACCCGACGTTAGCCAACATCGGCGGAACATCGCCCACCAGCAATTGCACCCTGACCGCTTCAGGTACTGCAGCGGACGGAACCGGAACCATTGCATGCACCCTGCTGAATGCGCCAGCTCCCGTTCTCGGCAAGGCAATCACCCTTTCCCGTTCAGCAGCCGGTGTCTGGACCTGCGCTTCGACGGCCGTCCAGGAATTCTTGCCCGCCGGTTGCACGGGGGCCGCTGCACCCTGATTTTGGGTCTGGTTGAGCCGGTGGCGAGGGGCTTTTCCCCTTGCCCAGGAAAACCTCAACAATTCATAAACTTAGGGAGCGCCGAAAAAGCCGCAACTTGCATGTCCCAAATCAGCAGGCCATGCATTTTGCATGATTGTGAAAATTGCCGTTTCGCTTAACTATTTGATTTTAAAAGAATTAATTAATTCGTGAAAACTGGCACAGCCTTCGCACTACTCCTGATAACCCTGCCGGGAAACACCTCCGGCAGTTTTTGAGAAAAACAGGAGTTACTCGTATGAAGAAGTTCGCTATCACTGCCGCAGCTGCCACCGCCCTGACTCTGACCATGGCTAGCGCTTTCGCCGAGACCACTCAAGCAACTCAGGCTCCGATGATGCTGGCTGCTGGTGAAGTGACAGAAGCCAAAGAAGATGTTTCTGATACCTGGATCACCACCAAGGTCAAAGCCGATCTGGTCACTGAAAAAGGCATCCCAGGTTCCGATATCAAGGTAGAAACCAATAAAGGCGTAGTGTCGCTGTCGTCGACTACTGTCCTGACCGACGCGCAAAAAGACACCGCCGTGGCGATTACCAAGAAAATCAAAGGCGTCCGAGACGTTTCGGCTGACGGCCTGAAATCCGAGTAAGACTCAAGGCTTCTCGCCTGGACCGGGAGAAGGCACGGCAAGCGGGCTGAGACATACGTTTGCCGTTGCTTTGGAGTTCATGCGAAGGCCACACGGAAGTGGCCATTACAGGCCCCCGGCATTCGTGCCGGGGGCCTGTTCTATTGCGCAATGGAAAAGTATTCAGGGACCCATCTGGGAAATCGACTGGCCGATTTCGCGAGCAGGCTCGCTCCCACAGTGGACGAGCTTCTTCGGCAAGATGCGTTCGAATGTGGGAGGGAGCCTGCTCGCGATTGGCGGCGGCACATCCCACGCCATCTCAACCTGAATGACAGAACCGCTCAGCGCCCCCGCTTGCTGGTGATCTGCACCAACCGATTCCCCTCGAAACGCAGGTACTGGTACATGCCACTGTTGGGGCCGTAGGTCCATTCTTCCACCGGGTATTCTTCCCGGCGATTGACGCTGCGTTTGTAGCCCAGGTCATCCCGCGCCGCGGGTTGCCCGCATTTTTGCAGGACTTCGCTGGAGCGGTCACCGACGCTGATCAACTGGCTGCCACAGCGCAATGTATCGGCTGCCGACGTCTGGCCGCTGGCGAGCAGCAAGATCAGGCTAAGCCCGTACAGACGTTTCATCTTATTCGGCGTCCAGATGCATGGGGGTGATCACGCGCCCGTCGCTTTCGGCCTGACCGAGGCTGGCGTCGATGAAATACACACGGTCATCGGCCAATTGCCCTTTGTCCACCAGGAAATCCTTGATGCTGCTGGCGCGCTCCTGTCCCAGCTGGCGCAACAGCACTTCGTTGCCACTCCAGAACGAGATCACGCCTTCGCGCAGTTTTTCCGTGCGGGCCTTTTTATCCAGTTGCGTCCATTCGACCGGTGGCTGGGTCTTGAGACGGGTGCGATAGATGCCTTCGAGCAGCGGTGCCTTTTCATCCTCGGGCACCTCCAGCAGCGAGGCCTTGGCAGGGACTTTGTCGCCTCTGCGCTGCAGCATCTTGTAGTAGTTGTACTGGTATTCGCGTTCCAGACGCTGGGCGGCGAGCAGCGGACCGTCGCTGCTTTGGGCGGCGGTGCCTTCGATCTCCAGGCGCAACTCCGGACGTTTACCGAGGGCTTCGGACAACTTGAGCAGCGTGCCTTCGTTGTCCGGGTTCAGTTCGCTTGAGCCCGGGGCGAATGACACGCTGCCCAAGTCTTGCGAGGCACCCCCGGCCACCAGCCCACCGATGAGTTTGAATGGCGCCTGGGCCGCCCGTACCACCAGGTTGCGCAGGGTTTGCCAGACAATTGGCATCACGCTGAATTGCGGGTCATTGAGGTCGCCGGAAACCGGCAGCTCGATGGAAATCCTGCCTTCGGAATCCTTCAGCAGCGCGACGGCCAGCTTGAGCGGCAGGCTCACGGCGTCCGGGCTGTCGACCTTTTCCCCCAGTTGCAGTTGCTCGACCACCACTTTGTTGTCGGCCAGCAACTTGCCTTTGGTGATCCGGTAGTGCAGGTCGAGGTTGAGTCGGCCCTTGCGGATGCGATAGCCGGCGAATTTGCCGGAATAGGGTGTCAGGGTCGTCAGTTCGACCCGTTTGAAACTGGTGGCGATGTCGAGGCTGGCCATCGGGTCGAAGGGGTTGAGCGCCCCTTTGATGGTGACAGGCGCGTAGCGGTCGACCTTGCCGTTGATGTCCACGGTGGCCGGCTTGGCCTGGCGGCTGTCGATGGTGCCGATCTGGCCGTTGAGCTGCTGGATAGCCGTGGCGAAGTTCGGCGTCAGGCTGAAGTCGGCGAAGTTGGCCGAGCCATCGTTGATGGCAATGCCGCCGACGTGGATGCCCAGCGGTTTCTCCTGGGATGCCGGTTTTGCCGGGCTGTTGTTCGTACCACTGTCGGCCGGTTGCGGGATCAGCAGGTCATCGACGTTGGTGGTGCGGTCTGGGTTGATCATGAATCGCGCGTAAGGCTGGTACAGGTTGACCTTGTCGATCGACAGGCTGTCGCCGTGCTGATAGTTGAGCCCTTCGAGCACCAACTGTTTCCACTTGATGAAGTCCCGGGTCCTGAGGGTATCGAGGGTGTGCAGTTGATCGACCTGGGCGCGACCGGTGACGGCGAATGCCAGCGGCTCGGTGCTCTTGAGGTCCACCGCCAGGTCGCTGCCGAGCATCCCGGAGCGCAGTTCCAGGCTAATGAACGGGTTGATGTAGGCCTGGGCGACCCGCAGGTCGATGTCCTGGGTCTTGACCTTGAGCCGGGCGGTGATCGGGTTCAGGTTGACCTCGCCGTCAGCCAGGATCTTGCCCTGTTTGCCTATCCCGGTATCCAGCTTGAGGGTAAAGGGTGAGCCGTTGAGGGTGTCGTAGTTCTGCAGGTCGAGGTTCAGCGGGCCCACGTCCAGGGCCACGGCAGGTTGCGCCTGACGGTCGGCCAGGTGCACCTGGTAATTGCGCAGTTGCACGTCCTTCAACAGCACCTGCCAGGGCTTGCTCGGTGCCTGGGGTTCAGGCTTGGGCGAGTCGGCGGCTGCCGGGGCCGACGCCGTTTCGACCTTGACCTGCGGTTTGGCCGGCTGACTGGCGAAGAGTTTTTGCCAGTCCAGTTGCCCATCCGCCTCGCGCGCGGCCCAGGTTTCCAGCTTCTGGCTGCGGATCTTGCCGACGATGACTTGTTGCTTGGCCAGGTCGACGGTTGTATCACTCACATCCAGGCGTTCGAGCTTCGCCAATGGACGGCCATCCGGCGCCTTGATGGAGAAGGGGGCCACGCTGACGGCCACGTTGTTAAGCAGCAGTTCGGTGCCCTTGGCCAGGTTGAGCTTGTAGTCGGTACTCAGGTTCAGCACGCCGTTTTCCAGCACCAGCGGTACCGCGTCGCGTACGTAGGGCCACCAGACTTTCATCTGGCCGTCGGTGACTTTGATCTTGCCCTCGGAGGCGATCGGCGTGAGGCTGAAGTTGCCGGTCCAGTCGACCCGGCCGCCTTGAGGGCTGACGGCCACCAGGGTCATGTCGGCGTTGTCGTCGGGCAGTGTGCTGAGGTTCTTGAGCTCGAAATCAAGGGTGTCGTACAGAAACTCGATGGGCTCGCTGGGACGCAGGTCCTGAAAATGCAGGTAACCGCCCGCCAGTTTGATCCGGTCGATTCGCAGGGGAAACGGCTTGGCGTCGGGGTCGGCCGGGGTGGGTTCGCTGGCCGGCAGCTTGAACAGGCCCAACAGGTTCAACTGACCGTCCTTGGCGAACATGATCTCGGTCTTGGGCTTGTCCAGCTCGATATCGGTCAGGTGCAGGGCGCCGGACCAGAGGCTGTCGAGCTGCAGGTTGGTGTACAGCCGTTCGAAGGCGACCTGCTCCTTGCCCGGTTCGCCGACATTCAGGCCCCAAAGCGTGACTTCGAGGCTGAAGGGATTGAGCTCGATACGCTGAATCTGGGCTGGCACCGTTGCATGGTCGGCCAGTTGTTGATTGGCGATCCGCAAGGCGACACCGGGTAATATCAGAAAACCCAGCAGGCTGTAGAGGGCCAGTACGGTCAACAGGGCGCCGAAAGCGCGAATCAATCCTTTGGGCATGTGCGGCTTCATCTGGTGTGAATTCGGAGTGCCTTGGAGTATGGCATGCGTTTACGGTTCCGAAGCCACTGTGATTTATCAGATTTGTCCGTTTTCGGCGTAGGAGTTGAACCGCTGGTTCAGAGCTGAAGGATCAACGTCTTGAGTGGCGGCTGCTGGTCCAGCGAGGGGAAATCGCTGCCGGGTGTCAGTATTTTCCATTCGCGCACCGGGCGGCCGGCCTTTTCCGCGCAGCGCAGCACCTGCTCGCGCCAGTCGTCCATGGAGACTTTTGCCAGGTTGTTGCAGCAGATCAGCACGCCATTTTCAGCGGTGGTGAGCAGCGCCGGCTTGAGCAGGCTCTGGTAATCGCGCAAGAGGTCGACAGTGCCGAACGCGCTCTTGGCCCAGGCGGGCGGGTCGAGCAGCACCAGGTCGTATTGGCGTTGCTCCAGGCGCACATAACCTGGCAGCTTCTGCCCGCGTCGCTGACTGATGGGCAGGCCGGCCAGTTGGCGGATGGCCGGGAAGTAATCCGATTGCACGAAATCCATGGGCGGCAGATCAGGGTTGAGCAAACCGTTCTCGCGCCCCACCGCCAGGTTGCCTTCGGCAAAGTCCAGGTTGCACACCTCGCGCGCGCCACCGGCCGCGGCGCTCAGGCCGACGCCGCAGGTGTAGGCGAACAGGTTCAGCACGCTTTTGTGACGGCTGTGTTCCTTGACCCAGCCCCGGGCGTTGCGCAGGTCGAGAAACAGCAATGGATCCTGCCCGGCATGGCGCCCGCGCACGCGGTAGTTCAGACCCCATTCACGGCCGACAAGGTCTTGCAGGGCGGCTTCGTCAGCCTGGTAAACGGTGTCCTGGCGGTCGACGCGCGAATTGCCCCGGGCGCGATCGTTGTAGACCAGCAGGGTGTCCAGGCCCAGGCACTCGTTGACGATACCGTGCAATTGCAGCAAGGCATCGCGTTCCAGTGACTGATGGAAACTTTGCACCAGCAATTGCGGGCCGTAGCGGTCGACCGTCAGGCCAGGGGCGCCTTCCTGGCTGCCATGGAACAAGCGATAGCAATCGGTGCCTTGCTGGTGCAATTGGCCGAGCAGGTCCTGACGCTGATCGAGGGCGGCGCGCAGCGCCTGATTCAAGGAAGACATGCCGGGCGCGCCTTAAGGAAATGAGGCGCGGGAGTTTAGCAGTTTCTGTGGCGAGGGGATTTGTGGGAGCAAGCTGTGCTCCCACAGTCCAGCGACGCAAGGACTCGATGCCTCAGGGGAACCGAGTCATTCGCTCAGCGATTAAGGCGCTTGTCGATCAGCCCCTCCACCACGCTTGGATCGGCCAGGGTCGAGGTATCACCGAGGCTGTCGAGCTCGTTGCAGGCAATCTTGCGCAGGATGCGCCGCATGATCTTGCCCGAGCGGGTCTTGGGCAGTGCCGGCGCCCACTGGATCAGTTCCGGTTTGGCGAAGCTGCCGATCTCCTTGCTGACGTGGTCCAGCAATTCCTTTTTCAACGCGTCGTTGGCCTCGATTCCGTCCATCGGCGTGACGAAAGCGTAGATGCCCTGGCCTTTGAGGTCGTGGGGGTAACCGACCACTGCCGCTTCGGCGATGTTGTCGTGCAGCACCAAGGCACTTTCTATTTCGGCAGTGCCGATGCGGTGACCGGAGACGTTGATCACATCGTCGATGCGCCCGGTGATCCAGTAATCGCCATCTTCGTCTCGACGGGCGCCGTCGCCGGTGAAGTAATAGCCGGGGTAGGGCTTGAAATAGGTGTCGACCATGCGGGAGTGGTCGCCATAAACGCTGCGAATCTGCCCCGGCCAGCTCGCCTTGATCGCCAGCACACCGCTGCCGGCGCCATGGATTTCCTTGCCGGTTTCATCCAGCAACACCGGTTGCACGCCAAACATCGGTCGGGTGGCGCAGCCCGGCTTGAGCCGCGGCGCACTCACCAGCGGGCTGAGCATGATGCCGCCGGTCTCGGTCTGCCACCAGGTGTCGACAATCGGGCAGCGCTGTTCGCCGACCACGTTGAAGTACCATTCCCACGCTTCCGGGTTGATCGGCTCACCGACGCTGCCGAGCAATCGCAGGCTTTTGCGCGACGTTTCCTGCAACGGTCCGGCACCTTCGCGCATCAGCGCTCGCAGGGCCGTCGGCGCGGTGTAGAAAATATTGACTTGATGTTTGTCGATCACCTGCCAGAAGCGCGAACTGCTGGGGTAGCTCGGTACGCCTTCGAAGATCAGCGTGGTGGCGCCGTTGGCCAGCGGGCCGTAGACGATGTAACTGTGACCGGTGACCCAACCGACGTCGGCGGTGCACCAGAACACTTCGTTGTCGCGGTAATCGAGCACGTACTTGAACGTCATCGCCGCTTGCAGCAGATAACCACCTGTGGTGTGCAGTACGCCCTTGGGCTTGCCGGTGCTGCCGGAGGTGTAGAGGATGAACAGCGGGTCCTCGGCGTCCATCGGTTCCGGCGGGCAATCGTCGCTCATGTCGTGCATGGCCTGGTGGTACCACAGGTCGCGGCCTTCGACCCAGGCCACTTCGCCCTGGGTGCGCTCGACCACCAGCACGGTGCTGACGTTCGGGCAACTTTCCAGGGCCTTATCGACGTTGCGTTTGAGCGGTATGAATCGTCCGCCGCGCACGCCTTCGTCGGCTGTGATCACGGTGCGGCAATCGGCGTCGAGAATCCGGTCGCGCAGCGAGTCCGGTGAAAAACCGCCGAACACCACCGAATGCACCGCGCCAATCCGTGTGCAGGCAAGCATGGCGTAGGCCGCCTCAGGGATCATCGGCATGTAGATGCAGACCCGATCGCCTTTCTTCACGCCGCGGCTTTTCAGCACGTTGGCCAGGCGGCAAACATGGTGATGAAGTTTTTTGTAGGTGATTTCTGCCGATTCGGCGGGGTTGTCGCCTTCCCAGATGATCGCCGTCTGGTCGCCACGTGTCTCCAGGTGGCGGTCGATGCAGTTGGCGCTGACGTTCAGCTTGCCCCCGGCGAACCAGGTGGCGTCGCCGATCTTGAGGTCATAGCGCTGGACGGTTTGCCAAGGCGTCATCCAGTCGAGAAAGCGCGTGGCCTGCTCGCCCCAGAAAGCGCTGGGATGTTCGATGGATTCTTTGTAGAGCCGCGTGTACTCGTCCTGACTCAGTTGCGCAGCCCGGCGGACGGCATCGGCTTGGGGGTACTGGCTGATATCGAACATGACGGTTCCTTATTCTTGTTTTTGCGACAAGTCATAAAGATGCGCCGAGTAGCCGGAGGGTTCAAGTCATGTACAAATCAACTGTGGGAGCGAGCCTGCTCGCGATGGCGCTGTGTCAGTCAACATCTGTGTCAACTGATCCACCGCCATCGCGAGCAGGCTCGCTCCCACAAAGGTAACGCGGGCCTTGATAACTACTTGAGGATCAGCCGCGATGACGCCCGCGGAAGTAGTTGATCAAACCCTGGGTCGAAGGGTCTTCGGCCGCGCTTTCTTCGCTGCCCACCAGACGGTTGTAGACGCCCTTGCCCAATTCCTTGCCCAGCTCCACGCCCCATTGGTCGAAAGCGTTGATGCCCCAGACCACGCTTTGCACGAACACTTTATGTTCATACAGCGCTACCAATGCGCCAAGGCGACGTGGGCTGATGCGTTCGACCACCAAGGTGTTGCTCGGACGGTTGCCCGGGATCACCTTGTGGGAGGCCAGTTTCTGCACGTCTTCTTCGCTCGCACCTTTGTCACGCAGTTCCGCTTCGGCTTCGGCGCGGGTCTTGCCCAGCATCAGTGCCTGGCTCTGGGACAGGCAGTTGGCGTACAGCCACTGGTGGTGATCGGAAACCGGGTTGAAGCTGACGATCGGCACGATGAAGTCTGCCGGGATCAACTGGGTACCCTGGTGCAGCAACTGGTGGTAGGCGTGCTGACCATTACAACCGACGCCACCCCAGATCACAGGACCTGTGTCGGTAGACACCGGAGTGCCGTCCTGGCGCACACTCTTGCCGTTGGATTCCATGTCCAGTTGCTGCAAGTGCTTGGTGATGTTGCGCAGGTAGTGGTCGTACGGCAGGATCGCGTGGCTTTGCGCGCCCCAGAAGTTGCCGTACCACACGCCCAGCAGCGCCAGCAGTACCGGCATGTTCTGTTCGAACGGCGCGCTCTGGAAATGCTGGTCCATGGAATAGGCGCCGGAGAGCAATTCCTTGAAGTTCGACATGCCGATGGCCAGGGCGATCGGCAAGCCGATGGCCGACCACAGCGAGTAGCGCCCGCCGACCCAATCCCACATCGGGAAGATGTTTTCTTCGCGGATGCCGAAGGCCACGGCGGCGGCGTTATTGCTCGATACGGCGATGAAGTGGCGGTACAGCTCGGCTTCGGAACCGCCCTGGGCCAGGTACCAGGCACGGGCAGCCTGGGCGTTCTTCAGGGTTTCGAGGGTGTTGAAGGATTTCGACGAGACGATGAACAGCGTGGTCTCGGCGCGCAACTTCATGGTCAGTTCATGGAACTCGCTGCCGTCGATGTTCGCCAGGTAGTGACAGCGCACGCCTTTTTGCGCGTAAGACAGCAGCGCTTCGGAGACCAGTTCCGGGCCGAGGAAAGAGCCACCGATGCCGATGTTCACCACGTCGGTAATCGGTTTCTCGGTGTAGCCGCGCCACAGGCCGTCATGGATGCGCCCCACCAGATCAGTGATTTGGTTCAACACCTTGTGTACGTCGGGCATGACGTCGGCGCCGTTCACCAGCAGTTTATCGCCCACAGGGCGGCGCAGCGCGGTATGCAGGGCCGGGCGGCTCTCGGAGGCATTGACGATTTCGCCTTCGAACAGCGCCTTGATCGCGCCCTTGAGGTCGACTTCATTGGCCAGGCACACCAGCAGGTCACGGGTCTGGGCGTTGATCAGGTTCTTTGAGTAGTCGAGAAACAGGCCGCAGCTCGACAGAGTGAATTGATTGAAACGCTGCGGATCGGCATGGAACGCTTCGCGCATGCTGAAATCCTGCATGGCTTTGCGGTGGTCATTCAGCGCTTGCCAAGCAGGCAGAGCGGTCACGTCGTGAGGGGTTCGGTAATACGCCATCGCTGCGGGTTTCCTTTTTACTTGAACGACCTTTTGTACACTAAAAATTCCGGCATGGCCTCTGGGGGCGTCCGGACAACTGCGTCGACACGATCTATGGGCACAGGGCGACTACAGTAAACCTCGCGTTGCGATCTGTCTTGGCTTTGTCAGACCGTTTCCCGGTACTTTTTTATACAACAGGGGCGGGATTGGTCCGACAGACGGAAGCGCGGCGATGTTCCCTGGCACAAAATCCCTATTCTGGGGAATGCCCGCTGTGGGAGCAAAGCGTGCTCCCCAAGCTTGCACACCGAGGGAGCGGCACAGGGTTCGGTCAGGCGACCTGAACCGGGATGGCATTGCTGGTGTGGCTCAGTTCGTTGCCCGGGGCCATGTACAGCATGCGGGGCTTGAAGTTGGCCAGTTCGGCTTCGCTGTAATGGGCGTAGGCGCAGATGATCACCCGGTCACCCACCTTGGCCTTGTGCGCCGCAGCGCCGTTGACCGAAATCATTCGCGAGCCTTCTTCGCCACGGATTGCATAGGTGGTGAAGCGTTCACCGTTGTCGACGTTGTAGATCTGGATCTGTTCGTATTCGCGGATACCCGACAGGTCCAGCCACTCACCATCAATGGCGCAGGAGCCTTCGTAGTCGAGCACGGCGTGAGTGACTTCGGCGCGGTGCAGCTTGGCCTTGAGCATGATGGCGTGCATGAATGTTTCCTCTGGTCGGGTCCGAACGGCGGGCAGTTTGCCCGAAGGCTCTGGAGGCAGCAATACACAAGAGATGTGAGAATGCAGTCTGTAAAACACCGTCTATCCCTTGTGGAAGCGAAGGCTGTGGGAGCAAAGCTTGCTCGCGATGACGCCGTCAAATTCAACACATATGTCGACTTTTAGACTGCTATCGCGAGCAAGCCTGGCTCCCACAAGGCCCCCATTGGGCTAGGGTGTTCAGGCGAGTGCGTCGAGGTCCAGGTGCAGGTTATCGATCAACCGGGTGGTGCCCAGGAAAGCGGCAACCAGAATCACCAGATCACGATCCTCGGCCGTGGCCGGACGCAAGGTACGGGCGTGGCGGACTTCCAGATAATCAGGACGCAAGCCGGCAGTTTCCAGTTGCTTGACCTGCTCGGCCACCAGCACCGGGAAATCCCGCCGCCCCAGCCTGATCGCCTCGGCAATCTGGCTCAGGCTGCGATAGACCACGGGTGCCACCGCGCGTTGTTCAGGGCTGAGGAAGCCGTTGCGTGACGACAGCGCCAGACCATCTTCGGCGCGAACGGTCGGCTCACCGATGATCTGAATCGGCATGTTCAGGTCATGGACCAGCGCGCGGATCACCGCCAGTTGCTGGAAGTCCTTCTGGCCGAACACCGCAAGGTCAGGCTGGACCATGTTGAACAGTTTGCTGACCACCGTTGCCACGCCCTCGAAATGCCCCGGACGGCTGGCGCCGCACAGGCCTTCGGACAGTTGCGGGACACTGACCCGGGTCTGTCCGGCCATGCCGTCGGGGTACATCTCTTCGACGGTTGGAGCGAACAGCAGATGGCAGCCGGCCTGGAGCAGTTTTTCCTGATCGGCAGCCAAAGTGCGCGGGTATTTGTCCAGGTCTTCGCCGGCACCGAATTGCAGCGGGTTGACGAAAATGCTCGCCACCACGAAGTCGGCCCGCTGCGCCGCTTTGGTGATCAGCGCCATATGGCCGCTGTGCAGGTTGCCCATGGTCGGCACGAAAGCAATGCGTTTGCCTTCGCTGCGGGCGCGGGCCACGGCGGCCCGCAGTTCGCGTACGGTTTTGACGGTGTTCATGCAGAAAATCCGTGCTCGACGCCAGGGAAGGTCGCCGCTTTGACTTCGGCAACGTAGGCGCCCAGGGCGGCCTGGATGGTCGCTTGCCCGGCCATGAA
>NZ_WUUD01000028.1:16824-29068 GCF_009831705.1 Pseudomonas sp. PICF6 | reverse complement strand
TGATTTCCTCCGCCAGTTCGCTGGGCACGCATTCGAGCAGCAACATCGCGGCACCCGCCTGCTCCAGCGCGATCGCATCGGCGCGCATCTGACGGGCCTGGTTTTCATTGCGGCCCTGAACCTTGTAGCCACCGAGGATGTTCACCGCTTGGGGCGTCAAGCCCAGGTGTGCGCACACCGGGATGCCGCGTTCGGCCAGCAGGCGAATGGAATCGGCCAGCCACAACGCGCCTTCTACTTTCACCATGTGGGCGCCGGCCTGCATCAGCATGGCGCTGTTGGTCATGGTTTGTTCGAGGGTGGCGTAGGCCATGAATGGCAGGTCGGCAAGGATCAGTGCATCGGTGTTACCGCGTTTGACGGCGGCCACGTGATAGGCCATCTCGGCGGTGGTCACCGGCAGCGTGCTGTCGTGACCTTGCAGCACCATGCCGAGGGAATCGCCCACCAGCAGCACTTCGACACCGGCCTCATTGCAGGCGTGGGCGAAAGTTGCGTCATAGCAGGTCAGCATGGTGATTTTTTCACCTTTTTGCTTGAGACCTTGCAGCGTGGTCAGGGTAATAGCTGGCATGAAAAAGTCCTCATTAGGCGCCAGGGGATGTTCTCAATCGGTTTCCCTGACTGAGAACACCTCCTTGAACTACTGCGAGTAACGCGCATGATTCGTCATTTATACAGGCGCACCCTCTATGCGTGGTGCTTGTAAGGCCTGGATTGCGCCCTTTAGCGCCGCGTTGGCGGCGACGGGACGCCTATAGTCGTGAGGAGTACCCGGGAAGTCAATTGGATGTGTTACCGCCGGGTGTTACCGGGGTTACTGATGCGTTTCAGCGTGGGGGAGAGTCTCGAAAGTGACTGTAGGGTCCGAATCTTGTGGGAGTGAGCCTGCACGCGGTTGCGGTGTGTCAGTCGACATTTGCATTGGTTCAATCACCGCTGTCGCGAGCAGGCTCGCTCCCACAGGCTATCTACGTCAGTTGGAGGGCAAGCGTTCCAGGCCGACAAACGGACACACTGCAAGCAGGTCCTTGAGCAGGCGTCCATCGCTCAGGCGCAGGTCGGCGGGTGCCAGTTCTGCGAGGGGATAGAGTACGAAGGCCCGGGCATGCATGTGGTAGTGAGGGACTTTCAGGCGGGGCTCGTCGATCAGGCGATCGCCGAACAGGAGAATGTCCAGGTCCAGGGTGCGCGGACCCCAGCGCTCCAGGCGTTCGCGACCTTGCCCGGTTTCGATGGCTTGCAGCGCATCGAGCAGGTCCAGCGGCGCCAGGCGACTGTCCAGCGCCGCGACCGCATTGGTGTAGCGTGGCTGGCCGGGCAGCAGGGAGTCGCTCTGGTAGAACGCTGACACGCCCGCCAGTTGCGTGTCGGGCAGTTGCGCCAGCGCCTGGACAGCGCTGCGCAATTGTTCGGCGGGCTCGGCGAAGTTACTGCCCATGCCGATGTAGATGCGCTCCATCGATTACTCGTCCGAAGCGCTCGGGACACCGGCACGTTTACGCTTGGCGCCGCTGCTGCGACGACGCTTGCGCGGGCCGCTGGCACCGTCGTCCTTACCACTGAGTTCGCGGATCATGTCGCGGCGCTCGCTGTCGTTGGCGTCCTGGTAGTCAGTCCACCATTCACCGAGGCCATCGGTTTGTTCGCCGGCGCTTTCACGCAGTAGCAGGAAGTCGTAGCCAGCCCGGAAACGCGGGTTGTCCAGCAGCAGGTCGGCACGTTTGCCGCTGCGCCGTGGCAAACGTTCCTGCATGTCCCAGATTTCGCGGATCGGCATCGTGAAGCGTTTCGGAATCGCGATGCGCTGGCACTGTTCGCTGATCAGCTCGTGGGCGGCTTCCTGCATGGCAGGGATCGGCGGCATGCCGCGCTCCTGCAGGCGCAGCACCCGGGCCGGGAGGGCAGGCCAGAGCAGTGCGGCAAACAGGAAGGCCGGGGTCACCGGTTTGTTCTGCTTGATGCGCAGATCGGTGTTGATCAACGCTTCGCTGATCAGGGTGTGGGTGTAGGTCGGGTTGTGCTCCAGCGCTTCGGCGCTGGCCGGGAACAGCGGGTCGAACAGTTGCAGGTCCACCAGCATTTCAAAGGTGTCCGCCGCGTTGCCCGACAGGAACAACTTGAGCACTTCCTCGAACAGACGGGCCGACGGGATTTCCCGCAGCATCGGCGCCAATTCGCGGATCGGCGTGGCGCTGTGTTTTTCGATGCCGAAATCCAGCTTGGCGGCGAAACGCACGGCTCGCAGCATGCGCACCGGGTCTTCCTGGTAACGCTGCTTGGGGTCGCCGATCAGGCGGATCAGGCGATTGCGGATGTCGTGTACGCCATTGGCGTAGTCGAGGATGCGTTCGCTGACCGGGTCGTAATACAGGGCGTTGATGGTGAAGTCGCGGCGTTGCGCGTCTTCTTCCAGCGTGCCGTAGACGTTATCGCGCAGGATGCGCCCGCTCTCGTTGCGCGAAGACTGGCTACTGTCTTCTTCTTCATCGTTTTGCGGGTGGTTGGCGCGAAATGTCGCCACTTCGATGATTTCGCGGCCGAAGTGGATGTGGACCAGCTTGAAGCGCCGACCAATGATCCGTGCGTTGCGAAATTCGGCGCGGATCTGTTCCGGCGTGGCGCTGGTGGCGACGTCGAAATCCTTGGGCGTGATGTTGAGCAGCATGTCACGCACACATCCGCCCACCAGATAAGCCTGGTAGCCGGCGTTCTGCAGGCGTTCGACGATGTTCACCGCGTAACGGCTGAACTGGGCCTTTTGCAACGAATGCTGGCCACTGTTGAGCACTTCAGGCGTGCTGCGAATGTGTTGCGTACGACGCAAGGGAGAACGGAATGACTGGAACAGCTTCTTCAGCATGGGATGCACTGTTTGAAGGAATATTCGGCCAAAAACGAAGAGTGACCGCATGATGGGCGGGGATTCTAGCATTTAGTCGAGGGATGGTGTAGGACGGAGCAGTTTTGAGCTGCAAGCTTGAGCGACAAGCCTTGTAGGCTTTAAGGGAAGGGGAATGCCGGAAACCACAGGGGGAGCCGAAGCTCCCCCAGAATTAGTTGCGTGCTCTGTTTTTATTATTGATTTCGGGCTTCTTGTTTTTGTTGAGTGCCCGCGCCACGAGGTTTTCCCTGCGTGACACTCCCATTCGGGAGTCAAGAGCAAACGGATTGCTTTGGTCGCTGTGTTGCAGTGATCAATCGATCCAACCAGTTCAGGCACCTGTCTTGGGACAGTTTTATTGTTCTCGGCCTGGTTGTGGGGCAAGCCCCAAATACAACGCCTCTCCAAAAGAATCAGTTAGCTGCGCCTCTCGCCGTCTTGTTTTTATTGTGCGTGAGTCGATTCGTCTTATTTTTATTGTCGTTTACACGGTTTGTTATTGTTCTTGTACCAAAGCTATAGCAGGGTGCGTGCCAACTTTTGCGAACCCTAGCAAAGTCGGGGGGCTGGCGGGGTTGCTGGTTTTTTCGGGGCGAAAAAAAGCCGGGGTTTCGTTACCGTAAACCCCGGCTTCTGTTACGTGAAAAAGCTGAGGTAACAGTTTTTTCACAATGGGCGGTGTTACCCGCGCACCTCAGCTTTCGCTGGCGACCCCGGTCTTGCGGCGTGGGATACCCAGGCGCTGGCGGCGTTCCCACAGGCATTTGCGGCTAACCCCCAGCTTGCGCGCCAGTTCGGTCTCAGTCATGTGGTCCTGGTGTTCGAGGACGAAATGCTGGAAGTAATCTTCCAGGGACAAGTCTTCGGTAGGCTCGTGACTGGAGTTGTTGGCACCACCCTGTTGCGGGGCCAGGCCGATGAACTCGTCATCGTCCAGGTCACTGAGCTCGATGTCGATGCCTAGCAGGTCGGCCGAGATTTCCGGGCTCTCGCAGAGGATAACTGCTCGCTCTACCGCGTTTTCCAGCTCTCGAACGTTACCCGGCCAGGCGTAGTGACGGATGGCCTGTTCGGCATCCGGGGCGAACTTGAGATCGGTGCGGTTGACCCGCGCGCTCTGGCGGGCAAGGAAAGCATTGGCGATTTCGTTGACGTCGGCGCCACGCTCGCGCAGGGCCGGCAGCTTCAAGGCGATGACGTGCAAACGGTAATACAGGTCTTCACGGAACTGGCCGATCTTCGCCAGGCTCTTGAGATCGCGGTGCGTGGCCGCGATCAGGCGCACGTCGACTTTCTGCGACTGCACCGACCCGACCCGACGGATCTCGCCTTCCTGAAGCACCCGCAGCAAACGTGCCTGGGCTTCAAGGGGTAGTTCACCGATTTCATCGAGGAACAGCGTCCCGCCGTCCGCCGCTTCCACCAGCCCGGCGCGCCCGGCGCTGGCACCCGTGAACGCACCCTTTTCGTGACCGAACAGTTCGGACTCGATCAGGCTTTCCGGGATCGCCGCGCAGTTCACCGAAATCATCGGGGCCTTGGCCCGTCGGGACAGGTTATGCAGCGCACGGGCTACCAGCTCCTTGCCGGTGCCGGACTCGCCCTGGACCAGGACATTGGAGTCGGTGGGCGCCACTTTGCGGATCTTGCTGTACAAGTCCTGCATGGGCGGGCAGGAGCCGATGATGCCGATTTCGCCGTTATGGTTGCCGGCGCCGCCTTTGGTGGAGGCTGTCGCCTTGCTCGCCGGTTCCGGCGCATGGCTGGCCGCCGTCTGTCGGTCGCGCAGGATGCGGGCCACGGCCTGGAGCATCTCGTCGTGGTCAAACGGCTTGGCGATGTAGTCCACCGCGCCCATTTTCATGGAGTCCACCGCCGAGCGCAGGCTGGCGTAACTGGTCATGATCAGCACCGGCGTGCCCTGGCCGAGCTTGATCAGTTCGGTGCCGGGGGCGCCAGGCAAGCGCAGGTCGCTGACGATCAGGTCAAACGTTGGAATGCTGAAACGTTCTTGTGCTTCCTGCACTGAACCGGCTTCGCTGACCTGGTACTGATTGCGTTCCAGCAGGCGGCGCAAGGCGGAGCGGATAATTGTTTCGTCTTCGACGATCAAAATGTGCGGCATTGATTCGATTCTCTCGACGGTCTCAGTTCACAGCGGACGTCGCTTCGACATGACGCGGCAAGGTCACCCGTATACGGGTGCCGCGTTGGCTTTGTACATCGGCCGGGCTGTCGATGGTGATTTGTCCATAATGCTCTTCAACGATGGAATAGACCAGTGCAAGGCCCAGACCGGTGCCTTCGCCCGGGTCCTTGGTGGTGAAGAAAGGTTCGAACAATCGGTCCATGATGTTCTGGGGGATACCGCTGCCTTCGTCTTCGACGATCAGGTCGATCGTGTGTTCGCTGGCTTCGCTCTTGACCCGCACCGCGCTGCCCGCAGGTGAGGCGTCGCGGGCGTTGGAGAGCAGGTTGATCAGTACCTGGGCGAGCCGCTGGGGATCGCCGTCGACCCAGTGATCCGGGTCGCACAGGTTGAAGAATTGCACCTCGAAATTGCGCCGGTTCAGGGCCAGCAGACCAATGGCGTCCTGGGCCACTTCGGCTAGACAGACGGGCTCGTCGTTGTGCTGGTGGCCGCCGGCATGGGCGAAGCTCATCAGTGACTGGACGATACGCGACACACGCTTGGTCTGTTCGAGGATCTGACCGCTGATTTCCGTCAGTTCGCCGTCGTCCTCGCGCTCTTCGCGCAGGTTTTGCGCCAGACAGGCGATGCCGGTGATCGGGTTGCCGATTTCGTGGGCCACCCCGGCGGCCAGCCGACCGATGCTTGCCAACCGTTCGGAGTGGACCAGCTTGTCTTCGAGCATCTGAGTATCGGTGAGGTCTTCCACCAGCAACACCAGGCCACTGTTACCCGGCGCCAGCGGCTCGTCGATCGCCGCCTTGTGCAGGTTCAACCAGCGAGTCTGGCCGTCGAGGGCCAGGTGCTGCTTGTGCAAATGCTCATCCGGCAGGTCGATGAAGCCTTGCAGCAGGCCTTTCCACGGCTCACTCAGGGTACTCAGTCGTGAACCGACCACGCGCTGGGCGGCGATTCCAGTCAGTTCCTCCATGGCCTTGTTCCACATCAGGATTTCCTGGTCCTTGGCCAGGGAGCACACGCCCATCGGCAGTTCCTGCAAGGTCTGGCGGTGATAACGGCGCAAGGCGTCCAGTTCGGCGGCCAGGCCGGTGAGGCGCGAGTGGTAGTCTTCCAGACGGCTCTCGATGAAGTGGATGTCTTCAGTGACATAGTTCTCGCCGCCGGCCTTGTAGGGCAGGAACGTCTCGACCATGTCCTGGGCCACGCTGGGGCCCATCAGGCCGGACAGGTTGGCTTCGATCCGGTCCCGCAGGCGACGCAGGGCATATGGACGGCGTTCATCGAAGGGCAGGTAGAGGTCGCGCAGGGCCTGTTCGACTTCTTTTTGCGCGGCCTTGGCGCCCAGGGGCTTGGCCAGTTGCGTGGCGAACTCCTGGGGTGAGGCGGCGTGCAGTTCCCGGCGCTGAGGGCGGCGAACGTTGTCCACCGCGCAGGCTTCGGCGGCGCTGGCCTCTTCGCTGCTGGCGTTGGTGAACAGTGAAATCAGGGTGAACATCAGCACGTTCGCCGCCAGCGAGGCGATGGCCGCCATGTGCCAACTGGTGTCGTCGAGCACGTAGATCATGTTCAGCAACGGGATATAGAAGCCCTGCATGTTGCCCAGCAGTGGCAACAGCATGGCGACCAGCCACACCAGGATCCCCGCGAGCAGACCGGCGATAAAACCACGGCGGTTGGCTGTTGGCCAATACAGCACCGACAGTACGCCGGGCAGGAACTGCAAGGTGGCGACGAACGCGACAATGCCGAGGTTGGCCAGGTCCTGTCCGTCGCCCAGCATCAGGTAAAAGCCGTAGCCGGCCATGATGATGGCGACGATCAGTGCGCGGCGGGTCCATTTCAGCCAGCGGTAGATATTGCCCTCGGCTGGCGGCTGGTAGAGCGGCAGCACCAGATGGTTGAGCGCCATGCCCGACAGTGCCAGCGTGGTAACGATGATCAGGCCACTGGCCGCCGACAGGCCACCGATGTAGGCCAGCAACGCCAGGGCCTTGCTGTTGGCGGCGATGCCGATGCCGAGGGTGAAATACTCAGGATTGGTGCTGGCTCCCAGCTTCAGTCCGGCCCACAGGATCAGCGGCACCGCCAGGCTCATCAGCAGCAGGAACAGCGGCAGGCCCCAGCTCGCGCTCACCAGCGAGCGCGGGTTGAGGTTTTCGGTAAAGGTCATGTGGTACATGTGCGGCATGACGATCGCTGACGCGAAGAACACCAGCAACAGCGTGCGCCACGGGCCTTCCTGCAGAGGTGTGTGCAGGGCGGCGAGGGCGGTCTGATTCTGCAGCAGCCACAGCTCGAGTTGTTGCGGGCCATCGAATACGCCGTACAGGGCATAGAGGCCGACGCCGCCGATGGCGATCAATTTGATCACCGATTCGAAGGCGATGGCGAACACCAGGCCTTCGTGTTTCTCCCGGGTGGCGATGTGGCGGGAACCGAAGAAAATCGTGAAGAGAATGATCAGCGCGCAGAAACTCAGTGCGACCCGGTGCTGCACCGGTTCGCGGGTGAGGATGCTGATGGAGTCGGCCACCGCCTGGATCTGCAGGGCCAGCAACGGCAGTACGCCCACCAGCATGAAAATCGTGGTCAGCGCGCCGGCCCAGGTGCTGCGAAAGCGAAAGGCGAACAGGTCGGCCAGGGATGATAGCTGGTAGGTGCGGGTGATTTTCAGGATCGGGTAGAGCAGCACCGGTGCCAGCAGGAATGCCCCCGATACCCCCAGGTAGCTGGACAGAAAACCGTAGCCGTACTGATAGGCCAGCCCGACCGTGCCATAGAACGCCCACGCGCTGGCGTAGACGCCCAGCGACAGGGTGTAGGTCAGCGGGTGGCGGATGATCGCCCGGGGGATCATGCCCCGTTCGCTGATCCAGGCGACGCCGAACAGCACTGCCAGGTAGGCTGCGCTGATCAGGATCATCTGGGTCAGGCTAAAGCTCATCGGCATCTTTTTGGCTCTGCAGGATGAAGGTCACGACGATCAGGATCAGCCAAAGCAGATAGGGCCGATACCAGGCACCCGTGGCGTCGATCCACCAATCCATGATGGCCGGGGAGAACAGATAAATCCCCACTACCAGGAGCAGGACCAAGCGATAGATGTACATCCCGGCCTCTCTTTTTTAAACGCGTGCCCGAAAACGTGCGGCGATGGTAACGGATGGGGGCCAAGCTGCAAGCGCCGTCAACGTATTTGCGCCTCTGGCAGGGTCAAAGTGCGCGGTATCTTCCCCGCATCCCAATGGCGAATGCCCCAGTCCAGCAGGTCCCGGGGGCTGGCGTCGACCCGTTCGGGGCCTGGCTGTTGGCCCAGCGCGCGCAGTGCCCGCAACAACAATGGCGTGGCCTGATCGGCCGCCAGCGGTGGCGAGCGGTAGGACTTGCCGAGTTTATGCCCGTCCGGCTGGGTGATCAGCGGCACATGCAGGTAGCGCGGTTGTGGCAAGCCAAGCAGCTCTTGCAGGTACAGCTGACGTGGCGTGGAGTCCAGCAGGTCGGCACCGCGCACGATATCGGTGACCCCCTGCCAGGCGTCGTCCAGCACCACCGCCAGTTGATAAGCATAGAGCCCGTCGCGACGGCGAATCACGAAATCGCCGACCTCACGGCCCAGGTGCTGGCGGAACGGGCCTTGTACACGGTCGTTGAAGTGATACGCCAGCTCGGGAACGCGCAGGCGGATGGCCGCGTCTTTGGTGTCGTGACCGGCGTTGCGGCACAGGCCCGGATAAATGCCCTGATACGGCTCCAGTTGTTTGCGCGAGCAGGTGCAGGCATAGGCCAGACCCTGGCTGAGCAGGCGATTGATGACCTGGTCGTAGGCCTCATGGCGCTCACTCTGACGGACCATCTCGCCGTCCCATTCAAACCCGTAGCTTTGCAGTGCCTTCAAGATTGCCGCTTGCGCGCCAGGCTCTTCCCGTGGTGGGTCAAGGTCCTCCATGCGCAGCAACCAGCGCCCGCCCGCGGCCCGGGCATCCAGATAGGACGCCAGCGCGGCGACCAGGGAGCCAAAGTGCAGGTGGCCGCTGGGTGTGGGGGCGAAGCGGCCGATGTAGGGGGCAGTGGCGGTCATAAAGCGAATGTTACTGGGTCCGGGCTGTTGGAATACATTTCCTGCTGACGAAGCCACCCCTCTGTGGGAGCGAGCCTGCTCGCGATAGCGTCTTATCAGTGGGCATTGATGTGGCTGACCCACCGCTATCGCGAGCAGGCTCGCTCCCACAAGGGAACCGGGTGTGCGGTAAGTATCAGAAACAAAAAACGGAGCGTGTGAACGCTCCGTTTTTCGATGACAGCCCAGGCAATTTACTTGCCGACCTGTTTTTCCTTGATTTCCGCCAGGGTCTTGCAGTCGACACACATGTCGGCGGTCGGACGTGCTTCCAGCCGCTTGACGCCGATCTCGACGCCGCAGGACTCGCACCAACCGTATTCTTCGTCTTCGATCAGTTGCAACGTCTTGTCGATTTTCTTGATGAGCTTGCGCTCACGGTCGCGGGCGCGCAGTTCGAGGCTGAATTCTTCTTCCTGGCTGGCACGGTCGGCCGGGTCAGGGAAGTTCGCCGCTTCGTCTTTCATGTGATCCACAGTGCGGTCGACTTCCTGCATCAAGTCCTGTTTCCACTTGTTCAGGATCTTGGTGAAGTGCGCGCGCATGGGGGCGCCCATGTACTCTTCGCCAGCTTGCGGCACGTACGGCTCAAACCCGCTGAGCGACTGATTTTGATTCTGCTTTGCTTGGGTGGGCATGAATGGACCGCCTCTACTCTTGTAATCCACTACGCAGGATTGCTCCATCACCGACACCTGCCGGCCCTGCGGCTGCAAGCGGGCGAACTTACCAGATCAAATCGGGCCGCGCTACTCCCGGTTGTCGAGCCTGCGGTGGCCGGGGCTTGCAAAGCGTGGTCAAGTTCAGTCCGGAGGAGTGACAAACCTGCTCAATGCTTGATTCTAGTCAAGCCTGAGCCGATCGCTGGAGACATTTGCTGCAAGCGGCCGGACCCTGAGTTCGTGCTCGCTTGCGCAGTTGTTTCTGGGTTGGCCGGAGAGTTAGGTAGAATCGGTTCTTTTTTACCAGAAGGAAGGCTAATGGCTCAGCCCTACAGTGCGCGTAGCCGCGCCATCGAACCTTTCCATGTGATGGCGCTCCTGGCCCGTGCCAATGAGCTGCAGGCCGCCGGGCACGATGTCATCCACCTGGAGATCGGCGAGCCGGACTTCACCACGGCTGAGCCGATCATCCAGGCCGGCCAGGCCGCGCTGGCGGCGGGAAAGACCCGTTACACGGCGGCCCGTGGCATCCCCGAGCTGCGCGAAGCCATCGCCGGTTTCTATGGGCAGCGCTACGGTGTGGACATAGACCCACGGCGCATCCTGGTCACGCCGGGCGGATCCGGCGCGTTGCTGCTGACCAGCGCGTTGCTGGTGGACCCGGGCAAGCACTGGCTGTTGGCGGACCCCGGTTACCCCTGCAATCGCCACTTTCTGCGGCTGGTGGAAGGTACGGCTCAATTGGTGCCGGTAGGCCCGGACGTGCGCTACCAGCTGACCCCGGACCTGGTGAACCGCTATTGGGACTCGAACAGCGTGGGTGCGCTGGTCGCGTCGCCGGCCAACCCGACCGGGACGATTCTCAGCCGGGACGAACTGGCCGGCCTGTCCAAGGCAATCAAGGGCCACAACGGTCACTTGGTGGTGGATGAGATCTATCACGGCCTGACTTATGGCACCGATGCCGCGAGCGTGCTGGAAGTCGACAACGAAGCTTTCGTCCTTAATAGCTTTTCCAAGTATTTCGGCATGACCGGCTGGCGACTGGGCTGGCTGGTGGCCCCTTCGGCGGCTGTTGGTGAGCTGGAGAAGCTGGCGCAGAACCTTTACATCAGTGCGCCGAGCATGGCCCAGTACGCGGCGTTGGCCTGTTTCGAACCGGCGACAATCGAGATATTCGAGCAGCGCCGGGCCGAGTTCGCGCTGCGGCGCGACTTTCTGCTACCGGCCTTGCGTGATCTGGGGTTCGGCATCGCAGTGGAGCCGGAAGGGGCGTTTTACCTGTATGCCGACATTAGTGCATTCGGCGGCGATGCTTTTGCGTTCTGCCAGCACTTTCTGGAGACCGAGCATGTGGCGTTCACGCCAGGGCTGGATTTCGGTCGCCATCAGGCTGGGCACCATGTGCGTTTCGCCTACACCCAGAGCTTGCCGCGGCTCCAGGAAGCGGTGGAGCGAATCGAGCGCGGACTGCGGAGTTGGCAAGGCTGATGCTTTTTTCACCTGCGCTGGAAGAAGGCCGGCTGATTCGACGTTATAAGCGTTTTCTTGCCGATATCGAGACCGTTCATGGCGAACTGCTGACGATTCATTGCCCCAACACCGGTTCGATGCTCAATTGCATGGCCGAAGGTGCGCGAGTCTGGTTCAGTCGTTCCAGCGACCCCAAGCGCAAATTGCCCGGCACCTGGGAAATAGGCGAAACCCCCCAGGGGCGGTTGGCCTGCATCAATACCGCGCGAGCCAACCCGCTAATCGAAGAGGCCCTGCGTGCCGGGGTCATCAGCGAGCTGAACGGTTTTACCGGGCTCAAGCGTGAAGTGGCTTACGGTCAGGAAAACAGTCGTATCGATTTCCGACTGGACTACGACGAAGGCTCTGCCTGGGTCGAAGTCAAAAGTGTCACGTTGGGTTTTGACGGCACGACCGTGGCGGCGTTTCCCGATGCGGTGACCCAGCGGGGAGCCAGGCATCTGCGCGAACTCGCTCACCTGGCCCGGGACGGCGTGCGGGCGGTGCAGTTGTATTGTGTCAACCTAAGCGGGATCGACGCCGTGCGCCCGGCACAGGAAATCGACCCGCTGTACGCGGCGGCGTTGCGCGACGCTGTGGCCGCGGGCGTGGAAGTGCTGGCCTACGGGGTGACGCTGACGCCCGAGCAAATGTGGGTGGATCGGCCGTTACCGGTGCTGCTCGACCCAGATGCCTTGCTCGTCCTCCCGGCTCTCTAACGCAGCCAGGGACTGCCCGGCGCAAGGGCCGGCGACGCATTCACCGCTTTCAATCAGAAACAGTGCGCCGTGGGTGGCGCACTGGATCAGGCTGGCGCTGGGGTCGAGAAACTCATTGGGCCGCCATTCCAGCGGTACGCCGCGGTGCGGGCAGCGGTTGAGATAGACATACACCTGGCCGGCGCGACGCACCGCCAG
>NZ_WUUD01000028.1:15827-16814 GCF_009831705.1 Pseudomonas sp. PICF6 | reverse complement strand
CGATCAGCCAGCAGCAATGGGTCGACACACCGCTAATCGCGAGCAGGCTCGCTCCCACAGAGGCAACCCCCCAAAGGTTCGTGCTTGACGTCCAAATGAAAACAATTATCAAATGGCGCCTCCTTCGCAGGGGGCTGAGGATACTTTGCCTGCGGGGTTCATGCCCGGCCCTGTGAACATTTCTTCGAGGAAGCTGCCCGATGCGCCTGAATATCCGTGTTGTCACGCTCTGTGTTGTCATGTTGGCCAGCCAGGGCTTGGTGGCGGCTGAACTGCCGCAGCGCTGGGTCAGTGCCGGCGGGGCAGTGTCCGAATGGGTCAGCGCGCTGGGCGGTGAGTCGAAACTGGTGGGCGTGGACACCACCAGCCAGCATCCCGAAGCCTTGCGGGATTTACCCAGCATCGGTTATCAGCGACAACTTTCGGCCGAGGGGGTATTGAGCCTGCGTCCGCAGATCCTCGTAGGCACCGAAGAAATGGGGCCGCCACCGGTGCTGTCGCAGATCCGCAGCGCCGGGGTACAGGTTGAACTGTTCTCGGCCACGCCCGACCTGTCGACCCTTCAGGGCAATCTGCGGCACCTGGGTCAACTGCTGGGCGCCGAGGCCAAAGCCGCGCAGTTGTTCGACAGTTATCAACAGCAGCTCAGCCAACAGAAAGCTCGAGTGAGTAAAATCCAGCTTGAGCAACAGGCCCCCGGCGTGTTGCTGTTGGTCGCAAGCTCCGGCGGCAAGCCGATGGTCGCAGGCCTGGGCACCTCCGCCGATTGGCTGGTGCAGCAGGCCGGCGGTCACAACTTGGCGACACACCATGGTTACAAGGCATTTTCGGTGGAGAGCCTGGCCAGCCTAAATCCCGAAGTACTGGTGTTCGCCGATCGCGCGTTGAGTGGCGAAGAAGCGCGTGCGGCGTTGTTCAGGGAAAATCCGATTCTTTCCTCCACCCGTGCCGCCAGGGCCGGGCGCGTTATCGAGCTTGACCCGACAC
>NZ_WUUD01000028.1:11445-15817 GCF_009831705.1 Pseudomonas sp. PICF6 | reverse complement strand
GGTCGGCGGGCTAGGCCCGCGGTTGCCGCAAAGTCTGGTGAAGCTGACGGCCGGTTTTTACCCGACCGAACCGGCCAAGGCACCATGACCCCTCTGGTCAAACTGCGCACCTTGTTCATTGGCCTGGCCCTGTTGTGTCTGCTGGCGATCTGGCTGTCCCTGGCCCTGGGGCCGGTGAGTTTGCCGCTGTTCGATACCTTGCGCGCCGCGTTGCGCTTGATGGGTTTGCCAGTGGCCGCCGAAGGTCTGGAGCAGGCCGAACTGATCCTCGGTCAGATCCGTCTGCCACGCACCCTGCTGGGGCTGGCGGTGGGCGGGGTATTGGCATTATCGGGGGTGGCGATGCAGGGGCTGTTCCGCAACCCGTTGGCCGACCCGGGGCTGGTCGGGGTGTCCAGCGGTGCGGCACTGGGCGCGGCGTTCGCCATTGTTGGCGGCTCGGCGCTGGGCGGCTTGCCCGAAGCGTTCGGCCCCTATGTGTTGTCGTTGTGTGCGTTCCTCGGCGGGCTTGGGGTTACGGCATTGGTTTATCGCCTCGGCCGGCGCAACGGCCAGACCCATGTCGCGACCATGCTCCTGGCCGGTATCGCCCTGACCGCGCTGTCCGGCTCGGCGGTGGGCTTGTTCACTTACCTGGCGGACGACGCGACCCTGCGCACCTTGACGTTCTGGAACCTGGGGAGTCTGAATGGTGCCAGCTATGCGCGGTTGTGGCCGCTGTTGCTGGTCAGCGTTGGCGTAGCACTGTGGCTGCCACGACGGGCCCGGGCACTCAATGCTCTGTTGCTGGGTGAATCCGAAGCCGCCCATTTGGGCGTTGATGTCGAAGGGCTCAAGCGTGAACTGGTGTTTTGCACGGCCCTGGGGGTTGGCGCGGCAGTGGCGGCGGCGGGCATGATCGGCTTTGTCGGGCTGGTAGTGCCGCATTTGGTACGGTTGATGGCCGGCCCCGATCATCGCGTTCTGTTGCCGGCTTCGGTGCTGGCGGGGGCGAGCCTGCTGCTGTTCGCCGATCTGGTGGCGCGTCTGGCGCTGGCTCCGGCGGAACTGCCGATCGGCATCGTCACGGCATTCATCGGGGCGCCGTTCTTCCTCTATTTATTGCTGCGAGGACGCGCCTGATGTTACGAGCGCAGAATCTGCACATCCAGCGGGGTCGCGAGACCGTGTTGGCTGATGTCAATCTTGAGCTGCATCCCGGCCAGGTGCTGGGCGTGCTCGGGCCCAACGGTGCAGGTAAAAGTACTTTGCTGGCGGGGCTGTGCGGTCAATTGCCTCCTGCGCAGGGACAGGTCTGGCTCGATGATCGGCCTTTGTCCCAGTGGGACGGCGCCGAGCGTGCCCGCCGCCTGGCGGTATTGCCGCAGTCATCGACCCTGGATTTTGCCTTCCGCGTCGAAGAAGTGGTCGGCATGGGGCGCCTGCCTCATCAGTGTGGTCGAGTGCGTGACGAGCAAATCGTTGCCTTGGCGTTGCACGCTGCAGACGCGGCGCATCTGCACGGTCGCAGTTACCTGGCGCTGTCGGGAGGCGAGCGTCAGCGGGTGCACCTGGCGCGGGTCTTGGCACAGTTGTGGCCAGGGGAAGCGGGGCAGACCCTGCTGCTCGACGAACCGACCTCGATGCTCGATCCACTCCACCAGCACACCATCCTGCAAGCGGTGCGTGAGTTTGCCGATCGCGGCGCGGCCGTATTGGTGATCCTGCATGACCTGAACCTGGCAGCGCGTTATTGTGATCGCCTGTTGTTGCTCGCGTCCGGCCGGCCGGTGGCCCTGGACACGCCGCAACAAGTGCTGCGCCCGGAACCGCTCAAAGCAGTGTTTGGCCTGGAAGTGCTGGTGCAACCCCATCCGGAGCGCGGACATCCATTGATCATCGCCCGCTGAGGGTTGCCTGAGGATGTAGACGTGCGCCTGATCCTGATTCTGGCATTGAGTGTGCTGACGGCCTGTCAGAGCACCGCGCCGCCCCCGGTCGACGGGCAGATCCTTGATTTGCACAGTGGCCGGGCCATCACGCCTCAAGCGTTGATCGAGCGTCTGGCACGGGCGCCGCGAGTGGTGGTCGGCGAGCAGCACGACAATCCGGATCACCACGCGCTGCAGCTATGGCTGCTTCAGGCCCTGGCCGCGCAACGGGCCCAGGGCAGCCTCCTGCTGGAAATGCTGACACCCCACCAGCAGCCTCGCGTTGATGCGGTCCGCCAGTTACCTGCCTTGCCAACTGATCTTCCCGGTGCCCTGGATTGGTCGCCGGGATGGGACTGGAGCCTGTATGGTCCGGTCGTGGAGTTCGCCCTGACGCAACGCTATCCGTTGTTGGCCGCCAATCTGGACGCCGCCGAGATCCAGCGCGTCTACCGGCAGGCGCCGGACTTGCGAGGCGCCCGTGCGAATGCGGCAAGTGTGAAGGATCAGTTGCTGGAGCAGATTCGCCAATCCCATTGCGGCCTGCTGCCCGAATCTCAGATGCCGGCGATGCTGGCTGTCCAGCAACAACGTGACCGACGCATGGCCGAACGTCTGCTGGCTGCGCCATTGCCTGCGTTGTTGTTCGCCGGTGCCTGGCATGGACGAAAAGACGTCGGGGTGCCGCTGCATGTGCTGGACTTGGGGGCCAGTGAGGCGCCCACCGTCCTGATGCTGGCCGAGGAGGGCAGCGAGATGACATCGGTCATGGCAGATTACGTGTGGTACACCAAGGCCGCTCCCCCTGAGGATTACTGCGCGCAGATGCTTGAACACAGCGCATTTCCTCCAGACAAAAAAAGACCCGACAAAAGTCGGGTCAAATAACCGTGATTAGCCTGATGAGGAGATATCTGAGAGTCCGAACCAAGGGCTATTCAAATATCGACCAGTCTCGCGACCGGATGCGCTAATCATAGCGATTCTCATTACCATGTCAAACGTTGTTTTTTAAATTGGCCCAAATAACTTTCAACCGGAGGCCGTGTGGCGACAAACAAGGAGAATGGTCAGGCTTTGTGACGCGTCGAAACGGCGTCCAATTGTTTGTTCAAGGCTTCCTTGCGTTCGGCGGGGATGTCATTCCAGTGCACATCCATCAATGCGCCCTCAATGGCATAGAGCAACACCTTCGAAGCCCGGAACCCGCGAGTGCGTACTGCGCGATAGGCATCAACCGCTCCGAGGCGACGCAGATCCGAGGCGCTGTGGATGCCCACGGCATGCAGCCACTGGGCTGATGTCTTGCCCAGGTTCTTCAGGTGTTGCAGTTCATCATTCATCGAACCTCCTTGCGACGGCCGACTGGTGCAGTGGGCAAGCTTCTCAGGAGTGTAGCGGTCAGTAGGAAAAACGTGATTCTTTGGTGGGATTTGAAGCAAAAGCTTCTAATGCATTACGCACGATAGGTGGGGGCGCGCGGCAAGATGCAGCGTCCAGCGCAGGCGGGGGCGCTGGAGATCAATTGGGTTGACGGCAGATTCGGCCCGATTCAGCGGGTGCGGTAGCGCAGCCGGGTGCCAAAGTTCATCGACATCAGAATTTCGTCGGCAGACAGTTCTGCCGGGAAATAGGCGCCCGATATTTGCGCATGGGCCAGGCTGGCACCTTCCAGGGACGACTTGCGAAAATCGATGCCGCGCAAATCCGCGGAGCGGAAGTAAGCGTCGGTGAAATCCACGTCGTCGGCATTGAGCTCTCGCAGATCCAGACCACGAAAATCGCCGCCACGCATATCAACCGGGCCTTGTGGCCGTTCGTTGTTGAAACCGGCAATGTCGTCTTCGCGCAGCAAAGCATAAAGCGGGGTACTGAGAAGCTTGGGTAGGCTCATTTCATATCACCTGTTGGTTTTATGACGCCAGTATAGTGCCACTGTTTGACGGCCGTGAAGGGTGGGCAGACTCCACGGCCGAAATAGTTTTTTACAGGCCTGGCAAGCGTTGACGAATCTGCGCGACCACGATGTCGAGCGTGCCGCTTTCATTGGTCTGGACCCGTTTGCTGCACAGGATTTCCGCAGGGGTGAGTGCTTCGCGGCTGGCCTGTTGGGCGGCGATAACGGCCAGATTTGCGTCGGACGGATCTGTCTGATCGGCCTGACGCTGCGCCAGCCTGCTCTCGATAACCGCTTGTGGCGCATTGCAATCGAGGATCAGGAACGGAGCGCCCGTGGCCTCGGCAACTTTCGCCGCAGCATCGCGCTGATCGTGTTTGAGGTACGTGGCGTCGATCACTGCTGGGAAGCCGGCATGCAGGATGACACTGGCGATTTCATGCAAGCGGGCATAAGTGGCGTCGCTGGCGCCGCTGCTATAGATGCCGGCTTGTGGATCATTGGGCACTTGCTGCTCACCAAACAGACGCTTGCGCTCAACGTCCGAGCGCAAGCGAATGGCGCC
>NZ_WUUD01000028.1:0-11435 GCF_009831705.1 Pseudomonas sp. PICF6 | reverse complement strand
CGAAACGCCGTGGGTGATGGCCAGAAAGCGCGAGGGAATGGTGCTGTAGCTTTCGGCCAGGTTCGCGTAGTTGCGGTATTGGCGCAGGGTTGTGGCGCGCTGCACCGGGTCGGCTTCGGCCGGCATGCTGAACAGCGCGACCTTGGCGCGGACCAGGGCGCGGTAGGCTTTGTAGAAGTTCAGCAGCTCCAGGCCTTGATAGTCGCCGGTCAGCTCCAGATATTGGCTGACGAAACGTCGCGCCAGCGACTTGAGGCCGCGGTCTTCCAGGTCCATCGCCAGGAATGCAGTGTCGGCATAGACATCGGTGAAGCGGAACGGCTCGTTGAACTCGATGCAGTCGAAAATCACTACCTTGCCATCGATCACCGTGGCATTGCCCAAGTGGATGTCACCGTGGCATTCGCGGATGAAACCTTCGGCTTTGCGTTGGGTGAACAGCGGTTTGAGGCGTTCGA
Source organism: Pseudomonas sp. PICF6 (assembly GCF_009831705.1). Taxonomy (NCBI): domain Bacteria; kingdom Pseudomonadati; phylum Pseudomonadota; class Gammaproteobacteria; order Pseudomonadales; family Pseudomonadaceae; genus Pseudomonas; species Pseudomonas sp. PICF6. The sequence goes on along the minus strand of NZ_WUUD01000028.1, from coordinate 10,977 downwards.
AGCTGCTTTCGGCCCAGGCTTGCAGGGCTTCGAGCTGCAACAGGTCAGCCTTGTCACTGAGGAACGGACGAATCTGTTCGAAGTTCTGCCGCACCGGTGCCATAACGCTGTCGGGGGTGCCGGCGGCGTTTTCGGCAGGCACGGTGGGCGTAGAGAGATGGAAGCGGGCGATCTGCGCGGCCATTTCGTCAACGTGCGCGGTGGTCAGTTCGCCGTTGGCCTGGAGCGTGCTGAGCAGTTGGCTCTGGGGAAACTGACGCATCTTCAGGGCGTATTCGATGGCCGGACCTTCGCCACCCAGTTGCGGCACTTGCGGGGTGCCGGTAATCGGCATGACTTCCAGGTACAGATCCTGGGTCAGGCGCTGGTTCAAGCGCAGTTCTTCCCCGCAGAAATGCTTGCGTGCCTCGAGGCTGGTGAAATCAAGGAAGCCGAAATTGACCGGTTTTTTGAATTTGTAGGCATACGGCCCGGTGAGCAATACCCAGGAAATGTGGGTCTCGATGACCTGGAACCCTTCGACGGGATGCGGATAGAGGGCCGGGTTTTGCAGGGCAGCGATCAGGGACTGGCTCACGGGCGATCCTTCAGAGACTGGGAAAATTCAAGGCCGTCATTATGGCGGCAAGCCGCGTTAACGCAAACAGGAGGGGGCCGTTGTGTGGTCATGTTGAACCGCGGCAAAGTGCGTATAATCCGCCGCCATGACTCGTACCCGATCCCCCCGTACCCCCAAGAAACCACCCGCCAGTCGCTTGCGGCCCTGGCTGGGCTGGGCCCTTAAACTCAGCCTGGTGGGCCTCGTCGTGCTCGCTGGCTTTGCGGTCTACCTCGATGCCGTGGTCCAGGAGAAGTTCTCCGGCAAGCGCTGGACCATCCCGGCCAAGGTCTACGCCAGGCCCCTGGAGCTGTTCGTCGGACAAAAGCTGAGTCGGGACGATTTCCTGACCGAGCTCGATGCCCTCGGCTATCGCCGTGAAAGCGTTGCCAATGGCCCGGGTGCTGCGTCCGTCAACGGCAATACCGTCGACCTCAATACCCGCGGTTTCCAATTTTATGAAGGCATGGAGCAGGCGCAGGCGGTGCGAGTGCGTTTCTCCGGCGACTACGTGGCTGCGCTGACCGGTGCCAACAATGCGAAGCTGTCAGTGGTGCGCCTTGAACCGCTGCTGATCGGTGGCCTGTACCCCAAGAACCTTGAAGACCGGATCCTGATCAAGATCGACCAGGTGCCGCCGTTCCTGCTCGATACGCTGATCGCTGTCGAGGACCGCGATTTCTACCATCACTTCGGCGTCTCGCCCAAGTCGATTGCCCGGGCCATCTGGGTCAACACCTCCTCGGGCCGTATGCGCCAGGGCGGCAGTACCTTGACCCAGCAATTGGTCAAGAACTTCTATTTGACCAACGAGCGCAGCCTCAGCCGCAAGCTTACCGAAGCCATGATGGCGCTGTTGCTGGAACTGCACTACGACAAGCGGGAGATTCTCGAGGCGTACCTCAACGAGGTCTTCGTCGGTCAGGACGGCCAGCGGGCGGTTCACGGTTTCGGCCTGGCCAGCCAGTTCTTCTTCAGCCAGCCGCTGTCCGAGCTCAAGCTGCATCAGGTGGCATTGCTGGTGGGGATGGTGAAAGGGCCGTCCTCCTACAACCCGCGGCGTAATCCGGAGCGCGCCCTCGAGCGGCGCAATCTGGTACTCGACTTGCTGCAACAGCAAGGCGTGGCGACGGCCGAGCAAGTCGAAGCGGCGAAGAAGATGCCTTTGGGCGTAACCAAGCGCGGCAGTCTGGCCGACAGCTCGTTTCCTGGTTTCATGGACCTGGTCAAGCGTCAACTGCGTGAGGACTACCGCGACGAAGACTTGACCGAAGAAGGCCTGCGGATCTTCACCAGTTTCGACCCGATCCTGCAGATGAAGGCCGAAGCATCGGTCAATGACACCTTCAAGCGACTGGCCGGGCGCAAGGGCTCTGATGAAGTGGAAGCCGCGATGGTGGTGACCAACCCGGAAACCGGCGAAGTCCAGGCCATGATCGGCAGTCGGCAGGCCAGTTTTGCCGGTTTCAACCGGGCGCTCGATGCGGTCCGCCCGATCGGCTCCCTGATCAAGCCGGCGGTCTACCTCACCGCCCTGGAAAAACCGAGCCAGTACACCCTGACCAGTTGGCTGTCCGACGAGGCGTTCTCGGTCAAGGGCGCGGACGGTCAGGTGTGGAAGCCGCAGAATTATGATCGCCGCTCCCACGGTACGGTGTTCCTGTACCAGGGGCTTGCGCATTCCTACAACCTGTCGACGGCTCGCCTCGGGCTTGAAATCGGCGTGCCGAATGTCCTCAAGACCTTGGCCCGCCTGGGTGTCAGTCGCGAATTCCCGGCATTCCCATCGATGCTGCTGGGAGCCGGTGGCCTCACGCCGATTGAAGTGGCAGCCATGTACCAGACACTGGCCAACGGTGGCTTCAACACGCCGATGCGCGGCATTCGCAGCGTGCTTACCGCCGACGGCGAGCCGCTCAAGCGCTATCCGTTCCAGATCCAGCAGCGTTTTGATCCCGCGTCCATTTATCTGATCCAGAGCGCCATGCAACGGGTCATGCGTGAAGGCACCGGCAGTTCGGTTTATAACGTACTACCGCGTAACCTGACCCTGGCGGGCAAGACCGGTACCAGCAACGACTCGCGCGACAGCTGGTTTGCCGGTTTCAGCCAGGACCTGCTGGCAGTGGTCTGGCTCGGCCGTGACGACAATGGCAAGACCCCGTTCACTGGCGCCACCGGGGCATTGCAGGTCTGGACCAGTTTCATGCGCAAGGCCGATCCGTTGCCGCTGGACATGCCGCAACCAGACAATATCGTTCAGGCCTGGGTGGATTCGCGCACCGGCCAAGGCTCCGACGCCAGTTGCCCGGGCGCGGTGCAGATGCCGTATATTCGCGGCAGCGAACCACCACCCGGTGCAGCCTGTGGCATTCCAAACCCCGCCGAATCGGTCATGGATTGGGTCAAGGACTGGATGAATTAAGCAAAGAGGGTTTCAAGTGAACAAGTGGTTGATTCCAGCGGTTACGGCCGTGGCATTGCTCAGCGGTTGCTCTACCGTACAACGCGGTTCGATTCCGGTTGTCGATTCCGGCACTGCCGTTTCCAATAGCGAGCGGGTCTCGGCCAATGGCGGCTTCCGTCAAACGACGGTGCAGCGGCCGGTGCAGGGACAGGTCCAGGCGATTCCCCAGGGCGATACCGGTGTCGTCGTGATGGTGCCCGGTGGCGGCGCCACGACGTCGGCACCGATCAGCAGCACACCGATCACGCCAGGGCCGATCACGCCGGGCCCTATCGATACTTCACCAATCGACCAGGGCAGCTTCAACATGCCTTCTGCACCGAGCAGCATTCCCTCGACCAGTTCGGGAGGTCTGTCCGCTGATGAACAATTGGACGGTCCAGTACTGGCATTGCTCACCACAGCCCAACAGCAACAGGCCGGTGGTGACCTCAATGGTGCGTCCTCCAGCCTTGAGCGAGCCCAGCGTGTTGCGCCGCGTGAACCCCAGGTTCTCTATCGCCTGGCCCAGGTGCGCATGGCCCAGGGCGATGCGCCGCAAGCCGAGCAACTGGCCCGCCGTGGCCTGACATTCGCCAACGGTCGTCCGGCGCTTCAGGCCAGCCTGTGGGAATTGATCGCTCAGGCCCGTGAGAAACAAGGCGACTCCGCCGGCGCGGCATTGGCCCGTCAGAAGGCCAAGGTTTCGCTCTGATGGATACGCGTTTTCCCAAGATCGCCGATCAGTTGCTGCTGATTGAGCGCGAGTTGCGGGTCCAGGGCTGGTGGAGCAGCGTTTCGCCGTCGGCCGAGGCGTTGGCCAGTGTCGAGCCGTTCGCGGTCGACACGCTGGACTTCGAGCAATGGCTGCAATGGATTTTCCTGCCGCGCATGAAAGCCATCCTGGAAAATGACCTGCCGCTGCCCAACGCCTCGGGCATCCTGGAGATGGCTCAAATGGTCTATGCCCAGCGGCCGGGGCAAGGCGTGGAGTTGCAGCGACTGTTGGCGCAGTTCGACCAATTGATCAGCGACGTTAACTGACCGCCATTTATTGGCAGTGCTCCTCGATCTGCTTGCGGGTTTCGTCGATGCGCTGGCGCCGCTCCTCTTCTGTGAGGCGGCGCATTTCCCCTTCCACATCCTCGCGTACCCGCGGGTTGTTCTGCAGTTGCGCCAGATTGGTCCGAGTCTGTTCGCAGAAGGCCTTGAGCTGGGCTTGCTGCTCGGCAATCTGTTGCTTGACCTGTTGGTCAATCGCCTTCTGGTCACCAATGACCCCGGCAGGCGGGGGGGCTGCTGGCTTGGCGGCGGAAGGGGAGGACTTGATCACCGTTGTGGCCTGTCCTCCAGGCGGTGGCTGGGAGCCAAAGTGGGTAACCCCTTGGGCGTCCACCCATTTATAGACCTGACCGGCCATGCACATCGGGCTCAGGCCAACCAGCAGGCTGGCCGTCAAGAAGAACATTCGCATGCTGTTTCCTTGTCATGGGTTGCGCAATTGAAGCTAACACAGTTGCTGTTTAAAGGTTTTTTCTTGCGTTCTCATGCGCTTACTTCGAATAAAGCACATTGACGGCTTGACTTGCAGAGGGCGAAACAGAAGAATCCAAAGTCCGCTGTAGAGGGACTGCCAGAAGCAGGCCCACTCGGCAGATCATGAGGCGCACATCCGCGCCGACCTGTTACACCCGCAACGCGTTACCTCGCGCTGGGTGGGAAAGGCCCGCAACACTTGGGACGATCCCAATACTTGCTCAGTCAGTGCTGACGTAGTCGGCGACCACCGTCGCTCATGCTCTGCCGAGAAGTAAACCTATTAAGACCCGTCCCTTTTTGTGGGCCGGTATTCTGGCGTTTTAGAGGTGAACAACGTGGAGCTTTTATCTGGCGGTGAGATGCTCGTCCGCTTTTTGCGTGACGAAGGCGTCAAATATATCTACGGGTACCCCGGTGGTGCTCTTCTTCATGTCTATGATGCCCTGTTCAAAGAACCGGAAGTGACCCACATCCTGGTTCGTCATGAGCAAGCGGCGACCCACATGGCTGACGGTTATGCCCGTGCCACCGGTAAAGCCGGCGTGGTCCTGGTGACTTCCGGCCCTGGCGCCACGAACGCCATCACCGGTATCGCCACGGCGTACATGGACTCTATCCCGATGGTGATCATCTCCGGTCAGGTGCCCAGCACCATGGTCGGCACCGACGCGTTCCAGGAAACCGACATGATCGGTATTTCCCGGCCGATCGTGAAGCACAGCTTCATGATCAAGCACGCTTCGGAGATCCCGGAGGTCATGAAGAAGGCTTTCTACCTGGCTGAATCCGGTCGTCCGGGCCCGGTTGTGGTCGATGTCCCGAAAGACATGACCAACCCGGCCGAGAAGTTCGAATACATTTTCCCCAAGAAAGCCAAGCTGCGTTCCTACAGCCCGGCTGTGCGCGGTCACTCCGGGCAAATCCGCAAGGCAGCCGAAATGCTGCTGGCGGCCAAGCGTCCGGTGCTGTACTCGGGTGGCGGCGTTATCCTCGGTGGTGGCTCCGCGCCGCTGACCGAATTGGCGAAAATGCTCAACCTGCCGGTCACCAATACGCTGATGGGGTTGGGCGCCTACCCGGGCACTGACCGTCAGTTCATCGGCATGCTCGGCATGCACGGCAGCTATACCGCCAACCTGGCGATGCACCATGCCGATGTGATTCTGGCGGTCGGCGCGCGTTTCGACGACCGTGTCATCAACGGCCCGGCGAAATTCTGCCCGAACGCCAAGATCATCCATATCGACATCGACCCGGCGTCGATCTCCAAGACCATCAAGGCAGACGTGCCGATTGTCGGTCCTGTGGAGAGCGTGCTGAGCGAAATGGTCGCCATCCTCAAGGAAATCGGCGAGGCTCCGAACAAGGAGTCCGTGGCCAGTTGGTGGAAGCAGGTTGATGAGTGGCGCGGTGATCGTGGCCTGTTCCCTTACGACAAGGGCGACGGCAGCGTGATCAAGCCGCAGACCGTAATCGAAACCCTGTGCGAAGTGACCAAGGGCGATGCCTTTGTGACCTCCGACGTGGGCCAGCACCAGATGTTCGCCGCGCAGTACTACAAGTTCAACAAGCCCAACCGCTGGATCAACTCCGGTGGTCTGGGCACCATGGGCTTCGGTTTCCCGGCGGCCATGGGCGTCAAGTTGAGCTTTCCGGATAGCGACGTCGCCTGTGTCACGGGCGAGGGCAGTATCCAGATGAACATCCAGGAGCTGTCGACCTGCCTGCAGTACGGTTTGCCTGTGAAAATCGTCAACCTGAACAACGGCGTACTGGGCATGGTTCGCCAGTGGCAGGACATGAGCTACGGCAGCCGTCACTCGCACTCCTACATGGAGTCGTTGCCGGACTTCGTCAAGCTGGTCGAAGCCTATGGTCACGTGGGCATCCGCATCACTGACCTGAAGGACTTGAAGTCCGGGCTCGAAGAAGCTTTCGCCATGAAGGATCGCCTGGTGTTCCTCGATATCAAGGTCGATACCAGCGAGCACGTCTACCCGATGCAGATCAAAGACGGCTCCATGCGCGATATGTGGCTGAGCAAGACGGAGCGTACCTAATCATGCGACATATTATTTCCCTGCTTCTGGAAAACGAACCGGGTGCTCTGTCTCGCGTAGTGGGCCTGTTTTCGCAGCGCAACTACAACATCGAAAGCCTGACCGTGGCGCCAACCGAAGACCCGACCCTGTCGCGTCTGACGCTGACCACTGTGGGGCACGATGAAATCATCGAGCAGATCACCAAGAACCTGAACAAGCTGATCGAGGTGGTCAAGCTGGTGGACCTGTCGGAAAGCGCGCACATCGAGCGCGAGCTGATGCTGGTCAAGGTCAAGGCCACCGGTGCCCAGCGCGCCGAGATCAAACGCACTACCGATATTTATCGTGGGCAGATCGTCGATGTCAGCGCCAGCGTCTATACCGTTCAGTTGACCGGTACCAGCGACAAGCTCGACAGCTTCATTCAATCGATCGGCACTGCCTCGATTCTGGAAACCGTACGCAGTGGCGTCACCGGGATTGCCCGTGGCGACAAAGTACTGAGCATCTAAACCAAATTAGCGAATGGCCTGAATGGCCGGAAATAGGGGTAATTCATGAAAGTTTTCTACGATAAAGACTGCGACCTGTCGATCATCCAGGGCAAGAAAGTCGCCATCATCGGTTACGGTTCCCAAGGCCACGCCCAGGCGTGCAACCTCAAGGACTCCGGTGTTGACGTGACCGTCGGCCTGCGTAAAGGCTCGGCCACCGTTGCCAAGGCCGAGGCCCATGGTCTGAAAGTCACCGACGTGGCTTCTGCCGTTGCCGCCGCCGACCTGGTCATGATCCTGACCCCGGACGAGTTCCAGTCTTCGCTGTACAAGAACGAAATCGAACCGAACATCAAGAAAGGCGCCACCCTGGCCTTCTCCCACGGTTTCGCGATTCACTACAACCAGGTAGTGCCACGCGCCGACCTCGACGTGATCATGATCGCGCCGAAGGCCCCGGGCCACACCGTTCGTTCCGAATTCGTGAAGGGCGGCGGTATCCCTGACCTGATCGCGATCTATCAGGACGCCTCCGGCAACGCCAAGAACGTCGCTCTGTCCTACGCTGCCGGTGTTGGCGGCGGCCGTACCGGCATCATCGAAACCACCTTCAAGGACGAAACCGAAACCGACCTGTTCGGCGAACAAGCCGTTCTGTGCGGCGGTACTGTCGAGCTGGTCAAGGCCGGTTTCGAAACCCTGGTTGAAGCTGGCTACGCGCCGGAAATGGCCTACTTCGAATGCCTGCACGAACTGAAGCTGATCGTTGACCTCATGTACGAAGGCGGTATCGCCAACATGAACTACTCGATCTCCAACAACGCTGAATACGGCGAGTACGTGACGGGTCCGGAAGTGATCAACGCCGAATCCCGCCAGGCCATGCGTAACGCCCTGAAACGTATTCAGGACGGCGAATACGCCAAGATGTTCATCAGCGAAGGCGCTACCGGCTATCCTTCGATGACCGCCAAGCGTCGCAACAACGCCGCTCACGGTATCGAAATCATTGGCGAGCAGCTGCGCTCGATGATGCCGTGGATCGGTGCCAACAAGATCGTCGACAAAGCCAAGAACTAAGTCGCGAGCTTGATCGGAAAACGCGGCCCTGGCCGCGTTTTTTCGTTTGGGCGGTGGCTTCTGGTATAAAGCTGCATCGTTTGCGGCCGAACCCTCGTCCCAGACACCTGTCGAATTTTTCACACCGTTGCAAGGTACTGTCCATGAGCGAACGCCCCGACGAGCCCAACCAGGCTCCTGACGCCGAAAGCCTGCTGCCCATCGATGAGCACGTCGAAGAAGGACATGACGCTGAAGGCCGTAAGGTCCGGCACCGTGGCATCTATCTGCTGCCGAATCTGTTCACCACCGCGAACCTGTTCGCCGGTTTCTATTCCATCATCAGCTCCATGAGCGCCCAAGCGGCCTTGAGCGCCGGCGATAGCGCCGGGGCGAGTCGTTACTTTGCCTTCGCTGCCATCGCGATCTTTGTCGCCATGGTGCTCGATGGCCTGGACGGGCGTGTGGCCCGCATGACCAATACCCAGAGCGCGTTCGGTGCCGAGTACGATTCGCTGTCGGACATGGTCGCTTTCGGCGTGGCCCCGGCCTTGCTGGCGTTCGGTTGGGCGCTGGGGGACATGGGCAAGGTTGGCTGGATGGTCGCTTTCATCTATGTCGCCGGTGCCGCGTTGCGTCTGGCACGTTTCAATACCCAGGTCGGTACGGCTGACAAGCGCTACTTCATCGGCTTGGCGAGTCCTGCCGCTGCGGGTGTCGTAGCCGGTGTTGTCTGGGCTTTCAGCGACTACGGTATCCAGGGATCGAAGATGTCGTTCCTTGTGGCGCTGCTGGTAGCGGCGGCCGGTATGCTGATGGTCAGCAACATCAAGTACAACAGCTTCAAGGAGCTGGATCTCAAAGGGCGGGTGCCGTTCGTGGCGATTTTGGCGGTGGTGCTGGTGTTCGCGGTGGTCTTCAGTGATCCGCCACGTATCTTGTTGCTGGTATTCCTCGCCTATGCCGCTTCCGGCCCGGTTCAATACCTGTTGCGCCTGCGCCGACACAAAAAAGCCGAGTGATGTAATTTCCCTCATACTCCGCAGTCTATTGGTGCATCTGCCCTCCAATGCTGCGGAGTTGTCATGCTGATCAAGATCCCCAAGTCGTCCGACTGCCTTGAGTCGGACGTCACGCCAGAATCCCTCTATCTATCCCGTCGCCAAATGCTTGGGGCCGCCATGGCGGGGCTTGCCGTCAGCGGTCTTCCGCGTTGGGCCAGTGCTGCCGATGTTGCGCGTTATGCGGATGTCGAGCCCGGCAAGGCGCCGTCCTGGTTTGCCGAGAAGCTGCCGTCCACCCAATGGGGCGCGGTTACGGTCAAGGATGAGTCCATCACCCCTTTTAAAGACGCCACCCATTACAACAATTTCTATGAGTTCGGAACCGGCAAAGGTGATCCGGCGGCCAATGCCGGATCCTTGAAAACCGAGCCCTGGAGCGTGGTGGTGGATGGAGAGGTGGGCAGGCCGGGGCGCTATGCCTTGGAAGACTTCATGAAGCCTTACCAGTTGGAGGAGCGAATCTATCGCCTGCGGTGCGTGGAGGCCTGGTCCATGGTTATCCCATGGATTGGCTTTCCCATTTCGGCGTTGCTCAAGCAGGTCGAGCCGACCTCCAAGGCCAAGTACATTCGTTTCGAAACCCTGCAGGATCCCAAGACTATGCCAGGGCAGCGCTCAGGGTTTGCTTTGATCGACTGGCCTTATGTCGAGGGCTTGCGACTGGATGAAGCGATGAATCCGCTGGCAATCATGGCGGTTGGGATGTATGGGCGAGAGTTGCCGAATCAGAACGGTGCACCGTTGCGCTTGGTGGTGCCGTGGAAGTACGGGTTCAAAAGTGTGAAGTCCATTGTGCGCATCAGTCTGGTCAGCGAGCAGCCCAAGACCACCTGGCAGAGCATTGCGTCCGACGAGTACGGCTTTTACGCCAACGTCAATCCGACGGTCGATCACCCGCGTTGGACCCAGGCACGGGAGCGCCGTCTGCCGAGCGGGCTGTTCAGTCCTAACGTGCGCGATACGTTGATGTTCAACGGCTATCAGGATGAAGTCGCTTCTTTATATGCAGGGATGGACTTGAGGAAGGACTACTGATGCGTTTTCCAGTCTGGCGAATCGGCGTCTTTGTCGCGGCGGCGGTTTGGCCGTTGCTCTGGCTCTACGAAGCGTTGATGAATAAGTTGGGGCCTGACCCAGGCAAGGTGCTGGTGGATCGGCTCGGGTTGGGCACGCTTATTTTGTTGTTGATCACCTTGAGCATGACGCCGTTGCAGAAACTCACGGGGTGGGCAGGGTGGATCGCGGTCAGGCGTCAGCTGGGATTGTGGTGCTTTGCTTATGTGGTGCTGCATTTGAGTGGGTATACGGCGTTCATCCTGGGGTTCGATTGGTCGCAACTGGGCGTCGAGCTGAGCAAGCGACCTTATATTATCGTAGGAGCGCTCGGGTTTCTGGGGCTCTTGGCGCTGGCGATTACTTCCAATCGCTACAGTCAGCGGCGACTGGGCGCGCGCTGGAAAAAACTGCATCGCCTGGTTTATCCGATCTTGGGCCTTGGATTGCTGCATATGTTGTGGATTGTGCGGGCGGATCTTAAGGAGTGGTCGATTTACGCCTTTATAGGTGCTGTGCTTTTGATGCTTCGAATTCCTGTGGTTACGCGCCGGATACCGCGTTTAATTGGACGCAAAGCACCTTCTGCAACAAAAGCGTAATTAACGCTTGACGGCAAATCCTGGAAGTCTATAATTCGCCCCACTTCCGGCGCAGTCGAAACGAAAAACTCCTTGAGTTT
>NZ_WUUD01000027.1:87816-103967 GCF_009831705.1 Pseudomonas sp. PICF6 | reverse complement strand
TAAATTCCGAAACCCCTATCTGCTGACGCAGGTAGGGGTTTTGTTTTGCCCGCAATAAAATTGCGCCGAGGCTCGGAATAAATTTGCACAGTTATTTTCAAGCCAGCGCACTAGAATAGCCTCCACCTTAGTTGAGCCAGAGCTCTTTATGCCCGATCCGTTTGACGCCCCTCGGTTGTCAGATCTGCCGTTGGATGACTTGGTGGCGTGCCATGAGTGCGACCTGTTGATGCGCAAGCCCCAGCTGGCCCATGGCGAAAAAGCCGAATGCCCTCGCTGTGGGTATGAGCTCTACGCTCACCGACACAATGTGGTCGAACGCAGCCTTGCATTGGTCATTGCCGCTCTGCTGTTGTATGTGCCGGCGAACTTTTTACCCATCATGCAGCTCAATTTGCTCGGCCAATCCTCCCAGGACACCGTTTGGAGTGGTGTGGTCGGCCTGTTCAATACCGGCATGCAAGGTGTATCGGTGGTGGTTTTTCTGTGCAGCATGGGTATTCCGCTGCTTAAACTGCTTTGCCAATTGGCCGTGTTACTGACCATTCGCTGGAATATCGGCCGTAGCTACGGCTTATTGCTCTATCGCATTTATCACCATTTACGCGACTGGGGCATGCTGGAGGTTTACCTCATGGGTGTGCTGGTGGCCATCGTCAAGTTGGCAGACATGGCGGCCATTACCGTGGGGCTTGGTCTGGCGTGTTTTATCAGTTTGTTGCTCGTCCAGGTCTGGCTGGAGGTGGTGATGTCGCCGCATCAGATCTGGCAAGCGTTATCAGGAGAGGACGCTCATGCGGGCGATTGATGCGGGTATTTTGATCTGCACAGAATGCCACGAGCTAAACCGGCAGGAAGCTGACGTCGATACACAAACCTGTACCCGCTGCGGCGCCCTGGTTCATCCTCGTCGCCCAAACAGCTTGATGCGGACCTGGGCGTTATTGGTCACTGCCGCGATTCTCTACATTCCGGCCAACATGCTACCGATCATGACCATCAACTCGTTGGGGCAAGGGGCTCCGAGCACCATCATGGCCGGGGTCATCGAGCTGGTTCAGCACGGGATGATTCCGATTGCCGCCGTGGTGTTCATCGCCAGTATCGTCGTTCCGACTTTCAAGTTGGTAGGCATCGCCTTGCTGCTGTTTTCCGTGCAACGGCACCAGCCCATGTCTGCGCGGCAACGCATCCTTATGTACCGTTTTATCGAGTTCATTGGGCGCTGGTCGATGCTGGATATTTTTGTGATCGCCATATTGGTGGCGGTAGTGAATTTCGGTCGACTCGCCAGTGTCGAAGCCGGTCTTGGTGCAATTGCTTTTGCCAGCGTAGTGATTTTGACAATGATTGCCGCAGTAACCTTCGATCCCCGACTGATTTGGGATAACACGGAGTCGGATGACGACCATGACTGATTTGCCTACCGCTAAAACCCGACCGGCTTCGAACTGGTCCGCAATTTGGGTCTTGCCGCTGATTGCCTTGATTATCGGCGGCTGGCTCGGCTGGCGGGCCTATAACGAAACCGGCATCGAGATCAACGTGCGCTTTGAAAGCGGCGAGGGTATTCAGGTCAACAAGACTGAAGTCGTCTACAAGGGTATGCCGGTTGGCAAAGTGAAGTCCCTCAAGCTCGATGACGAAGGCAGCTCGAAAGGCGTGGTCGCGACCATTGAGATGAACAAGGACGTCGAGCAATACCTCAAGACCGGGACACGCTTCTGGTTGGTCAAGCCGAGCGTGACCCTGGCCGGCATCACCGGCCTGGAAACCCTGGTTTCCGGTAACTACGTGGCTATCAGCCCGGGGGAAGGGGAGCCGATCCGTAAATTCAAGGCCCTGGCCGAAGAGCCGCCGCTCTCGGACGCCAAGCCTGGTTTGCACCTGACCCTCAAGGCCGAGCGCCTGGGCTCGCTGAACCGTGGCAGCCCGGTGTTCTATAAACAGATTCAGGTCGGGCAGGTGAAAAGCTACCTGCTATCGGAGGATCAGAGCACGGTCGAAATCAAAATCTATATCGAACCGACTTATGCCGGCCTGGTGCGTAAACATACGCGTTTCTGGAATGCCAGCGGCATCAGCATCGATGCCAATCTGTCGGGCGTCAAAGTGCGCAGCGAATCCCTGGCGAGCATCGTGGCCGGTGGTATCGCGTTCGCCACGCCGGAGAGTCGCAAAGACAGTCCGCCCACAGACCCGAGCCTGCCGTTTCGTCTTTATGAAGACTTCGACGCTGCCGCTGCCGGCATCCGCGTGAAGGTCAAGCTCAGCGACTTCGAAGGGTTACAGTCCGGTCGTACTCCGGTGATGTACAAAGGCATTCAGGTCGGCAGCCTGAAGAACCTCAAGGTCGATCCGGATCTGTCCAGCGCTACCGCTGAATTGACCCTAGACCCACTGGCCGAAGATTACCTGGTGACCGGCACCCAGTTCTGGGTGGTCAAGCCGTCGATCTCGCTGGCGGGGATTACGGGCCTTGAGGCATTGGTCAAAGGTAACTACATCGCCATACGTCCCGGCGACAAGGGAGGCGCGCCGCAGCGCGAGTTTGAAGCCAGGCCGAAGGCGCCACCTCTGGACTTGCGTTCGCCCGGGCTGCACCTGGTCCTGCTCACTGAAAACCTGGGTTCGCTGGAGGTCGGCAGTCCGATTCTCTACAAACAGGTCAAGGTTGGATCGGTGCAGAGCTACCAGTTCTCCCGCAAGAAAAAGCAGTTGATCATTGGTGTGCACATCGAGAAAGAATACGAAGGTCTGGTCAACGGATCGACCCGGTTCTGGAATGCCAGCGGGATTACGCTCACGGGTGGTTTGACGGGGGGGATCCAGGTCAAGAGCGAATCCTTGCAAAGCCTGATGGCCGGCGGCATTTCTTTCGAGACGCCGGAACCCAATGTGCCGTTGAAAAGGCGCATCCCACGGTTCCGCCTGTATGCAGACCGCGAAGCCGCGCAACAGAAAGGCACAATAGTGACGATCAAGGTCGATCGCGCCGACGGTTTGCGCAGCGGCACGCCGATTCGTTTCAAAGGGCTGGATGTGGGCAAGATCGAAGACGTGGACCTCAGCGCCGACATGCAGTCGATCCTGCTCACCGCACGTATCACCGAAGTGCCGGAGCGTATTGCTCGGGTCGGCTCCCAGTTCTGGGTGGTCAAGCCCGAACTGGGGCTGATGAAGACCTCGAACCTGGAGACGCTGGTGACCGGGCAGTACATCGAAGTACAGCCACCGGTGAAGAACCTGGGGCCGCAGAAAAACTTCGTGGCCCTCGCCAGCCCACCGCAAAACGCCGTCCCTGAAGCCGGTCTGAGCCTGGTGTTGAGCGCCGCTCGCCGTGGTTCGTTGAAGACCGGCGTGCCGGTGACGTATCGCGAGATTACCGTGGGCAAGGTTACTGGCTATGAATTGGGCCAGACGGCGGACCGTGTGCTGGTTCATATCCTGATCGAGCCCAAGTACGCGCCATTGGTGCGCAGCGGCACGCGATTCTGGAATACCAGTGGCTTCGGCATGGACTTCGGGTTGTTCAAAGGCGCGACAGTGCGGACTGAGTCGCTGGAGACGCTGATTCAGGGCGGCATCGCTTTTGCCACTCCGGATGGCGAGCGGATGGGCAACCCGGCGCGACCGGAGCAGACCTTCCCGTTGTTCGATCAGTTTGAAGAGGAGTGGCTGACCTGGGCGCCGAAGATCAAGCTGGGTAAGTGATTGGGGGGCAATCAGTCTGTTCTGACGCCATCGCGAGCAGGCTCGCTCCCACGAAGTGTTATCTGATTGCGACGCTAAACCTGTGGGAGCGAGCCTGCTCGCGACAATCCTAAAAAGCCCAATGAAAAAGGCCGCGATCCATTGGATCGCGGCCTTTTTTGTGTCCGGCTATTTACCTCAAACCGGATCCAGCTCCGGCTCGTCGGCCTGCACGTTCACCGTGGCTTTCACCGCATCGTGACGGCGGATGTACTTCCAGTCCGCCTCGTCGATGTAGATGCCGTTGGGGCCGCTGCCGCCTTCCAGGTCGATGGCGACACTGGCGCAGACTTGCGGCTTCACACTGGCCAGGATCGGCACAAAACCCAGCTGCAAACTGGTTTCCAGCAGCGCGGCCTGGTTTTTCTCGTCGATGTCTGCCGCTTCGTCAAGGTAGTACGGCAGACGTACGCGACCGGCCTGTTCGCGGTCCATCAGGTGCAGCAACAAATACATGTTGGTCAGCGCCTTGATGGTCATCGTGGTGCCGTTGGACGCCGCGCCATCGATATCGGTGTGGATCACGGGCTGGCCGTTGACCTTGGTGATCTCGAAGGCGAGTTCGAACAGGTCCTTGAGGCCGAGCTGATTGTGGTTGGCCGCCACCAGGCGGGCCAGGTATTCCTTGGCCTCTTCGTTCTTGTTGTCCTGCTCGGCGCTCTGGCTGAGGTCGAACACCGACAGGGTCTCGCCTTCCTCGTACTGGCCGGCGCTGTGGATGATCTGGTCGATGTGCTTGAGCGCTTCCTTGTTCGGCGCCAGGACGATCCGGAAGCTCTGCAGGTTGGACACCTGACGCTTGTTGATCTCGCGGTTGAACAGCGCCAGTTGATGCTCGAGGCTGTCGTAGTCGCTGCGGATGTTGCGCAGGGTCCGGGCAATGTCAGTCACCGCCGCACGCCGTGCCTTGCCCAGGGTCAGGGCTTCGTCGGTACGGTGGGCATAGGCGTTGATCAACAGTTGCAGGCGGCGCTCCATGTCGTCTTCGCTGTCGAACTTGGCCACACCCTTGAGGCGCACCTGGGCGTACAGTGCTTCGATCTGGCCATCGACCCGCAACAGACCCTGCCAGCTGTCCTGGTAGTCATTGAGCAATGGCAGCAGGTTGTCCATGGAGTCGTCGACCGGGTCCATGAACGGTGTGCCGAACGGCAGGTCCGCTGGCAACAATTGACGACGGCGCAGGGCGTCGTCGAGGGTACGTTGCTTGGCTTCCATGTCGGCGATCTGCCGGCCCACCAGTTGCAACTTGGCGGACAACTGCTGGACACGTTCGGTGAAGGCATCGCTGGAGCGCTTGAGTTCGTCCTGGGCGGCTTCCATCTGCGCCAGTTGCTCAAGCTTTTCGCCTTCCTCGGCACTCAGGGTCTGGGTGCGGCGGAAGTCTTCCAGGGCTTTCTGCGCATCCAGAACCTGCTGGTACAGCGCCTCGGTCTGGGTCTTGCTCGCGGCGCGGTCGGCGGCCACCGCTTGCTGGGTCTTGAGCTGCTTGAGTTCTTTTTCCAGGCGTTCTTTCTGGTCTCGCAGTGCGGCGCGGTCGGCCAGGGCTTGCAGGGCCGGCGGTTCGATGTGGGACAGGTCGATGGACAGGCCCGGTACTTCGAAACGCTCACCTTTGAAGCCGTCGAGGATCAGCTCCATGGATTTGACCCACTCGCCGTTCTCGTCCAGCGCGATACCGTGCTCGCCCAGCGGCAGGCTGAACAGCGCACTGTTGAACAGGCGCATCAGGCGTTCAACGTCCTGTTGCGAGAATTCTTCCCGCAGGCGGGCGTAGCTGTTGTTATCGGCGTGATCGAGTTGCTGCTTGACCGACTTCAGGCGTTTTTCCAGATCCCGCAGGCGCTCATCCAGGTCTTCGGCGCTGAACTGCCGGGACTGGGCCAGGGCACCGGCCAGTTCGTCGTGGGCATCCTTGGCCGCGAGCAGTTGTTGCTCGAGGACCTTGACGTCATCCACCAGGGCAAAGCGGTTCTTGAGCACCGACAGTTCGCCAATCCAGCGCTGGATGCCGCTGATTTCCCGTTCCAGGCGCATCAACTCCTGAGTGCCGCCGCGCTGGTCGTTCTGCAGCGAATCCTGCTCGTTACGGTAGTGTTCGGCCTGGATGGTCAGCTCTTCCTTGCGCGCACTGGCGTAGTCCGACCAGGTGCCCAGCAGCGAGTCGAGCAACGGTGACAGGCGATGCAGTTTGCCGCGCAGTACATCGCGCTGCTTCACGCCATTGGCCAGGGCCTCCACCAGCGGACCGGCAGCCACCAGGGAGTTGTAGTCCTGTTCCATGCGTCGTACATCACGGAAGGCCTCTTCACACGCGGCGATGTAATCCACGCTACCGGAACGCAGGCTGTGCTCGAACGCGTCGAGGAACAGTTGCTTGAGCTTGGCCGCAGTAATTTCGCGCATGTGCAACAGGTTGATGAACAGCGCGCGGAAGGTCTTGAGGCTTTGCTCGCTGGTGGAGCGCAGCGGGATCAGCGTCAGGTCCAGCGGAATCGAGGTATGACCGCCCACCAGCAGGCGTCGCAGTTCATCAGGCTTGAGTTCGTAGGCTTTGAGGCCTTCGCGCTCCAGGTTGGTGAACAGCTCTTTCTGACGCAGGCAGGTGTCGTCTTTCTGATAATGGGCCAGGTCCAGCTTGCCGGCGTAGGCAAAGAACTGGTGGCCGAAACCGCCGCCGGGGCCGCGCCCGACCACACCTATCACGTGCGGGCCGTGGGGCAGGGCGACTTCCACCAGGATGTAGCTGGTGTCCGAGGCAAAGTAGAACCGCCGGGATTGCTCCAGGCTGTACTTGCCGAAGCTCATGTCCGACATGCGCGCCAGGATCGGGAACTGCAAGGCGTTGATCGACGCGGATTTACCGAGGTTGTTCGCGCCGTACACCGACAGCGGTTCTTCCAGCGGGAACAGGCCCAGGCTGTAGCCTGCGGTGTTCAAAAGGGCAAAGCGGCGGATGCCGTAGCGTTCCTTGCTCATGCGTCGGTCTCCTGTTCTTCGGCAATGGCACGGGCCAGTGCGTCTTCTTCGCTTTCACCTTCGAATTCGCTCAGATCCAGCGGATCATCGGTTTGCAGCAACTTTTCGTCGCTGTCTTCGTCGATCAGTACCGGCGCCGGCAACGGCAGCACGCTGTGCAGGCTGGCGGCCAGGTCGCGGTCCTGCTGGACCGACAGGCAGACGTCGAGGAAACGGTGCATCGGTGGCAGGAAGCGGTAGACACCGTTCTCTTCGCCGGCAAAACCCAGTTGGGTCATGCGGCGCATGATTTTTTCTTCCAGCTCTTCCTGGGTCTGCACTTCGGCCTGAAGGAACAGGTCGCGGTACTTTTCCAGAAGCGAGGGCAGCTCATCGCGGCCCAGGCTACCACCGTCGAGCACGGCAATCGGGTCGCGGCCCTGGTCGGCCAGGTGCTCGACGAGGATGAAGGTGAACAGCGCCAGGCGTTGGGCGGTCTTGTTCACCGCAGCGGCGGCGAGGTCCGGCACGAAGTAGTAGAAACCACGGGTGTCGCACACCAGTTCGAAACCCAGGGCCTTGAACAGCGTGCGGTACTGGTCCTGGAAGTTCGACAGTTGCGCGTACAGCTCCGGGTCGCGGCGGCTGACGTGGTAACCCTTGAACAGCTCGCGAAAAATCGGCGCCAGTTGGGACAGTTCGGATAGATCAAGATGCATGGGGGATGCTCGCAGAATCCTCGGCGGCGGTGTCGCGGGCCGAGAGCAGGGCGAAGGAGCGCAGGCTGACCTGATGCTCGTGAGTGTGGTAGTCGCGGCGTTCCAGACGCTCGCGCTTGAAACGTTTTTCCCGCGACAGACGCGAGAACCAGTACAGCAATTCGTCGGTGGCGCCGTCCGGCTCCTGCTCCAGCAACCAGGTCATCAGGTCCGGCATTGGCAGCGCGTCTTCGCAACGCTCGACCATCTCGCGTACGGTGCGCGGCGCGCGAGGAGCCTCGCCGCCCTTGTGGGTCTTGTGGGACTTGGGGAAGCGCGCCGGTTTCGGTTCGAAACGGGCCAGGGCGTACACGTAGGCTTCGACCTGACTGGCGCTGCCCAGGAAGGTGCTTTGCGGGCGGGTGAACAGCGGCATGGCGGCTTGGGGCACGGCATCGAGGCCTTTGCGCCGAATGGCGGCCAGGGCCAGGGCGGCGCCACGGGTCACCGCGTTGTGACGGCGGGCCTCTTCGCGTAGCGGCAGGAGCAATTCGCGGGCATGGCGCAGGGTCAACTGGGCGCTGGTCTGCATCTCGAGGATGCGCGCGTGGGTGCGCAGCAGCATGTCATCGTCCACCAGGTGGCCGAGGCGCTGCTGTTCGGTGAGCATGCGCAACAGCACATTCTCGACCTTGCGCACGCCTTGCTCGAACGCACCGTCGGCGTTCACCAACTGGATCATCGGTTCGACGTATTCATCCCAGGTCGCCAGTACTTCGGCGTAGCGCTGGCGCAACGGAATCTGCCGGTCGCTGGTCTTGGCCCGTTCGGCCACCGCTACCAGGGCCTGTTCGTCGTTGGCGAGTTTCTTGAGTACGTCGCGCACGCGCATGTCCAGCAGGCGCAACTGGCGGGCCAGGTCGTTGCCGTCGCGAATGTCGAACGCGTCCTGGATGTAGCCGGCCAGGCGCTCGAGGTGGCGCAGGTAGGCTTCGATTTCCAGGCACAGGCCGAGGCGGTGTTCGCGGCGCAGGTAGGCGAGGAAGTCATGGATCTGGGCGTTGAGCTCGAAACGGTTCGGGCTTTTTGCCACCGGTACGAGGATGTCCAGGCGGATCCACACGTCCAGCAGGTTGGTGATGTCCTGGGGCGTGCTGTCCAGTTGTTGGGCGGCCAATTGTGAACGCAATTCGTTGAGGCTCAGGGTGCCCTGGTCGAAGTGCTCGCACAAAGGTTCCAGCAATGCCCAGTGTTCAGCGAGGGCGCGCAAGACGCGCTTGGGTTCGATCATCGCAATGGCCGTCGGGTTGGCAATTAAAAGGGGCGATTGTACTGCATCAGGCCGGTTGCGATTCACCCCTGAGACGGACTGTCGGTTGAATCGCTCAACTATTGATTCAACAGGGAAGCGATCTCTCTCGAAGGGCGGTAGAATCCCTTCCACTTTCAGTTATCCACAAGTGGCCGACCCTTGCTTATCGAGTCCCGCCGCCGCGCCTATCTGACCGCCATGCAGGTGGTCAACTGGCTGCCGCGTACCGAATTGCCGTTTGCCGCCCCGTCGCGGCCCGAGCTGCTGGAAACGCCCGAGCCGCTGGATATCGAGCCGGTCGTGAGCGCGCCCGTGGCCAGGACGGTTGCCGAGCCGGTGGCGCCTGTGGTCGAACGGCCGAAGATCGAGGTTCCGCGCCCGAGCCTGGCTTCGACCCGCACCAACGCCAAACCGGTAGAGGCCGCCGATGAGACCCCGGCCCCGGTCAAGACCCCTTACGTCGCACCGCCGCGTTTCGCGCTGCAACTGCTACGGGCAGGACGTTGCCTGCTACTGGTGGAACTGCCCACGGGCGAACCGTTTCAAAGCCGCGATCCGGCGTATCTGCTGCTCAAGGACATGCTGCGCGCCGCCGGTCTGCCGGACAGCCCACAGATCATTGGCGAGCCGGTGCGCTGGCCGTTGTTGTCTCGCGGGACCATGGACCAGGGACCAGAAGCGGCGCGGGATTTTGTCCAGGGTTTTGTCTCGGCGCGTCTTGAGGATGAGCCCTGCGTGTGCCTGTGGCTGATAGGCCTGCCGGCGGTGAAATTTGCTGGTGAGGTGGATGCTGAAGCGTTCAATCGCGAACTGCAGGTCGAAGGCCTGGGCTCGGCCTGGGCGTTGCCCGGCCTGGAATTGTTAATGGAAACGCCACAGCGCAAGGCTGATGTCTGGCAAGCCATGCGCCGGCTGATGGCGCGTTGGAAAGAATCGAATGAGTGACGCTGTATCGTTCCGCCCGATGACCGAGGCGGACCTCGACGCTGTGCTGAAAATCGAATATGCGGCCTACAGCCACCCCTGGACCCGAGGGATCTTTCTCGACGGGCTGGGCAAGTACCAGATCTGGCTGATGTTCGAAGGCCAGCAGCAAGTGGGCCACGGCGTGGTGCAGATCATCCTGGATGAAGCGCACCTGCTCAACATCACCGTCAAACCGGAAAACCAGGGGCGCGGCTTGGGTTTGCGGCTGCTGGAGCATCTTATGTCCATTGCCTACAAGGCCGAGGCTCGGGAGTGCTTCCTGGAAGTGCGTGACAGCAACCGCACAGCGTTCCGGCTGTATGAGCGCTATGGCTTCAATGAAGTCGGCCGTCGCCGCGATTACTACCCTGCGGTGGGCGGACGCGAAGATGCGGTGGTCATGGCGTGCACCTTGGTGGACTGAACTTGCCACATCGAGGTTAACCGCAACGCCGTCATCGCGAGCAAGCTCGCTCCCACAGGGTTTTGTGTTCGAGCGCAAATTTGATGCACACCGCCAAGCTCCCTGTGGGAGCGAGCTTGCTCGCGATGACGGCGGCACATTCAACCCCAGTGCAAACTGATCCACCGCTATCGCGAGCAGGCTCGCTCCCACATTGGATCTGCATCGCTCAAGACATTGGGTTATGACGCAGAACCTGTGGGAGCGAGCCTGCTCGCGATGGCGTCAGCTCTATCGACACTTACCGCTTGCCATCCAACGGATCGATATCGGCCATTTCCGCTTCGTCGAGCCCGTCACCCCCGCCAATGTCATTTTCATCCACTACGCTCAGGTCCCAGTCCGCCCGTTTGTCGTCGCCGGCTTCATGGGCGTCCCGGGCACCGTCTTCGCGGATCAGTGTTTCCGGGCTCATGTCGTCGTCGGTGGGTTCGTGATCATCCGTTGAAGCCCCTGTCAGCCCGGCTTCACGCACGCGTTCACGCGGCATCAACTGTTCGCGTTCATTTTCCGGCAGTTCGTCGCCGATTTTCGCGCTGGGCTCTTGTTCGTCGAATTCCAGTTCATGCATCGAGCCCATGCGGTCTTCGTTATCGTCGATGGGTTCCGGCTGGACCGCGTCGAAAGGACGTCGTGAATCATTCATGGCAATTCCTCATACTGTGGGGCTTACTGGGTGGACCCACAGCCGTGGCGAGAATTCCAACGGCATTCTGGACGTGACCTCGACGGGCGGTCGTCTGTCAAAGTTGCGCACTATTCTCGAGGGCTAGATAGCATGAACGAATTACAAGATCTGATTGATAACAACGCGCGCTGGGCCGATGCGATCAAGCAGGAAGATCCTGATTTCTTTTCCAAGCTGGCCCGTCAGCAAACCCCTGAGTATCTGTGGATCGGCTGTTCCGATGCGCGGGTGCCGGCCAACGAGATCGTCGGCATGCTGCCCGGCGATCTGTTTGTGCACCGTAACGTGGCCAACGTGGTGCTGCACACCGACCTCAACTGCCTGTCGGTGATCCAGTACGCGGTGGACGTGCTCAAGGTCAAACATATCCTGGTCACCGGGCATTACGGCTGTGGCGGCGTGCGTGCCTCGATGCAGGATCGTCAACTGGGTCTGATCGACGGCTGGCTGCGTTCGATTCGCGACCTGTACTACGAGCATCGCGAAACGTTGGCCCAATTGCCGACCGAAGAAGAGCGCGTGGATCGCTTGTGCGAGCTCAATGTGATCCAGCAGGTGGC
This sequence comes from Pseudomonas sp. PICF6, assembly GCF_009831705.1. Taxonomy (NCBI): domain Bacteria; kingdom Pseudomonadati; phylum Pseudomonadota; class Gammaproteobacteria; order Pseudomonadales; family Pseudomonadaceae; genus Pseudomonas; species Pseudomonas sp. PICF6. The sequence goes on along the minus strand of NZ_WUUD01000027.1, from coordinate 92,569 downwards.
CAATGTCGGCCACACCAGCATTGTGCAGAACGCTTGGCATCGCGGGCAGAAACTGTCGATTCACGGCTGTATCTACGGGATCAAGGACGGCCGCTGGAAAAGCCTGGACACGACGATCAGCGGTTTCGAGCAGTTGCCGCCGCAGTATCGGCTACGTCCGGTCGGCGCGCCCTGATTCGGCTCATTCAGTCGCGATGACAGCGGCGACGCCAGTGCCGCAGAAATTTCATCCCTCGCTCGTTGGGCGGTTCGTCATAGCCTGTGATCCAGCCATGACAGTTGGACGAACCGCACCGGCAGGCGAACTGTCGATACAATTTCTGCTCGGTACTGGCGTAATCCATCGTCAGGCAGTCACCTTCCTCGATGATGGTCAACGCCCATAACCACAGTTCGCTCATGTCCAGGAAAACGTTCGGGCTGCAGGAGTGCTGCAGCAATCCGGCGAAGCGCGGGTCATACATGTGGATGTCCGGCAGGATCTGCAGTGTATGCAGGCGTCGTCGGCTGACGATCAGTCCCGATACCCTGCACATCCTTTCCAACGGCGCAAACCGCTTGCGGGCGACGATGCCATTGCCGCGGCCGTTAGTCGTCTGGCGCACTTCGAAATCGCGCCTGGATGGATAACCCATGCGCGTGCTGAGTTGTTTCTCGGGGTAGATGCCGTCCCCGTTCGGTGAGGATGCGCTGTCTGCAAGGAAGGTGGTCATGACGGTCCCTGTCGCGTAGGACGCTCGGCCTTCTGGCGCTGGCGATCCTGCCAGCGATCATTGAAACCTGCCTAGCTTCGCGCAACCTTGAAACGACATCTACTGTCGACTCTGACAGGAGCCAAAGGCGCTTTCCCGCGTGAGCCCAGGCTTACGCAGGAAAGTCCTTGGGGTTTACACCGCGTCAGGCAGCGCTGGCATGGGGACTTTCAATTGTGGAAGTTGTGATTTGATTGCCGGCTCCGCGCATTTTTTCGCCGCTTCGTCCGCAGACAGCTTGCGGATCGAGGTATAGAACAGCTCACAGGTTTCTTCCTTTTGCGTGACCTGCCAGGTCTGTGTGCATTGATTCAATTGCGCACTCGGATCGGTGCCCGGTTTGCTGCCCATGCCGGCTTGCCAGCATGCAGCGCTGAGGTCCTGCCCCATGACTTTCAAACCTGCCGCATCCGCCTTGGCCTGATCACCGTTGTAGCTGTCAGGGTCGGCGGCATACCAGATGTAGCTCGGGTGGTTGGAGCCCAGGACCGGAACCTTGACACCCGCAGTCGGCGTAATGGTCGCCAGACCCAGCACGTCCACGGTCTGGCCGTACTGTGTCTTGATCCAGTTCCGCACGGGAGCACCGAAGGCCACCATCGGCAGGGCGTCGCCGCTGGCGTTCTGGCTGACTTGCTTGACCATGGTGGTCTGGTAGTCATTGAAATAGTCGTAGACCCCGCCCAGCGCCTGGCCGGCATTGGATGGCGCCGCAATCGGTGCGATGTCGACAATGGTCTGGAAGGCCGGGGTCTGTTCGGCGGCGATGCCGTTGGCGGTCAGCAGCGTGGCCCAGCGATCGGTGGTGGCCGATTCCAGGTAGTCCTGCGCCTGGGTCAGGGAGTAATCCGGCGGGAAGTGCAGCAACTCAATGCTCTTGCGGTTCTCCAGGGCCATGCCCAGCGGCAGGAACAGGTACCAGTCGTAGGCCCATTTGTTATCGCTGTTGAGTTTGGTGGCGCCCTTGTATGCCAGGTCACCGGCATCCAGCAGCGCAGTCAACGGTTTGCCGTAGTCTTGCGGCACGCCGCTAATACTGGCGTAGACCTTATCGTTGTCGCTTTTGACGCTGACCTTGGCCGCGCTGTAGCCGTCACGCTGCACGCTTTGGGTCAGGTAATGCTCAACGGTCTGCTCCAGCGTCCAGTTGCGAAAACAAATGACGTTGCAGTTGTTGGGGTAGGCGAAGAGACGGGTGACGCGTTCGGTACTGCCCAACTGAACATCGATGTCGGCATGGGCGGCGGCACTGAAGGCCAGGGTAGCAAGAGAAAGTACGGCGAGTTTGGACATGCTCAGATCCTTTTCAGCGTGTGGACCCCTCGAACAGGGTGTAGCCATACTGAAACAGACCGGAGCGAAGAAAAAGTGGGCCGACGAAAATATCGGCCCTTTTTTATGGCTTTATGGCATCACGGGCGGCAGATAAGACAATGTCGTCCCCAGCGCCCACAGCAGCACCAGCACTAATGGCGTGTGAACCAGTAATTGCACGAAGGAGAAACCGATCAGGTCCCGGGCCTTGAGCCCCAACACTCCCAGCAGCGGCAGCATGTAGAACGGATTGATCAGGTTTGGCAGCGCTTCGGCGGCGTTATAGATCTGCACCGCCCACCCCAGGTGATAGTTCAGATCATTGGCCACCTGCATGACATAGGGGGCTTCGATGATCCATTTGCCGCCTCCCGAAGGAATGAAAAAGCCCAGCACCGCCGAGTAGGCGCCCATCAACACGGCGTAGGTATCGTGGGATGCGATCTGTACGAAAAAGGTGGATATGTGATGGGCGAGCGTCTGGGCGTCGCTACCCTTGACCGTGGTCAGCAGCGCGGCAATCGAGCCGTACAGCGGGAACTGGATCAGCACGCCGGTGGTGGTCGGCACCGCGCGCGCCACGGCATCGAGAAAGCTGCGCGGCCGCCAGTGCAGCAACGCGCCAAGCATCAGGAACAGGAAGTTATAGGTGTTGAGCCCGGAGATGGCGCTTATCGCAGGTTTGGTCGAGAACTCGTGGAACAGCCAGCCGGCGGCCAGTAGCGCCAGGGCAATGGTCAGCAGCGGGCTATGTTCCAGCCATTCTCCCGGGCGGGTGCGAGGCTGCAATGCCGGCATGCTGAAGCTGGGATCAATCCCGCAGGCGGCGGCGTCACGGGCACTGTTCGGGCCGGGAGCGGTGGCATAGGCCACGATCAGCGAGATCACGATCAACGCCAGCAACATCACTCCCGATTGCCAGAGAAAAATGGTCTGGGTGAACGGAATGACCCCGGTGATCGACAGGATCGACGGTGGCAGGCTGGCCGGGTTGGCCTGCAATTGCGCCGCCGACGAAGACAAACCCAGTGCCCAAACCGCGCCCAGGCCCAGGTAAGCGGCGGCGCCCGCGGCGCGATAGTCCATTTTCAGATCGGTGCGACGGGCCAGGGCACGTACCAATAAACCGCCAAATACCAGGGAAAGCCCCCAGTTGAGCAGCGACGCGACCATGGAGATCAATGCGACCCAGGCCACCGCGGAGCGACCGTTTTTCGGGATGCGTGCCAGGCGATCGATCAGTTTGACGGCGGGCGGCGAGCTGGCGACCACGTAACCGCCGATCACCACGAAGGCCATCTGCATGGTGAACGGTATCAGGCTCCAGAAGCCATCGCCGAACGCCATGGCGGCGGCCGTGGGTTTGGCGCCGATGAACAGTGTCGCCACCGCGACTACCAATACTGCCAGGGCGGCAAATACCCAGGAGTCAGGGAACCAGCGCTCGGCAAAACTGGAACAGCGCAAGGCGAAGCGGGCGGAACGGCTGTCTTGTATGTCGGTGGTCACGGCAATTACCTCGATTTTTATGGTTATGGGTATTGGGTGCGGCAGGGTCTTGGCGTCAGGCGCCAACACTGGAACATTCCAGTGACCATGGGAGGCTAATCGGGGTTCGCGAGCGCGCAGGATTATTTTCAGAAGCGGCCCGGGGCGCTCTTTAGAAAAAAATCGGCGAGCCGATGGCAAGAGAACAGGCCACCTAACTCTCCTGCTCTCGGAGCATGCCATGTTCAATAAACGCTTGAAGCAGGAGCTTTCGGCTCTTCGCCAGGAACTGTCCAGCCTTGTGCAGGTGAAGGAGAGTTTGGACCGCGAGATGCTGGCCCTCACTCTGGATGCCGAAGGGCGGGTGCAGACGGTCAATCAGAATTTTCTCGACGAAATGCACTACAAGACCCAGGACCTCATCGGCCGGTCTGTCGAAGAGCTGGTGCCGGCTTACCTGAAATCCAATGAGTTCCAGTTGCGTTTCAAGACGGCGCTGACTAGAGGCGAGCATTTCTCCGGCGCCGTACGGCTGCTCCGGGGCAACGGTAAGGAAGCCTGGTTGCGTTCGATTCTCCAACCGGTTCGGGCGGCTGATGGCCGAATCCGCTATTTCTCGATGTATTCCAGCGACCTGACCCGTACCATCGAGGCGTCGCGTGAACATGAAAACCTCATTGGTGCGCTGGTGCGTTCAACGGCGGTGATCGAATTCGACCTGGGCGGTCACGTACTGACAGCCAATGATCGCTTCCTCAATGCCATGGGTTACAGCCTGGCGCAGATCAAGGGCAAGCATCACCGCATGTTTTGCGAACCGGAGGAGTACAACAGCGCCACCTACCAGCAGTTCTGGCAGCGTCTCAATAGCGGCGAGTTCGTCGCCGGTCGCTTCAAACGCTTGGACAGCAACGGCCGTGAAGTCTGGCTGGAAGCCTCTTACAACCCGGTGCTTGATGCCAACGAGCGATTGTACAAAGTGGTCAAGTTCGCCACGAACATCACTGATCAGGTCAACCAGGAAAAAGCTGTCTCCGAGGCGGCCGGCATTGCCTACAGCACCTCGTTGCAAACCGACAGCAGCGCCCAGCGCGGCACCACCGTGGTGACCCAGGCCGTGGGCGTGATGCGTGACCTGGCCCGGCACATGCAAACCGCCGGCGAAGGCATCGAGGCCCTGAATGAGCAATCCCTGGTGA
>NZ_WUUD01000027.1:41214-87806 GCF_009831705.1 Pseudomonas sp. PICF6 | reverse complement strand
CGGCACCATCGTCAAGACCATCAGTGGCATTGCCGAACAGACCAACCTGCTGGCGCTCAACGCGGCCATCGAAGCCGCCCGGGCGGGTGAGCAGGGCCGGGGCTTTGCGGTGGTGGCCGATGAAGTGCGGCAACTGGCGTCGCGTACCAGTCAGGCCACTGATGAGATCGTCGGCGTGGTTCGCCAGAACCAGGACATGGCCCGCAACGCCGTGGCACTGATGACCGACGGCCAGCACCAGGCCGAACAGGGTCTGGCCCTGGCAGCGGAGGCGGGGACGGTGATCGTCGAGATTCAGGATGGTGCGAAGAAGGTGGTCGATGCCGTGAGCCAGTTTGCCAATCAGTTGTCGACTTGAGTTTGATGTTATCGTTTTTTACATATTAATTATTGTTATACGATAATTTCGCCGCTATGGTTTGCGCTTCCTTTGTTCTGTGGAGCCTTCCATGTCCTCGAATCGTCTCGCCCTGTACAGCCAGCGCATGGCTGTCATCACACTTGTCTTCATTATCACGATGATGGTCCTCAACGCCGGGGTCTGGCTGTTTCCTGACGTTGCTTCAGAATACGGTCTGGGCTTTGCCCTGACCGAGCGACAGCTGTCGAGCTTGTCAGCAGAGGCTATGCGCTTGACTGGCTGGCAGTGCCTTGGCGCAATGCTGTTGTCGAGCATACCGCTGCTGGCACTGGCGATCGGGCTGGGCCATTTGCGGCAGTTGTTCCAGCGATATGCCCAAGGCGAGTACTTTTCCAGCGAAGCAGCCGTTTGCCTGGGGAAGGTAGGTCGCGCTGTGGCGCTGTGGGTGCTGCTGGATTTCCTGTGTGAGCCGTTTCTCAGCCTGCTGGTGACGATCAATGCACCGGTCGGTCAGCGTCTGCTTACCCTCAGCGTTACCGCCCCGTCGTTTGTCGCGTTGTTTCTTGCAGCCTGCATTGCAATCATTGCCCGGATATTGTCCCGGGCCAGTGAAGTCGATTCAGAAAACCGGACTTTTGTTTGAGAGCCCTATGCCTATCGTTATTCAACTTGATGTGATGCTGGCGACGCGCAAGGTTAAATCCAAGGACCTTGCCGCCGCGATAGGCATTACGGAAGCCAACCTTTCCTTGTTGAAGCAAGGAAAGGTCAAGGGTATTCGCCTGGCTACCCTCGAAGCCATTTGCAGCCATCTGCAATGTCAGCCCGCCGATTTGCTGATTTACCAACCGCAGAGCGATCCCCCCAAGGCCTGACCCCTTGGGGGAGCGAGCCTGCCCGCGATGGGCGGCGACGCGACTTCGCAGACCGGTCGGATGGCCGCGACGCTCAATCCCCCAGCGCCTGCCCCTCACGCCGCGGGTCCGCTCCACCGGCCAGTGAGGTTTTGCCTTGGGCATCACGGACTCGGACGATTGCCTGGGTCCCGCTGGTCATGTCGATTTCGCTCACGGCATGGCCTTTGTTTTTCAACGCCTGGATCAGCGTCGGGCTGAACTGACCTTGTTCCAGTTCGGTTGGGCCGTTGCGGCTGCCGAAGTTGGGAAGATTGATGGCGGCTTGCGCGTCCAGGTCCCAGTCCAGCAGGCCGATCACTGACTTGGCGACGTATTCGATGATTTGGGAGCCTCCCGGTGAGCCAACAGCGGCCAGCAGTTCACCGCTCTGGCGATCGAAGATCAGGGTCGGCGCCATGGACGAGCGGGGGCGTTTGCCGGGTTCGACGCGGTTGGCGACCTTTTGCCCATTTTCTTCGGGTATGAACGAGAAGTCGGTCATCTGGTTGTTGAGCATGAAACCCCGGACCATCAGGTGTGAGCCGAACGCTGACTCCACCGTGGTGGTCATCGACACGGCGCCACCCTGGTCATCCACTGCCACCACTTGCGAGGTAGAGATGCGCAGGGGCGAACGGTCCGGGGCGTAGGCCACCTGGACGCCCGGTGGTGTGCCGGGTTTGGCGATGCCCATGCTGCGTGGACCGATCAGGCTCGCGCGGCTGGCCAGATAACCGGGATCGACCAGGCCTTTGACCGGTACGGGGACGAAGTCCGAGTCAGCGACATACAGGGCGCGGTCAGCGTAGGTCAGGCGTTCGGCTTCGGCGATCAGGTGCACTGCTTCGGGCGTCGGCTCAATGCCGGCGGGTTTATCGGTCTTGACGGGTTTCATGGGCGCGAGGGCCGTGCGGCGGTCGCGCTGTTCCAATGCCTGCAAGGTCCCGAGGATCTGCGCCACGGCGATCCCGCCCGAAGACGGGGGCGCCATGCCACAGACTTGCCAGCGCTTGTAGTCAGTACAAAGCGGCGCACGCTCCCGGGCGGCGTAGCCCTGGAGGTCATTCAATGACAGGCTGCCGGGGTTGGCATGCTTCTGCACCTTGGCGACGATTTCTTCGGCAATCGGCCCTTTGTACAAGGCGTCGGGACCTTCGCGGGCGATGCGCTTGAGCACGTCGGCCAAAGCGGGATTTTTCAGCAGGGTGCCGACCGCCTTCGGGCTGCCGTCGGCGTTCAGGAAATAGGCGGCCATGTCCGGCGACCCCGGCAAGGATGCGTCGGACGCAATCATCGAGTGCAACCTGGGCGAGATCGCAAAACCCTGTTCGGCCAATGCGATGGCTGGCTCGAACAGCGTGGCCCATTCAAGTCGGCCATGTTTGCGATGGGCCAGTTCCAGTGCCCGCAACACGCCCGGAGTGCCCACGGAACGGCCGCCTATCTGCGCGGCGGTAAACGGCATGGGTTTGCCATCTGCTTGCAGGAAAAGTCTCTCGGTGGCGCCGGCCGGTGCCGTTTCGCGACCGTCGTAAGTACGTACTGCCTTGCCGTCCCACAACACGATGAATGCACCGCCACCGATCCCGGAGGACTGCGGCTCCACGAGGGTCAGCACCGCCTGCATGGCAATCGCCGCGTCGATGGCCGAGCCGCCGCGCCGCAACATCTGCCGCCCGGCTTCGGCCGCCAGCGGGTTGGCCGCCGCGGCCATGTGCTTATCGGCGTGGCGAGTCTGCAAGTCGGTGCGATAGCCGGAGGCGATCTCCGGTGCGACGGGCAACGCTGGGGTTGTGGAGGAGGGCGGGGCCTTGCAGGCAACGAGTGCCAGGGCGACAGCCAGCAGCGAAACGGCTGACAGGCGATGAAGATTTGGTTTCATATCTGCAAGCATGTGTCGCTCCATCCGTGGGCCAGGGGATAGGGATCGACTGTAGCGATGCGAGGCGTCGGGCGCAAATCAGCGCGGACTTGAGGGATGGCTTTTATCGAGGCATAAAAAAACGGCTTATCTTTCGATAAGCCGTTTTTAGTACTTGGTGGTACACAGTCATTTGAACTACAGATTTATCCTATTGTATTTAAAGGTATTTTTGAATTCATTTTGTGTAAGGGATACATGTGGGGATACACCGCGCGGCTTGCTATGCCACCCCAGCAGCTCATTCCTTGCAAAAATTTAAAGAGAAGGGGCGGCTCCCGACGAATCACCTCCACCGCAGCGGTCTCCAAGTCCGCTGCTGTCGGGCTGATTTAGAAAGCCTTGGGTACAGCTGTATTGTTTGAAAGCTCTTCCTGCGGTAATGCTGGCTGTGACGATAATTTCTGACGGTCAGAGCGTCTTTGGACAAATGTCTTGACCTTGGCGCTGGTCTCATACGACCCTAGGCACAATGCCATCATGAACAGGGAACGTTGTATGCAGGTCTACACCAATCGTTTCTCAGCAAACGGCCTAGATGCCCAAGTGGTTGCGCTACGAGCCATCCACGGTTGGTTGCGCAAAACAACCAACGGCAAGTTCTCGATTCAGGAGATCTGCAGGGACAATGTTTTCCAAGGCGCTGGCCCGGAATACAGTTGGCTACGATGTGAGTGTTTTCAAATAGATGATCGTTCTACCTATGCTTGGCGCTTGAAGCATAGCGATTCAGTTGTACGTGGTCGGCAGTGGGTAATTGATATAGGACTGGTTGCACAATCCAATTCTTTTGATTTTACCTGCTCAGTTCACACGGATGATATGAGTACGCTAGTGCAGAGCCCAGTAACCGCAGCTAGGCCGAAGCTGATTAAGTTTGTTCTTGATAATCTAAAGGATTCGTCCTCAAGCGTTTCTCAGGAAACTCCAGGGGTGGCTCTAAAAGAAGTGGGCGGTTCCTTAGATAGTTATCGCGCATTTTTAAATGAGATTGAAAGCCCAGATCGCTCGTTTCCAATTTTGCTTATAAGTCCAAATAGAAATGGTAAATACAACGTTGAACTGAATAAACTTCAGGAGCAATTGTTCGGATTGGCGCAGGTGGTTAAGGTTTCGCCCGATTTTGATAGCTATGATATGGAAGAACACCTAGGGCGAAAGTGGTCAGCCTGGGATGGGGCAGTAAATTTAATACCGACTCGTAAACCGAATGGTTTCATCGGAAGTCGGCTGCTCAGAGCCGAGGATCTAGCTGAGTTTTCCGTTGGGCAGCCAATAAATTCTTATATTCTATCGCTGGTAACCCATCTGACAAATATCCCGTTGTCTCGCGGTAGAATTACGTTAGAAATGGTTACAAATCTTAAATTAAAACAGCGCTTGGCACAGCGAAAGACTCATCTAGCTCAAGTTCGCAGTCAATCAGAGCTTGAAGACGAGCTTGGTCTAGTGTGGGACGAGATCGAGGCTCAGAATGAGCGTATTCGTTTGCTAGAAAGTGATGTCGATTCTGCCCAGATCGAAGTAGAAAGCCTGACGTCGGATAAAGAAGAATTAGAAAGTCAGATTCGAACCCTCAAGTTTAAGGCTCGGCACGGCTCCTATTCTCAGCCGTCGGCGCGGTTGGATGAGTCTCAGGAATTGTTAGATCTTCTTGAATTTACTTGTAGGAGTGACAAGCCGACTCCGCGTGAATGCTTAGAAATTATAGAGACTATCTTCCCTGATCGATGCGAAATTCTCCCTTCTGCACTGGCAAGTGCCGACGAAGTGGAAGATTTTACGCAGACTCGTCGCCTTTTGGATATGCTAAGGAGGCTGATGACTTCCTATATCGAGGCGATAATCGATGGTGGGGATAGTAAAGCTATGGAGGTGTTCACCAATTCGGAGTACGCGGCAAACGAGTCTGAGACAGTGATGAATAGCCCTTCGCTAAAGCAAAGGCGAGTCTTTAGATACCGGGATGTCGATATCAATATGTTCAGGCATCTTAAAATTGGCAAGGCAGACGATACTCGCAAAACTCTCAGACTGCACTTTGCATGGCTTGCAGATGAGCGGAAAATCGTTATTGGGCATTGTGGTGAACATTTGCCAATAAAAAACCACTGACGTGGCAGGAAGCCGCACGCATCAAGGCCGCCCGACAACTGAGAGGAATTCTGCCGGCGGGAATCCGTCTAGGGCCTGTCTAGTATTGCCTGGTGCGCTAAGCATTTGTCTGCCCCGGTATTTCACCACCCAATCCGCCAGCGAGGGCGTGGATCAAACAATTACCTTGACGGCCACCTCCTGAATTCTTGACGAGGCTGGTGCTGGCCAAGCCGCGCCAATGTCCGCAAAGCGTTGCCCAGCATGGTTTTCAGCGCGACGGTGGGCAGTAGCGCGCTGCGAATCCGTCAAGACCTGTCTAAAATTTCGTCAAGGCCCCGTCAAGGGTGGTCAAGGATTATGGAGCGTTTGCCTGATTCGACCCTGGGCTACTAGTTCCGCAAGTGACTGTCGCGGCTCGTCCCTGTTTCTGGACGAGTTAGCTTCCGGCCGCCTACCCGATCTGGCCCCAGCTCTTGCTGGCTTTGGCCCATGGGCCGAGCGGGATGAACTGCGCTCTTTCCAGCCGTCCAGAGCCTGTCCAGAATCCTAGCGTGCGTCACTCCTGGCCCAGACTGCCGGCGACGGTCAGCTCGGAGATCCCCTGGCGAATGAATATCAGGTTCTCATCGAGAGTTTCGAGTGCGGCCCGCACATTGGCCGCGATGTCTGCAGATCCGCGCTGCTCCACCCAGTTGGAACGCTCCTCAACCGCGGCGCCCAGGGCGAGCTGGTTTTGATTCAGGCGGTCGAACAGGCTGGCGATCAGGTTGGTGTCCGTCATGGTGGCTCCCCGTGTTTCGAGGAAGCGTAGCATCGGCGCCGCGAATGTCTGAAATCACCTTTACATGGTTTGCGTCTGTCGGCGGCAAAGTGGCCTGGCGATGTGATACGGGATTTCCCCGCATTCAATGCGTGAGCCCCGCCCACAGGGGCTACAGCGTGCGTTCGGACGGCGCTTTCATCGAATCCGTCTCATGCCTGTCTCACATTCGCCAGCGATTCGGTAAAGGCCGGGTAAAAGTAGGCGGGCCGAAAGTGCCGTATCCGTCTGGGGTCTGTCAGGGGTATCGGCGTTCCCGGCTCGTCTGTTTGACGGCCTTGGCGCGCGAAAAGTCTCAGACGTCTGGCCTACGCGGCTTTCGTCTCATGCTTGTCTTACATTCCGTCAAAGTACTGTCAAAGTCAGGAAATTCGTGCGCCATGCTTAGCCCCATTTCAAGTCTTTCGCATTATGGGAAACTGCACCGGTCCACGGGCTCGGGGGGCGTTTCTGTAGCTCGGTGGCGATGCCATATTCAGTGAAGTGAGCAAAGTAAGCGAGATCAGTCAGCACTAGGCTGACCCTGATATCAGCGTCTTCTGAGTAGCCGCGCTTTTCAAGTTCGGGAAGCAATTCTGGCATCAGTTCGGGAATGAGCCGCTCCAGGCATTCGAGAAAGTGATGCTCTTTATCCATTTCCGTAATCGCAAATATGCTGTGGCCAGAAAATACATATCCGCCGCCAATAGGCGCATATGTGGTTCCATCGTTTACTTGAACGAATGAGTTGTACCTTTTCTTTCGTAGTGTTTTGCGCTGATCGGATGTCAGTGTCTCTTTCGATTGCATTCCTCGAAGCGCCCAATGCTCTATCGATTCAGGCCAATTCCTATGGACGACCTCCACAATGTCGGCGTCCTCAAAATCGTCGTGCGTGTACACATCGATCGCATAAAAATTGTCTGCGGTCACTCGTGCAAACAGAAGTGGGCCTGTCCTGGCCGTGTACCGTCCTTCTAACTCGGTGCCTAGATGTAGATGGTGTACTCCCCAGTCGCTGAGCAGTAGATCAGTTTTTTTAACCTTGCCTATGCGCTTGCTCAGGTGGGGGTTGAGATCCCTGCCCTCTATCACGCTTCGCTTGATCTGTTCCCACCCCTGCAAATGTTCGGCCGGGCAGTGAAAAGTGTCAGAAACAAGAATATTTCTCGGCGTCGCGGTTATGCGGCGTTGGGCCGCGTTGAAGTAGTGAACAGGAACGTCTTCAGTGATTGCTTTTGTGTCGAGATCCCATGCTGATTTCATGATCTCCTTGAGCGTTTCGTGCCAGTCCGCCTTGAAGTCCATGATCAATTTCATAACGGCGCCCTCCTATTTGCGCATATTGATCCTACGCGCCCGTCGGCTTTTGTGAAGGGCTTGCAAGCTCGTCGTGTCACGCCCGTGGATTTGTTCGGTATCTGGCCAGGGTTGCCAGTGGAAGCCACTGCAATTCCGTGGAAACCTAAGTGGAAACCTCCGTCGCCGACCATAACTTTTGATAACAGAGATGCGCGTGCGCCTCTCCGGGTCTTACGACTTGGTCGCGAAAGGTCAGCGTGGGCGGCGCGGTTCGCGCGCAATGGTGGTTGCGAACCAAGTGCGAACTTATCGTGCGAACCACCGGTGCGATCAACCTATTTAGGAGCTTTCCCGCTGGGAGCTCGCGAGTCTTCTACCTTGCGTCGGCACCATTCCTGGACCTCCGATTTCACCCAGGCGACTGAGTTTGGCCCGAGCTTTACCTGACTCGGAAACTGACCGGCCGCTACCAATCTGTAGATGGTCATTGTACTGAGCCCTACCATTTCCTTTACCTCTCGGAGGCGCATGAATTGAATGGGTTCGTCGGGGGTGTCGCTCATGACTTCACCTTTGACCGCATGATAGATCCGAGCCGAGCTCTGCGGCCGCTGCTGTGATTATTCATCGATTCTGCGCCGGTAGGGGAGCGTTGTCAGGGCCATGATCGATACCGACTTAACAGCATTGGCAGGCAAGAGCTCTGCCTGCGTACCGATCGTGCGTATTGAACTGCGTACCAGCGTTGGGAATCTCGCTCCCACAGGGATTTCGCGGGCCTTTGGGTGCGAGAGGATCGTGCGTGAAGGCTCATTCATGGGGTTGGTTTTCACAATCAGCGTTGAATGCGTCGGTGACCGGTGGGAGTGGTCACTACTGATGGTCACCGCGAATGGTCACTGGCTGGATGCGTGGCGCGAACTTGCCCTGTGGCTGATGCCGCGCGGACTAACTTTTGCTAACAAATGGTGGATACCAAAGTGGATACCGGCCGATCTGTTGCGCGGTACTTGAAGTCGGTTAGGAATGCCGCTATTGGTAATTTTCAACCCAAGCAGGAAGCGACGCATGCCCACAGAAACAATAGACCTTGTTGAAGCTCGGAAAATGGCTGACGAGATTCGCCGTTTACACGATCAGTTGGAGACACTCATGCGGGAGGGAGGCGTTGGAAAGTCCTTCTCCCCAAATGAGACTGCCACCCTTCAATCTCGGCTGAAGTCGATCAAGGAAGAAATAAAAACCGCTGCTAAGCACGGAACCATGTCCCGGCGAAAACAAGCACAAACCCGTTTGGAAGAAATGTATTTTGGGCCCGGGCTCCGTTCCGCGTCGGCTAACTTCAGGCTCGCCGTGAATGCGAATCCAACGAGTGATAAATGGGTTCGCGAGCTATACGACCCGGCTGGGGATCTCTCGTATACGCTTCACAACCTCGAGGCTCATATCCTCGAAGAGCAGCAGTCCGGAACCTGACATTGGATCGGGGACGGAGCCTGGCGAGTTGTTGACAAATGTTGACATCAGGCCAGCCTGGCGCCGGTGACAACGCCCGCAGCCTGTTAGTAAATGTTAGTCCCTTGAGAGGTTTGCCCAAATGGTAGGACTAGTTTCAGGCTCTCCATCTACGACTATCATTGCGCTTTCAAGTGGGCGGCCTGAATCGTCGACAAACCCAAGTTTCTCTTGATCGCCAGGAGCCGCACGATGGGACTTTTTTTCGAACCATATCAAGCTGACCGCTGCTGCCTATGTGGCTCCCCGGAATCTCTCACGGGAGAACACATGGTAAAAGCTTCTGCGTTACGAAAGATCTTTGGGAGAGAGCCTATGGTCATCGGCAGTTTTGATGGCAAAAGCGTTCCCCGTGACGCGCAAGGTCCGAAGTCCCAGGCCTTTCATTTCTCGGCTCGCATATGTGCGTCATGTAATAGCTCTCAAACCCAAGCTCCTGATCGTGAGTTTGACCGGTTTAGTGCCTTGGTATCCGAGCTGGCATCGCAAGGTAAGTCTCCGGAATCAGTATTCAACCTACCGCAATATGAACTGTCGTCCACGGCGTACCTAAACGTATTCCGCTACTTCGCCAAACTCCTCTGTTGCCACGTCGCGGAGTCGGGTGGCCCGCGGGCATTAGCTGTAAGCGAATTCGCCTTGGGCCGGGCGGGTAGGAACACCGTATGTTTGTATATCGATGCAGATCCAACATATGAAACTTTTTACGAGCAGTTCGGTGAGCATAAATTTGCTGGGCACGGAGGGCTCATCGTGCCAGTAGATTCAAAAACACAGCTCCCCACCAGCTTTCGAAGTTCGCTCACGCTAGGTGCGGTTCGCTATATATTCTGGGTCAGGTTTGGCGCGCTGACTGGATTAGCACTTCAAGTGTTTCACCGACCGTTCTTCCAAAAGTGCGAGGCGGCATATCGTGAAGCGCTAAGAAATCCACTGTCAGATGATGAGCGGCGTCGCCTAGGTATCTAATAGTGCTGATCGGATACTCCTTTGATGGATGGTAACCGGTAGAGGCGGTTTCATTTGGTAATTGGCGGGTGATCTGGTCCACGCCGAAAACTTGTCAAAACTTGACATAGGGGCAGCGTGGAACTTGACAAAGCCTGAGACCAAGCGCGTAACCGAATTCCGTATAGATCATGCCACCAGAACTTCCTCAACAACGGGAAGCGAGGCTTTGAATTGCTTCCCGTTTGAGATTTTTTGAAATCCCAAAGGTGTCGACATGAGCGCACTTCCAAAATAATTTTCTGGAATTGGCCCTGGGTTCCACAATTGATGCTTCTCTACTTCAGCTACAAGATCTGCAAATTGCTGGTCACTCTCGAATTCCACTATCAAAACCTCAAAGCCCATTGTTGAGATCTCTGCAATGAGCCCGGGCGGCAAGTCCGTGCCTGGTTCAATGTAAGCCGCCACCATACGCCCGCCCAAGCGGTCATTAATCCGCTTCTGTCGTTCATACCCAGCATCGTATTGTGGGCCAGGCGCATCGCTAGAAAGGGAGAATCCCCCGTCATCGGATAATTCGATTTTCCAGGCCATGGGTGGGTTCTCGCTGAACCTTCCGACAATAGTTCGGGCCGGGCGAAATGACTCTGCAATTTCCTGTTGGAAGGATTGGAGCATTTCAAAGAAGAAAATTGCTATCTGTAAAGCCTCTCCGATCTCTGCGTGGGAGACAATGACTGGCTGGCCTCCGTTTCTTCGCCTTACTCGCAACCCTTCAGGAACGAGAGTGTAGTCGGCATGCGCTATGGCATTTCTGATGTCGTCCCGAAAGGTGGTCTCTAACAACCTCGCCAGGCTGCTCATCCCTATTTCAGTCGCAACCCGTGCTAGGTGCCGAAACATCGCGTTAGCGTTTGGGCCGATTATAGCTCTGGGTTCAGGACGCACTCGGACGAGTTTTTGAAACGGCCAGAGGTTGTAAGCCTTCAACTGAGGGATCTGCATGGTGTTCAACAACCCCTCGTACACACCACCTGCCTCGGCAAGATGCGCGTATAGGCATAGCACTTGGCGAAGCTCGGCCCGAGTCAATGGCTCCCCCTTTGACCCGAGGACTTTCAGCTCATGGAAAACCTCGTGGGCAGTGGCGACAGTACTCCAGCCAGCATCCTGCATTCCTCGGAACTCGCCGAAAAGACCTGCGGCGGTGTCGATTTCATTGATTTTGCGCACATAGGCAAACAAATAGGTGAGCTGGGTGTTCAGCTCTCGAAGATAGGCTTGAGCTTCCATGTTTTGCCTCTGAATGCATGTGGTTGCTAACGGATTACGATTAAGCAGAGTGGTTACTTTTGGTGGTTACCCGAGTGGTTACCGGCGAAGCTGCGAAACAGACGATTTGGTCTGAGTGAGACCATATCGTCTGTCTCAAAGCGTGACAGAGCCGCCCGAAGGCGGCCCTGTCTTTTCGCTACAGCGTGGTGGGGAGAATGTCTAAAACACCGTCACCGCTGGTTGATATACGGTAGCTTTTTGCCTTTCCGCCGGTGACCGTTGTTTCTCGCTCTTGCCTCTCGGCACCCATCCCGCAGATGCCGCTTCCCTGGTATGCCGCACCGACAACAACAGAGCCTGCCGGGACGTGGAGGACAACCCTTTCCCCAGGCTTGAGTAATGCGGCCACTTTTCCGTCTACAAAAAGGCCCACCGAGCAAAGGCTTCCCGTATGGCCCGAGTCTCGAGTCACCGCTATCGTGCCGGTGCCTGGTGCTTCTTTCTGGTAGGCAAGAACCCTTTCGGCCGGCACCACAACAGAACTTTTGATGGGTACCGGGGAGGTGGCGCAGCCCATCAATAGGGCAGCAAATAGTGCTGTAGTAGCTATCCCGCGCATACGTTGTCCTCCGTTGAAAAAGGCAATCTACCATCGTCGCTACATTTGGTCTTCAGCGTAGATTCCAGCACTGATGATCGCCCCGCCGACCCGGCGCTTGCCGTAGCACAGGGGGACCGGGTTCCCGGAGGCTGTGACATCGCCGAGGAGTTCTGCCCAGGCCATGGCTGTGTGCTGCGCGAATACGGCCGTCACGCGGGCCACAAGGATGTGAGTCGAGGGCGAGGCGATCAGCGTCAGCGACAGGGCCAGCAGGGCAAGGATGTATTGAGCGTCACGAAGCTCCTCCACGACATCGGTGTAGCGTTGGACTGCTTCAGTCATGCCGCACCTCCGGCCGCGGCCAAGTGGCTGTTGAGCAGTTCAAGGATTCGATGCGCGTCCGGTTGATGGCTTTCGGCGAGGTAGATGCCCAGGCTCGCCAACCCTGGCGCGTTTTGACCACCACCATGTTTATGATCGTCGCGAATTGCGGTCATGAGTGCGAACATCCAGTCGGCGAATTCACTGGCGCAATCCAGCTGGAAAACGGCCTCGTCGGCGATCTGTTTGTATCCAGGGGCTGTATGTTCGGCGTTCATCTGGCACCCCCTTCGCCCATTTCGGCGCGGTTACCCACCACGCCGTGCGAGGCGCCCAAGTAGCGATGGCGCCAGCAGAAATTGCCGCTGAAAATCCGGATCTGCTCAAGGTGGCGAGCGACATCGCTAGCCGGCCCGCTCTCCTGCTGACACAGCAGCGGCTCGATCAGCGGCAGCAGAATCCGCTCAAGCTTGTTGAATTCCTCACGGGCGAAATTCATGGAGCACATGTCCCGAGCATCAATGACAGCCTCGCCTAGGACTTGCCCATCGATTGGATCGGCGCCGACGATTTGCAGCTCGCGGTTCATTGCGCACCCCCGGCGTTTTCCAATTTGCGGGCGATTTCGGAGTGATGGTTGTAACGCTTCAAGCGCACGGAAAGGGAGGAGTTTGCCCGGAGGGCGCTCAGGGCCATGCGGCGGTGGGCCAAAGCGCGGATTGCGTTAGGGAACAGGGCGGTCATACGTCACCCCCTTTGAGCCAGAAGCGACGGTAGACGTCATAGGTCGCGTCATTCAGGCCAGGGGCAAAGCGGTTGGCCAAAATCCTGGCTACCTCTATCTCAATAGCGGTGGTGATGCGACTGAGCTCTGGCTGGCTCGAATAACGGAGCAGGGTTTTGAGCAGCTCGACGCAGTAGGCTTTTTGAAGCTCTACAGAGAGCACAGACGGATTGAGGGCGTGTTGCATGGATGGAGCTCCCGAATCATGAGAGCCACCACGGCCTGCCGCCAAGCAGAGAAGGGTGGCGAGTTGCACAGGATTGGCGGACCGGAGATTCAGGAACCCGGCGCACCCGAGGGTGCTCCTGCGCAACCCGCCATAAAACGAGATCGCGGGCACAAAAAAAGCGCCTGCAATCGTAATGGGGGCGCTGTTGCGCCTGAAATCGTTCGACCCGCCAAGGTCGGTCACTGAATTTGCAGTGACGTGTAGACCATACCGGCGGGCGTGACTGCTGGCAAGAAGACTTATCGACCGTTCATCGTTGAACATGAGAGTGGCTGTCATGCGGCGTCACTCCGGAGGTGCTTGGCCGTCAGGCTTTGGACGTAGCGGAGTAGGGACGCTTTCCGGGCCGCGAAGTCTTTGCCCTGACCGATCAGCAACACGTCGCGGATCTCGATCAGCGTGACCAACAACAACTCATGCGCATTGAGTTCATCGCGATTGCGGCCGGCAAACTGACCAGTGATTACCTGGTTGATTAGCTTGGCTTCGTTGATGAAGTGGTGGCGCTGGGGAGCCGTGCCGCGCTCCTCGTGGGCGATCGCCAGCGCTTCACACAAGCCGCGGTAGCCGATAGCCGATTGGTGACGGGCCTGCTGCCAGTCCTGGCTCCCGTGAATGAGCGCCTCGATCTGCATGTCACACCAGACAGAAAATTTGGCATCGCACCAACGGGCAAACGTTACGGCCAGTTTTGGATGAAGCCAGGTGCCCCCAGCGTTACCGCGGCGGGATTTCAAATACCCGGATTTCCGGGTATTCACGATTTTGGATGGCCCCGCTGTGGGATGCTGAATCTCATCCAGTGCGCGGATGTACTCGAGTGTCTCGGCATTATCGAGCCAATGGTCCAGTCGCTTGCCGAAGCGTTCGGCGATCACTGTGGCGTGGAGCCAACCCTCGGCATTGAAGCTGACGGCCTGGCCCTGGTAGTCGAAGGGGATGATGCGGGCGCTCATGCCTTCACCTCCGCTGGTGGGTTGGTGCTGAGGTAGTAGAGCGCCATGCCTTGGTGAGTGCGGCCTTGATCGTCGGTCAAGGTAAGGCGATGGGTCAGGATGTTATGGCCCAAGCTGCGCAGTTCATTGATGCGGGCACCAGGGCGGACGATGTTCAGTTCGCGGATAGCGGTGAAGGTGTCAATCGGGCCAGCGTGCAGGCGCTCCAAAAGGCGAGCGCGTTGTGCCGTTCCGCTGGTATTCTCGACGCGAGTATTTTCGTGGCTGGCCTGTTGGTCGGCCTTTTTTTTGTTCATTAGGCGGCCACCTCGCGCAGGGCGATGCGCTGGCGCACCCAAGCCTGGACCTCGGCCAGCACGAAGCCCACCGGCGAACCACGCGACTTGCTGTTGCTCAGCGGCACTGGGCGGGGGAAAGTCGGATCGTCTTTGAGGCGCTTGTAGACAGTGGGGCGAGCGAGGCCGGTGATTGCTTCCAGATCCGGCATGCGGATCAAGGTGATCGCCGGGTCGAAGTTCTGTGCCGATGCGGCAGATGGCTGAAGTGGGGCGTGGATAGTGTGCATTTTGCGTTTCCCGATACTGATCTAGACGGGAAACAGGATGATTGCGCGACGGTGCTCTCAACAGACCAGCATGCGCGGAGACTGTACCGTTAGCGCGTATACCGTACTGTATGCGCGCAGATGGTAGTCAGTCAGGTCTTTGAACGCACGTGCGCCGTGATCCACCCATAAAGCGTTCTCTCGGTAACTCCGTATTCTCTGTGTTTATTCCGAGCGAAGGCTGTGCGGCTGCTGAAGTTTGACCCGGTATTATCCCAACACAGCAGAGCTGCTGACCTGCTCTCGCTTGTTTCTTTATGTCGAGCATTGGCTGCGAGACGGGCTGCGAGCGAAACCTTTTTCCTCACCAGATCCTCTACCTGCTCGGGGATTCTTTTTTCATTGTCGCGCAAGAAAAACTCGATTCTTTTGCGCATTTCGTGTTCGTCCTGATGCTGCTCTGCTCTACAAATAACCTCCATGATGTCTACCGCGTTGTTGGCAATGGAGCGAAGGCACACCATAGGTAGGTCTGCTTTCAGGACGGGTGGACACCACTCATCGTCCTGGTATGAAAGGATCGCTTCCCCAATGAGCACCAATGCTAAAACTGCGAAGTATTCATAGGGTTTTGCGTCAGGGAAATTCTCATCATCAAGGTCGAATCCTTTTAAACTATCCTCCAGAGCCTCTAGGCGGGTAGTGTTCTCTTCATTCGGAAAATCGAACTCATCAGAAATGATGTCAGGGTTTTGATCGACCAGCGTTCCCAATCCATATTCCGTCCGGTCCTCCTCGGGGAGATGACGGAGTATCGAGCCATTGGTTTTCACTTGGTGGGTGATCCAAGATTCTTTCTCTTTGTCAAAATATTCGTTGGTGAGCCACTCGATAGTTGAGGCGGCTACTCTGATCTCATGTTCTGATCGGTTCGCAAGTACCAGCCTGGCGCGTGCTTGCATAACGGGCAACCGCCATATTGGCTTGAACGGAGCCTCGTCGGTAAAGGCATCAAACTCTATATCCGTTTCCATGATCAACCCCTATCCCGTCACCCTGTAATGAGAAGCCGGCTGGCCGTATGGGGGCTTCTCTCCCCGTGCGGCTAAGCGGGCCAACATATTGTGTATGTCTGATCACCTGCAATTGAACATCGTTAGATTTCAGTCTATATGTGTCTACGGGTACCTTGGAAGGCCCTGCTCAGGCCCTTTGCCCGAAGTTGCCTTGCACTATTACGCCGCCCGCAAGGCCATCAAGGTAGTTCGCATACCATTGCATCATCACTTTGCGCTGCGGCAGGTACTGGGTCTTGTTGTAGACGCCAGCAACACCAGGCTTCTTGTGCGATAGCTGGGCCTCGACGTGGTTCTCGTCGAACCCGTTCTCATTGAGCACCGTCGACGCGATGTGTCGAAACCCGTGCCCGGTCTGGCGGCCCTCGTATCCCATCCGGCGTAGTGCCATCAGAAACACGGTGTCGCTACGGGGTTTAGTGCGGTCACTGCGCCCAGGAAAGAGCAGGGGATTACCACCTGTGTACAGCCGCAATTCCTCAAGGGCTTCGATCGCTTGAGTGGAGAGGGGCACCAGGTGTTCCAGCCCTTTTTTCCGGCCCTTGCGATCAACCGGCACCGTCCAGATTTTCTTATCGAAGTCGAACTCTGACCATTGGGCCTCGCGCAGCTCACTTGGGCGCACGGCGAACAGGCTCAGTAGGCGCAGGCCGAGGCGAACGTCGTGGGCGTGAGGATATGCCGCGATGGCGCGGATCAGGCCGGGGAGTTCTTCCTGGGGGACATGGGCATAGTTCTCTGCCTTTCCTGACTTGAGATATTTTTGCAGGCCTTCCAGCGGATTGTGCGTCGCCCGGCCGGTAACCCTGGCCAAGTCGTACACGTCGCGGCAGTAGGAGCGCACCCGGCTCATCTGCTCGAGGATTCCCTGCTGCTCCATGCTGCGGAGGAACTCCATCCACTCAAGTGGCGTGATGTCGGCGAACTGGCGCTTGCCGAAAACAGGGAAAACATGACGCTCCAGGGCGCCGATGATCCGCTTTGCCGTGCCTGCGTCCCAGTTGGCCAGGCGTGACGCGTACCACTCCCTCGCCAACGGCTCGAATGTCTCGCCAGCGGTGTCCCGCTCAGCCTTCTTGCGCGCCTGCTTTGTGACGATCGGGTTTTTGCCATCGGCGGCATCGTTTCGTAATTCTGCTGCTTTCTGCCTGGCCATTGACCCGCTGACTTCGGGGTAACCACCAAGACCAAGCCAGGACCATTTGCCGTCGGGTTTCTTGTAGCGGTACTGCCACGACTTTTGGCCATCGGGCTTCACACGAAAATAAAGGCCGCTCCCATCCTGCTCGCGATACTCCTTGGCATCAGGCTCCAAGCCGGCCAGTGCGGTATCGGAAAGGGGGCGGCGCTTTATCTCGGATCGCTTCATTTGGGCTTGTATCCCCTCGGTTCAATTATTTGTCGAGGATACACAGCGGGATACACGAAGGGAAGGTATAGGGGGATACAGAGGTAGATAGCCAGAAACAAGAAAGCCCGCACTAGGCGGGCTTCTTGAGGTTGTTTAGAGACTCGTGGAGACATCTGTAAACAGGTACTTGGTGGCTACACAGGGACTTGAACCCCGGACCCCAGCATTATGAATGCTATGCTCTAACCAACTGAGCTATGTAGCCAAGTGGCGCGCATTATTCGCCGGTAACGAAGATGTGTCAAGCGTAAATCTGAAATATTTCTCAGCGCTTTCAACCGCTTATCAATCCTCGCTGCAAATACCCGTCAACCGAGTTGAAATCTCCCTGTGTTGGCGCTCAGGGCCTGGCTGCCCTGGCTCAAAGTATCCGCCGCGAGGTTCACGGCGCGTGCCCCTTCAAGCAGTCGCATGGCCGCCTGGTCGACCTGCTGGATATTGCCGCTGACCTCGTCGGCGGTGCTGGCTTGTTCGTCCACCGCGGTGGCGATTTGCGCCAGGGTATCGGTGACGCTCTGCACAGCGCTGGCAATTTCTCCCAGGCGTTCGCCAAGGCCGGTAACGGCTTGCGCGTCGGTCTGGGCCTGGCCGCATGCGGCTTCCATCAGGCTGACCGCTTCGTTGACCGTAGCGCGCAGGCTGTCGACGGTGCCAGCAATCTGTTGGGTGGAGGACTGGGTGCGTTGCGACAGGCTGCGTACCTCATCGGCCACCACCGCGAAACCACGGCCCTGTTCCCCAGCGCGAGCGGCTTCGATGGCGGCATTGAGGGCCAGCAGGTTGGTCTGCTCGGCCACGCCGCGGATGGTGTCGACCACCATCTGGATCTGTTGCCCCTGTTCGCTGACCCGGCCCAATGCGGCGGCGGTTTCGTTGAGGCGCTGGTTGAGTTGCTGGATGCTCGCCGTAGTGCGTTGACTGTCGCGGCTGCTGTCGGCGGCGATACGCCGGGTCTGCTGGGCGCTGTCGGAGGCCTGCTCACAGCTTCTGGCGACCCCTTGAGAGGTGGCGGCCAGTTGCGTGGCGGCCGCTGCGATCTGGCTGATCTGCATCTGTTGGGCTTCGACTTCGCCCAGGGCGCCGCTGGAGTGCGTGTTGAGGGTGCGAACGGCATTGCTCAACTGCAACGTTTCGTGGTCCACACCCAACAGGCTGTTGCGCAACTGCACCACTGCAACGTTGAGAGCGGTACTGATGGCCGCCAGTTCGTCGCGTCCTTGCACCGGCACTTGCAGACTGAGGTTGCCGTCACGCAGGGCTTCGGCCAGTAATGTGATGCCACTGGCGCTGCGGCGGATGGACGCTTGCAGGCAGACGAAGAGGTAAAGCGCGGCCAACAGCAGACAACCCAGCACCGTGGCCACCAGGGTGAATTGGCGGATGGCCGAGGAGTGGTAGTGGTCCAGTCGCGCATCCAGAGCCATCAGAGACTGCTGGCGCAAGGTCGCCAAGTCCGCCAGGAGCGCATCCATGTGTTTCTCGAATTCTTCCGGCTTGAGGCTGATGGAGCCGGCGAAGACCCCTTCATCCAGGACTTTCAGGCCGGAATCCAGATGCTTGAGGCTGTCCTGGAATTGTCCGGCCCAGGCTTGCAGTTCGTTCGGCAGGCGCGCTTGCAGTACTCCACCGGTTTTGACCAGTTGATCCCGGGCATCGCCGATCCGGCTGCGCAGGTCGCGCAATTGCAGGCGGCTTTGCAGGGTGAACTGACCCGACACAACGGAGGCCTGGCCAACGCTGGCCAGGCGACCGACCCGCTCGATCAGGTCCGGTGTCTGCTGGGTCGAGATCTGGATCAGCAGGTAGGTTTCCAGCCAGGAGGCGAGGGTCAGGCGATTGTCCATGACGATCTGCTCGCGCAAGGCTTGCAGGGCACTCAAGGCCGCAGTGAAGCGGTCATAGCCGTCCGGCCACCAACCGACGGTGCCCAGGCTTTTCGAATCAAGACCATTGAGACTGGTTTGCAGCGTTTGGAAGCGAGCCAGGGTGTCGGCTTCGGCACCTTCGGTTTGCAAGGTGCTGCCCAGATCATTGGCGGCCTGGTTGAGGGCCGGCTGCACGGCATCGAAAGCCGCCATCGCGGCAAGCGTTGCGGGTGTTGCCTGGCGATTGGTTTCCGTGGCTCGCCAACGGGCCGCGCGGTTGCGCTGGGCGGCGAGCAGGTTGTCCAGGTTATCCAGGGCCAGCAACTGGCGAACCCCGGCGCGCTCTTCGGAAATCAGGCTGAGTTTGTCGCGATAGTCCTGGCCGATGATCCACAGGCTGCCCATGAGTGGCAGGATGAAAAGCAGGAACAGCAACTGAAATTTGCGGGCAAAGCCGAAACGCCCCAGCAACCTGATTCCCGGTGATAGAAAAGCCTGCATGCCCATACTCCCCTGAACACCTTTGCACTATTTTTGTGCGTTTCGACACAGTGCCGAAACAGGTGCCCTTTTAAAAGGCCTCGAAAGTTTGTCCAGGCCCGCTCTGTAGGCTGGCTCTGTAGCGAAACTTCCCATTCTCGGTCCCCTTTGTAAGGGGCCGCGTTGTAGACCGTTAACAAGGCAAGATTCAGACCATGGCTTTGCGCTATTACCGAGCTCGCTGACAATATTTCAAGTCGATAGCAAGCTAAGGGGATAGCCTTGCTGCACCGAAAAATGGCACATTGATGAATCCGCTTCCTGTGCAAACCCCGTATGGAAACTCCCATGGCTATCAGCGATACCCAGGTCGATACCGCGTCTATCCCTGCCACACCTCAAAGCAGCCCTTTGGTCATGCGCATCATCGGTGCCGTGGCGTTGGCGCATTTGATCAACGACCTGATCCAGGCGGTACTACCGTCTATTTACCCGATGCTCAAGGCCAGTTATGGGCTGACCTTCACCCAGGTTGGCTTGATTACGCTGACCTTCCAGTTGACGGCATCGCTGCTGCAGCCCTGGGTGGGTTATCACACGGACCGGCACCCCAAGCCCTGGCTGCTGCCCGCCGGTACGGTCTGCACGCTGATCGGGATCGTGATGATGTCCATGGTTGGCAGTTTTGCCATGATCCTGCTGGCCGCCGGTCTGATCGGTATTGGCTCCTCGACCTTTCACCCTGAAGCCTCGCGAGTCGCACGCCTGGCGTCGGGCGGGCGTTATGGGTTGGCGCAGTCGACGTTCCAGGTCGGCGGTAACGCCGGCTCTGCTTTCGGCCCGTTGCTGGCGGCGGCGATCATCGTTCCTTACGGGCAAGGTAATGTGGCCTGGTTCGGCCTGTTCGCACTGTTTGCGCTGTTCGTGCTGTACCGCATCAGCCGCTGGTACGCCAATCACCTCAACCTGTTCAAGCTCAAGCAAGGCCAGGCGGCTACTCATGGTCTGTCCAGGGGCCGGGTCTTGAGTGCATTGGCGGTGCTGGGTTTGCTGGTGTTCTCCAAGTATTTCTACATGGCCAGTTTCACCAGCTACTTCACCTTCTACCTGATCGAGAAGTTCGACCTGTCGGTGGCGTCGTCGCAGTTGTATCTGTTCCTGTTCCTCGGCGCTGTGGCGGCGGGGACCTTCTTTGGCGGTCCGATAGGCGACAGGATCGGACGTAAGGCGGTGATCTGGTTCTCGATCCTTGGCGTGGCACCGTTCACGCTGATCCTGCCTTACGTTGATCTGCTGTGGACCAGCATTCTCAGCGTGGTCATCGGCTTCATCCTGGCTTCGGCATTCTCGGCCATCGTGGTGTATGCCCAGGAACTGGTGCCGGGTAACGTCGGCATGATTGCCGGCGTGTTCTTTGGCTTGATGTTTGGCTTCGGCGGGATTGGCGCCGCGCTGCTGGGGCATCTGGCCGACATCCGCGGCATCGAGTATGTGTATTGGTTGTGCTCGTTTTTGCCGTTGTTTGGATCCCTGGCGATTTTTCTGCCCAGAAGCAGAAAAAGCTGACGTGTACCCAGCCGGCGGAGGCGAGTGGGCCCCGCCGGGCCTTGCAAACAACTGAATTGCAAAACGTTGAAAAAATACCCGCCAACCAGAGCGATTTGATTAGTTGCTTGGAGTCGCTACTAAAGTACCGTTTTGTATAAGTCTTAAGTTTGATTTTGTATAAAGGTCGGTCATGTTAATTTGCTGCTGTGGTTGATGGATTGAATGGACGCAGCGGCAATCTTCAAGGGAGTCCGCTGGGGTGACCGGAAAGCAGCTTTCCACATTCTTTCCACCCGCCGCTCTTATTGTCTTCGGACATAAGGCCTTCGGCTCTTGATCTGAATACCTTCACCCCTCGGGTGAGGTGACTCACGCCCCTACCTGCCACGCTTCAAATACTTATAAAGCAGCTGTATCGCCGCGTCCGTTCAAGGCGATTGCCTCGTGGACAGCGTAAACAGCCGTGAGCGATTGTTATTTGCCGTGTCGTGCACAAGTTTGAGGCTGTCGTCTTAAACGTTGGCAATAAAAATAATCAGGCAGGGGATGATATGAAGTTCAAGTCGTTGCAGGCACGCATTTGTGTCACGGCAGGCGTATGTCTGTTTGTTTCATCAATTAGCCTGGTTATTTACGGGCTCTTTACCGCCAGGGCTAATGAGCAATACGTGGCGACCGAAGTCTCGGCGTTGGTTGAAGAATCAACGATCCGGGAAATTCAGAACCTGGCCGAGTCCCGTGCCAATGCCATTCAGGCCAAGTTGCAAAATGCTCTGGATGCGGCCCGCACCATGGCCAATACCTTTGCCTCCAGCAAGGCTTCGCAGAGCCCTTTGGCGTTGGGACGTGAGCAGATCAACACGGTATTGCTCAGTGTTTTAAAAGATAACCCGGACTTCAATGGCACTTACTCCTGCTGGGAACCGGACGCGTTGGATGGTCAGGATCTTGTGTTGCGCAATGCTCAGGACGGCAGTAATCCGTTGACCGGGCGATTCACGCCTTACTGGACGCGCAGCGCTGGCGGACATGTGGCAGTACAGCCATTGGTCGAGTATGACTCCCCGGATCGCCACCCGAACGGTGTACCCAAAGGGGGTTGGTACAGCGGCCCACGCGAGACCCTGAAGGAAAGCGTGCTGGACCCCATTCCTTATGTGGTTCAGGGCAAAAACGTATGGCTGACCACTTTGTCGGTGCCGATCGTATCCGATGGCAAGTTCTACGGCGTGGTCGGCGCTGACTTCGATATCGACTTTATCCAGAAACTCAGCGAGCAGATGTCGGCCGATCTCTACGGTGGCAAGGGCACGGTGTCGATTCTGAGTAACCAGGGGCTGGTGGTCGCGGACAGTCAGCGTACCGACCTGATCGGCCAGCCCATCAAGGCCTTGTTGCCTGACTCTTGGGAGAAAGTGCTGCGCGATATCCAGAGTGGTCGTGGTGACGGTCTGCTCAATCCGCACACCCAGCATATCGAAGTGCTGATGCCCATTGAGCTGGGGCGCACAGGTAAACCCTGGGCGGTGCTGATTCGCCTGCCAAAGGCAGTGGTCATGACTCAGGCCATTGCCCTGGAGCAGGAGCTACAGGCGCGCAGTATCAGCAACAGCATCTGGCAGGTGTCGGTTGGCCTGGGCGTTTCGCTGTTGGCGCTGGTCGCCCTGTGGTTTGCCGCCGCAAAAATCGTTGGGCCGATTCGCGAAGCCGCCGCCTTGGCAGCCAACATCAGCCTGGGAGATTTCTCGCGTCGCCTGGTGCAGAAATCCGAGGACGAAGTGGGCCAGTTGTCTGTCGCGCTCAACGATATGTCTGAAAGCCTGCAACGGCAGGTCAGGGTGGCCGAGCGCATTAGCGAAGGTGATCTGGACCTGGAGGTCCGGTTGTCTTCGCCCCACGATACCCTTGGCAGGTCACTGGAGAAGATGGTGGGTAATCTGAACCAACTGATTGGCGAAGTTCAGGCCAGCGCCACCCAGATCACCGGCAGCTCGGCGCAGGTTACCGACCTGAGCCAGTCATTGTCCGATGGGGCGTCCAATTCCGCGTCGTCCATCACTGAAATCAGCGCGGTGATGACACAAATGGCCGCACAGACCCGGGACAACGCCGCCAATGCCAAAAAGGCCGATGAGCAGTCCCAGGCATCACGGGCCGATGCCGGGGAAAGCGACAAATTGATGAGTGAGCTGATTGCCGCCATGGCCGAAATCGACAATTCGGGCAAAGACATTACCGCGATCATCACCACCATCGACAACATCGCCGCGCAAACCAACCTGTTGGCGTTGAACGCGGCTATCGAAGCCGCCAGGGCAGGTGAGTTGGGGCGTGGTTTTGCTGTGGTGGCGGATGAGGTGCGTAGCCTGGCCGCCCGCAGCGCCGAGGCCGCCCAGCAGACGGCTGCATTGATTGCTGACTCCTCGAGCAAAACGCAACGCGGCATGATCATCGCAGGCCGGACCGCCGAATCGCTGAAAAACATCGTCAGCGGAACCAGTGCTGTTTCCAACCTGGTTTCATTGATCTATCAAGCTTCCAGCGAGCAAGCCTCAGGCCTGCAACAGGCCAGCATCGGGTTGGAGCAGATCGATGAAGTGACGCAGAAAAACCAGTCCAACTCACAAGAGTGCGCGGTGGCGGCCAAGGATCTTTCGGAGCGAGCATCTTTGATGCAGCGCGTGCTGGGGCGCTTCAAAGTCAAAAGGGGGTAGTGGGTTTTCTGGCCACGCGTGACTCAAGATTTATTGTGCGAGGGACCAAGCTCCCTCGCCACAGTTCAATCCAGTTCTTGAATGAGCGCAATTGCATTGCGTTATCCAATAGGGTCTCGGTAACGCCCTTGAGGGTGTACTATCGATACTCGCCCATCGGATACCAGTTAGCCATGTCCACGCTAAGCGAAGAGAGCCGTCAGATCGTAGCTTCTCTGGCGCACCGCGTTGGCCCCAACGCTGACATTGCAAAGACCGCCCACGCGATCGTTTCCATCTTGCAGGATATAGAGGCGACCCTGACGCCCGTCATTGGTCAGCAAGGGGTTGTCGCGTTGTATCGCCGTAGCCTGCATCTGTGTGGCTCCGCTCATCCGCGCCTGACCAGCACCTGCAACAAGGTGCCGTCCGGCATGGTTCTGACCGCCCTGAATTCAGTGCTTGTTGAGCAAAACGAAGCCGATGTGCGGTTTTTCGGTGAAATGTTGCTGACCACTTTCTATGAGTTGCTGACCACGCTGATCGGACCCTCGCTTACCGCACGTTTGCTTCGTGGCGTGTGGGATTCTTCTTTGAGCGACACCCCTTCGCAGGAAAATTCGCCATGAGCAGCAAAGTGACTATCAACCGCTTGGCCACCGGCGTGCCAGGACTGGACGAGGTCTTGGGCGGAGGATTGCCGGAGTTTTCGTTCAATCTGATCGCCGGCCCACCCGGTTGCGGCAAGACCACCCTCGCGCACCAGATGATGTTTGCCCTGGCGACCCCCGCACGTCCGGCGCTGTTTTTTACCGTGCTGGGTGAGCCACCACTGAAGATGCTGCGCTATCAGCAGCAGTTCGATTTCTTCGACAGCGACGCGATCAATCATTCGATCCGCTACGTCAACCTGGCTGACGACACCCTGGCTGGGGATCTGGACGAAGTGCTGCGGCGCATTGTCAGCGAGGTGGAGGCGCACTCCCCGGCACTGGTGTTCGTTGACTCGTTCCGCTCGGTGGTGCTGGCCAGCCAGACCCAGGACAACCCGAACAACAACTTGCCGCAGTTCGTCCAGCAACTGGGCATGTTGATGACCACTTGGCAGGCCACGACTTTCCTGATTGGTGAGTACTTTACCGAAACCGATACCAACCCGATTTTCACCGTGGCCGACGGACTGATCTGGCTGCGCCAGAGCGTTCAGCGCAATTCCATGGTGCGCAAGATGGAAATCATGAAGATGCGTGGCCAGCCAACGCTGCCGGGTCTGCACACTTTCCGTATCGCCCCATCGGGAATCAAGGTATTTGCCCCTGCGCCCTACAATCCGATCGAAGCCCCGCTGGAGTTCCCCATCAAACGCTTGGGAATGGGTGTGCCACAGCTCGACGAGATGCTCGGTGGTGGCCTGCCGCGCGGTTACTCCCTGTTGGTTGCTGGCCCGTCGGGTTCTGGAAAAAGCATTCTCGCGGCATCGTTTCTCGCTGAAGGCGCGCGAAACGGTGAAAACGGCGTGATCGCCGTGTTCGAGCAGCGCCCGAATCACTCCCAGAACGCCACCCTCTCAAACTTGATTAAAAGCGGCAAAGTCGGGCTGGTGGATAGCCGTGCTCCAGATCTGTCCATCGACGAGATCGTGCAGTTGCTGTTGAGCGAGATTGCTCGCCTGAACGCCACGCGGGTGGTGATTGACTCGCTGTCGGGGTTCGAACTGGCCCTGGCGCCGACCTTTCGCGAAGACTTTCGCGAGTCGCTGTCGCGCATGGTCACCGCGTTGACCAGCGCCGGTGTCAGTGTATTGCTGACCTCGGAGTTGGAGGATCGCTACACGGATCTGCGTTTCAGTCCTTACGGCACGGCTTTTCTTACCGACGCAATCATCGTTCAGCGCTACATTGAAGTGCAGAGCCGTTTATTGCGCATCATGGCCGTGGTCAAGGTGCGGGCGAGTGCGCATTCCGATGAGTTGCGCCTTTACAGCATCGACGATGGCGGTTTGCAGATCGGTGACATGTTGCCGGATCAGGAAGGTTTGCTCGGAGGCCGGCCTACCCGGCAGTTGTCTGGCAAAGGTACTGGATGAGGCATCATCATGAATGAGGCCAATGGCGGGAATGAGCAGGCGAAGGCGATGGCCGCTCGCGAGCTGTTCTTGCTCGGCCAGAAAACCGTCGAGGCGCGTGCGGTGCTGGCCGCGCTGCGCAAGGAGCTGAACGACGCCAACACCCAACTTGTCGACAAGCAACATGTCGAGCAACTGATCGAGGCCAATCAGCAACTGGTCCTGGCGATCCTGTCGGCCCAGTCCGAGGCTGAAAAGCCACCTTCCACGCAGGCAGAACAACAACTGTATCGGCAGATGCGCGAGGCCAATGAGCAATTGGTCATTGCCGCCCTCAGCGCGCAGCATCTGCAAGACGCGGCCGAACGGGCGCTGGAGCGCCAGCGTAGCGTTCTCGCTTTGGTTGCCCACGAACTGCGTCATCCGCTGACGCCCATCAGCATGATTGCCGGCCGACTGGTGCGGGTGCCGAGTGAGGAGTTGCCGCGCATGCAGAAGCTGATCGAAGGTCAGGTCCGGCACATGTCTCGATTAGTGGAGGACTTGCTCGATGTCTCCCGCGTCAGCACCGGCAAGTTTCGCCTCGATTGCCAGATTGTCGATATGGTGCAGATCGTTCGCGAGGCCATCGATATCTGTAAACCGGCCATGATTAGCGGCAAGTTGATGTTCAGCGCCACACTGTCCGAGTGTGCCCTGCTGGTGTACGGCGATCCGGTACGGCTTGCTCAGATTCTCGGAAACCTGCTGGGTAATGCGGTCAAATACACCCCTGTGGGCGGCACCGTCGAATTGTCGGTTACCGTCGAAGGGAGTGTCTTGCAGGTCAGCATCCGTGATACCGGCATAGGTATTTCGGCCAAGGCGCTGCCGTTTATTTTTGAACCCTTTGTGCAGGATGTTCACGCCATCGGCTTCAACGGCGTTGGCCTGGGCATTGGTTTGACGGTGGTGCGCGAGTTGGTCGAAAGCCACGGTGGCACAGTGGTCGGCAAGAGTGAGGGGGATGGCAAGGGGAGCGAGTTTGTGGTGAGGTTGCCGTTGGCAAATCCATGAAGCTGCGCAGTCGTCCCATCTGCCGCCGCGTGCGGGGATGTCAGATTCTGTAATAATTCGATGCGTATGACGCGTTCGGAAACATTATAGGATCACCTCCCCAATTATTTTCAGGTCTATATGAACACCCTTCTGGAGCCTCCCAGTCGTTTTTTTCAATCCGCGCCCTCTACAAGTCCGCTCTGCGTTACCCAGCGTTTATCCGGTTTTTCTGGATCGCTGGACATCCAAATCCCATCCGTAGGCTCCTCATCGATTTCTCCCAGTGAGACCAACGGTGTCGCCTCCCAAGTCATGCCTTGCTCTATCCGCTCGATAAAGCTTCTTTCCCTGGCACCTTTCGCCCCGACTCTACGAGAGGTTGAATAACCCTTATGGAATGGATTGCTGATCCGACGGCATGGCTTGGCCTGCTGACCCTGATCGTGCTGGAGCTGGTGCTCGGCATTGATAACCTTGTGTTTATTGCCATCCTGGCTGACAAGCTGCCGCCGGAGCAGCGCGATCGTGCCCGGATCATTGGCCTGTCGCTGGCATTGTTGATGCGCCTTGGCCTGCTGGCCAGCATCTCCTGGATGGTGACCCTGACCGAGCCGTTGTTCGAGGTCTTCGACAAGACGTTCTCGGGCCGGGACCTGATCATGCTGTTCGGTGGTGTATTCCTGTTGTTCAAGGCCACCATGGAGTTGCATGAACGACTTGAGGGGCATGTCACCGAGCGTACAGGTAACGCCGCCTATGCGATGTTCTGGCCTATCGTTGCGCAGATTGTGGTGCTGGACGCGGTCTTCTCCCTGGACGCCGTGATCACGGCCGTGGGCATGGTGGAACACCTGTCGGTCATGATGATCGCGGTGATTTTCTCCATCGGCCTGATGATCATCGCAAGTAAGCCCCTGACCCAGTTCGTCAACAGCCACCCAACCGTCATCATGCTCTGCCTGGGCTTTCTGATGATGATCGGCTTCAGCCTCACGGCTGAGGGCCTGGGCTTCCACATTCCGAAAGGCTACCTCTATGCCGCGATCGGTTTTTCGATCCTGATCGAACTGTTCAACCAGTTGGCTCGCTCTCGTCGCAAGAAGAGCATGCAGGGGCATCGCCCTATGCGCGAACGCACTGCCCATGCGGTCATGCGTTTGCTGGGTGGGCACAAGTTGGGGGCTGATGAAGTCGGTGAAGAGATCGCTGACATGCTGTCAGGCGACGAAGCCGAACAGGTCTTCCACCGACGTGAGCGGGTCATGATCAGTGGTGTGCTGCAGTTGGCGGAGCGCCCAATACGCAGTGTCATGACGCATCGGGCGGAAATCGACCACCTCGACCTGGCCGATTCCCCAGACGAGATCCGCACCAGGCTGATGCACTCGTCGTATTCCAGGTTGCCGTTGATCCGCGACGGCCGTGTGGATGAGCCTCTGGGGTTCATCCACAAGAAGGAGTTGCTCAAGGAACTGTTGGCGGGCAACGAGCCGAATCTGGAAGCCATGGCTCGCAAGGCCATCAACCTGCTGGACAACTTCACGATTCTCAACGCGCTGGAACAGATGCGCAAAGAGTCGACCCACATCGCCTTCGTGGTGAACGAGTTCGGTGATTTCATTGGTCTTCTCACCATGACCGATATTCTCGAATCCATCGCCGGTGAACTGCCCGATGCCAGTGAAATAGAGGGTCCGAACATCGTGGCCCAGGATGACGGATTTCTGGTCAGCGGCGCGCTGAATCTCAGCCAGGTGCGCGAACACATCGGCTTCCAGGCAAAAGCGACGGATGACTATCAGACGCTCGCCGGGTTGGTCATGAGCTTGCTGGACCGCTTGCCCATCATCGGAGACAAACTCGATTGGCAAGAGTGGAGCATGACCGTTGTCGAGGTTGAAGAGCGTCGGGTGACGAGGGTGCTGTTGCGTAAAAGCTAACGTGGAAGAATTGGGGCCGCATCCGCGGCCTCGTTTGTTTGAAGCGTATGGCGAGTCTCTGTCACCGGTGGAAATCCCAAGACGAAAAAAATCCCCGTATCAGTCATGATTACGGGGATTTTTTCGTCCAGGGAAGTCCGTGTGATTCCACGGGCTCTCTTAAACGTTGAAGCGGAAGTGCATCACGTCGCCATCCTTGACGATGTATTCCTTGCCTTCCAGGCGCCATTTACCAGCTTCCTTGGCGCCGGCTTCACCTTTGTACTGGATGAAGTCTGCGTAGGCGATGACTTCGGCGCGGATGAAGCCTTTTTCGAAGTCGGTGTGGATCACGCCAGCGGCTTGCGGGGCAGTGGCGCCGACGCGTACGGTCCAGGCGCGGACCTCTTCGACACCGGCAGTGAAGTAAGTCTGCAGGTGGAGCATTTCGTAACCGGCGCGGATCACGCGGTTCAGGCCGGGCTCTTCCAGGCCCAGGGCCTCGAGGAACATGTCTTTCTCTTCACCATCGTCCAGTTCGGCGATTTCCGCTTCGATCTTGTTGCAGACCGGAACGACCATGGCGCCTTCTTCTTCGGCAATGGCCCGGACCACGTCCAGGTGCGGGTTGTTCTCGAAACCGTCTTCAGCGACGTTGGCGATGTACATGACCGGCTTGGTTGTCAGCAGGTGGAAGCCCTTGATCACCAGCTTCTCATCGGTGCTCATGTTCTTCATCAGGCTGCGCGCGGGCTTGCCTTCGGTGAAGTGGGCGATCAACTGCTCCAGCAGGCCCTTCTGGACCACTGCGTCCTTGTCGCCACCCTTGGCGTTGCGAGCGACTTTCTGCAGTTGCTTCTCGCAGCTGTCGAGGTCGGCGAAGATCAGCTCAAGGTCAATGATCTCGATGTCACGCTTGGGGTCGACGCTGTTGGAGACGTGAATGACGTTCTCATCTTCAAAGCAGCGCACCACGTGGGCGATTGCATCGGTTTCACGAATGTTGGCCAGGAACTTGTTACCCAGGCCTTCACCTTTCGAGGCACCGGCGACGAGACCGGCGATGTCGACGAATTCCATGGTGGTCGGCAGGATGCGCTTGGGATTGACGATGGCCGCCAGCGCTTCCAGGCGTGGGTCGGGCATCGGCACGATGCCGCTGTTAGGCTCGATGGTGCAGAAGGGGAAGTTTTCGGCCGCGATACCGGACTTGGTCAGGGCGTTGAACAGGGTGGACTTGCCGACGTTAGGCAGGCCGACGATGCCGCAATTGAATCCCATGGTGTTTCCCCTCGGAGTAGAGTCAGGCCTTCTGGCTGTGCAGGTTTTTCATCGCGCGGTTCCATTCACCGGCGAGGATATCCGGCAGCACGCCGAGGGCAAAGTCGATGCTGGCATCGAGTTTTTCCTGTTCGGCGCGAGGCGCACGACCCAGGACAAAATTTGAAACCATGCTGGCAACGCCCGGGTGGCCGATGCCGAGCCGCAGGCGGTGAAAGGTATTCTGATTACCCAGTTGCGCGATGATGTCGCGCAACCCGTTGTGACCGCCATGGCCGCCGCCCTGCTTGAGTTTGGCGACGCCCGGAGGCAGGTCGAGTTCGTCGTGGGCCACCAGGATTTCTTCAGGTTTGATGCGAAAGAAACCGGCCAATGCCGCTACGGCCTGGCCGCTGCGGTTCATGTAGGTGGTGGGAATCAACAGACGAACATCCTGACCCTGGTGTGAGAAACGCCCGGTCAGGCCGAAATATTTGCGATCGGCCGCCAGGCTGACGCCTTGTGCGTGCGCGATGCGCTCAACAAAAAGGGCCCCTGCGTTATGCCGGGTCTGTTCGTATTCAGCGCCTGGATTTCCCAGGCCAACGATCAGTTTAATGGCAGTCACGATAGGGGCCCTTCCTGGAGTGTGGATAACAACGTCGCGCTCAAACGGTGTTGCGACAGTGGGACGAAAATGGCGGATCTACCGTTAAGTAAACTTCGCGTTCTCGCCCGCTGTCTCGCTACGTTCCAGTCCGCGATGTTTCCGGTCACTCCGGCGACAGAGTGAAATTACTCTGCAGCTTCTTCTTCAGTCGCTTCTGGAGCAACACGTGGAGCGTGGACGTTGGCAACAGCCTTGTCATCGCCGTGCGCCAGGGCAACAAACTCAACGCCTTTAGGGGCCTTGAGGTCGGACAGGTGAATGATCGTGCCGATTTCGGCGTCAGCCAGGTCGACTTCGATGAATTCAGGCAGGTCTTTCGGCAGGCAGGAAACTTCCAGCTCGGAAGTTACGTGCGAGATTTCGCCGCCTTTCTTGACCGGAGCAGCTTCGTTGATGAAGTGCACTGGAACAACAGCAGTCAGCTTCTGACCGGCAACAACGCGTACGAAGTCAGCGTGCATCACGTGGCCTTTGGCCGGGTGACGCTGCAGGGCTTTGATCACGACGTTTTGCTTGGTGCCGCCAACGTTCAGCTCGATGATGTGGCTGTAGGCCGCTTCGTTTTCGAGCAGTTTGGCAACTTCTTTGGCCAGCATGCTGATGGACTCAGGGGCTTTGTCGCCACCGTAGACTACAGCTGGAACCAGGCTTGCGAGACGACGCAGGCGGCGGCTCGCACCTTTCCCCAGGTCGGAACGCACTTCAGCATTCAGGGTAAATTCGTTCATGTTGTATCTCCAAAGTAACCACATTCACCCCAGCGCTTGCGACCAGCGCTAAAGGCGATATGGGCAAAAAAGCCCCGCCCCGGCAGGTAATGTCGGGGCGGGGCGCTTTTCGTCAACGAGATGTAATGGAAAGGGCAGGGCCCTTAACGGAACATCGCACTGATCGATTCTTCATTGCTGATGCGGCGAACCGCCTCGGCAACAACCGGTGCGATATCCAGTTGGCGGATACGCGCACAGGCTTGTGCTGCAGCGGACAGCGGGATGGTGTTAGTGACCACCAGCTCGTCCAGCACGGAATTTTCAATGTTTTCGATCGCTCGACCCGACAGCACAGGGTGTGTGCAGTAGGCAAAGACCTTGGCAGCGCCATGCTCTTTCAGGGCCTTGGCCGCGTGGCACAGGGTGCCGGCGGTATCGACCATGTCGTCGACCAGAATACAGGTACGCCCTTCGACGTCGCCGATGATATGCATCACTTCGGAGTGATTGGCTTTCTCACGGCGTTTGTCGATGATACCCAGATCAACGCCCAGGGATTTGGCAACGGCCCGTGCACGCACGACGCCGCCAATGTCCGGGGACACGATCATCAGGTTTTCGAAGCGCTGATCTTCAATGTCATCCACCAGAACCGGGGAGCCGTAGATGTTATCCACGGGAATATCGAAGAAGCCCTGAATCTGGTCAGCATGCAGATCGACCGTGAGCACACGATCGATGCCGACTACGGTAAGCATGTCAGCCACGACTTTCGCGCTGATTGCCACACGTGCGGAACGCGGACGGCGATCCTGACGGGCATAACCAAAGTAAGGAATAACAGCAGTAATACGAGTAGCCGAGGAGCGGCGGAAGGCATCAGCCATCACGACGAGTTCCATCAGGTTATCGTTGGTCGGAGCGCAAGTCGGCTGAATAATGAAGACGTCTTTACCGCGAACGTTTTCATTGATCTCGGCAGTGATCTCGCCGTCGGAGAACTTACCGACAGAAATGTCACCGAGAGGGATATGCAGCTGACGTACAACACGCCGAGCCAGATCGGGGTTAGCGTTCCCCGTAAAGACCATCATCTTGGACACGCGCAGTACCTGAAGGCTGAGGGTATACCTGGATGAGTATAGGAAAATGGCAGGGGCGGCTGGATTCGAACCAACGCATGGCAGGATCAAAACCTGCTGCCTTACCGCTTGGCGACGCCCCTGTATCTGTTGCTTCGAGTGCCCAGCACTCGATTCCGTTAGAGCAGACTTTGCAGCTTGCGATGCAACATCGAAACGTTGCTTCCTTTTGCTACAAACCCTGTAAGGGTCTCTGTCAGAAGGGCCGAGACTTTATCAGCTTCAGCTTTGCTTGGGAAGCCCCCAAACACACAACTTCCAGTTCCGGTGAGTTTTGCTTCGGTAAATTTACCTAACAAATTCAAAGCGTTACGAACATCTGGATAACGCCTTGCTACCACCGGTAAGCAGTCATTTCGACTGTTTCCCTTGGGAACGGGGCGCACTTTAATGGGGGGAGAGTTACGTGTCAACAGTGGATCTGAAAAAATTTCTGCTGTACTTACAGATACTTGCGGCACCAGCACCAAGTACCAGGGTTCCTCGGGCTCTACCGGTGTGAGTTTTTCCCCGACGCCCTCGGCAAAAGCCGCGTGGCCCCGTACGAAAACCGGCACATCGGCGCCCAGCGTAAGGCCCAATGCAGCCAAGCGATCAGCGTCCCAACCCAGTTGCCACAGGTGGTTGAGCCCCAGCAAAGTCGTTGCCGCGTTTGAGCTGCCGCCGCCGATGCCGCCGCCCATGGGCAGGATTTTTTCGATCCAGATATCAATGCCCAGCGAACACCCGGATTGCTCCTGAAGTTTTTTCGCGGCTTTGACGATCAGGTTGCTGTCGTGAGGAACGCCTTCGAATTCGGTGTGCAGGTGAATCACGCCGTCGTCACGCACGGCAAAGGTGATTTCATCGCCGTAGTCGAGAAACTGAAAAATCGTCTGCAACTCGTGATAGCCGTCCGGGCGACGGCCCAGGATGTGCAACATCAGGTTGAGCTTGGCCGGGGAGGGCAGGGTCAGGCGCGCAGCGGTCATGTCATTGCCCCAGCTTGCGCGGCTGCCATTGCTTGATCACCAGCGTGACGTCCAGGTTGCTGCCGTGCAGTTTGATGCGCTCGGGCAACCAGTAACCGTTTTGCTCGGCGTAGCTTAAGTATTCGATCTGCCAGTCGTCCTGCTCCAGGTTGGACAGGCGACTGTCGGCATCGAGGGTCAGGCGGCTTTTGCTGTCCGGTGCCGGCAGGCCGCGAACCCACCAGGTCAGGTGGGATACGGGCAGCTTCCAGCCCAGTTGTTCTTCCAGCAAGGCTTCCGGCGAGGGTGATTCGTAGCGACCCTGATTGGCCACTTCCAACGAAACCTGGCCTGGTCGGCCGGTCAGGCGCGCCGCGCCACGACCCAGCGGGCCGGACAGGCGAATGTCGTAGTAGTCCTGGCGTTGCAGCCAGAACAACGTGCCGCTGCCTGAGTCTTTCGGTGCGCGTATGCCGATCTTGCCGTCGATCTGCCAGCCGTCGAGACCGCTCAGTTGTTCCTTGTGCTCTCGCCATTGGGCCGTGTTGCCGTGGCCCTGGACGGATTCTCGGGCGCCGAAGCCGGCGCAACCGGCGAGCAGGGCGATAAAGCTGAAAACGATGAAGTGGCGCAAAAGCATAATTTTAAAGGGTCTCTGATCCGGTCAGGCGTTTGATGGTGCTGCGCAGGATGGGGCTGTCGGGCTGTTCCTTGAGGAACTTGCTCCAGATCTGCCGGGCTTCGCGCTGTTTGCCGTTGGCCCACAGGACTTCGCCCAGGTGCGCGGCGACTTCCTGGTCGGGAAAGCGCTCCAGGGCCTGGCGCAGCAGGCGTTCGGCCTCGTCGAGGTTGCCCAGGCGGAAATGCACCCAGCCAAGACTGTCGAGCACCGCCGGGTCTTCCGGGTTGAGCTGGTGGGCCTGTTCGATCAGCACCTTGGCTTCGGCGTATCGGGTGGTGCGATCGGACAAGGTGTAGCCCAGGGCATTGAGGGCCATTGCATTGTCGGGGTCGCGCTGGATGATCAGGCGCAGGTCTTTCTCCATCTGCGCCAGGTCATTGCGTTTCTCCGCCAGCATGGCGCGGGTATACAACAGGTTCAGGTCGTCCGGGTACTGCTTCAACGCCCGATCGAGCACAGTCCAGGCTTTGTCGCCCTGATTATTGGCCGACAGGGTTTCAGCCTCGATCAGATACAACTGGATGCCGTAGTCCGGCTGGGTGTCCCGCTGCACGGCGAGGCGACTCTGGGCCTCGGCCGTTTTGCCGTTGCTCATCAGGATATCGGCCTGGCGCAACTGGGCCGGCAGATAATCGTTGCCTGGGCCGACCTGGGCGTACTCGAGCAGTGCACTCTCGGGATCGTTGCGCTCTTCCGCGATGCGGCCCAGGTTCAAGTGGGCGGAGTCGACATGCGTTCCCCGCGCAATCAGGTCTTCCAGGTGACCCTTGGCTTCTTCCCACGCTTTGGCTTCCAGGCAGACCAACGCCAGGGAATAGCGCAATTCATCGTCTTCAGGGTACTGCTGGACCAGGCTGGAAAA
The DNA here is from genome assembly GCF_009831705.1 of Pseudomonas sp. PICF6. Classification (NCBI taxonomy): domain Bacteria; kingdom Pseudomonadati; phylum Pseudomonadota; class Gammaproteobacteria; order Pseudomonadales; family Pseudomonadaceae; genus Pseudomonas; species Pseudomonas sp. PICF6. The sequence goes on along the minus strand of NZ_WUUD01000027.1, from coordinate 52,883 downwards.
CTCCACCTTGGCGTCGTCCATGCGGTCGTTTTCCACCAGCATGCGCGCGTAGGTGAGACGCAGGCGCTTGTCGTCCGGGTATTGCCTGATGCCTTTTTCCAGCAACGGCAGGGCTTCGTCGCCGCGGTTCGCGCCTTGCAGCAAGCGAGCGCGCAGCAGAATCGGCGCCACTTCGCCCGCTTGCGGCGGGTTGTCTTCCAGCAGGGAAAGGGCGCCCTGGATGTCACCATCCTGTTGCAGCAGCAGGGCCTTGCCGAAAATCAGCTGACCGTTATCGGGATGGCGCTGCAGCAGTCGGTCGAAGCTTTTAGTCAGGCCGTCGCGGGTTTCCTGGTCGGTATCGGCTGCTGATAGCGCAAGGAAGTCGAAATGGGTGTCGCCCTTGCCCAGCAGGACTTTCTCCATATACACCATGGAGTCGTCGTAGCGTCCGGCCCGGGCCAGTTGCACGGCGGCGGCGCGTTGCGCTTCGAGGTCTTGCGGGGCGTTTTTGGCCCAGATCAGTGCGGTATCCAGGGCGGGCTGGTCGGCACCCAGGTATTCGGCAATGCGAAACGCCCGCTCGGAGATGCCCGGGTCCTGTGTGTTGATGGCCTGGGTGACGTAGTTGTCCAGCGCAATGTCGAAGCGATTGCGCTGGCCTGCCAGTTCGGCGCTCAACAGGCTGAAAATGGTTTCTTCGCTGAATGAGCTATAGACCTTGGGCTTTTCAGGGGCCTGGGTGCTGTCTTCGACCGGCGGCGTACCGTCTGTCGACACGGGAGCCATGGACTGACAGCCGCCGAGCAAGGCAAAAGCGAGGAGCAACGCGGAAGATCTATTCATATAGGAAAAGGACGACTAACCTGCGGTCGGATCATCATGACACAGCCTTCGGTCAAACATAACCGGCCCGTCGATTTACGGCACGGGGCAGGGCGATAGATATCGAGTGGTTGTTCTGAATCTGGCGAAGTAGGACAATTGCCGGCTTCACGTCACTATCAGCGACCTTGAATGGCCTTCCTTGCACTTGGTATTAACCACAAGACTGCTTCCGTAGACGTCCGCGAGCGCGTGGCCTTTACGCCTGAGCAACTGGTTGAGGCCCTGCAGCAGCTTTGCCGACTCACCGAGAGCCGCGAGGCTGCCATCCTCTCCACCTGCAATCGCAGCGAGCTTTATATAGAGCAGGATCACATTTCGGCCGATACCGTGCTGCGCTGGCTGGCCGAATATCACGATCTGAGTCTTGAAGAGCTGCGCGCCAGTGCCTATGTGCATGAAGACGATGCGGCCGTTCGTCACATGATGCGAGTTGCCTCCGGGCTCGATTCGCTGGTGCTGGGCGAACCGCAGATTCTCGGCCAGATGAAGTCGGCCTATGCCGTGGCCCGTGAGGCCGGCACGGTCGGGCCTCTGCTGGGGCGCTTGTTCCAGGCCACGTTCAATGCCGCCAAACAGGTGCGCACCGACACGGCCATCGGCGAAAACCCGGTGTCCGTGGCATTTGCCGCGGTCAGCCTGGCGAAACAGATTTTCAGCGATCTGCAACGCAGCCAGGCGCTGCTGATCGGCGCGGGGGAGACCATCACCCTGGTCGCGCGCCATCTGCACGACCTGGGGGTCAAGCGTATCGTGGTTGCCAACCGTACCCTGGAGCGCGCCAGTACCCTGGCCGAGCAGTTCGGCGCCCATGCTGTGCTGCTGTCGGACATCCCGGCCGAGCTGGTGCACAGTGACATCGTCATCAGCTCCACCGCCAGCCAGTTGCCGATCCTGGGCAAAGGCGCGGTGGAAAGCGCCCTGAAACTGCGCAAGCACAAGCCGATTTTCATGGTGGATATTGCCGTTCCCCGGGACATCGAGCCGGAAGTGGGCGAGCTCGACGACGTTTATCTGTACAGCGTCGACGACCTGCACGAAGTGGTCGCCGAGAACCTCAAGAGCCGGCAAGGGGCGGCCCAGGCGGCCGAAGAAATGATCACCATTGGCGCCGAGGACTTCATGGTCCGCCTGCGCGAGCTGGCGGCGGTGGATGTGCTCAAGGCTTATCGTCAGCAGAGCGAACGCCTGCGCGACGAAGAGCTGCAAAAGGCCCAGCGCCTGCTGGCCAACGGTGGCAGCGCCGAAGAGGTGCTGGTGCAACTGGCTCGCGGCCTGACCAATAAATTGCTTCACGCGCCCAGTGTCCAGCTCAAGAAGCTGACCGCCGAAGGCCGCCTCGATGCGTTGGCCATGGCCCAGGAACTCTTTGCCCTCGGTGAGGGTTCACCGGATAGTTTTTCGGATAAAAAATCGCAATGAAAGCGTCACTGCTCAATAAGCTGGACATTCTCCAGGACCGTTTCGAGGAACTGACCGCCCTGCTGGGCGATGGTGAAGTCATTTCCGACCAGAACAAGTTTCGCACGTATTCCAAGGAATACGCCGAAGTCGAGCCGATCGTCGCCACCTATAAACAGTTGCTCAAAGTGCAGGGCGACCTTGAAGGCGCCCAGGCGTTGCTCAAGGACAGCGATCCGGACATGCGCGAAATGGCGGTCGAGGAAGTCCGTGAAGCCAAGGAGCAGTTGCTCGAGCTTGAAAGCAACCTGCAACGCATGTTGTTGCCCAAGGATCCGAATGACGGTCGCAATGTGTTTCTCGAGATCCGTGCCGGCACCGGCGGCGACGAAGCGGCGATATTCTCCGGGGACCTGTTCCGCATGTATTCGCGTTACGCAGAGCGTCGCGGCTGGCGGGTGGAGATCCTCTCGGAGAACGAAGGCGAACACGGCGGCTATAAAGAGGTCATCGCCCGGGTCGAAGGTGACAACGTCTACGGCAAGCTGAAATTCGAATCCGGCGCCCACCGCGTGCAGCGTGTCCCGGCCACCGAATCCCAGGGGCGTATCCACACTTCGGCCTGTACCGTGGCGGTTTTGCCCGAGCCGGACGAGCAGGAAGCCATCGAGATCAACCCGGCGGACCTGCGGGTCGACACCTACCGCTCCTCGGGGGCGGGCGGTCAGCACGTCAACAAGACCGATTCGGCGATCCGTATCACTCACCTGCCTTCGGGCATTGTGGTCGAGTGCCAGGAGGAGCGTTCCCAGCACAAGAACCGTGCGCGTGCCATGTCGTGGTTGTCGGCCAAGCTCAACGATCAACAGACCAGTGCTGCGGCCAACGCCATCGCCAGCGAACGCAAGCTGTTGGTGGGCTCTGGAGATCGCTCGGAGCGGATTCGTACCTACAACTTTGCCCAGGGGCGGGTCACCGACCATCGAGTCAACCTGACGTTGTATTCGCTCGACGAAATTCTCGCCGGCGGCGTCGATGCAGTGATCGAACCGTTGCTGGCCGAATACCAGGCCGACCAGTTGGCCGCGATTGGCGAGTAAGCACAGGTGAACATATGACCATCATCGCCAGTTTGTTACGCGCCGCCGAGCTGCCGGATTCGCCCACGTCCCGACTGGATGCCGAATTGCTGCTGGCCGCGGCACTGGGCAAGTCCCGCAGCTTCCTGCACACCTGGCCCGAGCGAATCGTGCCAAGCGAAGCGGCGTTGTTGTTCTCTGAATACCTGCGCCGCCGTCGTTCTGGCGAGCCAGTGGCTTATATCCTCGGGCAGCAAGGCTTCTGGAACCTGGACCTGGAAGTGGCGCCTCACACCTTGATTCCGCGTCCCGACACCGAACTGCTGGTGGAAACCGCGCTGGCCTTGCTGCCGGCCGCACCGGCGAGGGTTCTGGATCTGGGCACCGGCAGCGGCGCGATTGCCCTGGCATTGGCCAGCGAGCGCCCGGCCTGGACAGTCACCGCGGTCGACCGTGTGCTGGAGGCGGTGGCCCTGGCCGAACGCAATCGCCAGCGCCTGGACCTGCGCAACGTCACGGTGCTGAGCAGCCACTGGTTCAGCGCTTTGGACGGTGAGCGTTTTGAGCTGATCATCAGCAACCCACCCTATATAGCCGCCACCGATCCTCACCTGGCCGAGGGCGACGTGCGGTTTGAGCCGGCCAGTGCCCTGGTGGCAGGGCACGACGGGCTTGATGATTTGCGCACAATTATCACCCAGGCCCCCGATCATCTTGAAACGGGTGGCTGGTTGATGCTCGAGCACGGTTACGATCAGGCCGACGCGGTGCGTGATCTGCTGCAAACCCAAGGGTTTACTGAAGTCCACAGCCGCCAGGACCTGGGTGGGCATGAGCGCATCAGCCTGGGGCGCCTGCCGTGCTGAACGATCAGGAGCTGTTGCGCTATAGCCGGCAGATTCTGTTGCAGCACGTCGACATCGACGGGCAACTGCGACTCAAGCACAGCCGCGTATTGATTGTCGGCCTCGGCGGACTCGGCGCTCCGGTGGCGTTGTACCTGGCCGCTGCTGGCGTCGGTGAGTTGCACCTGGCGGATTTTGACACGGTCGACCTGACCAACCTGCAACGCCAGATCATCCACGACACCGACAGTGTGGGCCTGAGCAAGGTCGATTCGGCGATGCGTCGCCTGACGGCGCTCAACCCTGAAATCAGCCTGGTGCCTCACCCACAGGCCATGGATGAAGACAGCCTGTCTGCTGCCGTTGCGGCAGTGGATGTGGTGCTGGACTGTTCCGACAATTTCTCCACCCGCGAAGCGGTGAATGCGGCGTGTGTCGCAGCGGGCAAACCGCTGGTCAGCGGTGCGGCGATTCGCCTGGAAGGGCAGCTATCCGTGTTTGATCCGCGCCGCCCGGAAAGCCCCTGCTATCACTGCCTCTATGGCCACGGCAGTGAAGCCGAATTGACCTGCAGCGAAGCCGGTGTGCTCGGGCCGCTGGTGGGGTTGGTGGGCAGTCTGCAAGCCCTTGAAGCCTTGAAACTGTTGGCCGGTTTCGGCGAACCACTGGTGGGACGCCTGCTGTTGATCGACGCCGTGGGCAGCCGTTTTCGTGAGCTGAGGGTCAAGCGTGATCCGGGGTGCAGCGTCTGTGGTAGCAGCCAGCATGACTGAAGCGCCGGTCGGTGTGTTCGATTCGGGTGTCGGCGGGTTGTCGGTGCTGGGGGAGATTCGTCGGCTGTTGCCCAATGAGTCACTGCTCTACGTTGCAGACTGTGGGCATATTCCCTACGGCGAGAAAACCCCGGAATTCATCCGGCAGCGGTGCGCAATCATCGCCAACTTTCTCCATCACCAGGGCGCCAAGGCGCTGGTGGTGGCTTGCAATACCGCGACGGTCGCCGGGGTCGCCGATTTGCGTCGTGATTATCCCCACTGGCCCATTGTCGGCATGGAGCCGGCGGTCAAACCGGCGGCGGCTGCCACTCGAAGTGGCATTGTCGGTGTGCTGGCAACCACTGGCACATTACAAAGTGCCAAATTCGCCGCGTTACTTGATCGGTTCGCCACCGATGTGCAGGTGATCACCCAGCCATGCCCCGGGCTGGTAGAGCTGATCGAAGCAGGCGATCTCCAGAGCCCGGCTTTGCGTCAATTGCTGCAGGGCTATGTCGAACCTTTGCTGGCCGCCGGCTGCGACACGCTGATCCTGGGTTGCACGCACTATCCCTTCCTCAAGCCATTGCTCAAGCACATGGTCCCCGCGCACATCAGCCTGATCGACACGGGGGCCGCCGTTGCCCGGCAACTTCAGCGCCTGCTCGCTGAACGCGGCCTCCTGGCCGCCGGTCCCGCCAGTGAAACGCGATTCTGGAGTAGCGCAGATCCGATACATTTAAGAAAAATCCTACCAACGCTATGGAATTCGTCCGGCGTTGTGCGAAGCTTCAGTCTGTAAAAAAACCTGAAAAATACCTAAATCAGGCTGAACTTCTGTTTTAACGCGGATTTCTATAGCTTTGTCTGTTTGTAACAAAACTAACTAAGTCTGTTCGGAAAAGGATGTTTCTAATGAAGCGTTTATTCTGCTTGGCCGCACTTGCGGCTGCATTGTTGGGGCACACTTACTCCGCACAAGCGGCAGGTGTGGAGTTTGGGGTGGGCCAGACCGGCGAGTCGACCATGACTTACCGCTTGGGTATGCAGTTCGATTGGGACAAGAGCTGGTTGCAGAGTGATGTAGGTCGCCTGACCGGCTATTGGAGCGGCGCTTACACGTATTGGGAAGGGGATGAGGCCTCCAGCAATCACAGCCTGTCGTTCTCGCCTGTCTTTGTGTATGAGTTTGCCGGTCAAAACGTAAAACCCTACATCGAGGCGGGTATCGGTGTTGCGTTGTTTGAAAATACCCAAGTGGAAAACAACCAGCTCGGTACGGCTTTTCAGTTCGAGGACCGCATTGGTTTCGGCCTGCGCTTCAACGGTGGACATGAAGTGGGTATTCGCGCCACTCATTACTCCAACGCCGGCATCAAGTCGACCAACGACGGTGTCGAAAGTTACGCGCTGCACTACACGATGCCGCTGTAACCCAAACCCGTGGGAGCGAGCCTGCTCGCGATAGCGAAGTATCAGACAACCTCATATTGACTGGTCTACCGCTATCGCGAGCAGGCTCGCTCCCACGGGCTACCGATACGCAGTCGCAATCCCTTTGCGTTCTTCAATACATTCCGGCGCGCCCATCTCGAACTCGCGGCAGATCAGCGGGCGTTTTTCGTAGATCGTGCACATCATGCTGTCGCGATCCAGCGCCGCGCACCAACCATCGTCGAGCCGCAACATCACTTCTCCACCCCATTCGTCCGTGTCGATAAAGCGTTCGGGCACGCCAGTGTCAGTGATCAGCATCACTTCCAGTTGGCAACAGCACGCCGCGCACGTCGAACAAGTGACGGCAGGCTGGGGGATCTGATGGACAGGGATGGTTTTCATGGCGCGCAGTGTAAGGCAACCGCGCCCCTCAGGGTTGGCCCTTGATCGGGCACCCATTCCCCGCTTTATCTGAGTCGACGTCAGTGAGCATCGATTCGGTCGATGAAGGTAGCGGCCAGAGTACGGTCATGGACGAAACGGGGAGCGCCACTTCATGGGGGCGCTCGGCCAGTTGTTTCAGCACGTGATGTGCCGCCGTTTCGGCCGTCCACTGGACTGGGGCCGGAAAACAGTCGTCGAGACTGAGCGAAGGGCTGTCGAAGCCCGGATGAACCAGCGTCACGTCGATGCCCTCGGCCACCAGTTCGACGCGAGCCGACTCAAACAGAAAACGCATGCCTTTGCCGTCGGCCTCGCTATATGACGGTGGCAGGTAAGTCGCCGGGCTGGCGATGCCCACCAGATGGGACCGGTTGCCTGCACGCAGCAATGGCAGGGCAGTGTGAATGCAGAAGCTGGCCGCTATCAGATTGCTGCGCACAATGTGTTCGATGATCAAAGGGTCGGCGGGTTGGCCGTCGATGTATTCGGCGGTTCCTGCATTGAGAATCACGGTGTCCAGCGAGCCCCACTGCCGGGCAATCTGTTCGCCGATCTCGCGTACGGTCTGGCTGTCGGTCAAGTTGCCGGGCACCGCCAGTACTTGTCCCGGATAACGTGCCGAAAGGTCTTCACTCGAGCGCGACGAGCGCGAGCTAACGGCCAGGTGTGCGCCGGTTTTGAGTATCGCTTCGGCCAACGAAACGCCGATTCCGTTGCCCGCGCCGGTCAGCCAATATCGCTTACGAGTTTCTAGACCCATTCCATACTTCCTTCGCCGAGCAGAGTGCACGAGTTTGGTATAAGACTGTATGGCCGCAGGGTTGAAATTGCATCTTACGGTCCGTGTTTTTCTGTTCGCTGATCGCCCGATTTCTTGGTTTTACACTTATCGAGTTGGCAGGTTTCTGAACGCCTGCAATGCACGAGCCCGGGACTGACCCAGGTCGACAATCGCCGGAGGATAATCCGTCACGCCAAACAATCGGCCCTGCATGTTTGGATTATGGACCTGTTGCTTATCGAGATCGTTCAGTTCAGGTAACCAGCGTTTGATGAACAATCCTTCACGGTCGAATTTTTCCGATTGACTCAAGGGGTTGAAGATCCGAAACCAGGGCGCAGCATCCGTCCCGGTCGAGGCGCTCCACTGCCAGCCGCCGTTGTTGGCGGCCAGGTCGCCGTCGATCAGGTGTTGCATGAAAAAGCGCTCACCCTCGCGCCAGTCGATCAGCAGGTTCTTGGTCAGAAACATCGCCACCACCATCCGCAAACGGTTGTGCATCCACCCGGTTTCCAGCAACTGGCGCATGGCCGCGTCGATGATCGGCAAGCCAGTGCGTGCCTGTTTCCAGGCCTCCAGCTCTTCAGGGGCGTTGCGCCAGGCCAGCGCTTCGGTTTCCGGACGGAACGCGCGATGGCGAGACACACGTGGATAGCCCACTAGAATGTGTTTATAGAACTCACGCCAGAGCAATTCATTGATCCATGTCACAACACCGACATTTCCGCTCTCGAATTCACCCTGGTTGGCCTGCAGCGCCGCGTGCAGGCATTGGCGTGGCGAGATCACACCCGCCACCAGGTACGCCGAGAGCTGGCTGGTGCCTGGCCTGGCGGGAAAGTCCCGTTCGCTCTGGTAATAATCGAGGTGTTGCTCAGCGAAGGTGTCCAGGCGCCGCCGGGCTTCGTTTTCACCCGCTGGCCAGAGGGCGCGCAGCGTTTCACTCGCAGGCGAGAAGCCTTCGACTTGCGTGGGCACCGGGTCGCTGACAATGCCGGTGGGTGCCTGCCGGGCCGGTTTTGCGACCAGGCTTGGCAGCGAAAAGTGCAGGCGGCTGTAACAGACCTTGCGGAACTGGCTGAACACCTGGAAATAGGTGCCGGTCTTGGTCAGCACACTGCCGGGCTTGAACAGCAACTGGTCGAGGTGGCTGTGAAATTCGATGCCCTGGCCCTGCAACGTTCGGGCAACTTCGGCATCTCGGTGGGTTTCGTTCAAGCCGTATTCTTCATTGACATGGACGGCGTCGATTGCCAGTTCGTGGCACAGCGAGAGCAGAATCTGCGGTGCCTGATCCCAGCGTGCAGCGTGGCGGATCAGCAGCGGGATGTTCAACGCCTCCAGGGCAGTGCTCAACGAGGCGAGGTTACGCAGCCAAAAGTCGATCTTGCACGGTGCATCGTCATGCGCGCGCCATTGTTCCGGGCTCGGCAGGTACACCGCCACACAAGGTCCCCGGGCTGCTGCGGTGGCGAGGGCGGTGTTGTCGTGCAGGCGCAGGTCGCTGCGCAGCCAGATCAGTTGCGTGGGGTTTTTCATTCAAATAAGTGCTCTGCGACTCAGTTCGCGGTAAGCCGATAACGGATCTTCGGCCCACGTAAGGTTGTCGGTCGAAATGCCTGTGGATAACCGGGCGTGATGGATCGATGCGGCCGGGCCGGCGATGATGATCGGGCAATCCACTCCACTGATCAGCTTGGGCAGTTGGGACAGGTTCAGCGCGTTGCTGGAGTACAGCAGCACTCCACGGGCTTTGAGGCGTTCGACGGCCAAGGCCAGTTCGCCTGCGGGTATCGGCCCATCGAACACTTCCACGGGGCAATCGGCGCTGCTGGCCAGCCAGGCGCTAAGCCACAATTGGGGTTCCAAGGGCAGGTCCGAATGGTTGACCAGCAGCAATGGCGCACCGCGCAACTGACGATTGTTGTGGTAGATCCGACTGCCGAATTTGCTGCGCAGCCAGGAGTACAGAAACACCCGCTCCAACTGCGCACCGAACTGGCCTTGCCAGCGCAATTGCAGTTCGGCCAGCAAAGGCAACAACAACTGCTCGCACACCGTCCAGGGCGGATAAAGCGCCATAGCCTGGTTGACCAGATCATCGACCTGACGCTCGGCCAGTTGCGTGACCGCCAGCATCAGGGCGTGGCGCTGACGCTGCCAGTCGTTTTCCAACGGTTCACTGGGCGGCTGCGGTGTGTCGAGCAGCGGTTTTATCTTACTCACCGCCACCCCCCGATCGATCCAGGTGAGGATGCTCAAGATACGTTGCACATGATCGGCATTGAACAGTCGGTGACCCTTGGGGGTGCGGTGCGGCACGATCAGGCCATAACGGCGCTCCCAGGCTCTCAGGGTGACGGCATTGACCCCGGTTTGGCGGGCGACTTCGCGTATGGGCAGCCAGCCCTGCGCCAGGGCTTTGGCGAAGTCGGCCCCCAGGTCTTCGCTGGCGCTGGAATCAGGTTCGCTTTTCATCAAATGGCATTTCGCAGACTGAGGTTTTCCGGGTGTGGTTGCAGGTAGACCTGCTGCGCCAGATAGGGATCGGGATGCAGGCGCAAGTGATGCTTGAGCAAGGTCAGCGGAACTACCAGGGGGACGATGCCGAGGCGGTATTGCCCGATGAGGTGTTGCACTTCCTGCTTGTCTTCGGCGTTGATGGCGCGTTTGAGGTAACCGCTCAGGTGTTGCAGCACATTGGTATGAGTGCGGCGGGTGGCGCATTTTTTCAAAGCAGCCATCAAGGCGCTGAAGTAGCGTGCGCCCAGCTCGTCAGGATCGGCCTTGCCCATGTTGCCCAACAGATTGCCCAAGGCTTTGTATTGCACCGGGTTATGGGCCATCAACAGATATTTGTAGCGCGAGTGAAAGTGGATCAGGTCACGGCGTGTCAGGCCTTTGCGGCGCAGCGGTTGCCAGGCCGCGTAGGCAAATACCCGGGTCAGGAAATTTTCCCGCAGCACCGGGTCGTTCAGGCGACCGTCTTCCTCCACCGGCAAGTCGGGGTGGCGCTCGCAAAACGCCTGGGCATAGATGCCGCGTCCGCCGCCGTCCTGTGGCACGCTGTTGTGATCGTAGACCTTGACCCGCTCCAGTCCGCAGGACGGCGACTTCTGCATGAAGATGTAGCCGCAGATGTCATCCAGTTCCTCGGCCATCTGCTCTCCGTAAGCGGCCAATGGCCGGGTTACATTGAGGTCGTGCCTGACCGTACCAACCGCGTCGGGCCGTTCGGGATTACCCACCAGCCGGATCGGCTCGCGAGGGATGCCCAGGCCAATGGCGACTTCAGGGCAGACCGGCACGAAGTCGAAGTAATCAACCAAGGTGCGGCTGCATAGCTGCGATTGCTTATGTCCGCCGTTGAAGCGAACTTCAGCGCCCATCAGGCAGGCGCTGATAGCGATTTTCGGTTTGACGACGGCATCATGGGGCATGGGCGACCTCTGATTTCAAATCTTGTACAAAATAACATTTGTGTACAATATTTTCATCATAGAACCGAACGCGCACAAGTCAACCGCTTTTGCATGTGGGGGCGATGTGGTTTTTGCGCAGACTGGCTGCTGCCTGTTTCGACAGCAGCGGGTGACGTAGGCTGGCGCGTTCTATTGCAGGCTGGCGTGCAGACGGCGTGCGGCTTCCTGACCGCTTAGCCAAGCACCTTCGACACGACCGGACAGGCACCAGTCGCCACAGACATACATACCCAGGTCGGCATCGGCCAAGGCGCCCCATTCATGGTTGCCGGCGGGGCGCGCGTAAAGCCAGCGGTGGGCCACGCTGAAGCTGGGCGCAGGCATTGCACTGTGCAGCAACTCGGCGAACGCGCCGTGCAGGTGTTCGATCACCGCTTCCTTGGCCATGTCGATGTGTTGGCGACTCCAGTCGCTGGTGGCGTGCAGCACCCAGGTGTCGAGCGTGCTGTCGCGCCCCGGTTTGCTGCGGTTGCGAGCCAGCCAGTCGAGGGGGCTGTCCTGGACGAAGCAGCCTTCCATGGAGGTATCCAGCGGTGTTTCGAAGGCCAGGGCCACGGCCCAGGTGGGGTCCATCTTCACGC
>NZ_WUUD01000027.1:25666-41204 GCF_009831705.1 Pseudomonas sp. PICF6 | reverse complement strand
GGGCGCGGGCGTAGCAATCACCACCTGGCCGAAGGGGCCGTGGGTGAAACCTTCCGCGTCCTGCAAGTGCCAATGCTCCTGACCGCGGTACACCTCAGTGATGCGGCAGGAGAACTGCACCTGCAACTCGCCAAGCAAGGCGCGGGTGATGGCGCTCATGCGCGGAGTGCCGACCCAGCGGGTCTGCTCATCCGGCGACGGGCTCAGTTGCCCATCCTTGAAATGATAAAGCTGAGGTGTCCATTCCGCCGCCCAGCCCTGGGCTTGCCAACGCTGGACTTCCATCACGAAGCGGCGATCGCGGGCGGTGAAATACTGTGCGCCCATGTCCAGTGCGCCGGCATCACTGCGCTTGCTGGACATGCGTCCGCCGCTGCCATGGCTTTTATCGAAGAGTTGAACGACATGCCCGGCCTCCGTCAGGGCCTGGGCGGCTGAAAGTCCGGCGATGCCGGTGCCGATGATTGCGATAGGTACAGTCATGAGGGCCTCGTTTACCTTTCTGTACAGACTACGCCGTCGTTTAAACCTGTACAATTAGGGTTTTTGGTATAAGTTTTACCGTTCGCGTTTTGACAGGGTGACCTATTGTTAAACACAGACCCTGCCTGATACGAAAAATCCCTGCTTATAAAAATAGACTAATGGGCTGGGTAAAACGCGATGCGAGGAACACTTCATGCACATATTGCTGACCGGCGGTACTGGTTTGATCGGACGTCAGCTCTGCCGCCACTGGTTGGCGCAGGGCCATCGCTTGACGGTGTGGAGTCGTCGCCCCGAAGACGTGGCGAAGATCTGCGGCGCGCAAGTGCGGGGTGTCGCCCGGCTCGAGGAGATTGCCGAGCCCGTGGATGCGGTGGTCAACCTCGCGGGGGCACCGATTGCGGATCGACCCTGGAGCCATAAACGCAAGAAGTTGTTGTGGAGCAGTCGCATCACCCTGACAGAAGCGTTGTTGGCTTGGCTGGAGCGTAGCGAACACAAACCCGGGGTATTGATTTCCGGTTCCGCGGTGGGGTGGTACGGCGACGGCGGCGAGCGTGAGCTGACCGAGGACTCGGGACCGGTGAGCGAGGACTTCGCCAGCCAGTTGTGCATCGCCTGGGAGGAAACCGCGCAGCGCGCCGAGGCCATGGGCATACGGGTGGTACTGGTTCGCACCGGTCTGGTCCTGTCGGCCGAGGGCGGCTTTTTGTCGCGGCTGCTGCTGCCGTTCAAACTGGGGTTGGGCGGGCGTATTGGCAATGGCCGGCAGTGGATGCCGTGGATTCACATTGCCGATCAAATCGCTCTGATTGATTTTCTTCTGCACCGCGATGAGGCCAGCGGTCCTTATAATGCCTGCGCGCCGAACCCGGTGCGCAACCGCGATTTTGCCAAGGCCCTGGGGCACGTGCTGCATCGGCCGGCCGTGGTGCCGATGCCGGAACTGGCGCTGAAGGTCGCATTGGGAGAATTGTCATTGCTGTTGCTGGGCGGCCAGCGCGCAACGCCGGCCCGATTGCAGGCGGCGGGTTTCACTTTCCGGTTCACTGATTTGCATGCGGCTCTCGACGATTTGTCGGACCGCCTTTGAAATAGGACGTTGCATGACCGATCACGCGTTGCTTCTGGTGAATCTGGGTTCGCCTGCTTCTACTTCGGTGGCCGATGTGCGCCGCTACCTCAATCAGTTTTTGATGGATCCCTACGTCATCGACCTGCCGTGGCCGGTGCGGCGCTTGCTGGTGTCGCTGATCCTGATCAAGCGCCCCGAGCAATCGGCCCATGCCTATGCGTCGATCTGGTGGGACGAGGGCTCGCCGCTGGTGGTGCTCAGCCGTCGCTTGCAACAAGCCATGACTGCGCAATGGACCCAGGGGCCGGTTGAGTTGGCGATGCGTTATGGCGAGCCGTCCATTGAGTCGACCCTGGTGCGCCTGGCAAGCCAGGGCCACAAGAAGATCACGCTGGCGCCGTTGTATCCGCAATTTGCCGACAGCACAGTCACCACGGTGATCGAAGAAACCAAGCGGGTGGTGCGCGAGAAGAAGCTCGATGTGCAGTTCTCGATTCTCCAGCCGTTCTACGATCAGCCGGAATACCTCGACGCCCTGGTTGCCAGCGCCAAGCCGTATCTGATGCAGGATTACGACCATCTGCTGTTGAGCTTCCATGGTTTGCCCGAGCGGCACCTGACCAAGCTCGACCCCACGGGTTTCCATTGCTTCAAGGACGCCGACTGCTGCAAAAATGCGCCGCCTGAGGTCATGGCTACGTGTTACCGCGCGCAATGCATTCGCACCGCCGACCTGTTCGCCCAGCGCATGGGGCTCAAGGATGGCCAATGGTCGGTGTCGTTCCAGTCGCGACTGGGGCGTGCCAAGTGGATCGAACCCTACACCGAAGCGCGCCTGGATGAACTGGCTAAAAGTGGCGTGAAGAAAGTGCTGGTGATGTGCCCGGCGTTCGTGGCCGACTGCATCGAAACCCTGGAAGAAATCGGTGATCGCGGGCGCGAGCAATTTCGTGAGGCGGGCGGGGAGGAGTTAGTGCTGGTGCCGTGTCTCAATGATGATGTGCAATGGGCGCAGGCGTTGAGCACCCTGTGCGAGCGGGCACCGATCGCTTTGTAAAATTCAAGGGCCCAATCGCGAGCAGGCTCGCTCCCACAATGGATCTCGAGTGTTCAAAGATCCGCTGATGTGGGAGCGAGCCTGCTCGCGATAGCTATCTGACTGGCAGCACAAAACTTCAAGCTTGAGTCAGATCAGCGGCTCATCCGCCTTCTTCTGCTTCCAGCCGTCATTGCCCGGCAGCATCAGGTTCAGGGCGATCGCCACCACCGCGCACAGCGCGATGCCTTTGAGGCCGAAGTCGTCCGGGCCGGTGCCGGTGCCTACCAGCACACCGCCGATACCAAACACCAGCGTCACCGAAACGATCACCAGGTTGCGCGCTTCGCTCAGGTCGATCTTGTGGCGGATCAGCGTGTTCATGCCCACCGCCGCGATCGAACCGAACAACAGGCACAGGATCCCGCCCATCACCGGCACTGGGATGCTTTGCAGCAGCGCGCCGAACTTGCCGATGAACGCCAGGCTGATGGCGAAGATCGCCGCCCAGGTCATGATTTTCGGATTGTAGTTTTTGGTCAGCATCACCGCGCCAGTGACTTCGGCGTAGGTGGTGTTGGGCGGGCCGCCGAACAGGCCGGCTGCCGTGGTGGCGATGCCATCGCCGAGCAGGGTGCGGTGCAGGCCGGGTTTTTTCAGGTAGTCGCGACCGGTCACGCTGCCCACGGCGATGACCCCACCGATGTGCTCGATGGCTGGCGCCAAAGCCACCGGCACGATGAACAGGATCGCTTGCCAGTTGAACTCCGGCGCGGTGAAGTTCGGCAGGGCGAACCACGGCGCGGCGGCGATTTTGGCGGTGTCCACCACCCCAAAATAAAACGCCATGGCAAAGCCCACCAGCACGCCGGAAATGATCGGCACCAGGCGGAAAATGCCTTTACCGAACACCGCGACGATCAGGGTGGTGAGCAGCGCCGGCATCGAGATCAGCATCGCCGTCTGGTAGGCAATCAGCTCGGTACCGTCGCCGGCCTTGCCCATGGCCATGTTGGCGGCAATCGGTGCCATGGCCAGGCCGATGGAAATGATCACCGGCCCAATCACCACCGGCGGCAGCAAGCGGTCGATAAATCCGGTGCCCTTGACCTTCACCGCCAGGCCCAGGAAGGTGTAGACGAAACCGGCCGCCATCACCCCGCCCATGGTCGCGGCCAGGCCGAACTGGCCCTTGGCGAGAATGATCGGGGTGATGAAGGCAAAGCTCGATGCCAGGAACACCGGCACCTGACGCCCGGTGACGATCTGGAACAGGATTGTTCCCAGGCCTGCGGTGAACAGCGCTACGTTCGGGTCCAGCCCGGTGATCAGCGGCATCAGTACCAGCGCGCCGAAGGCGACGAACAGCATCTGCGCGCCGGATAAGACCTGGCGCCAGAGCGGATCGTTGAACTCATCCTGCATGCTCAAGCGTCCTTCTGCTTGGTACCGAAGATCTTGTCGCCGGCATCGCCCAGGCCCGGGATGATGTAGCCATGTTCGTTGAGTTTCTGGTCGATGGAAGCGGTGTAGATGGTGACATCGGGGTGAGCGTCTTCCACGGCCTTGATGCCTTCGGGGGCCGCCACCAGCACCATGGCGCGGATGTCACGGCAACCGGCTTTTTTCAGCAGGTCGATGGTGGCGACCATGGAGCTGCCGGTGGCGAGCATCGGATCGATGATCATTGCCAGGCGCTCGTCGATTTCCGGCACCAGTTTTTCCAGGTAGGTGTGCGCCTGCAGGGTCTGCTCGTTGCGGGCCACACCCACGGCGCTGACTTTGGCGCCCGGGATCAGGCTCAGCACGCCTTCGAGCATGCCGATGCCGGCACGCAGGATCGGCACCACGGTGATTTTCTTGCCGGCGATTTTTTCCACCTGGACCGTGCCGGCCCAACCGTCGATTTCATAGGACTCCAGCGGCAGGTCCTTGGTGGCTTCGTAGGTGAGCAGTGCACCGACTTCCTGGGCAAGTTCGCGGAAGTTCTTCGTGCTAATGTCGGCGCGGCGCATCAGGCCGAGTTTATGTCTGATCAGCGGGTGGCGGATCTCGAGGATGGGCATGGGGAAAGCTCCGGCGGCGGGCAAAAAAACCGGCCTAGATTAATCTATCCGAGGGTGTTGTCCTATAGACAATACAGAACGTTAGTCCACAAACGCTTGATCTGGCCGGGCGGGATGCGTACCTTTGCCCGCTTTTCCGAACCCGTCCCTCCCCCAACCTCCCCTGGAGAGCGCCATGTCCGCTGATCTCGAGCATATCCGTCAAATCATGCGAGAGGCTGACTGCCTGTACACCGAAGCCGAAGTCGAAGCGGCCATCGCCCGTGTCGGCGCGCAAATCAACGACCAGTTGGCCGATTCCAACCCGGTGGTGTTCTGCGTCATGAACGGTGGGCTGATTTTCTCCGGCAAACTGCTGACCTACCTGAACTTCCCGCTGGAAGCGTCCTATCTGCACGCCACCCGTTACCGCAACGAAACCAGCGGTGGCGACCTGTTCTGGAAAGCCAAGCCGGAAGTTTCGTTCATCGACCGTGACGTGCTGATCATCGACGACATCCTCGACGAAGGTCACACCCTGGGCGCCATCATCGACTTCTGCAAACACGCCGGTGCCCGCGCCGTGCACACCGCCGTGCTGATCGACAAGGACCATGACCGCAAGGCTCGTCCGGACCTGAAAGCCGATTTCGTCGGCCTGCCGTGCATTGACCGCTACATCTTCGGCTACGGCATGGACTACAAAGGTTACTGGCGCAATGCCAACGGTATTTTCGCCGTCAAAGGAATGTAATCGATGAACCGGCCGGGCTTTCTGGATCAAGCGCTGTTCAACGAACTGGCCGAGAAAGCCACGGCCAGTCCTCGCGGGCGCCAACACCACAATTTTCATCAGATGGACGAGCCTTGCCATCGCATGGCGGTTGGCTTGCAGCCGTCCACTTACATCCCGCCGCATCGCCACCTGAGCGCCGACAAGGCTGAAACCTTGCTGGTGCTCAAGGGCCGGCTCGGTGTGTTGATCTTTGATGAAACCGGGACGGTGGTGGACAAGCGTATCCTGCAGGCCGGTGGCGATTGCCTCGGTGTCGACCTGCCGGCGGGCGTGTACCACGGTTTAGTGGCGCTGGAAGCCGACAGCCTGATGTTCGAGTGCAAGGCCGGGCCTTACCGCCCGGTGGGCGATGGCGAACTGGCCCCCTGGGCGCCCCGCGAAGGCGAGGCGGGGATGGCGCAGTACCAGGCCTGGATGCGCGCTCAGTTCGACTGAGCGGTGCTTCTGTGGCGAGGGAGCTTGCTCCCGCTGGGCTGCGCAGCAGCCCCAATTGCAGGTGGATGCTACGCACCCAAGCGGGAGCAAGCTCCCTCGCCACAAACAGCTGCGTGGTAACAGATCAATCAGGCCGGGCTCGAGTGTGCAGCGCTACCGGCGAGCCATTTTTCGCTTTTGGCCCGTGCCTGCTCCAGGGTCTGCACATACGCCAGTTGGCGCTGCTCGCGATGGATGCCGGCGCGGCGCAACTTCAGGCGTACCCGTGGCGCGGTTGCCACCAGAATCAGGCCGATGCCCTGCTTGCGGTAGTCCTTGAGGATGCTTTCAAAAGCCGCCAGCGCAGTCATGTCCAACATCGGCACGGCGCTCATTTCCACCACCATCACCCGAATCCCCGGATCGAATTTGCGCAGCACATCCAGGGCCTTTTCTGCCGCGCCGAAAAACAGCGGTCCGCGAATGGCGTAGCAGCGGACGTGCTCGGGCATCTCCAGCAGGGCCTGATGGAAATGGCGCGGCAGTTCGGCGGTGTCCGTCAGCTCGCTCATGCGTTTGATGAACAGCCCGGCGGCCAGCAGCAGGCCGACGGCGACGGCCAGGACCATGTCGAACAGTACGGTCAGGCTCAGGCAGGTCAGTAGCACCAGCACGTCACTGCGTGGGGCGATACGCAAGGTGTGCAGCACGTGTCCGGCTTCGCTCATGTTCCAGGCCACCATCACCAGCAATGCCGCCAGCGCTGCCATGGGCAGATAGCTGAACAACGGCGCCAGCAGCACAATCGCCCCCAATACCACGAGGCTGTGAATGATCGCGGCCAATGGCGAAAACGCGCCGCTGCGCACATTGGTGGCGCTGCGGGCAATCGCCGCCGTGGCAGTGATGCCGCCGAACAGTGGCGCCACCAGATTGCCCAGGCCCTGGCCGATCAGTTCGGCGTTGGGGTCGTGTTTACTGCCGGTCATGCCGTCGGCCACCACCGCGCACAACAGCGACTCAATGGCACCGAGCATGGCGATGGCAAAGGCAGGCCCGAGCAATTGGCGGATCAGATCGTAGGACAGTTCCAAGGAGCGGCCCTGATTGTCCGGGAGATTCCAAGGCCAGTCGAAACTCGGCAAAAATGGCGGGATGCCGGGGTAACTGATGCCGTCGACCACGTAGCTGAAACGTTCGCCCAATGTCGCGATTTGCCAGCCGCCGCTTTCCAGCGCCAGCCCCAACAGCGCACCCACCAACAGGGCGACCAGATGTCCCGGAACACGCGGCACCCAGCGCGGCCAGACAATCAATACCGCCAGGCAGATGAGGCCGATAAGGCCGTCGCCGAGCCGGGCGCTGGGCAGCGCCGTGATCAAGGCGCCCAATTGCTCGATGTAATGCTCGGCGTTGCCGACAGTGGTCAGGCCCAACAGGTCTTTGAGTTGCAGGGTGGCAATGACCACGCCGATCCCAGCGGTAAAACCGAGAACGACCGGATAAGGAATGTACTGGATCAGCCGCCCGGCCCGCATCAGGCCCAGCGCTATCAGGATCATGCCCGCCAGCATCGTGCACAGCAGCAGGCCGCCCAGGCCGTATTGCTGGGTAATGGGCAGCAGGATCACCACGAACGCCGCTGTCGGCCCGCTCACGTTGAAGCGCGAGCCGCCGGTGAGGGCGATCAGGGGGGCGGCCACTAGCACCGTGTACAAGCCATGCTGCGGCGGCACGCCGACGGCGATTGCCAGGGCCATGGCCAAGGGGATGGCAATGATGCCGACGGTCAGCCCGGCCACCAGATCGCCGCGCAGGCGCTCAAGGGTGTAACCGGCGCGCCAGGTTTGGCGCCAAGCGGCGAATATCGGTGGGGCGGAGAAGGACATGGGCACTCCACGAAATGAGCGGGGCAAATACCAAATACCCGGCAAACACCTAACCAGTGGCGAGGGGATTTATCCCCGTTGGGCTGCATAGCAGCCCCCGTCGGGTTGGGTGATCTGTCTGATTCACCGAGTATCCGGTTTAGGTCTGCTTCGCAGCCCAGCGGGGATAAATCCCCTCGCCACAAGGGGCATCATGTGATGCGAGGGCTGATGGCTCCTTGAGTATGCCGTGCTCGTGGCGCGGATGTATTGACCTGGATCGTTATTTTTACCGCCTGGGCTCATGCTAGAGTGCCGGGCCAAGATCCTGGAGCCTGTCATGAGTGTACTGACCCGCCGCTGCGCCGCTCTGCTGCTGATGTCCAGCCTGTCGTGGGCGGCCGTTGGCGCACCGATGCACAGTCAATTTCTGCCCCCCGACGATCTGGCGGTACGTCAGGAGCAACCCGAACACCAGCAATTGCTCCAGGTCACCGAGTATTCGGTGGTGCTGGGCAATCAGCGTCAGTCCAACCAGCAACCGATACCGGTTACATCGCCGTTGCTGGTGCGCCTCAAAGGTAAACCCCTGAACAAAGGCGCCACCCTCAACCAGGTGATCTTGAACTTCGATGGCGAAAGCAAAAGCCTGAAAAAACCTGCCTTCGACGAGGCGAGCAAGACTCTGACCCTGTCTTATCCACAGGCCCAGTATCAAGTGGTGATCGATCTGCTGCGCAGCGACACGGTGTACGTGCAGTTCCTCAGCTACGCCAACGGCCATATCTGGGCCGACCTGCACACCGGTGCTGTACGCCCGCGTTGAGCCCCGAGGCCTGCCGGGGGTAAACTGCCCGCCCCCGTGAACTGTGCGAGCTGGAGCCCGGCAATGCGTAAAGACAAGAAACAAGTGATTGGTGACGAGATTGGCGATGAGCAGATCAAGCTGTTCCTCAATTTCGATCCGGTCGATGCCACTTCGCCGTCGCTGCACAAACTGATCAAGGCCTACCGTGGCCTGCGGGTCGACGACTTCGAGCGCTTTCTGACGTTTTTCGTCGAGGCCGGCTACGACCTCAATGGCAAGGATGAGCATGGCAACGATTTCGTGGCGCTGATCCAGGACCAGCGTAATGCCGAGGAGTACATCGAGTTGATCAACAAGGCTCGTGGCTGATTACTAAGCGGCCTGCCTCGCAGGCCAGCGGGAGCAAGCCCTCTCGCCACGACAGCTTCTCCCATAAAAAAACGCCCCGTTCTCAGAAAGAACGGGGCGTTTTTTTATCCGGCAGAATCAAGCGAAGCTGGGTGTCTCGCTGCTTTCTTCAACCAGTTCCAGGGCGACGTTGTTCTGCGCATTGACCTTGCGATACAGCGCCGCGTCGGTTTCCAGCACTTTTTCCCGCGCCGGGAAGATCTCAGCGAGTTTGCTCGCCCATTCTCCCTTGGCTTTGTCCGGGAAGCAGCGCTCGATCAGGTCCAGCATGATCGAGACGGTCACCGAAGCACCGGGCGAGGCGCCGAGCAAGGCGGCGAGGGTGCCGTCCTTGGCCGCCACCAGTTCGGTGCCGAACTGCAGGACACCGCCTTTCTTCGGGTCTTTCTTGATGATCTGAACCCGTTGGCCGGCCACTTCCAGGCGCCAGTCCTCGGCTTTCGCCTCGGGATAGAAGCGACGCAGGGATTCCAGGCGCTGCTCCATGGACTGCATCACTTCGCTGATCAGGTACTTGGTCAGGTCCATGTTGTCCCGGGCCACGGCCAGCATCGGGCCGATGTTGCCGGCACGTACCGACAGCGGCAGATCCATGAGCGAACCATGCTTGAGGAACTTGGTGGTGAAACCGGCGTATGGCCCGAACAGCAGGGATTTCTTGCCATCGACCACGCGGGTGTCCAGGTGCGGCACGGACATCGGTGGCGAGCCCACGGCGGCCTGGCTGTAGACCTTGGCCTGGTGATGCTTGACCACTTCCGGGTTGTCGCAACGCAGCCACTGGCCGCTGACCGGGAAGCCACCGAAGCCTTTGCTTTCTTCGATGCCCGACGCTTGCAGCAGCGGCAATGCCGCACCACCGGCGCCCAGGAAGACAAACTTGGCATCGACGTCACGGCTGCTGCCGGAATTGACGTCCTTGATGCTGACGGTCCAGCCCGCGCCGTTGCGCTTGAGGCCGGTGACGCGCTTGCAATACTTGACCTGGGTGTCCGGGGCGCTGGTCAGGTGCTTGAGCAACTGGTTGGTCAGGGCGCCGAAGTTGACGTCGGTGCCGTTCATGACGCGGGTGGCGGCGATGACTTCGTCAGCTGGCCGGCCCGGCATCATCAGCGGCATCCACTCGGCCATCACGGCCTTGTCCTCGGTGTATTCCATGTCAGCGAAGGCGTGATGCTGGCGCATCAGTTCAAAGCGCTTTTTCAGGAACGACACGCCTTTTTCACCCTGCACGAAGCTCAGGTGCGGGACGGGGGCAATGAAGGATTTGGATGAGCCGAACGTGCCTTTTTTGGTCAGGTACGTCCAGAACTGCTTCGACACCTCGAACTGGGTGTTGATGTGCACGGCTTTCTTGATGTCGACACTGCCATCGGCCGCCTGGGGCGTGTAGTTCAGCTCACACAGCCCGGCGTGGCCGGTGCCGGCGTTGTTCCACGGGTTGGAACTCTCCGCGGCACCGGAATCCATCAACTCGACGACTTCCAGCGAGATCGCGGGGTCGAGTTCCTTGAGCAGCACGGCCAGGGTGGCACTCATGATGCCGGCCCCTACCAGAACTACATCGACTGCTTCGTTATGCGCCATTTAACGCGTCTCCAAAATCTGCAGCACCAAATTGTCGGCATGGCGGCCAGGAGTGGCGGGGCAGGTCAGTTGCGCCCCAGGTATCCATGGCCAGGATCGCCATGTCCGAATCTTCGCAATTTTTCGCAACTACTGCGGATGCATGCAGCCTGGCCTCAGAGTCCCATGAACTCATTTAAGCGCCGGGCAGGCAATTCGACTTATGGCCGAGACATCCGTTCGTGCAACCAAATCCGTAGCGGACAGGCTTCAGGCGCCGGTTCTTGAACGATAGGCGGTCCTGTGTCGTTGGGCTGTTTCAGACGCTAATGGTGCTTGTTCAGACGCAAAACTATTCATTTGCTCGCCACACTCTCGTGAAGTTGTGAAAACCCGTTTTTTCACGCTCTTTTGAAGACGTGAACCTCAAAAAAGGGCTGTCCCAGCCTGGCACCGCGCCCGGTTTGGTTTGCCCCCATGTAATACATGACAGGCAAAACGGGCAGACAGCTCAGTGACCGAGCGTAATGACAGCTCTGCAGATTCGCGAAAAGTGGTGATTTGCTTGAAAAACAGCAAGCGCGCCAGCTTCACTCGATCTGTGTGGGCGGCTCTCTGTGGGCGGTGCGGGGTGCCAATACAAGCGCATTAGCGGTGTTGCGAGGCCCGATCAGGAGACGTCCTTATAATCGGGGGCAGATTGTATCGAAGAAACGCAGGGAAATGGTCGTGTTTAATGACTTTTATTAGCCATCCGGTCAGACGGCCAACAGTTGACGGTTGCGTGGGCGAGCGCCAAGGGTTTGCACGCGGGCGCTGGCGGGCAATGGCTGGTGCAGCCAGTTCAAGCGAATCTCTTCGATTTCCACCCAACCTTCACCCATGGGCTGCAGGTTGCATTGCTTGAATGCCTGGCAACGGCCGTTGCGGTCCAGCAGGGCGAAGCAGCGGTGCTGTGGGCGCGGGGTGAACAGGGAAATGAGAAAACGCATGGTCGGACACCGTGTCGGGGAGCTTGTGCCAAGGCTGACAGGAGGCCATGACATGCCGGTGTAAGGATCATGACAATGGCATGACACGAACCGGTTTTCCCATGGAGTGTCAGACATTTGAGTATTCATCGTGCAGCGCTAGTTCACCGCCATGGCGCACCGCTATACTGCGGGCCTGTTTGTGCCCGATTCTGGAGAGAAGAGCATGTTGCAACGCCTGTTGTTCGGTTTGATCGCTGTGACCAGTCTGGCCCTCGTCGGCTGCGCCCACAGCCCGCAACAACTTAACCCGGAGCCCAAGCTCAACGCCCAGCTGGCGCCCGTGGGCCGCGGCCAGCCGGTGGTGGTACGGGTGGTGGACGGTCGTCCGTCGCCGACCCTCGGCACCCGCGGCGGGCTGTACCCGGAAACCAGTGTGATCACGGTGCAGGGCGCGCAGATTTTGCCCAAGCTGCAGGCCCAGGCCGAAGCGGCGGTACGTTTGCTGGGCTTCACCCCTACCGCCAACGCGATGAATGCACCGCAACTGACCGTCACCCTGGCCGAGTTGAAGTACCAGTCGCCCAAGGAAGGTATGTATGTGACCGAAGCCACCATCGGCGCGACCTTCCGCTCCGAGGTGCAGAACGCCAATCGTCGTTACAGCGGTCGTTACGGCGCCTCGCTGGACCAGCGCTTCGGCATGGCGCCTAACCAGGACACCAACACCAAGCTGGTCAGCGACGTGTTGAGCGACGCCCTGACACGCCTGTTCAAGGACCCGACCATTGGTCAGGTGCTGGCTGAGTAAGTAGGACGTTCCGTAACCCCTGTGGGAGCGAGCCTGCTCGCGATGGCGGATCAGTCAACATTGAGGTGACTGACACTCCGCTATCGCGAGCAGGCTCGCTCCCACAGTTTTTTTGCAAGCAAGAAACCTTCATGCAGCCTGGGAATACAGCTCCAGCACGCTGATCCCAGTCAGCAGATCGGTCTCCGGAAGGTCGGCGTGTTGATGGCCGCCAAGGGCGCAATACACCAGCCAATGCCGATCCTGTACGTTGAAGGACAGGCTGCCGACGAGGTTCTGTTGTTCGTCGCTCGGGCTGATGAGATAGAGACGATCCTGGTTTTCGGCGTGGAGCATGGTGGGTTCCGGGCAGGTTTGAAGGGCGACAGGGTGGCCTATTCAGATGACGAAACCGTGACGCCTGGAATTAGCCGGATTGAACCTGTGGCGAGGGGATTTATCCCCGCTGGGTCGCGAAGCGGCCCCTGGGACGTCTGCCTTGCTTAAGCGTTTGCGAGCGCTGCGCACTCGAGCGGGGATAAATCCCCTCGCCACAAAGTCTGCGCGCCATCGCCCCAACTGATCGTTATTGGTCGGAAAAAGTGCAGTAGGCGAGGGCGCTTTCGGTAGAATTCACGCCGTTCGTAGGTCCCGGGCGCGTCCTGTCCGTTTATTGCTTGAGGTTTGTGATGTCGCTGCATTTGTTTTCGTTGTTCGCTGCTCACCCCGCCAAACTGATCAACCTGCTCGCATTGTTGTTTGCCTGCCCGGGCGGTTGGGTGCTGCATGCCACGCGCCGCCGTGAACAACGGGCGCGGGCCTGCCTTGAGGCGCGCAAGAGCGACGGCGACGAGCGATTCGAAGCCTTGCTGGACCTGGCGACCCAGCGCATGAACCGGTTTTTCTACCGTTTCGGCTTTGCCTGCCTGGGCCTGGCACTGCTGGTGTCGTGGGTCAGCACCCAGTTCTGATGGATAAAAAAAGATCGCAGCCTTCGCCAGCGCCTACAAGATGAACAATCGATTCATGTAGGCGCTGGCGAAGGCTGCGATCTTTTTGACAGGCGTCGCTTAAAGCGCCAATCCCGCCTTGACCCGATACTGATTACGCACCGGTGTCGCGTATTGCAGCACCAGGAATGGGCGGTGCTCCGGCGGGCAAGCGTCCAGCCGGCGCTGCCATTCTTCCTGGGCCTTGGCCAGTTCATCGGCGCCGAATACCTGGGCCGCTGTCGGAACCTGCAACTGCGGGTCGGCGTCGGCCCATTGGGCGTAAGCCAGGTAATGCACCGGGAACAGGCGGTAGCCGCCGAGAATCTGCCGGTCCATTTCCTGGGCCAGTTGCTTGGTGTCCTCGAACAGCTCGGTGATCGGCGCGGCGAAGTTCACGTGGACCCGCCCCTTGTAGCCGGTAATGCCCTTGGCGATGCTCACGTCGTCTTCGCCCGGTGCCTTGGTGTAGGTGCCGGTGTTGGCGCGGATGTACAGCTCGCGGGCCTTGGCCTGGTCGCACGGGTCGTATTCGTAGCTGATGGACACCGGCGTGAGGTTCAGCGACTGGATGACCTCGCCGAAGGGTTCGTCCTTGCGGCTCATGTGGAACATCTTGAGGATCGCCGATTCGGTGCGGTCGTCACCGTCCTTGGCCCGGCCCTCGGCCTGGGCAATCCAGATCGAGGCGCAGTCGTTGCGGATCGAGTGATTGATATAGGCCGAGAGCAACTGGTACGCGGCCATTTTTTCCCGCCGTCCGGTGATGGAGCGGTGCACGATGAAGCTTTTGTTCAGGCGCATCAGATCGCTGACAAAGGGCTTCTGCAGCAGGTTGTCGCCGATGGCGATGCGTGGCGTCGGCAAGCCGGCATGGTACACGGCGTAGTTGACGAAGGCCGGGTCCATCACGATGTCGCGGTGGTTGGCGATGAACAGGTACGCGCTACCGGATTTGAATTGCTCCACCCCGGTGTAGGTCACGCCATCGGTGGCACGCTCGATCGTGTGGTCGACATAGAATTCCACTTTGTCCTGCAAAGTGGCGACCGATGTCACGCCGGCGAACTCACGACGCAACCTTTGCGCTATAAGAGGCTTGAGCATCCAGCCGAAAGCCCCGGCCAGGCGTGGGAAGCGGAAGTGGGTGAGGATATCTAGAAACGCCTTGTCGCCGAGCAGCCGTGCCAGCACCGCTGGGACTTCGCTGTCGTCGTAAGGTCGGATGGCATCGAATTCGCCCATCATGCTCTCTTGTAGGAAACGGCTAGGGTAAGTAAAGGTTCGATCGAAAAACCGACAGGGCACGGCCTGGAAGATCCGCCAGACAAAAATAGCCCTGCAAATAGACCGGCGATTATACGCACAAGTCACCTGGGAGACCGCGATGCTGGAAACCGCTCCGTATGAATGTCCGTATTGTGGTGAGGAAGTGGAAACGCTGGTGGACCTGTCCGGCGGTGATCAGACCTATATCGAGGACTGTCAGGTCTGTTGCCGACCGATAACATTTGTCCTGCAGGTCCATGATGAAGAGTGGCATCTGGAAGTCTTCAGTGAAAACGAATGATGGGGGACGTCCATGCAGCGAATCTACGAGCTGGAAAACCTGATGGAAGGCGAACTGCTCCAGGGCATGCTCGCCAGCGAAGGCATCACCGCCCACCTGGTGGGCCGTGACCTGGTGGGCGGCGCCGGCGAGTTGCCGATGTATGGCCTGCTGGGACTGGCGGTGGAGGACGACCAGGCGCAATACGCCCGGGAGCTGATCGCCGCCTACAATGCCGCGCTGCCATTGCCCGGCGATGAGCCGGACAGTTACCCCGGCACATTGGTCTGTTAGGCTGGCGACCGTTTGATCAAGAGTCGTGTTGCCCCATGTGTGGACGTTATGCCCTGTTTCGCTGGAACCCCGCCTTTGCGGCCTTGCCCGGCTTCCCCGCCGACCAGAAGGCCCAGTGGAATATTTCGCCCAACGATTCGGTGCTGATGCTGCGCGCCGGCGCTGAGGGGCAGCGCGAACTGGCCCGGGCCCGCTGGGGCCTCACGCCGCCCTGGCTGACCGACCTGTCCCGTACCCCGGCCCACGCCCGGGCCGAAACCGTGGCCGAGCAGCCGATGTTTCGTGAGGCCCTGCGCCTGCGCCGTTGCCTGCTGCCGGCCAACGGCTTCTATGAATGGCGCGGTGGCACGCGCAAACGCCCTTACTGGTTGACGCCGGGTGAGGGCTCTTCGTTGTTTTTCGCCGCGATCTGGGAAGCCTATCCCGTGCAGGAACAGGTGTGG
>NZ_WUUD01000027.1:16119-25656 GCF_009831705.1 Pseudomonas sp. PICF6 | reverse complement strand
AGGGCAGCGTCGGCCGTTGATCCTCGATGAAGAGGGCCAGCGCCTGTGGCTCGATCCCGAGACGCCCTTGCATGTATTGCAAGGCTTGCTGGCCAGTGAGCCGGCGGCACTGCGCGAGCGGGTACTGGCCAACATGGTCAATGATCCGAAGCTCAACGGGCCGGAGTGCCTGACTCCGGCTTGAGTGTTGAGGCGCCTGTGCTGGCCCCATCGCGAGCAGGCTCGCTCCCACATTAGATATCGTGTTCGCCACCAACCCTTTGTGGGAGCGAGCCTGCTCGCGATGGGGCCCTAGGATCAAACCTTGAACTGATTGATCAACCGCCGCTGCTGCTCCGCCAGTTTGGTCAGATCCGCACTGGCCGCGCTGGATTCGTCCGCGCCGCCCGCCACTTCATTTGCCACTTGCCCGATGTTGATCACGTTACGGTTGATGTCATCGGCCACCGCGCTTTGTTCCTCGGCGGCGCTGGCGATCTGGGTGTTCATGTCGTTGATCACCGATACCGCCTGGGTGATGGTCTCCAGGGCCTGGGCCGCTTTCGCTGCGTGTTGCACGCTTTCATCGGTGCGGTGCTGGCTGTCTTCCATCACCCGCACCACATCCCGGGTGCCTTGTTGCAACTGTTGGATCATCGTCTGGATTTCTTCAGTGGCCTGCTGCGTTTTCTGCGCCAGATTGCGCACCTCATCGGCCACCACCGCAAATCCACGTCCCTGTTCACCGGCGCGAGCTGCTTCGATGGCCGCGTTGAGGGCCAGCAGGTTGGTCTGTTCGGCGATCCCGCGGATGGCGGTGAGAATCGCGTTGATGTTCTCGCTGTCCTTGGCCAGAGCCTGCACCACGCCCACGGCCTTGCCGATTTCCACGGCCAGGGCGCCGATGGAGGTGGAAGTGTCCCGCACGATCTGCATGCCCTGGCTGGCAGCCTGGTCTGCGTGACCAGCGGCTTGGGCGGCCTGGGTCGCGTTGCGGGCCACGTCCTGGGCGGTGGCGGTCATCTCGTGCACGGCGGTGGCGACCTGATCGATCTCCACCATTTGCTTGTGCACGCCCTGGTTGGTGCGGATGGCGATGTCGGCAGTGTGCTCCGAGGAATCGCTGACGCTCTGCACCGAGGTGACGACCTGGGTGATCATCCCTTGCAACTTGCTCAGGAAGGTATTGAAGCCCTTGGCGATCGCACCCAGTTCATCCGCGCGGTCGCTCACCAGCCGACGGGTCAGGTCGCCTTCGCCCTGGGCGATGTCATCGAGCATCGCCACCATTTGCTTGAGGGGACGGGCGATGCCGTGGGCCACCAGCCAGATCACCAGCAGGCCGATGCCGGCAATCACCAGGCCCACCATGGCCATGCCGAAGATGTCGGTCTGGCGTTGCGCATCCAGGTCTTTTTGCAACGCTTGCAGTTCGGCCATCACCGCATCCAGTGGCAGTTGCAGCATCAGCGTCCAACGGGCTTGGGTTTCACCGATGCCGAACGGCATGTACACCTCGATATGCCCATGGGCTTCATCGACGTCGTAACGTACCTGGCCGACGCTGAGCTTGGACAGGTTGTCCAGTTCATTGGCGTCCAGCAGGTCGCTGGCCTTTTCTCCCAGTTTGGACGGGTCCTTCGTGAAGGCCACCAAGCGGTTGTTGCTGGAGAGCAACGCCATTTCCCCGGCGCCCTCATACAGCTCGCGGTCGGCAGCGACAAGCATGTCCTGGATGAAGTTCACCGACAGGTCGGCGCCGACGATGCCCTGGAACTTGCCATCGACCATGATCGGCTCGATGAACGAGGCGAGCATGGTCATGGTGTTGCCAACGCGATAAGGCGCCGGGTCGATCACGCAGGCTTTCTTGCTGTCCCGGGAGCACAGGTAGTACTCACTGGCGCGAATACCGGTGGACAGCAGTTTCTGGTCCGTCACATCGGCGAGCTTTTCCAGGCCCAGGGTGCCGTCCTGGTTGCGAAACCACCATGGCAGGAAGCGCCCGTCGGTTTCCATGCCCAGCACCGGGCTGTTCACGTAATTGGCGTCGTCGTGGTCAATAGCGTTCGGTTCCCAGGCGATGTAGGCGCCGAGAATCTTCGGGTTGCGCACCACGGTTTCGCGCAGCAGGCTGATCATCTGCTCGCGGGGCACCTTCAGTTGTGCGTTGCCGTCCGGGCCGTTCATGCCCATCAAGGCATTGGTGGTCGCCAGGCCCCGGGCAAGCAACAGCGGTGCCTCCAGTTCTCGCTGGATCAGGCTGGCCTGGGTGCGGGCGAGCGCGTCGAGGCGTTGTTCGATCAGATGCTCGAACTGCGCCTTGGTCCGCTGTTGCACCATGTCCTGGGTGCGGGCGCCGGCAAACAGCGCGTACAGCACCAGGGCACCGACCACACTGAGGATGATGGCGCCGGCCAGAGCGGCCACGGAAAACTGGATCGATTTGAATTTCATAAAGGCTCCGGACGCGGGAATGACGTCTGAAGCCTGTATCGGCGATTCTTTGGCCCAGCATGAGGCGCTGTTCGTCGGATGACTGTTTTGGCTTTGTGGGTGTCGTAAATGGACTGGAGTAGGGTCTGTCTGAAAAAACTGTAATCCCACGCTATGTATCTGGCGCCGATACAAATCAGCGCCTAGGATACGCCCACGTTTCCAGGGAGCTTCTTACATGAACAAGATATTGATGGTGAGTGCACTGAGTGTGGGCTTGCTGCTTGCCGGTTGCCAGTCGGTCAACACTACCAGCGGCGGAGCCGTGGGCGTGGAGCGCAAGCAATACATGTTCAGCATGCTGTCCACCGACCAGGTCAATCAGATGTATGCCCAGTCCTACCAAAAGACCATGGGCGAAGCGAGCGCCAAGGGTGTATTGGACAAGACGAGTAGCGATGCCAAGCGCGTCCAGGCCATCTCCAGTCGGCTGATCGCTCAGGCACCTGTGTTCCGCCCGGATTCGGCGCAATGGAACTGGGAAGTGAACCTGATCAAGAGCGATGAGCTCAACGCCAGTTGCGGCCCCGGCGGCAAAATCATTTTCTATACCGGCTTGATCAACAAGCTCAAGCTCACTGACGATGAAATCGCCGCGATCATCGGCCACGAAATCGCTCACGCCTTGCGCGAGCACGGCCGCGAAGCGATGTCCAAGGCCTACGGCATCGAAATGGCCAAGCAGGGCGCCGGTGCATTGTTCGGTCTGGGCCAGGACAGCCTGGCACTGGCCGATACCGTGGCCAACTACGGCATGACCCTGCCCAACAGTCGCGGCAATGAGAACGAAGCCGACCTGATCGGCCTGGAACTGGCCGCTCGCGCCGGCTACGACCCGAATGCCGCGATCACGTTGTGGAACAAGATGGCCAAGGCTTCGGAAGGTGCGCCGCCGGAGTTCATGAGCACCCACCCGTCCTCCAGCAGCCGGATCGCGTCGCTGCAGGCGGCGATTCCGAAGGTGATGCCGCTGTATCAGCAGGCCAGAAAGTAACCATCGTTGTGGGAGCAAAGCTTGCTCGCGACAGAGGCGACGCAGACTTCAATCAGGCCGCGTCATCGTTTATCGCGAGCGGGCTCGCTCCCACAAGGGATTTGCCGTGTTCGATATTCTTGTGAACACCCGCAGCCAGTGTGGGAGCGAGCCTGCTCGCGATGAACGATAACGCGGTATTACTCACCTACCCGATCAAACCCACCCACTGCTCTGCATCGCCTTGTACACCGCCACGATCGCCAGGACCAAGAACGCCGAGGCGGCCAGGCGGCGGATCAGCGTCAGGGGGAGCTTTTCAGCGGCGAAGTTACCGGCCAGGACCACCGGCACGTTGGCAATCAGCATGCCCACGGTGGTGCCGATGATCACCAGCCACAATTCCGGGTACTGCGCGGCGAGCATCACTGTGGCGATCTGGGTCTTGTCGCCGATTTCCGCCAGGAAGAACGCGATCAGCGTGGTCAGGAAAGGCCCGAACTTGCGGGCCGTACTGGCTTCGTCATCGTCCAGTTTGTCCGGCACCAACGTCCACAGCGCCGTGGCGGCAAAGCTCACCGCCAGGATCCAGTGCAGGACCGCGTCCGAGAAAATACTACCGACCCAGGCTCCCACCGCGCCGGCTGCCGCATGGTTGGCCAAGGTCGCGGCAACGATGCCGGCAATGATGGGCCAGGGTTTGCGAAAGCGAGCCGCGAGAATAAGCGCGAGCAGTTGCGTCTTGTCGCCGATTTCGGCCAGCGCAACGATAGCGGTAGGTACGAGGAAAGAGTCCAGCATCAGGTGATTCCTAGAGGGGCGGGTCGACACGGCTATGACACGTACAGCCTTCCCGCCCCGGGTAAGGTGTGCGTGTCATAGGTCTTGTCAAACCCAGCGACCATCTGCGTGGACGCTTGGGCCGCATACGCCATGGTCTGCTGACCAAGTATGTTGACGTATGCCGGGCGAGCATGGTGCTCGCGGGAGACTACTCCCCTAGGACGGAGCGGATTCTGCCTAGGCAAATCCGATTGGGCAAGTGCTGTTTCTTAAATTTGCTTCAGCCGCGCTTGGCCCGGTAGATGCGAAAACCCTGGCCTTCGGCCTTGATCGCGCACACGCCCAGATGCTCTTCGATCAGCGGCTGATACTTGAGGAAACTGTTCGCCACCAAGCGCAGTTCGCCGCCGTTTTTCAGATGTTTCGCTGCTTTTCGCAGCAGATTTTCCGTGGCGTGGTAGTCGGTGTGCACGCCGACATGGAACGGCGGGTTGCTCAGAATCGCACTTAATCCCATGGGCGCGGCGTCGATACCGTCGCCGGTCAGCACCTCGGCCTCCAGACCATTGGCTGCCAGGGTCAGGCGGCTGCTGGCGGCGGCGAACGCATCCACGTCCAGCAGCGTGACGGTGTTGTGCGGATAGCGACGCTTGACCACTGCCCCCAGCACCCCGGCGCCACAACCGAAGTCCAGCAGGTGGCCGCTGGGCAGTTTATCCAGGTGTTCCAGCAACAGCGCACTGCCGCGATCCAGGCGACCGTGGCTGAACACCCCCGGCAGGCTGATGACCTTCAGTGCGCCTTCGGCCAGGGGCAGCTCGTAGGTCTGGGCGAGGCTTTCCAAAGGCTTGGCCTCGGGGACGTCGGCCACGGTGACCTGCCATAGCTGACAATGGCGCGCGCTGTCGAGCTTGCGCGGCTTGCCGAAGGCATTGAGCTGCTTGGACGCGCCTTCGATGCCGCTGCGCTTTTCCCCCACCAGATACACCTCGCGACCGGCCAGGCGCGAGGCCACGGCGTTGAGGATGTAGTCGGTCAGGTCCTTGGCCTTGGGCAGGAACACCACGGCGGTCTCGAACTCACGGGTCGGCACGTTCACGCCAAAGTGGCTGCGCTCGGGGAAACGGGCATCCAGCGCGGCCTGATCACCGGCGTGCCAGCACCAGCCATGGGCTTGGGGCAAGCGGCCGAGCAGATCGTCGGCGGGCAGGCCGGCCAGCAGGACCGAACCCTGAAACAACTCGGCCTGACGAAGCAGTACTTCACTGCGCGGATCCATGGTCTGCTCCTTGAAAAAAAGTGCGGCAGTTTATCAACTGACGACTCGTAGCGCTGTACCGCTGAAAAAACCTTGGGCGTTTTCCGTCAGTTGGCCAACAATCCGTTGCCGCGCCTCGCGGCTGCCCCAGGCGTTGTGGGGCGTGACGATCAACCGCGGAATGTCGGCGGCCAGCAGCGGATTGCCCTGGGTCGGTGGCTCCACGCTCAGTACATCGGTGGCCGCGCCGCCCAAATGGCCGCTGCGCAAGGCATCGGCCAGGGCCTGTTCGTCGATCAGGCCGCCGCGGGCGGTGTTGAGCACAAAGGCGCCGGGTTTGAGCTGCGCCAGTTGCCGGGCGCCGATGAAGTTGCGCGTGTGTTCGTTGAGAGGACAGTGCAAGGTCAGGGCATCGATCTGCGGCAACAGTTGATCCAGAGGCAAGCGGTCGGGACGAGCAGGGCGTCCGGGGATCTGCCCCAACAGCACGCGCATGCCAAAGGCCTCGGCCAGTCGTCCGACGGCGCTGCCCAGTTCACCATGACCCAACAGCCCGAGGGTTTTGCCTTCCAGTTCGACAATGGGATAGTCCAGCAGGCAAAACTGCGAAGCCTGCTGCCACCGACCTGCGCCGACTGCTTTTTGGTAATCACCCAGGCGCGTCGCCAGATTCAAGAGCAGCATGATCGTGTGCTGGGCCACCGACGGCGTGCCGTAGCCCTGACAGTTGCACACTGTTATGCCGTGTTGGCGCGCGGCGTCCAGGTCGACGTTATTGGTGCCGGTGGCGCTGATCAGGATCAGCTTCAGCTCGGGGTTGGCGGCCATGGCGGTCGCATCGATCACGACCTTGTTGGTGATCGCCACCGTGGCGCCCTTGAGCCGCTCGCTCACTTCATCCCGGCTCGTGCGGGCGAACAGTTGCAGTTCACTGAAGCAGTTGCGCAGTGGTCCCAAATCCAGATCGCCCAGGTCCAGGGACGGGTGATCGAGGAAAACTGCGCGGCCGTTGTTCGTCATCAGCTGTACCTTTTATCGCAGGAATCGAAGGCGTAATGTGGCGAGCCTATCAGATGTGTGTGGGAGCAAGCTTTGCTCCCACACAGCCCCTCACTCAGAGTTGATGTTTGTCTTGAGATTGAGCTAGCCAAGGAGTCCCCATGTACCTCACCGAATTCCTCACCGTCGCCCTGATCCACCTGTTGGCCGTGGCCAGCCCCGGGCCGGATTTTGCCGTGGTGGTGCGCGAGAGCGTGACCCATGGTCGCCGCGCCGGAACCTGGACTGCGCTGGGCGTGGGCACGGCGATTTTCCTGCATGTGGGGTATTCGCTGCTGGGCATTGGCCTGATCGTGTCGCAATCGATCGTGCTGTTCAACGCGCTGAAATGGGCCGCCGCCGCCTACCTGCTGTACATCGGCTTCAAGGCACTGCGGGCGCAACCGGTCAAGCCGACGGCGGACAACCTGCACAAAGAGGCCGGCCAACGTACCGCCCGTGGCGCGTTCACCTCGGGCTTCGTCACCAACGGCCTGAACCCCAAGGCGACGCTGTTTTTCCTGTCGCTGTTCACCGTGGTCATCAACCCTCATACCCCCCTGGCAATCCAGGCCGGTTACGGCGTGTACCTGGCGGCGGCGACGGCAGTGTGGTTCTGTCTGGTGGCCATGCTGTTCAGCCAGCAGCGAGTGCGCGCCGGGTTTGCCCGCATGGGCCACTGGTTCGACCGGACCATGGGCGCGGTACTCGTTGCCATTGGCGTCAAATTGGCGTTTACCGAGATGCGTTGATCGTTTGATCCTACTTCTGATCGTCCCCACACCAGGGAGGGGACGGTCAGTGGCGTTGACGAACGTACTCCAGAAAGGCGTCGATGTTGTCACTGCACAGCAGTGGCGACACCGCTTTGACCTCTTCCATCGGCCAGTCCCACCAGGCTGACTCAAGCAAGGCTTGACGCACCGGTTCCTCAAAGCGCCAGCGAATGAACCGGCATGGGTTGCCGCCGACGATGGCGTATGGCTCGACATCGCGCGTCACCACGGCGCCGGCTGCGACCACGGCGCCATGACCAATGGTCACACCGGACAGAATCATCGCTTCGGCGCAGATCCAGCAGTCGCTGCCAATCACCACATCGCCCTTGGTCGGGTTGCAGCCGGCGATACCCTGGGCCTGTTCGATCATCAGCGGGAACGGAAAGGTGCTGACCCAGTCGGTGCGATGCCCGCCACCCAGCAGGATTTTCACGCCTTGAGCGATCGACGTATAAGACCCGACTTTGAGGATCGTGTCGTCGCCGAACTCCATGACTTCGGGAATGCCATACGTGCCCACCCCAATCTGGTATTTCGGATAGCGCAAACGGATTTTTTCCGGCGCTCTCTCGAGTTTCTCCAGGCGCTTGAGATGCTTGCGTACTTTGCGCTCTTTGAGCTTTTTCAAAAAATTCAAGGTCGCGCCCTCGCTGTCGGGCGTCGCAAGACCAGTCGCTTGAAGCGTTTCAGGCTGGTTGCGTTCAGGTGGCGCCACGGGATGCTGCGCAGCAGCCGCCAGGCTTCTTTGCGGTCTTCGACCACCGCGTACTTCAGCGCTTTGTGGACCAGCACCGTACGAGCCGCACCGTAGGCGGGGTGGGCCCGATAGGGCTCGATAGCCTGCAGGTCGGCCTTGAGCATCAACCGGTACTTTCTCGACAGGTTATTGGGGTGGCGTCGATAGCGCGTCACACAAACCGGCAATTCATGAATTTCATAACCCTTGTGGGCGATCCGCAAAGTGATCTGGAAATCCTGGACCCGCAGCAGCGGATCATAAAAGCCGGCGTCGCGAAGTGCGCTCATGCGATACAGCGCCGTTGGCGCGCCGATGACCGCAGCGCTGCGTAGAAGATCGTCGAAGGTATGCACCTGGATGTGGTCGCGTTGTTGCGCCTTGATGGTGTGGCCTTCGCTGTCCATGTAGATGATCAGCGCGCCGACACAACCGACCTGCGGGTGCTCGTCCAGGTATCGGGCACGGAGCCCGACCGAGTGGGGCAACATGATGTCGTCAAGGTCCGGGGTCGAGATGTAAACGCCCTTGGCGTATTTCAGCCCGTGATTGAGCGCCGCGCTGACACCCTGATTTTCCTGGGAGTACAGCTGGAAGTTGTAGGTCTGTTGCAACTGCCGGAGCATGGCGAGGCTATTGTCGGTGGAGCCGTCATCGACCACGATGACCTCAACGTTCGGATAATCCTGGGCAAAGATGCTGTGGATCGCTTCTTCCAGGTATTTCTCGGCGTTGTAGCAAGGGGCCACGATCGACACGAGCGGCTCACTCTGTGGCGCGATGGCCGGGGAAGAAGTCAGGTCGGTGCTCATTGTTCTCTGCAAAAGGCGGGTGGTATCGGGTGAGCCTGCGAGAGTACTTCCCTACAGGCTTTTGTAACAACGTTGACACCTATGCTCGCTGCTGGATCCAGCTCTGACAAGGTTTAACCAACATAATGCGTGCAAAACGTGCGTTTAAGTGGCTCAAGGCCAGTATTTGCGGGCGGATCAAATCATTCCTTTGGCTGATTTGATCCGCGTACCGGCGCTCTACAGTGCTCACTTCCAGCCAAGACCGTGCAGTCAGAAAAGGGACTCTTATGTTGCAGACTCGCGTTATTCCTCCAGCCGAAGGCGCTTATCAATACCCGCTGCTGATCAAGCGGCTGCTGATGTCCGGTGCGCGTTACGAGAAAACCCGCGAGATCATTTACCGCGACCAGTTGCGCTACAGCTATCCGACCCTGATCGAACGCGTCGCGCGGCTGGCCAATGTGCTGACCGAGGCCGGGGTCAAGGCCGGTGATACCGTGGCGGTGATGGACTGGGACAGCCATCGCTACCTGGAATGCATGTTTGCGATCCCGATGATCGGCGCGGTGATCCACACCATCAACGTGCGCCTGTCACCGGAACAGATCCTCTACACCATGAATCACGCTGAAGACCGCTTCGTGCTGGTCAACAGCGAGTTCGTCGGTTTGTACCAGGCGATTGCCGGACACCTGACGACC
>NZ_WUUD01000027.1:0-16109 GCF_009831705.1 Pseudomonas sp. PICF6 | reverse complement strand
CGACCTGCCGAACCTGGTGGGCGAATACGAACAACTGCTCGCCGCCGCCAGCCCCGCCTACGATTTCCAGGACTTCGACGAAAACTCGGTCGCCACCACGTTCTATACCACCGGCACCACCGGCAACCCCAAGGGCGTGTATTTCACCCATCGGCAACTGGTGCTGCACACCATGGGCGTGTCGACCATCATGGGCGCCATCGACAGTGTGCGGTTGCTGGGCACCAACGACGTGTACATGCCGATTACGCCGATGTTCCATGTCCATGCCTGGGGCCTGCCGTACGTGGCGACCATGCTCGGGCTCAAGCAGGTCTACCCCGGCCGTTATGACCCCGAATTCCTGGTCCAGTTGTGGCGCAAGGAGAAAGTCACCTTTTCCCACTGCGTGCCGACCATTCTGCAAATGGTCCTCAATGCCAAGGGCGCCCAGGACACCGATTTCGCTGGCTGGAAAATCGTCATCGGCGGCAGCGCCCTGAACCGCAGCCTGTATGAAGCGGCCAAGGCCAGGGGCATCCAGCTCACCGCCGCCTATGGCATGTCGGAAACCGGCCCGCTGGTGTCCTGCGCCCACCTCAACGACGAATTGATGGCCGGCAGCGAAGACGAACGCATCACCTACCGGATCAAGGCCGGCGTACCAGGGCCATTGGTGGAAGCGGCGATTGTCGACGCCGAGGGGCATTTCCTGCCCGCTGACGGCGAGACCCAGGGCGAGCTGGTGCTGCGCGCACCGTGGCTCACCGAGGGTTATTTCAACGAGCCGCAGAAGGGCGCCGAGCTCTGGGCCGGCGGCTGGCTGCACACCGGCGATGTCGCCACGCTGGACAGCATGGGCGTGATCGATATTCGCGACCGCATCAAGGACGTGATCAAGACTGGCGGTGAATGGATCTCGTCCCTGGACCTGGAAGACCTCATCAGCCGTCACGTGGCGGTACGCGAAGTAGCAGTGGTGGGGATTCCCGATCCGCAGTGGGGCGAGCGCCCATTTGCCTTGCTGGTCATCCGCGAAGGGCATCAGATCGGGGCTCGCGAGCTCAAGGAACATCTCAAGCCGTTCGTCGAATTGGGGCACCTGAGCAAGTGGGCGATCCCGAGCCAGATCGCCCTTGTTACGGAAATTCCCAAGACCAGCGTCGGCAAGCTCGACAAGAAGCGTATCCGCATCGACGTCACCGAATGGCAGAGCAATAACAGCACCTTCCTGTCGACGCTTTAAACGTTTTTGCCGTGCCAGAAAGGGCACGGCAGCCCCACCAAGCAAGCGCTTGCCTTGTCAAACCGAAAATTTCAGCCATCCTTGCCGTGCCGACATCTGTCGGCCTGGCGAAAGGACTGTTCCAGAGTGGTCGCGGGCTGCAAATCACACTTTAGAGGGATCAAGCCGTACTACCTGCTGGCTATAGTCCGTTTAAGGATTTTCAAGAACGGGGCGCACGCACTAAACGGGCGATGCGACTTTGAACGGGGAGGAACGTTGCCATTCCCAGCCGTTGAAAGTGTTCTTGGAAAATACTGACTGCCATAAAAATAAAAGCACATGGAGTAGCGTCGATGACCTCAGCAAACACGTTCTGGCGCCGGGCAAAACTGCCTCTGGCGGTCAGTCTCGCCTCTTCGCTCGCCGGGCCAGCATTCGGCGTCAGTTTCAACATCGGTGAAATCGAGGGCCAGTTCGACTCGTCCCTGTCGGTCGGCGCAAGCTGGTCCACGGCCAAGGCCAACAGGGACCTGATCGGCGTCAACAACGGCGGCAAGGGCCTGTCCCAGACCTCCGACGACGGTCACCTGAACTTCAAGCGCGGGGAAACCTTTTCGAAGATCTTCAAGGGTATCCACGACCTGGAACTCAAGTACGGCGATACCGGCGTGTTTGTGCGCGGCAAGTACTGGTACGACTTCGAACTCAAGGACGAACATCGCCTGTACAAGGACATCAGCGACACTAACCGCAAGGAAGGCGCCCAGTCTTCCGGCGGGCAGATCCTCGATGCCTTCATCTACCACAACTACGCCATTGGCGATCAGCCGGGTTCGGTTCGCCTGGGTAAACAGGTGGTCAGCTGGGGTGAAAGTACCTTCATCCAGGGCGGGATCAACTCGATCAACCCGGTCGACGTGTCGGCGTTCCGTCGTCCTGGTGCCGAGGTCAAGGAAGGCCTGATTCCGGTCAACATGTTCTATGTGTCCCAGAGCCTGACCGACAACCTGTCGGCCGAGGCGTTCTACCAGTTGGAGTGGGACCAGACCGTGGTGGACAACTGCGGTACGTTCTTCTCGCAGCCGGACGTGGTTGCCGATGGTTGCACCGACAACCTGCGAGTGCTGAACAAACGCTCCACGCTCCCGGCGGCCGCCTTGGGCCCAGCGGAGGCGCTTGGCGTCAACGTCAACGAAGAAGGCGTGCTGGTGCGTCGCGGTCCGGATCGTGATGCTCGCGACAGTGGCCAGTGGGGCGTGTCGTTCAAGTACATGTTCGAGCCGCTGGACACCGAGTTTGGTGCCTACTTCATGAACTACCACAGCCGTGCGCCGATTTTCAGTGCCACCGGTGCTCCACAGTCCGTCTTTGACCTGGCAGCAGGACTGCCGCCTGCGTTCGCCGCGCTGTCGCCTCTGCTGGTGGCGGGTAACTCGAACTATTTCATCGAGTACCCTGAAGATATCCGTCTCTACGGTTTGAGTTTCTCCACCACCTTGCCTACCGGTACGGCGTGGAGCGGTGAACTGAGCTATCGTCCGAACGCCCCGGTGCAACTGAGCACCACGGACATTCTTTTCGCCGGTGTGACCCCGCTTCCCGGTCTTGGCAATGCTTCGATCCTCCCTGGCTCGCCGGGTCAGGACCTGCATGGCTATAACCGTAAGGAAATCACTCAGTTCCAGACCACGTTCACCCACTTCCTGGATCAGGTCATGGGCGCTAGCCGTCTGACCCTGGTGGGTGAAGTCGGCGTGACCTACGTGGGC
The DNA here is from genome assembly GCF_009831705.1 of Pseudomonas sp. PICF6. Lineage (NCBI taxonomy): Bacteria > Pseudomonadati > Pseudomonadota > Gammaproteobacteria > Pseudomonadales > Pseudomonadaceae > Pseudomonas > Pseudomonas sp. PICF6. The sequence continues at coordinate 13,133 of NZ_WUUD01000027.1, read as the reverse complement.
GGCCTGGAAAGCAGGTCCGACGCTCGTTACGGCCGTGACCCGGTGTTTGGTCCGGGCGAACTGCCCAACGGTTTCTGTAACCTGCTCAATGGCTCGACTGCGGCCGGTGGTGGCCAGACCAGTGCCGATGTGAACAGCAACTGCAACAACGACGGCTTCACCACCTCCACTTCCTGGGGCTACCGTGCCCGCGCCATCTGGGAATACCCGGACGTGTTCGCCGGTGTGAACCTCAAGCCCAACGTGGCCTGGTCCCATGACGTCAAAGGCTACTCGCCAGGCCCGGGCGCCAACTTTGAAGAAGGCCGCAAAGCCGTCAGCCTCGGACTGGATGCCGAGTATCAGAACACCTACAACGCGAGCCTGGCCTACACCAACTTCTTTGGTGGCGACTTCAGCACCGTGGACGATCGCGATTTCCTGGCGCTCAGCGTCGGCGTGACCTTCTAAGCACAGTATTTCAGGACGACACACTATGAAAATAACAAAGAGTCTGTTGCAGGTCGGTGTTTTGGGGCTATCCCTGCTGGCCGCCAGCGTCATGGCGGCTGTGCCTGCCGCCGAAGCCGACAAACTGGGCAAAAGCCTGACGCCGATGGGCGCCGAAATGGCCGGCAATGCCGACGGTTCGATCCCGGCCTGGAAACCCATGGCCAAGAACGCCGGCAGCGTGGACAGCAAGGGTTTCCTTTCCGACCCGTACGCCAGTGAAAAGCCGCTGTTCACCATCACTGCGCAGAACGTCGACCAGTACAAAGACAAGCTCGCGCCGGGCCAGTACGCGATGTTCAAGCGTTACCCGGAATCCTTCAAGATGCCGGTCTACCCATCCCATCGCGGCGCCACCGTGCCGGATGACGTGTATGCCTCCATCAAGAAAAACGCGGTGAACACCAAGCTGGTGTCCGGCGGTAACGGTCTGGAGAACTTCGAGACGGCTGTGCCGTTCCCGATTCCCCAGAGCGGTGTGGAAGTGATCTGGAACCACATCACTCGCTATCGCGGCGGCAGCGTGACCCGCCTGGTGACCCAGGCCACGCCGCAGCCCAACGGCTCCTACAGCCTGGTGTACTTCAGGGACCAGTTCGTGTTCCGCGACAAGATGAAGGATTTCGATCCGGCCAACCCTGGCAACATCCTGTTCTACTTCAAGCAGCAAGTCACCGCGCCGGCGCGTCTGGCCGGTGGTGTACTGCTGGTGCACGAAACCCTCGACCAGGTGAAGGAACCGCGTTCTGCGTGGGTCTACAACGCCGGCCAGCGCCGTGTGCGCCGTGCGCCACAGGTCTCCTATGACGGCCCGGGCACCGCTGCCGACGGCCTGCGTACCTCCGACAACCTGGACATGTACAACGGTGCGCCGGATCGCTACGACTGGAAGCTGGTGGGCAAGAAAGAACTGTACATCGCCTCCAACAGCTACAAGATCGATTCGCCTCAGCTCAAGTACGCCGACATCATCAAGGCCGGCCATATCAACCAGGACCTGGCTCGCTACGAGCTGCGTCGGGTCTGGCATGTGACCGCGACCCTGAAGGAAGGCCAACGCCACATCTACGCCAAGCGTGACTTCTACATCGACGAAGACACCTGGCAAGCCGCGGTGATCGACCATTACGACGGTCGTGGCCAACTGTGGCGCGTTGCCGAGGCCCATGCCGAGAACTACTACGACAAGCAAGTGCCGTGGTACGCCCTGGAAACCCTCTACGACCTGCAGTCCGGCCGCTATCTGGCGCTGGGCATGAAGAACGAAGAGAAATCGGCCTACGACTTCGGCTTCACCGCCAGCACCGCCGAGTTCACTCCCAACGCATTGCGCCAGGAGGGTATCCGCTAAACAGCTTCACCCGAGGCCGCATCCTCGAAAAAACGCCCCGACTGGTTCGGGGCGTTTTTTTGCCCAACACAAACCCCCTGTGGCTAGGGGATTTATCCCCGCTGGGCTGCGAAGCAGCCCCAAAAAGCTCTAGCGTTACCTCGCTCCTGCGTGGGAATGATCAAAACTCCCTCGCCACAAGAGCGGTGGCTGCCTGAGTTTTTCGAATCGGTCGGCTTGTAGCCTTTTTGTAGCCATTTGTAGCAACTCCCTTCAATACCTCCTCGTTTACCGCTAGTCTGCGGACATCTGCAACGCCGCCACCCGCATTTCAACAAGAGCCGGCCATGACTGATCTGTCTTCACTCCCGGGTTCTGCCCGCACCGCCGTCGCGGTCCAGGACGGGCGCTTCTACCGCCCGCCCTTGCCTGACGGCCATGTCGTGCGGCCGCGGTTGTGCGAGCGCTTGAGTGCGGGGCTTGGAGGTCGGTTGCTGTTGGTGAGCGCACCGGCGGGGTTCGGCAAAAGCTCACTGGCGGTGGAGTTCTGCCAGAGCCTGCCGGCCTATTGGCAAAGCCTCTGGCTGGGGCTCAGTGCCCGGGACAACGACCCGGGACGCTTTCTGGAACGGCTGCTCGAAGGGCTCCAGGCGTTCTTCCCGCAGTTGGGAGGTCGGGCGTTGGGGCTGCTGAAAATGCGCCAGCGCCACCAACCTTTCGCTTTCGAAGAATGGCTCGACGGCCTGCTGGATGAACTGTCCGCGCATCTGTCGCCGGATACACCCTTGCTGCTGGTGCTCGACGACTACCACCTGGCCCAAAGCCCGGTGCTGGACCGTTGCCTGCAATTTTTCCTTAATCACCTGCCCGAAGGTTTGCTGGTGCTGGTCACCAGTCGGCAGCGCCCGGACTGGCATCTGGCGCGCCTGCGTCTGTCACGCCAATTGCTCGAACTGAACGAGCAGGACTTGCGCCTGACCCATGAAGAAGCCCAGACCCTGCTGCAGCACCACAGCAGTTCGTTGCGCGGCGAAGCCCTGGAGAGTCTGATCCAGCGCAGCGAAGGCTGGGTGGCCGGGCTGCGTTTCTGGTTGCTGGCCGCTTCCGAGGCCGGGACTGAGGGGCGGATGCCCCAGGCTCTGCATGGCGGCGAAGGGCTGATTCGCGATTACCTGCTTGAGGAAGTCATCGACTGTCTGCCCGCCGAAGTGCAGGCGTTTCTCTACGACACCGCGTCCCAGGAACGTTTCTGCAGCGAACTGTGTGATGCCGTGCGCGAAGCCCATGACAGCGCCGAAATCCTGGAGTATCTGGCGGCGCACCAGGTGTTCCTGGTGCCGCTGGACGAGCATGGCCACTGGTACCGTTACCACCATCTGTTTTCCGATTTGCTGCGCAGCCGTCCCAGTGCGCCGGCCATGGTACCGGCTGCGACCCTGCACCTGCGGGCCTGCCGCTGGTTCAATGCCCAGGGCCTGATCGACGAGGCCGTGGAACAGGCGCTGCGGGCCGGGCACCTGGATGTGGCGGCGAACCTGGTGCAGAACCTCTCGGAGGAGCAATTGCTGGCCGAGCAGAACGTCGGCATGTTGCTGCGCTGGAAAATGGACTTGCCCGACAGCCTGCTCATCAGCACGCCGCGCTTGATCGTGCTGTACAGCTGGGCGCTGGGGCTGGCCTGCCAGTTGGACGCCGCTGAAGAACTGGCCGCCCACCTGAGCCGGTTCCTGCCGGCGCCTTCGGCCACTGCGCAAAAATCCATGCTTGCCCAATGGCTGGCCCTGAGCGGAATCATTGCCCGTGGCCGTGGGGACCGCGAGGCCACTGTGCGTTACTGCACCGAAGCCCTGGAGAGCCTGCCGCAAAAGCGCTATGGCCAACGTCTGATGTGCCTGTCCACGCTGTCGAACCTGGCGATTGCCGACGGTGACCTGTGGCGCGCCCGGGCCTTGAACCGTGACTCCCTGGAGCTGGCGCAGCGCGTCGGTAACCCGTTGTTCGAGGCCCTGGCCCATTACGACCGCGCCCGGGTGTTGCAAGCGCGAGGGGAGATCCTGCGGGCGCTCGATGAAGTGCGCCAGGGCCTGCAACGCCTGCACGCACTCTCGCCGCAACGGCTGTATGCCGTGCGGGCGCGATTGATTCTGTACGAGGGGTTCCTGCTGACCTTGCGCATGCAGCCCCAGGCCGGCTTGGCGCGGTTGCAGGCCGGTCTTACCGAAGCGCGGGCGTGTCGCGACATCAGCGTGTTGATCGGCCACTGCGTGATCGCGCGGGTTGAAGGCCACGCTCGTGAATTCGCCCGGGCCTTTGCCGAACTGGCCGAAGCCGAGCGCCTGATGCATATCTGGGACGTTCCGCCGATTTATTACCTGGCGATGATCACCCTGGTCAAATGCGAACTCTGGCTGGCCCAGGGCCGTACGGACCTAGCCGAAGCCTGGCTGGCGCGGCTGGGGCAGACCTACACCGGTGAGCGGGCCGCCGCGCCGCCGGAATTCCACCCGCAACTGCCGCTGCACGTCGAACTGCAACAGGCAGTGCTGGAGTCCATCCGCGGCCAGCCCATGTTGGCCGAAGGACGGCTCAATGCCTTGCTTGAACACGGCCAGCAAACCGGCCGGCAGATGCTCAGTGTGATGGCGCTCAACCAGAAGGTCGCCTTGCTGCTGAGCGTCGGCCGCGAACCCGAAGCCCGCAGTACCCTGGCCCAAGCCCTCGAAGCCGCCGCTGGCGGGGTGCTGCAGCCGTTCGAATGGTTGCTGGGCGAACATCGGGAGTGGCTGCGCGAGCAATTGTTGCGCGCCCCCCCCAGCCCCTTGCGCCAGAACCTGCTTGAGCGCTTGCCGTCGACGGTGGCTGCCGATTCACCGGCCCCCGTCGAAACCCTCAGCAGTCGCGAGCGGGCGGTGCTGCAATTGATTGCCCAGGGCTGTTCGAACCAGGAAATCAGCGAGCAGTTGTTCATCTCACTGCACACGGTCAAGACCCACGCCAGCCACATCAACAGCAAACTCGGCGTGGAGCGCCGCACCCAGGCCGTGGCGCGGGCGAAGGTGCTGGGGTTGTTGGGCTAGGACTGGTTACTTGTGCCAAGCAGTTGGCCAGCGATAAGGAATGCTTGATGTTACCCCTGTACAAAACCATCCCATCCCCCGTGGGCCAACTGATCCTCGTCGCCCGGGATACAAAACTGGCGGCCATCCTCTGGGAAAACGAGCGTCTCAACCGCGTGCGCCTGGGGCCTTTGGAAGAGGACAGCCAGCATCCGGTCCTCAAGGAAACCGAGCACCAGCTCATGGAGTATTTCGCCGGCCAGCGCCGCCGTTTCGACCTGGCGCTGGACTTTGCCGGCACCGACTTCCAAGTCCGGGTCTGGCAGGCGCTGCTGACCATTCCGTTCGGTGAAACCCGCAGCTACCGCGACATCGCCATCCAGATCGGCCAGCCCACGGCGGTGCGGGCGGTAGGCGCCGCCAACGGCCGCAACCCCATCTCCATCATCGCCCCCTGCCACCGCGTCATCGGCACCTCCGGCAGCCTTACCGGCTTTGCGGGCGGCCTTGCGGCCAAACAGTTCCTGCTGAGCCTGGAAGGTCAGCAGACGCTGCAGTTGGTGTTTTGAGTTATTTCATTTGGCCGCAAACCCATAACACTGCAAATCCCTTGTGGGAGCGAGCCTGCTCGCGATAGCGGAAGGTCAGCTTGCAAGGATGTTGGATGGGCCTGCGCTATCGCGAGCAGGCTCGCTCCCACACAGGACTCACTCGGTTCAGGCCGAAGGCTCTTGCGGCGCCAGCATGCGCGTCGGCGGTTGGCCGTTGGCGTTGTGCTGGAATATCTGCGTCGGCTGCCCCTGTTCATTGAAGAACACCTGCCCGATCCCCGCCGAGTTCCACAACCGCTCTCCCGCCTCGGCGTGTTCGGGGGTGTGAGGAATGATGCGCATGCTGCGACGCTTGGTGAACCAGTTCAGGGGCGAGCGGGGAGAGTAGAGCCAACGGTTCAGACGATCGAACCATTCCAGCAGCGCCGGCGGGAACTCATTCTTGATGCCGCTGCTGGTGATCTGCCAGATGCGCGGGCCGCCCTTACGGTGTGGGATCAGCACCTCATAGACGAAGGAATAATGCACATCCCCGGACAGCACCACGTAATTACCGGGCGTGCGCGAGTGCCGGAAAATGTTCAGGATTACTTGCGCCGCGCCGCGATGGGCCATCCAGTTTTCCGCGTCCACCAGCAGCGGATAACCGCACCAACTGAACACCCGTTGCACGGTTTCGATCAGCTTCACACCGAAGATCGGCGCCGGTGAAACGATAATCGCCGAGGGATGATCCAGCAGTTCCTGCTGAAGTTCGCTCAGGGCTTCCCAATCGAGCAGTCCCGAAGGCTGCTTGAGGTTGCGCTCGCTGCGCCAGCGGCGGGTGCGGGTGTCGAGCACCACCAGGGCCGGGGTGGTCGGCAACACGTAGTGCCATTGCTGGAAACCCAGCAGCGTGTCGATCAGTTTGTCCTGTGGGCCGCTGTCCAGGTAACGGTCCCGGGCGGTGTCGCTCAGGGCCAGGGTTTGCTGGATCACCTCATCAAACGCGTCCGGGTTGTTGCCCCAGCCCTGGCAGAGCATGTAGGCGATCAACGCGTTGCCGATGATGCGCTTGGAGAACGGGTGGCCGTAGGCCGTTTCTTCCCACTGCGCGGATAGATTCCAGTCATCGGTGATGTCGTGATCGTCGAAAATCATCAGGCACGACAGGTGTGCAAACACCCGCGCCGCGCCCCCAAGACCGGTCTTGAAACCCTCGATGCGCTGCTGTTCCAGCGCATAGCGCTGGCGCCGCTCGGCGGTCAGTTCCGGCGGTTGCGGGTCGATCAGGGTCCACGGCACGGGTGACCACACCAGCAAATACATCGCCATCACTTCAGCGAAGGTCACCAGATGATTGTCGGCGCTGCTGCTGGTGAATATCGGCTTGCGGGCCCCGCCGAAAAAACGCTCGCGTAGGGTTTCATTGCTTTCCAGCGCCGGTAATAAATCGGCGCGGTGGTAGTAGCTGGCCGGGTGTTCATAGAGCTTGGCGCTGTCTTCAACCACCGCGCCGTCCAGGCATTCCTCGAACAGCCCCAGCCGCTCGATCAACGCATGAATCGCCCGCAGCATGGGCCCGGCGACGTCATCGGCATAGACCTGATCGCCGCTCATCATCAACAACGCCGGACGCTGCTGTGGGGCTTGTGCCAACAGCCGGTCGACGCAGAGCAAGCCGTCGTGGGTCGGATAGTGGGGTTTGCGGCAGGAACCATGGACCAGTTGATCGATACGCGAATGCAGGACGAAGTTCGGGCACTGCGCCTGGCCATACAACAGATGGGGCGCCCATTCGGCAATGGGCGCGCCGTCCACCAGCAGGTCGTAGTCAATCACCACGTCCTGGGGCAGGGCGGTGTCGAGTCGTACATCGATCAGGTGCACAAAAGCCTGCTGCCCCACCGGCACTACGGTGCAGCGCGGGGCATCCAGGGTGAGATCGCCCACACCGGCCACACGCAGCGTCAACGTGAGGGGGCGTGTACCCACCAGCCACATCACCAGCCGTGTGGGCTCCAGTCGCCGCAGCAGCGGGCCGACCAGGACAGGGGGCAGGGCAGGGGAGATGTCAGATGAGGACGGCAACATTCGCAGGTAAAGCTCTGGCTCCGATGGAGGCGGGGATCATAACGCAATGCGCTGGAGAACTGGGACTCGGTGAAAAGGCGGCGTGCTCCAGCTCTTGTGGCGAGGGAGCTTGCTCCCTCGCCACAGGCTGCACTGGGCTTTGCTGCCTCACTGCGCCTGATTGGAAGCTTCAGCGGCTTTAATCAAATCCGGCCCAATCTCTTTTTCAAACTTGGCCCACACCGGTTTCATCTTCTCGCGCCAGGCGTTGCGCTGCTGGGGGGTGAGGCTGATGATCTCGGTGGTCCCGGCGTCGAGGATGAACTGCTTGTCCTGCTGGTTCAGTCGGTCCGCCTCACTGTTTGCATAGGCGGTGGCCTCGACCACGATCTTGTCCAGTTCGGTGCGGATATCCGGCGGCAGGCCGTTCCAGAAGTCGGACGAGGCGATCAGCATGTAGTCGAGAATGCCGTGGTTGGATTCGGTGATGTACTTCTGCACTTGATGCTGTTTCTGGTTGTAGAAGTTTGAGTAGGTGTTCTCCGTGCCGTTGACCAAACCGGTGCGCAGGCCCTGGTATACCACAGAGAAAATCATCGGTTGGGGGATGGCGCTCACGGCCTTGAATTGTTCTTCCAGCACGGCCGAACTCTGCACCCGGAACTTCAAGCCACGGGCATCCTCGGGTACACGCAGTGGTTTGTTGGCCGACAACTGCTTCATGCCGTTGTGCCAATAGGCCAGGCCAGTGACGTTCTTGCTTTCCATGGACTTGAGCAGTTTCTGGCCTTCCGGGCTCTGCTGGAAGCGGTCCACCGCGGCAATGTCGTTGAACAGAAACGGCAAGTCGAACAACTGCACGGATCGGGTGTACTGATCGAACTTGGCCAGCGAGCGCGCAATGATCTGCACGTCACCCAGCAGCAGCGCTTCCATCTCCTTGTCATCGCCAAACAACGTGGAGTTGGGATACACCTCGACCTTCACCCGGCCTGGCAATCGTTCATCCGCCAGTTTCTTGAACATCAACGCGCCCTGGCCCTTGGGCGTTTGCTCGGCCACGACATGGGAAAATTTGATCACGATCGGTTCAGCCGCCATGGCTGAGCCCAGCAGGCTGAAACTCAAGGTACAGACGAGCGCTTTGCAAAGAGGTTTTAGCATGGTGAGGCTTCCCTTTTATTGGTCGACGGTGCGACACGCAGGCTTAGCCCGACAGCGCAGTGGCGAGGGAACAAATGCCCTCGCCGCTGCGCCTGTCTTGAGTCGGGGCTAGCTCATCCCCAACCAGTTCGGCAAGGCCAGCGAGATCCATGGCACATAGGTAATCAGCATCAGGAACGCCAGCAGGATCATCAGCCATGGCATAGCTGCGCGGATGGTGGCGGGCAGCGACATGCCGGTCACCGCCGAGGTGACGAACAGGTTCAGCCCCACCGGAGGCGTGATCAGGCCGATCTCCAGGTTCACCACCATGATGATGCCCAGGTGGATTGGGTCGATGCCCAGTTGCATGGCGATAGGGAACAGGATCGGCGCCAGGATCAGGATGATCGCCGAAGGCTCCATGAACGCACCGGCAATCAACAGCACGATGTTCACCACCAGCAGGAAGGTCACCGGCGTCAGCCCGGCATCGATCACCCAAGCGGTGATTTGCTGCGGCAGTTGCTCGGTGGTCAGCACATGGGCGAAGAGCATGGCGTTGGCAATGATGAACATCAGCATGATGCTCAGCTTGGCCGATTCGAGCAGCACTTTGGGCGTCTCACGGAACGTGAGGTCCTTGTAGACGAACAGTGCGATGAAGGCCGAATACACCGCCGCCACCGCAGCCGCTTCGGTGGGTGTGAACATCCCGGAATAGATCCCGCCGAGGATGATCACCATCAGCAGCAGACCCCAGAGGGCCTTGCGCGCCGTGGACAGCCATTCGCGCAACGTTGCCCGAGGCAGGGCCGGCAGGTTTTTCTTCACAGCGACGATATAGATCGCCACCATCAACGATAAACCCAGCAGCAGGCCCGGGATCACCCCGGCCATGAACAGCTTGCCCACCGAGGTTTCGGTCGCGGCGGCGTACACCACCATCACGATCGACGGCGGAATCAGGATGCCCAAGGTGCCGGCGTTGCAGACGATGCCGGCGCCGAACGCCTGTGGATAACCCGAGCGCACCATACCGGCAATGGCGATGGAACCGACCGCCGCCACCGTCGCAGGGCTTGAACCCGACAACGCGGCAAACAGCATGCACGCCAGTACCGCCGCAATCGCCAGACCGCCACGGATATGCCCGACGCAGGCGTTGGCAAAGTCGATCAGGCGTCGCGCCACGCCACCGGTGGTCATGAACGCACCGGCCAGCAGGAAGAACGGAATCGCCAGCAGTGTGTAGTGCTCAGAGGTTTCGAACAGCTTGATCGCCAGGGAGCGCACTGAGTCCGGGCTGAAGAAAATGATGGTCAGCGAACCGGCCAGCCCCAACGAAATGGCGATGGGCACGCCGATAAACATCAGCACGAACAGCGCCACGAACAGGAAGGCAATGGTCATGGCTTGTCTTCCTCGTGTTCAGTCAATTTGATGGCTTCGGCCGCTTCATCGGCCAGGCCCAAGCCGGTCTGACGATTCATCAGGATGCGCACGAGGATTTCCGCGAAACGGATAAACACCAACGCAAAACCCACCGGCACGATCAGGCCGATGTGCCATTGCATGATGCCGAAGTGGCCCAGGTCCTCTGCGCCGATCTGCGCGATCATCAGGGTATTGATCCACTCGTAACTGGCGACGGCCAGCAGCCCGGCGTAAGTCAGGCAGCACAGGCAAGCGATCACGCCGATAAAGCGTTGTACCGGTTTGCTCGCCAGTTTCACCAGCGCATCCACGCCGATATGCCCGGCCGTGCGCACGCCGTAGGACAAGCCGAAAAAGATCAGCCAGCCAAACAGGGCCTTGGTCAGCGAGCTGCTCCAGGTCATCGCCTGGGCCATGCCCATGATGCCGTCACCAATGGCGAACGCCGGCTCGCTGGCGGCTGGCCAGTTGTCACCGAGGCTGTAAAAAACGGTGTAGAGGTTGTTGAGCACCACATAGACGAAAGTAACCAGCGTCATGGCGGCCAGAAGAAAGGCAATGAAACCTTCCTCGAAGTGTTCCCAGATGCGCCGAAGGGCGTTCATGGATGACATCTCCTGCAGGGGGGACGACCGGCCGGCGCTGCCAGGGCGGCAGCACCGGCCAACCCATTACTGAGCCTTGTTGGAGGCTTCGGCGGCTTTGATCAGATCAGCACCGATGTCACCTTCAAACTTCTTCCACACCGGCTTCATCTTGTCGCGCCACTCGCCGCGCTCTTCAGGCGTGAGGGTGATGATTTCGGTGGTCTTGGCGTCCAGGATGCGCTGCTTGTCTTTCTGGTTCAGTTGCGCCGCCTCGTTGTTCACGTGGGTGGTGACTTCAACCAGAATCTTGTCCAGTTCGGTACGGATGTCAGGTTGCAGGCCGTTCCAGAACTTGGTGTTGGTGATCAGCATGTAGTCGAGTACACCGTGGTTGGACTCGGTGATGTACTTCTGTACTTCATGCATTTTCTGGCTGTAGATGTTCGAGTACGGGTTTTCCGCACCGTTGACCACGCCAGTCTGCAGGCCTTGGTAGACCTCGGCGAAACTCATTTTGCGCGGGTTGGCGTTCACCGCCTTGAACTGCTCTTCCAGCACGGCCGAGGCCTGCACGCGGAACTTCAGGCCACGGGCATCCTTGGGTTCACGCAGTGGCTTGTTCGCCGACAACTGCTTCATGCCGTTGTGCCAATAGGCCAGGCCGGTGATGTTCTTGCTTTCCATGGACTTGAGCAGCTTCTGGCCTTCAGGGCTCAACTGGAAGCGGTCCACGGCGGAGATGTCATCGAACAGAAACGGCAGGTCGAACAACTGCACGGACTTGGTGTAGTGCTCGAACTTGGCCAGCGACGGCGCAATCATCTGCACGTCGCCCAGCAGCAGGGCTTCCATTTCCTTGCCATCGCCGAACAGCGAGGAGTTGGGGTACACCTCGACCTTCACTTTGCCTGGCAGACGCTCTTCCACGAGCTTCTTGAACATCAGTGCGCCCTGGCCCTTGGGCGTTTGTTCGGCTACTACGTGGGAGAACTTGATGACGACAGGATCCGCCGCCATGGCCGTGCTCAACGCACTGAGTGCCAGCGTACAGGCGAGCGCTTTCCAGATAGGTTTGAACATTGTGGGGTTTCCTCTTTTGTTTTTGTATTTATCGTGCGGGCTCATTCAAAACGCAGCGCACGGCGGGACAGTTGCAAGTCTAGGCAGAAAAACAGTTTGCCGGGGGATTGTGACGGTCAGTGCGGGAAAAATCGCGAGTATTGGCTAACGCCTCAAAAGGGTGCGTTAGAGCCTTCCAGGGCTGGGACGACAACCATCGGGACCGAAACAGGGCGAAAGGTTTCAGCCTGCAACCGTAACGGGGGTCAGGAAACCATAAAAGCGAAATAATGGCTACTGGCCTGTTCGCTGGCCACGCATCGGGTGTCGGGGGATTTAGCCTGGTGAGACGGCGAAATGCTCGGTCATGGCCTTGTGATGTTACTCCTGGCTGCGCCAGAATCCCCGCGCCCGTCTCGATATGGGCCCAGGAAGCCTGGAACGCTTTTCAACCCCACAAGGATTTACCGATGATCGATTTCAACAACAAAGGCTTCTTCAAGCTCAAGCAGAACGATGAGTATGCCGAACGCGTAACAGCCCTGCTGCTGGATGGCGAACAGGTCATCGACGCCTATAAGTCCATGCGCGACGGCGTAGTCTTCACCAACAAACGCATCATCGCGGTGAACGTGCAAGGCATCACCGGCAGCAAAAAAGACTTCACTTCTCTGCCTTATAAAAACATCGTGGCCTACTCGGTAGAAACCTCCGGCACCTTCGACCTGGATTCGGAACTGGAGATTTACTTTTCATCCCTGGGCAAGGTGAAGTTCGAATTCACCGGCAAGACAGGCATCGTCGAAATATCGAAGCTGATCTCCAGGCATCTTTTGGCCTGATGTCAGCGGACCCTGAGTGAATACGAAAACTCAGGGGGTGAAGTGGCGCCTGTTACGTTGAGCGTTCAAGCGCAGGGACAGCCACATGCCACTTCAATGAGGGGCATGTGGCGAGTTCTTTGGGACCGTTCATTTGCAGTACATGTCGGTCACTATTTTGCTGCTGGAGTTGTCGGTAACCACAGTGAGACGATCATTTCTCAAGTCCTTGGTCATGACGACTCCGGTGACCCTGACCGCTTCCAGGTTCAGTTGCGATACGTACTCTTCTTCGGACAGAGCCGTTTCACCCATCCCCCCTGGTTTCAACTCCTTGGCTTGCGCGACCTTGTCCGCGCTGCAAGGCTCGCGTCCTGCCGCGAAAGCTTGAAAAGTCATGCCGCTCAATAATAGGGAAAGAGCCAGCAGGGTCGGTTTAGTGGCACAGTATCTTGTGTTCATCATGAACTCCTTGCGGGTCATCGAAGATTGGCTTCGCGTACTTGCGAGGCTGGATCAGGTTAGAAGTGAGCCGCAGTGAGGACCACTGTCATATCTGACAGTAGCCAAGACCTGATGGAAGTAAGTGAATACGGATTTTGTATTGG
>NZ_WUUD01000026.1:493312-522291 GCF_009831705.1 Pseudomonas sp. PICF6 | reverse complement strand
GGGGATTTGTGGTGGATGATCGATCGCGCCCAATACGCCACTGTTCCCGTCGGCCGACGATGCAGGCAAGATGAAGGCCTGCAAGTCAGAACACAGGAAGCTGATCGTGACCGAAGCGTTTATTGTCGTTCAAACCGCCGAACAAGCCGTGGATCGTCTGGCGGCCCTGCACGAGCGTGCGACCACTGCGCTGAACCAGGCGCTCAAGCGGTACCTCAAGGATCGCATCGAGCCGGATGCCGAACAGCGGGCGTTGTTTCGCTATCCCGCCCTGCGCCTGACCTATCACTGCCATGGCGAAGTCCCGCAAACCACCCGCGCCTACGCCAAGGTCCAGTTGCCGGGCACCTACAGTGTCACCGTCACCCACCCGGCTGCGTTCCGTAAATACCTGCTGGAGCAGTTGGTCCCGCTGATGCACGACTTTACCGTCACCGTGGAAGTGGGTGTCAGCGAGCAGAACATCCCCTATCCCTACGTGGTGGAGCAGGGTGATGAACTGGCCGGCTCCGGTGTGACTGCCGCGGTGCTGGCGCGAGTGTTCCCCAGTACCGACCTGTCGGCCGCCACCGATGGCATTGCCGACGGCCTCTATGACTGGGAAAACACCGACCCGCTGCCGCTGGCGTTGTTTGACGCGGCGCGGGTGGACTTTTCCCTGCGTCGGCTGGTGCATTACACCGGCAGCGACTGGCGCCATGTGCAGCCCTGGATCCTGCTGACCAACTATCACCGTTATGTGGATCAGTTCATTGTCCATGGCCTGGAGCAACTGCGCAGTGACCCGCGTTTTGTGCGCATGGTCCTGCCGGGCAACGTGATCATCGAAAAGAGCATGGACCACGGTGAAGCCTCGGCGATCGCCGCGGGCGTGGTCTGGCACCGCTACCAGATGCCGGCCTATCACCTGCAGGCCAGCGACGGCCACGGCGTGACCCTGGTGAACATCGGCGTCGGGCCGTCCAACGCCAAGAACATCACCGACCACCTGGCCGTGCTGCGCCCCCACTGCTGGCTGATGATCGGTCACTGCGGTGGGCTGCGGCAGTCCCAGACCATCGGCGACTACGTGCTGGCCCACGCTTACATGCGTCGCGATGGCATCCTCGACCGGGTCGTGCCGCCGAATATTCCGATCCCGGCCCTGGCTGAAGTGCAGATGGCCTTGCAGCAAGCGGCGGCCAATGTCACCGGTGAAAAGGGCGACGAGCTGAAGAAACGCCTGCGCACCGGCACTGTGCTGACCTACGACGACCGCAACTGGGAATTGCGCTGGGCCCAGGAGCGTCCGTTGATCAACCTGTCCCGCGCCGTGGCGGTGGACATGGAAAGCGGCACCATCGCCGCTCAGGGATACCGCTTGCGGGTGCCGTACGGCACGTTGCTTTGTGTCTCGGACAAACCGCTGCACAGCGAGATCAAATTGCCGGGTTCGGCCAACGCGTTTTACGAACGGGCGGTCAACCAGCACCTGAAGATCGGCATCGCGGCGCTGGACCTGTTGCGCAACGAACTCAACTCGCTGCACTCGCGCAAGTTGCGCAGCTTCGACGAGCCGCCGTTCCGCTGATGAACTGATCCCGGTTGAAGGGGCAGTGGTTATTTAACGGTCGGGCCACTAGCATGGTCGGCCCAGACCGTTAGATGTTGTGTTTGCCATGCCTCGTCCGCCACGTCCCGCTTCCCGCCGCCCTGGCGCGAAACCTCCCGCATCCGCCCCGCGCCGTGTGGCCAAGGCCCCGCCGGCCGAGCCGAGGCTGATCCTGTTCAACAAACCCTTCGATGTGCTGACGCAGTTCAGTGACGATCAAGGGCGGGCGACGCTCAAGGACTTTATCGACGTGCCCGGCATTTATCCCGCCGGGCGGCTGGATCGCGACAGCGAAGGGTTGCTGCTGCTCACCAACGACGGGCAATTGCAGGCCCGCATCGCCGACCCCCGGCACAAACTGGCCAAGACCTATTGGGTGCAAGTAGAAGGCGAGCCCAGTGCCGAGCAATTGCAGCGTCTGTGCGCAGGCGTGGAACTGAACGACGGCATGACCTTGCCCGCACAAGCGCGGCAACTGGATGAGCCGCAGCTATGGCCGCGCAACCCGCCGGTGCGCTTTCGTAAAAGCGTGCCGACCAGTTGGCTGGAACTGGTGATTCGCGAAGGGCGCAACCGTCAGGTACGGCGCATGACCGCCGCGGTGGGCTTGCCGACATTGCGTCTGGTGCGGGTCAGGATCGGTGACTGGACGCTTGAAGGGCTGGATCAGGGACAGTGGAAGGAAGTGCCGGCGCGTTTATAAGGTGCCCGTCTCGATCAGGCCGATCACCACGCTCTTGATGACGAATGCCGCCACGCCCAGTCCCAGCACAAAAAACAGGATGAACGAGCCAAAACGCCCGGCCTTGGACTTCTTCGCCAGATCCCAGACGATGAAACCCATGAAAATGATCAGGATGCTGACAAGGCCAGTCATCATCCACTCTTCGAAAACCACAGGATCCATCGAAACACTCCGGCGTGGGCGAGGTTGAAAAGGCGGGGCGAGTATACGGCATGGAAAGAGGGCGAAGGATTGGGCTGCGACGGTGTGTCGCAGCTATTCATCGCCTGGGCTGACGCAGCGGTGTTCTCTTCAGTCGTGGTGGACACCGGCCCGCTTGAGCATCTGTTTGCAGCGTTCGGACAAGTGAAACACCCGCAGGTGCTTGCCGGCCTTGCTATAGCGTTCACGCAGGGTCTTGAGCGCCGCGATGGCCGAATAGTCGACAAAGCTCAAGTGACGGCAGTCCAGGGTCACCTGGGACGGATCGTTGGCCGGGTCGAACTGGTTGAGAAAGGGCGTGGTCGAGGCGAAGAACAGGGTGCCGTGCAGGCGATAGAGCTTGCTGCCGTCCGCTTCCAGATGCGCATCGGCATACAGTTCCCGGGCCTGTTGCCAGGCAAAGTTGAGCGCCGCAATGATAATGCCGCACAGCACGGCGGTGGCCAGATCAGTGAATACCGTGATGGTCGTCACCGCGATGATCACCAACACGTCATTGACGGGCACTTTGTTGATCACCCGCAGCGAGGCCCAGGCAAAGGTCTGCTGGGACACCACGAACATCACGCCTACCAGCGCGGCCAATGGGATGCGTTCGATCAACGGCGACAGAAACAACACGAACAGCAGAACCATCACCCCGGCAATCACGCCGGATAACCGGCCGCGCCCGCCCGAACTCAGGTTGATCACGGTCTGGCCGATCATTGCGCAACCGCCCATGCCGCCGAACAGTCCTGAGGCCATGTTGGCCGCGCCCAACGCTACGCACTCGCGGTCCGGGTAGCCGCGGCTCTCGGTGATCTCGTCGGTCAGGTTCAGGGTCAGCAGGGTTTCCAGCAGGCCGACCATCGCCATCACCACCGCATAGGGCGCGATGATCCGTAAGGTATCCAGGTTCCAGGGAATGTCCGGCCAGACAAAAGCCGGCAGGCCGCCGGCGATATGCGCCATATCACCCAGGGTGCGGGTCGGCAGCCCGAAAAAGTACACCGCCAGGCCAACCCCCAGGATCGCCACCAGGGCCGGCGGAACACTGCGGGTCAGGCGCGGCAACAGGTAGACAACGGCCATGGTCAGCGCCACCAGGCCGATCATCAGGTACAACGGGCCGCCGCTGAGCCAGGTTTCGCCGCTCTTGAAGTGCTCCAGTTGCGCCAGGGCGATGATGATCGCCAGGCCGTTGACGAAACCGAGCATCACCGGGTGCGGCACCATGCGCACCAGTTTGCCCAGCCGCAACAGCCCGAACGCCATCATGATCAACCCGCCCAGCAGCACAGTCGCCAGCAGGTATTGCACGCCGTGTTGCACCACCAGCGCGACAATCACCACGGCCATCGATCCCGCCGCGCCAGACACCATGCCTGGCCGCCCACCGAACAGCGCGGTCAGCGTGCAGATGATGAAAGCGCCATACAACCCCATCAACGGGTTGAGATGGGCCACCAGGGCGAACGCGATGCATTCGGGCAGCAAGGCAAAAGAAGTGGTGAGGCCGGCGAGGGCGTCGGCGCGAAGACGTGCTGGTTTCATGATTGTCCTGGCGGGGCAGCGCCTGAGAGTCGACTGCCGTGGGCGTGGTGCAAAAACAGGGTGGGGATGGTACGGAATTGAGTGCGGTGCGGCCAGTGGTTGGTCGTCGTATGGATGATTGCGGGGCGGCTTCGCAGCCCGGAAGGCGCACGCTTCCTCGCCACGGGAGACGGCCAGGGATGAAAATCCTGCGCTGAATTTACATGGCAGGTGGTGAGCGATGTCCGTCAGCGACATTTCTTGTCTGTGTACGAAAATTACTTTCAGCGCGTTTGAAGATTAATCCTCGAAATGATTTATGAGTTTCACAAACACAACGACGTGACCCCATTCGAGGAGTAACGCATGGCCCCTGCATTCGGTTATTGGCTGTTGGTCTACGCGGCCATCGCCATCATTGCGCTGATCGTTTTGATCGCCCGATATCGGCTTAATCCGTTCATTGTCATTACGCTGGTGTCCATTGGCCTGGCGCTGCTGGCCGGGATGCCGCCGTCCAGTGTGGTCGGGGCGTATGAGGCGGGCGTGGGCAAGACCCTGGGGCACATCGCGCTGGTGGTGGCCTTGGGCACGATGCTCGGCAAGATGATGGCCGAGTCCGGCGGGGCCGAGCGCATGGCGCAAACGCTGATCGAGCGCTTCGGCGAGCGCAACGCCCATTGGGCGATGGTGTGCATTGCCTTCCTGGTGGGGCTGCCGTTGTTTTTCGAAGTCGGTTTCGTGCTGCTGGTGCCCATCGCGTTCACCATTGCCCGGCGCGTGGGCGTGTCAATCCTGATGGTGGGGTTGCCGATGGTCGCCGGTCTCTCGGTGGTGCATGCCCTGGTGCCGCCGCACCCGGCGGCAATGCTGGCGGTGCAGGCGTTCCAGGCCTCGGTGGGGCAAACCATGCTGTACGCGATCCTGATCGGTATTCCTACCGCGATCATTGCCGGCCCTGTGTATGCCAAGTTCATCGTGCCGCGCATCCAACTGCCGGACGATAACCCGCTGGAGCGCCAATTCCTCGACCGCGAGCCCCGCGCCAATCTGCCAGGTTTCGGGATAACCCTGGGGACCATCCTGCTGCCGGTGGTGCTGATGTTGATCGGCGGTTGGGCCAACCTGATCTCCGAGCCGGGCAGCGGCTTCAATCAGTTCCTGCTGTTCATCGGCAACTCGGTGATTGCCTTGCTGCTGGCGACCCTTCTCAGCTTCTGGACGCTGGGCCTGGCCCAGGGCTTCAACCGTGAGTCGATCCTCAAGTTCACCAATGAATGCCTGGCGCCAACGGCCAGTATTACGTTGCTGGTGGGCGCTGGCGGTGGTTTGAACCGGATCCTGGTGGACGCCGGAGTCACTCAACAAATCGTCGGCCTGGCCCAGGAATTTCAATTATCGCCACTGGTCATGGGCTGGCTGTTCGCCGCCCTGATGCGTGTCGCCACCGGCTCGGCCACGGTGGCGATGACCACGGCCTCCGGTATCGTCGCCCCCGTGGCGATCGGTCTGGGCTATCCCCATCCCGAGCTGCTAGTGCTGGCCACCGGCGCCGGGTCGGTGATCTTTTCCCACGTCAACGACGGCGGCTTCTGGCTGATCAAGGAATACTTCAATATGACCGTCACTCAAACTTTCAAGACCTGGACCGTACTCGAAACGCTGATCTCCCTGGTTGCGTTCGGCCTGACCCTAGGACTTGCGCGCTTGCTTTAATCGCAGCGCTCCAACACAGGTGCCGTCATGGACATCCTTTACCAGATTCGCTCCCGTCAGGATTCCTTCAGCGCCGGCGAAGGAAGAATCGCCCGGCTGATGCTCGACGACGTAGGGTTCGCCGCCTCGGCCAGCCTGGATGAACTGGCCCAGCGGGCCGAAGTCAGCAGTGCCACGCTGTCACGGTTTGCCCGTACCGTTGGCTGCCGCGACCTGCGGGACTTGCGCCTGCAACTGGCCCAGGCCAGTGGCGTCGGCAGCCGGTTTCTCGACCCCGCCGGCGCGCCCGAGCAATCGGCGTTTTATGGGCAGATCGTCGGCGATATCGAGACGACGCTGCGTCAGCACCTGTCGGCATTCGAGGAGTCTCGGTTCAGCGACGCGGTGCGGATGCTCGGCAAGGCGCGGATGATTCATGCGTTCGGGCTCGGCGGTTGGTCGGCGTTGTGCGGCGAGGAGTTGCAGGTACGGCTGGTGCGTTTCGGCTACTCGATTGCCGCCTGCCGGGATCCGGTGATGATGCGCATCACCGCCACCTCATTGAGCCAGGAGCATTTGGTCATCGCCTGTTCACTCACCGGCATCACCCCGGAACTGCTCGGCGCGGTGGAACTGGCGCGCAGTTATGGTGCGCCCATCCTGGCCATCACCCGCGCCGACTCACCGTTGGCCCGACTGGCCGATGTAGTGTTGCCGCTGCAAGGCGCGGAAACCTCGTTCATTTATAAGCCCACGGCGGCGCGCTACGGCATGCTGCTGGCCATCGATGTGCTCGCCACCGAGCTTGCGCTGGCCCACCCTGAAGACAATCAAGAGCGTCTGCGGCGAGTCAAACTCGCCCTGGACGATTACCGCGGCGGCGACGATCACTTGCCGCTGGGAGACTGAGATGCTGTACGACACGCTTATCCGCAACGCACGGGTCATCGATGGCAGCAACACCCCCGGTTACAGCGCCGACGTGGCGATCCGTGCCGGTCGCATCGAGCGCATCGCCGACCTGCGCGATGCCCGGGCAATCGAAGAAATAGACGCCGCCGGCCGGGTGCTGGCTCCAGGGTTCATCGATGTGCACACCCACGACGACACGGTGGTCATTCGCCAGCCGCAGATGCTGCCCAAACTCAGCCAGGGCGTGACCACGGTGATTGTCGGCAATTGCGGTATCAGCGCTTCGCCGGTGAGTTTGCGGGGCGAGCCGCCGGACCCGATGAATTTGCTCGGCACCGCCCAAGCGTTCGTCTATCCGCGTTTCGATGATTATCGTTCGGCGGTGGAAGCAGCCACGCCGGCGGTCAACGTGGCGGCGCTGGTGGGGCACACGGCGCTGCGCAGCAACCACATGGATGATTTGTTGCGCACCGCCAGCGTGGGAGAAATCGCCGCCATGCGTCAGCAACTGCGCGAAAGCCTGGAGGCCGGCGCACTGGGGTTATCCACAGGCCTGGCCTACGCCAACGCATTTTCGGCCTCCACCGATGAAGTCATGCAACTGACCCAAGAGCTGAGCGCATTCGGTGCGGTCTACACCACCCATCTGCGCAGCGAATTCGAACCGGTGCTCGAGGCCATGGACGAAGCGTTCCAGATCGGCCGTCACGCCCGCAGCCCGGTGATCATTTCCCACCTCAAATGTGCGGGTGCCGGGAATTGGGGGCGCAGTCCGCAGGTGCTCGCGGCGCTGGAGAATGCGGCGAAAACCCATCCGGTCGGTTGTGATTGCTATCCCTATGCGGCCAGCTCCTCGACTCTGGATCTCAAGCAGGTGACCGATGCCCATCGCATCACCATCACCTGGTCGACGCCTCATCCGCACATGGGAGGGCGCGATCTGGCTGACATCGCCGCCGAATGGAATGTGCCGCTGCTGGATGCTGCGCGGCGCCTGCAACCGGCCGGCGCGGTGTACTACGGCATGGACGAAAGCGACGTACGACGAATCCTCGCCCACCCGTTGTCCATGGTCGGCTCCGACGGTTTGCCGGAGGATCCGTTTCCGCATCCGCGCTTGTGGGGGGCTTTCCCGCGGGTGCTGGGGCATTTCAGCCGAGACATCGGGCTGTTTCCGTTGCACACCGCCGTGCACAAAATGACCGGCCTGTCGGCGGCGCGCTTCGGCCTGAAGGACCGTGGGGAAATTCGGGAAGGGCATTGGGCGGATCTGGTGTTGTTCGATCCTCATACCATCAGGGATGTCGCCGATTTCAACGAGCCGCAACGGGCCGCCGAAGGTATCGATGGGGTTTGGGTCAACGGCGTCTTGAGCTACCGCGAGGGCCGGGCGAACGGGCGCAGGCACGGGCGGTTTCTGGCGCGAGAAGGGGATCTACGCCGTGGATTCAGTTCGTCACCCGGCGCTTGAGAGGTGGAAACACAATGGAATGCCCTTGTGATCTGCTTCTCAGTGGTGGCATTGCGATATTAAAGAAGCCGGTGATATAGCCGAAGCAATGAGTTCAACCCATCTAAACTGGGTCTTTTCAGCCAGGGAGCAACCCATGAGCTTCGGTAAAACCACCCCGATCCTGCGGATCTTCGATGAAACCAAGGCATTGGCGTTCTATGTCGACTTCCTGGGATTTACCGTCGACTGGCAACATCGCTTTGGTGACGATTTTCCGCTGTACCTGCAAGTCTCTCGCGACGGATGCGTGCTGCACCTGTCCGAACACCATGGCGACTGCACCCCGGGCTCGGCACTGCGCATCGAAACGGATGAACTGGAAGCTTTCCAGGCGCAACTGCTGGCCAAGCAATACCCCTTCGCCCGCCCTCAGATTCAGGCCATGCCGTGGGGTAGCCAGGACATGACGGTGGTGGATCCGTTTGGCAATCGGTTGGTGTTTACCAATGGGATTAGTGTGTAACGAGGTTGGATACATTGATGGGCGAGCGGGGGCGTTGGGCTAGATCTGCCGCCACGTGACGAAAGAGCCAAGGTGATGGATCTTTTTGACTGATTGTAATGACATTGCGCAAAGCGCCCATTTCTTCCGGGAAATGGGCGCTTGTCATGATCAGACCCGGAAGTGACTCACCATCATCTGCAATTGATTACCCAAACGTGCCAGTTCAACACTGGACGCTGCGGTTTCTTCGCTGGCGGCGGCGGTCTGTTCGGACACGTCGCGTACGTTGATGATGCTGCGGCTGATCTCTTCGGCCACGGCGCTTTGCTCTTCGGCGGCGGCAGCGATCTGCTGGTTCATCGACTGGATGTTCGACACTGTGCGGGTGATGTTTTCCAGTGAGACGCCGGCCTTGCGAGTCAGGGCTACGCTGCTGTCGGTGAGGCTGCGGCTGTTGTTCATCACGGCGGCCACTTGTAGGGTGCCGTTCTGCAGACCGGCCACCAGACCTTCGATTTCCTCGGTGGACTTTTGTGTGCGCTGGGCCAGGCCACGGACTTCGTCGGCCACCACCGCGAAGCCACGACCGGCTTCACCGGCGCGCGCCGCTTCGATTGCCGCGTTCAGGGCCAACAGGTTGGTTTGTTCGGCGACGGCCTTGATCACGTCCATGACACTGCCGATCTTGTCGCTTTCCTGTTGCAGCACGGTCATGGCGTCGGTGGAGCGCTCCACTTCACTGGCCAGGCGCTCGATCTGGGCGATGGCTTCGTTGACCACCTGGTCGCCGGCACGGGCTTCACCGTCTGCGGCGGCGGCTGCCAGGGATGCCTCTTCGGCGTTGCGGGCAACTTCCTGAACCGTGGCAGTCATCTCGTGCATGGCGGTCGCCACCTGATCGGTCTCGACTTTCTGGCTGTTGACGCCGGCGCTGGTCTGCTCGGTTACTGCGGACAATTGTTCGGCAGCACTGGCGATCTGGGTCACGCCATCACGGATGCCGCTGATCAGATCGCGCAGGGTCACGCCCATGCGTGCGATGCCCTGTTGCAGTACGCCCAGCTCATCGCGACGGGTAACGATGAGGTTGTGCGAGAGGTCGCCACTGGCAATGCGATCGACCACGGCCAGGGTTTCGCGCAGCGGTCGGGTGATCTGGCGAGTGATGATGACCGCCGCGATGATGCCTACCAGCAATGCCAACAACGTGCTGACCAGTTGCAGGGTGCGGGCCTGGGCGCTTTCGGCATCGCGACGGTCGAGCTGGATCTGATACAGCTGTTCGCTCAGGGAGACGATGGTCGTGCCCTGGTCGGTCATTTCCTTGCGAGCCTGCGCCGCCTCGGCAATGGCCAGGGTGAAAGCCTGGACGGAGCTGCGGTATTGAGTCAGGGCAGCTTCGAGCTGACGCAGCTCACCTTGCCGGGTGCTGGCGAAATACGCATTCAGCGGTTGGAGCGAAGCGAGGGCGGCATCCAGTTGGGCGACGGCCTTGCGTTCGTTTTCGGGGTTGCTGTTGGCGGTGTAGCCGCGCACTTCATAGCGGGCCAACATGAACGCCTGCTTGGCCTCGGTGATTGCCTGGTACTGTTCCAGGCGCTGGTCGCTCGAGAGCATTTGCTGAACGTCGGTATTGATCGTCTCGATCAGCTGGTAAGCGGTCCCGGCGTTGGCAGTCATCGCGTCGCGGGCGGTGTTGGCGCTGCGGTAGGCGTTGCGCATTTTGTTCAGGGACACCTGATAGGCGCTGATCGTCGCGCTCTGCTCCTTGAGCAGCTTGACGTTTTCCGGGCTCTTGAAGCTGCTCAGCAACGCGTTCTGTTGCGCAACGAAACTATCGAGGGTGGTTTGCACATTCTGTGCGGCGGTCTCGTCGCCATTGGTGAGCATGTATTGCAGGCGCACGACCCGAAGTTTGGTCAAGCCGGCATTGAGCTTGGTGATGTCGCTCATCCAGTTGCTGCGGTCGATCAGCCCTCCCAGGCTGGTCCAACTGGTCAGCGCCAGGACGCAGGTCAGTACCAGCACCAGGCCAAAGCCCAGGCCCAGTTTCATGTTGACGCTAATGTTGCCAAACCAGCTATTCATCATATTCCTCCAGGAACGTTGTGCTGCTTGATCGTCGGTACGCTGGAAGATTGTTGTTTTTGAGCCAGCTAAAACGTGTAACAGGGCTGTATCGGCTGCCGACTCTGGATCTGAAAGGATTTTTTTGGAGTGTCAGGCATTGGCTGGAGAACTTGCTGCGCGCCTCAGGGTTATCCTGAATTCCAGGCAAAAAAAAGCCCGCGGGAGGGCGGGCTAAAACCTTAGTTTCTTGAATGAGCGAGGGGACTTTACCCAATCACGCGAACGCGTGGGGTGAAGAAAAGTTCATGAGAGGCGGGTGGCAATGAGCAGAGAACGAAGCCCTCAACCTGGATCAGATTGAGGGCTTCTCTGCGCCTGACAACCTCACCTCAGATCAAACCGATCCAGGTTCATCACCTTGACCCACGCCGCGATGAAGTCGCTGACGAACTGCTCCTGCGCATCTGCGCTGGCATACACTTCGGCCAGGGCCCGTAGTTGGGCGTTGGAGCCGAAGACCAGATCGACACGAGTACCGGTCCATTTGACCTGACCGGTCTTGCGGTCGCGGGCTTCGAACGTTTGCTGGTCGTCTGAGAGCGGTTTCCATTCCACGCCCATGTCCAGCAGGTTGACGAAGAAGTCGTTGGTCAACGCACCTGGCCGTTGGGTGAAAACCCCATGCCGGGTTTGGCCGACATTGGTATCGAGTACGCGCAGGCCGCCGATCAGTGCGGTCATTTCCGGTGCACTGAGGGTCAGCAGTTGCGCCTTGTCGATCAGCAGTGCCTCGGCGGATACGCGATACCTGCCCTTGAGGTAGTTGCGAAAGCCATCGGCGATGGGTTCAAGAAAGCCGAACGACTCGACGTCGGTCTGCTCCTGGCTGGCGTCCATGCGCCCCGGCGAAAAAGGCACCGTCACGCTGAGCCCGGCATTCTTCGCCGCCTGTTCAATGCCGGCGCTGCCAGCCATCACGATCAGGTCCGCCAGGGAGATTTTTTTACCACCGGACTGGGCCCCGTTGAACTCGTCCCGGATTTTTTCGAGAGTCGCCAGCACATGCGCCAATTGTTCCGGCTGGTTGGCCGGCCAATCTTTCTGCGGGGCCAGACGCAGCCGGCCACCGTTGGCACCGCCGCGCTTGTCGGAGCCACGGAAGCTGGACGCGGCCGCCCAGGCGGTGGACACCAGTTGTGAAACCGACAGGCCCGAGGCCAACAGCTTGCCTTTGAGGGACGCGATGTCGCTGTCGTTGACCAGAGCATGGTCCACTGCCGGGATAGGGTCCTGCCAGAGCAGCTCTTCGTTGGGCAGTTCCGGGCCGAGGTAGCGCGAGAGCGGGCCCATGTCGCGGTGGATCAACTTGAACCAGGCCCGGGCAAAGGCGTCGGACAACTGCTCTGGATTCTCCAGGAAGCGCCGTGAGATTTTTTCGTAGATCGGGTCGAAGCGCAGCGCCAGGTCAGTGGTCAGCATGGTTGGATTGCGACGCTTGGACGGATCATGGGCGTCTGGAATGATACCCGCGCCAGCACCGTTTTTCGGTGTCCACTGATGCGCACCGGCCGGGCTCTTGGTCAGCTCCCACTCAAACCCGAACAGGTTCTCCAGATAATTGTTGCTCCAGCGGGTGGGCGTGGTGGTCCAGGTCACTTCCAGGCCACTGGTGATGGTGTCGGGGCCTTTGCCGGTGCCGAATGCGTTCTTCCAGCCCAGGCCCTGTTGTTCCAGGCCGGCGGCTTCAGGCTCGGCGCCGACATTGTCCGCAGGCCCTGCGCCGTGGGTCTTGCCAAAGGCATGGCCGCCGGCAATCAGGGCCACGGTTTCTTCATCGTTCATCGCCATGCGGCCAAAGGTTTCGCGGATATCCAGCCCCGCAGCGACCGGGTCCGGTTGACCCTCGGGGCCTTCCGGGTTGACGTAGATCAGCCCCATCTGCACGGCGGCCAGCGGGTTCTCCAGATTGCGCCCCAGATCGGTACGGCTTTCTTCATTGCCCGGCTCGGCCACCAGTTGTCCTTCGCCGGGATCTTGCATCGCGGCTTTATCCGGCTTGCCGTAGCGGGTGTCGCCGCCCAACCATTTGTTTTCGGAACCCCAGTAGACGTCTTCATCCGGCTCCCAGACGTCGGGACGACCGCCGGAAAAACCGAAGGTCTTGAAGCCCATGGATTCCAGCGCGACGTTGCCGGTGAGCACGATCAGGTCGGCCCAGGATATGTTGCGACCGTACTTCTGCTTGATCGGCCATAACAGCCGGCGCGCCTTGTCGAGGCTGACGTTGTCCGGCCAGCTGTTGAGGGGCGCAAAACGCTGTTGGCCGGAGCCTGCGCCACCGCGCCCGTCGCCGGTGCGGTAAGTGCCGGCGCTGTGCCAGGCCATACGGACAAAGAGCGGGCCGTAGTGCCCGAAGTCCGCCGGCCACCAGTCCTGGGAGTCGGTCATCAACGCATTCAGGTCATTTTTCAGGGCCTGGAAATCCAGGCTTTTGAATGCTTCGGCGTAGTTGAAATCCTCGCCCATGGGGTCGGACAGCGGGGAGTGTTGGTGCAGGATTTTCAGATTCAGCTGGTTGGGCCACCAGTCACGGTTTGTGGTGCCACCACCCGCAGCATGATTGAACGGGCATTTCGATTCGTTTGCCATGAGGAGCTACCTTGGTCGTATTCATCCAGCTATCCAGCCCGAGCGGGCTCTATAGCGACAGGTGAAAATCAATACGTAGATGCAGGGCTCACAGTTCGCTCATTGATCGTTCGGCCTTCCGGCAATCGACGTCGATTGCCCGCATCGTGGCCCACGGCAAGCCCAGTACGTTTCGAACGCTTTCGTATCTCTTATCAGGTCTGATCCGGCCAGCTTACGCTGGCGCTGAATCAAGGCTAGTCTTTCTGTGGCAGATCGCTAATAGCCGCAGTATTAATGGTTAATAGGCAGATTCTTTTACCCGGCTTGCCGGTCGAGGCAGATGATAGGGCCAGCGCTTGGTTACGGGAGAGGACCGGACCATGAACGAACGCCCCCGCAGCACGGCCATCCACGAAGCCGGCCACGCCTTGGCTTTTTGGTGGAACGGCCAGCCTATAAAACGCGTCACCGTACGCACCCGGGCTGAAGCCCGCGCGGGACCGATGTTCGACCTGCTCGGTCACCCGCAACACGCCGAAGGGTTAGTGGAGGCCGATTACCTCGTCCTGCGCCCGGCCTTCACCGCCCGGGGAATTGCTGAATATTTGCCATCGATGGTCGACTTTATTGAACGCGACCTGATCCATTGCTTTTCAGGGCCTGTGGCCGAAGCGATCTACCGACATCGCCAATCCGACCGGCTGTTCCGAAGCAGTGGCCGCGCAGACCTCGTCCGGGGGCATGAACTGATCAGCCTGCTGCCCCCACGCCTGTTGCTCGACGCCGAATCCCGAGCCATCGCCCGTAGCAGTTGCCTTGTGCATCGTTACTGGTTTGCCGTCCGCGCGGTGGCGGACCTTTTGCAGGAGCAGGGGGCGATCGAGGGAGAGACCGTCACCGCACTGCTGCACGAGATTACTGGGGAGGCGCCGGTGCGGTTGGGGAATGAGGTGAGGAGCCTTGATGCTTGAGTTGTAGCGGATGATGTAAAAGCTTGGTGATGCCGGGGTTTGTGGGGGAAGCGTTGGCTGTGGCAAGCGCCAACCGAGCGGCTTACCATGCCAAGCAGAGGCCAAAGGAGCGAACTCATGCAAACGCTCAAAGTTGCAATCGCCGGATTCGGCGGCGTCGGACGTGCCACAGCCGACCTGCTCCTGTCCCGACACGAGCGCTATCGCCAGGTTTACGGCGTGGACGTTAGCCTGGTCGCGGTGTGCGGATCACGTGCAGGCCTGGCTGACGCGAACGGCCTGCACCCGCATCAGTTGAATGCACTGCAGGCGGGTCTTTCAGGGCCGGATTTCGTGATGGCGAGCGGCGCAGACGTTCTTATCGAGGCAGGGCCGAGCGATTTTCGCAGCGGCGAGCCGGGTTTTGCCTACCTTCGTACGGCGCTGTCGGCCGGTCTGGACTGCATCGTTATATCGAAGGGCGCTCTGGTCCACAGCGGGCGACAATTGCGCGAACTCGCGCAGGCCTCGGGGGCGATGCTCAAACTCAGTGGTGCAGCCGCTGCCGCCCTGCCGACACTCGATCTTCTCGACCATAGCCTGGCCGGCTGCAAGGTGCTCGCCCTCGAGGGCATCCTCAACGCCACGACCAACTACCTGCTTGACGCCATGAGCACACAGGGCCTCAGCTTCGATGCGGCGTTGCGTGAAGCGCAGGCAGGAGGGTTCGCCGAAGCTGACCCGCGCAACGACACGGAAGGCTGGGATACCGCGTGCAAGCTCCTGCTACTGGCCAACTTCGGTCTTGGTGCCGATCTGACGATGGACGACCTGGTGGTCGAAGGTATTCAGTCAGTCACGGCAGAGCGCATCGAGGCGTGGCGCGAGAGGGGGCTCGTTCCCAAGCTGATCGCCAGCCTCACCTGCGCAGACGGTGTTATCCGCGCCAGCGTCGGCATCAAGGCCTATCCGCTGTCCGACCCGTTCGCCCACGTCAGCGCAAAGAGCAAAGCGATCCGTATCAGCAGCGACGCAATGGGCGAGACGCTGGCAATCGGCTGTGGCGCTGAGCCGATCGCCACCGCAGCGGCCGCGCTGAAGGACCTCGAACACATCCTCATGGCCAGGACTGCTCGGTACTCATCTCTTTCGCAACCCCCATCCTGACCCTGCGTACCTTGCCACTGTGCCGCAATCAGGCCTTCTCCCATGGGCCAAACGTACTCGGTCTGCAGTTTCATCCCGAAGTCCGTGGCGCACGATTAGAGCACTGGTTACTGGGGCATGCGAGTGGGCTGGCCACGTCAGGCATGGACCCTGTCAAGAAGGGCCTGTAGAAACCAACGGCCCTAAAGCAACACATTCACCTCATAAATGTTCCAGAACCGTAAGCCTGTCCAATTCGCAGACAGCCGCTCTGGAGATAGTACCCATGGCTTTCAGCAAGATTGAGGGACTGAGGGCCTACTAAAAATTGGCCTATCTACGACATCGCCATGACTGCAGCACTGCGTTTACGCCATGGCGATCATCAGCATTCACGCGCGAACACACCAGGTGATTGAAATGACCAATCCAAAACTCGAAGTGCTGACACCAAGCAATTGCCAAGTGATCTTCATCGATCAACAGCCGCAAATGGCATTTGGGGTACAAAGCATTGATCGGCAGACATTGAAGAACAACACCGTGGGCCTGGCCAAGGCCGCGAAGATTTTCTCTATTCCAACCATCATCACCACGGTCGAAACAGAAAGCTTTTCGGGTCATACCTATCCGGAATTACTGGCCGTTTTTCCTGAGGCACCGATCCTTGAGCGTACCTCGATGAACTCCTGGGACGACCAGAAAGTACGCGATGCGCTGAAAAAGAATGGCCGTAACAAGGTGATCGTCTCTGGCTTGTGGACCGAAGTCTGCAATACGACTTTCGCACTGTCCGCGATGCATGATGCCGGCTATGAAATTTATATGGTGGCCGACGCCTCTGGCGGTACCAGCCAAGCTGCGCACGATTACTCCATGCAACGCATGATTCAGGCTGGAGTTGTCCCAGTGACCTGGCAGCAAGTTCTGCTGGAGTGGCAGCGTGACTGGAAGAACCGCGATACCTACGACGCCGTTATGGCATTGGTCAAAGAGCACTCTGGCGCATATGGCATGGGCGTCGACTACGCCTACACCATGGTGCACAAGGCTCCTGAGCGGGTAACACACGGGCCGACGCTGGAGCCTGTTGCGGCGAAGATCTGACCTCTGTCGGGTCGGCAGTATAGGTCGACCCGACTTCAAATCAGTTCGGGTCTACCCGCCGTAACGGAGCTGGCTGGATTCGAGTGATCGCCAGGCGCCTGGCTCAACCCACAACGCCACGAGGAATGATCATGAGTGAAGATCTGTCAGACAAAGGCCGTCGCCGGTTTCTCGCTACCAGCTCCGTTCTCGGAGCCGCGGGCGCACTCTGGTCTGCCCTGCCTTTTGCCGGCTCCGCCGGCAGCTCTTTCGCCAACCCTGCGGGAGGTTCCATGGAAGCCGATCTGATTCTTTACAACGGCCGTCTGCACACCGTGGATCGTGAAAAGCCGCAAGCAACAGCTGTGGCCATTAAGGACGGAAAGTTCATCGCCGTAGGCAGCGACGCAGAGGCCATGGCGGTCCGCGGTGATGCGACCCAGGTTGTCGACTTGCAAAAGCGTACGGTGATCCCAGGTCTCAATGACTCGCACCTGCACCTGATCCGTGGTGGCCTGAATTACAACCTGGAACTGCGCTGGGAGGGTGTTCCATCTCTCGCTGACGCGTTGCGGATGCTCAAGGATCAGGCTGATCGCACGCCTGCGCCGCAGTGGGTTCGGGTCGTGGGGGGCTGGAATGAATTCCAGTTCGCCGAGCGCCGTCTGCCTACTCTGGACGAATTGAACAAGGCCGCACCAGATACGCCGGTATTCGTTCTGCACCTTTATGACCGCGCCCTCCTGAATCGGGCGGCACTGCGCGTTGTCGGCTATACCCGCGACACGCCTAATCCGTCGGGCGGAGAGATTGTCCGCGACAGCAATGGCGAACCCACCGGCATGCTGGTAGCCAAACCCAACGCGATGATTCTCTATTCGACCCTGGCCAAGGGGCCAAAACTGCCGCTGGAATACCAGGTCAACTCGACACGCCAGTTTATGCGCGAACTCAACCGCCTTGGCGTGACCAGTGCCATCGATGCTGGTGGTGGTTTTCAGAACTATCCGGACGACTATGAAGTGGTCCGCGAGCTGGCCAAGCACAACCAGTTGAGCGTGCGCATCGCCTACAACCTGTTTACCCAGAAACCCAAGGAAGAGCTGACCGACTTCAAGAACTGGAGCGCCATGGTCAAGCCTGGCGATGGCGATAACTTCTTCCGGCACAACGGTGCCGGTGAAATGCTGGTGTTCTCTGCCGCAGACTTCGAAGACTTCCTCGAACCTCGGCCAGACCTTGCGCCGACTATGGAGCAGGACCTGGAACCCGTGGTCCGTCACTTGGTCGAGCAGCGCTGGCCGTTCCGGCTGCACGCGACCTACGACGAATCCATTTCGCGAATGCTCGATGTGTTCGAGCGGGTCAATCGCGACATTCCGTTCAATGGCCTGCCATGGTTCTTCGATCACGCAGAAACCATCAGTCCGAAGAACATCGAGCGGGTACGCGCCCTTGGCGGTGGCATTGCCATTCAGGACCGCATGGCCTTCCAAGGCGAGTATTTCGTCGACCGCTACGGCAGCAAGGCCGCTGAACAGACCCCGCCAATTCAACGCATGCTGGCTGAAGGCGTACCAGTTGGGGCAGGGACTGATGCAACTCGCGTCTCCAGCTACAACCCCTGGACCTCGCTTTATTGGCTGGTCAGCGGCCGAACCGTTGGAGGGCTGGAGCTGTACCCTAACGGTCTTTCGCGTGACACCGCCCTGCAGCTCTTTACCCATGGCAGTGCCTGGTTTTCGTCAGAGCAAGGCAAGAAGGGCCAGATCAAGGTCGGGCAACTGGCTGACCTCACGGCCCTGTCGGCGGACTTCTTCAGTGTCGAGGAAGAGGCGATCAAGTGGATCGAGTCGGTGCTGACCGTCGTCGACGGCAAAGTGGTCTACGGCGCCGCGGAATTCGACCAGCTGTCGCCGCCGAGCCTGCCGGTCATGCCGGACTGGTCACCGGTTGCCAAGGTACCCGGCCACTGGCGTCCCGCTTCACCGCTGCTGACTCAGGTGCATCAATGCTCAGGCCCTTGCGCGGTGCATGCGCATAGCCATGACAAGGTGCGTCGGTCATCCGTACCCGTCAGTAACTACCAAGGTTTCTGGGGTGCCTTCGGCTGCTCCTGCTTCGCTTTCTGAACATGGACACGACTATCGAAAAGCGCTCCCCCTGGAGCGCGCTGCGCCATAGCACTTTCCGCTGGCTATGGCTGGCCAGCATTGCCTCCAACATCGGCACTTGGATGCACGAAGTAGGGGCCGGCTGGTTGATGACGACGCTGTCGGCCAGCCCCATGCACGTTGCCTTGGTGCAGGTTGCAGGCTCCGCGCCGATGTTCTTTCTTGCTCTTCCAGCGGGAGCCATGGCCGACATCGTCGACAAGCGTCGCTACCTGCTTATGGTGCAAGTGTGGATGGCCGCGGTGGCGATGCTCCTGGCTCTGCTCACGCTAAACGGCATGATGACCGTCGCGCTGCTGCTCCTCCTGACCCTGAGCATGGGCGTGGGGACTGCACTGATGATGCCGGCCTGGTCAGCTTTGACGCCCGAACTGGTCGACAAGCGCGACCTCGGTTCGGCCATCGCCCTGTCCAGCCTTGGCATCAACGTCGCCCGGGCCATCGGACCGGCGATTGCCGGGGTACTGGTCAGCCTCACCGGCCCCTGGGCCACCTTCGCGCTGAACGCCGTATCGTTCCTCGCGGTGATGGCGGTGCTGTATACCTGGAAACGCGAGCAGACACCTGCGTTGTTCCCGGCGGAACGGCTGCTCGGTGCCATGCGCGCAGGCTGGCGCTACAGCCGCAGCTCCCAGCCGTTGCAAGCGGTGCTGGTGCGGTCGGCGGCGTTCTTCGTCGGTGCCAGTGCCGGCATGTCGCTGCTGCCGCTGATCGTACGCGCTGAACTGAACGGCAGCGCCAGCGATTTCGGTCTGCTGCTCGGCAGTGTCGGCGTCGGTGCAGTGCTCGGCGCTACTTTACTGCCGCGCATCCGTGATGCGGTGAACCCCGATCACCTGGTGGCCGGCTCCAGCCTGCTCTACGCCCTGGTGCTTTGCGCGCTGGCCGGGGTGCGCAACCTGTACTGGCTGATACCGGTGATGATGATCAGTGGCGCGGCCTGGATCGCCGTGTTGTCGAGCCTGCAAATGGCAGCACAGACTTCCGTACCCAACTGGGTGCGGGCGCGGGCACTGTCGGTATACATCCTGGTGTTCTTCGGCAGCATGGCGGCCGGCGGCGCGCTGTGGGGCTTCGTCGCCAGCCACCTGTCGATCAGCCTCACCCTGCTGATCGCAGGCGGGGTTCTGCTGGTGGGCATCGTACTGACCCTGCACTTCCATTTGCCGGTCACCGAGACCGAAGACCTGGCCCCGTCCCTGCACTGGCCTGCACCGATCCTTGCCGATGACCAGGACCAGGAACGCGGTCCAGTGATGATCACCCTTGAGTATCAAGTCGACCCGTCGCAGGCAGAACAGTTTCGCCTTGCCATGCAGGATGTACGCAGCATGCGAATGCGCAATGGTGCCTTTTCCTGGGGGCTGGTCCAGGACAGTGAGCATTCGCAACGTTGGCTGGAGTTTTTCTTTGATGAGTCCTGGCTTGAACATCTGCGCCACCACGGCCGGGTAACCCGTGCCGAACAACGCATCGAGGCTGCGGCTCGCCAGTTCCAAGCGGTCGGGGTCGCCATACGCATTCATCACTATCTGACCCCCACTAAGTCCCACACCTGAGCGCATTCACAAAGGAGTCAACGCATGAACCGCAATGACATGCGCAAGGTGGGTCTCAATCTGCTGATTCTTATTGAGGCGTTGATGCACGAGCGCAATCTCACTCGCGTCTCGGAAAAACGCTTCTTATGGGATCAGGGATGATGAATACAACCGTGCTATTCATACATGGCGAATGGCTGTCTGCCGCCGCCTGGGATAATTTCTCCAGTCGCTATCGGGCATGCGGCTACACCTGTATTGCGCCACCTTGGCCCTTATCGGAGGGGCCGCCAGAGAGGCTGCGCAGCGCGCCACATACCGATTTCCCACGGCTTGGGATCAGACAAATTATTGAGCACTATGCAGCGCTGATTCGGCGCATGCCTCAGCCGCCCTTGCTGATTGGCCACTCGCTGGGCGGTCTGCTCGTTCAGATGCTGTTGGATCGTGGTCTTGGCTGTGCCGGCATTGCGATTGCAGCGATACCCCCTCGCGGGGTAATACCGCGCTTGAGCGTTCTCTACAGGGCGATACCCATGCGCATGGCCTGGAGCAGTTGGAAGCGAGTCATGTATTTTCCGCTACCAGAATTTACCCAACAATTTACCCAGGCTATGGCGATCCAGGATATTGCGCTGCTATATGCAAACCATATCGTGCCAGCACCGGGGCGGATTTTCTTTGAAGCGGCTTTCGGTATTGGCACCTATGTCGATTTTGCCAATGACCGCAGAGCACCGCTGCTGTTGATCGCCGCCGAGAACGATCACAGCGTACGGCCCTGCGTGGTGACGTCGAACTATCGGCACTACAACCGCTCTGCGGCCAGCACCTCGCTCAAGTGCTTTGCCGGGTACAGCCATTGGCTCATCACCGAACCAGGTTGGGAGCAAGTAGCTGACTACACAATTGAATGGGCGCAAACTCAGCTGGGTCGTTTTTGATTTTTTTCAGGTTCGCGCGGTGATTAGCGTATTGGGATCTTACCCAACCAAACAGCAGATGTTCACCCCAGGAAATCGCTGGCGCACATGCACGGCGTTGGCAATCCATATGCTGTTGGTTTGCCTGCCATGGTTCAGTACGACGGCAACGGCCTCCGACTACTTACTGGACACGCTGGAGCACCACCGTTGGACCGTCGCTGATGAGGGACCTAGCCAGGTAGGGGCTTTGGCCCAGACCCGAGACGGTTATCTCTGGCTCGGAACCAACGATTCGCTCTATCGCTTTGATGGTCTGGACTTCGCGCGCTATACCCCGCCAGACGGTAACCCGCTTGGCATCATTTCCGTACTCAAGGCGGAGGATGAGGGCTTGTGGGCCGGTCTCCGTACTGGGGGCATAAGCCTGATCACCGACACGGGCATAACCACCTACCCAGTCAGCGCTGGGTTGCCTGGCGGAGTGGTCTATAGCATCGCCAAGGATCACAGTGGCGCAGTCTGGATCGCCGCAAATGATGGTTTGGCACGGTTTGACGGTAACGCCTGGCAACGTATCGGTACCGACTGGAACTTTCCGGGACGACATGCCCGCGCGGTACTCCTCGACCGCGACGGAACGCTATGGGCAGCCAATGAAGATCGCCTGTTCTATCTGCCGTCGGGGGCCCGAGCGTTTGTCGATGCAGGCATTGCGGTGGGTTGGGTGAGTCAAATGGCTCAGGCTCCAGATGGGGCCATCTGGATGGCCGAACGATATGGCGGTTCGCTGCGCCGAATCGTGCCAAGCGAAGGCGATGCGGCGACCCAGGTGACCGTAATCGACGGTGCTAATGGTTTGTTATTCGACAGCGCCGGGGCGATATGGGTGGGTACCAGCGGTAAGGGCGTTCGCTATGTGCCAGCCTCTGCCAGCCGCAACGCGCTATCGATAACTGACGCCCTTGATCACCAAGAAGCGTTTATGGCCAAGGATGGCTTGAGTGCAGATAACGTTCTCCCAATACTCGAAGATGTCGACGGCAATATTTGGGTGGGCACTAGCGCCGGGTTAGACCGTTTTCGGCCTAGTGCTATGGTCTCGGCCGCATTTCCACACAACGCCCAGAATTTCGCATTGGTTGCCGGTGCGGCAGGCAGCGTCTGGGCAGGTACCAGCAACCTACCTGCAATGCGCCTGAGCAGTACGGGGTTGACCACTCTGGATATACCGGCACCGATTAGTAATGCCTTCGGTGATGCTAACGGTAATATCTGGATGGCTGGCAGCAACGGTATATGGCGTGCGCAAGGAGACAAAATCGAGCGAGTTGCCTCATTGCCAACTCAGGATGCGCTTGACTCAGCCGTACGCGCGATGACTCTCGATCAGGCGGGCGACCTGTGGGTTTCGATCAACCGCAAAGGGTTGTTCGTTCTTCGAGACGGACGTTGGTCAATCGTTGCCCCGCCTAATGCTGATCCAAGCCAGCTAATGCCTGTCAGCGCTACCACTGATCCTCTTGGCAGGCTCTGGTTCGGCTACCGCAATAACCTGATTGTGACTCACGACGGCAAGGTACAACGACACTGGGGGGCGGACGAAGGCTTAAAGGTTGGTCATGTCACCGCGATGCTACATCAGGGCCATCTCACCTGGGTTGGTGGCCAGCGTGGAGTGGCCTTCTTCGATGGTGAGCGCTTCCACAGCCTTCATCTACCGGACAATGGACTGTTCGACAATATCTACGCGATTCTAGCCGTACCTCCCAGAGAACCTGAAGGCGACGGTAGCTATGATCTCTGGCTCCACGGCAAAGCCGGGGTCTATCAGTTGACCGCTCGTGAATTAAAGCGCGCCATCGCTGACCCGCTATATCAGATAAGTTACCGCAGCTATGAGGTGATTGGTGGCCTGGCCAACGACCCCCACCAAGTACTTCCATTACCCACTGCAGTGCGTAGTACGGATGGACGTCTATGGTTTAGCACCAGTAAGGGCGTGACCTGGATCGATCCAACTCGATACGTGCAGAGTAAAGCCGCCCCCAAGGTAGTTATCCAATCATTCAATGTCGATGGTAAGGAACCCCCACCCAGTGAGTTGTCACGGCTGGGAGCAGAGCCAAGAAGCATCGAAATCTCTTACACAGCGCTCAGCCTCTCAGGTATGCAAGGCTTGCACTTTCGCTATTTGTTGGAGGGGTTCGACACAGACTGGCAGCAGGCGGGTTCAAAACGTAGCGCCATCTATACGGGGCTCGGCCCCGGAGATTATAGGTTCCGCGTATTAGCCTCCAATCAGGGTGGGCTACTGAGCACCGAAGAGGCCGTGCTGAGCTTCAGTATTCGACCCGTTTTCTACCACACCCCACTGTTTATCGTATTGAGCGGTCTAGCAGTGGTAAGCGTTTTGTGGATGCTGCATCGCTTCAATATTCGCCGTTCGGCCCAGAATCTGCGGGACCGCCTTGAGGAGCGACACGCCGAGCGCGAGCGAATCGCCCGTGAACTGCATGACACCCTACTCCAGGGTGTGCAGGGCCTTATGTTGAGTTTCCAAGCCGCCACTGAGCAAATACCCAGTACTCATCCGGCTCGAGGCAGAATGGAGAGAGCGCTAGACCGCGCAGATCAGGTTTTGGTGGAGGCACGAGAGCGGGTGAATAATCTGCGTGATCTGAACGAGCCGGCTCTGGACCTGATCGATGCATTTGCCGCTGTCACGAGTGAGCTGCAGCTAGAAGGCAGTACGCGCTTTACCCTGAGCAGCCACGGCACGCCACTGCCGCTGCACCCTATAGTCGGTGAAGAAAGCTACCGGATAGGCTGTGAAGCGATCATGAACGCCTTTCGACATGCCAATGCGCAGAATGTGGAAATCCAGATCGTCTACACCAAACACGCATTTCAGCTGAGCGTTGGCGATAATGGTAGCGGCATCAACCCACAGTATCTGCCGCCCAATATCCGCCCCAATCACTGGGGCTTACACGGCATGCTGGAGCGGGCCGAAAAAATAGGCGGGCGGCTGTCTATTCAAAGAGGAGCCCACAGCGGCACTGAAATTCAACTGACTGTACCCGCGGTAATGGCCTATCGACGTATCCCGCGACGTCTTAGCCAGTGGCTACGTGTATTGACCCAATTGAGGCCCTGAGTGTGCACCCAGAGAATGAACAGATACGCGTGCTGGTCGTCGATGACCACCCTCTGCTGCGCGAGGGTATAGCCGCCGTCCTTGAAGCCCAATCAGACATAGCGCTGGTCGGCGAGGCGACCAATGGGCACGAAGCGCTTCAGCTATTTCGCTTGCTGCGCCCGGACGTCACCCTGATGGATCTACAAATGCCCGAGATGGATGGCATCGAGGCGATTCATGCCATTCGCGCCGAGTTTCCTTGCGCACGCATTGCCATTCTGACCACCTATCGGGGTGATGTACGGGCATTACATGCGATCAAGGCGGGAGCTATCGGCTACTTATTGAAAAGTAGTCTACGCAAGGAGTTGCTGGATGCCATCCGCTCTATTGCTGCAGGCAACAACCATTTCCCGGCAGAGATAGCTGTTGAACTGGCTGATCACCTAAGCCACGACTGCCTGACCGCTCGTGAAATCCAAGTTCTGCAATGTGTGGCAATGGGTAAACCCAACAAGCAAATCGCCGCGGAACTCATGATCACGGAAGACACCATCAAGGGGCATTTAAGAAATATCATGGACAAGTTGGGTGCCAGCAATCGCACCCATGCG
The DNA here is from genome assembly GCF_009831705.1 of Pseudomonas sp. PICF6. NCBI lineage: Bacteria > Pseudomonadati > Pseudomonadota > Gammaproteobacteria > Pseudomonadales > Pseudomonadaceae > Pseudomonas > Pseudomonas sp. PICF6. The sequence goes on along the minus strand of NZ_WUUD01000026.1, from coordinate 497,397 downwards.
GTCACTCTCGGCATTCAGCGCGGCATCATCACTGTGTAATACCCCACTTTTGAGGGGGGCGCGCGCCCCCCATTGTTGTCTTATGTGCGATCAGAGCACGGCGTAGCATGGTGCCATGGACATAAAGATCCACAGTGGAGCACCGCCATGCGTGCCACCTTGCATGCCGTTACCCCGGCAACTGCAGTAGACAGCCAGACTCAGCGCTGTATTTCCGACGAGGCTTATGACGGCGTCATGCAATTGCTTAGAGATGCTCAAGCGCACCTGAGCATTGACCGTGACTCAGCCTGCCTATGCCTGACCCGCGCCCTGGTCATGTTGCAAAAGAGCGATAGTCAGTTAAAAAGCCGCCATGGCTGCCTATCCAGTTGGCAAACTAAACGGGTGGTTGACTACATCGACGCTAACCTCGACTCATCAATACGCACAAATCAGTTGGCTGCTGTTCTCAGCCTGAGTGTCAGTTACTTCTCGCATGCTTTCAAAAATACCTTTGGTGTAACGCCGCTGGTTTACGTCGCACGTCGTCGCATCGAATCTGCGCGTCAGATCATGCTCACGACCGACTCCTCGCTGACCGACATCGCCCACAGCCACGGATTCTGTGACCAATCCCATTTCATCCGTACCTTCCGCCGCCAGATCGGGGTTACACCTCAGGCTTGGCGACGTTTGTGCGATGCTGGGTTATACGAGGAACAGACCAGTTCCACCCCCAGAACACTGGCCATTGTCAGGGCCTCAGCGTGCAACGCATAGCGCAGGGCTATCGCTCCCGGATATCGAAGCGCAGGGGCTTGCCGCCAGCGCTCATCCAAATTGCGGAGTTCGAAACAATGAGCCTAGAGGCGCACGCAACGGCTACGAGGAACGTCGCCTGCGTTGGTGCGCCAAGCAGATGAAGCATGCCTTCGACAGCAGCCGCCAGCAGCGCCAGGACGAACGCCAGCAGGCGCAGGCGACGCTGCTCGACACCTTGGCCCGGCTCGACCAGAACATGGCAGCCCAGAACGAGAGCCAGCGCCAGTTGCTGGACTTGCAGAGCCGCCAGTTCAAGCACCACACCGCCACGACCCAACAGGCGCTGACCAACAACCGCTCCAGCATCGACGCGTTGCTGGAGCCGTTGAAGGTGTCGCTGCAGAATCAACAAGCGGGCAACCAGACCCTGCAAGCGTTATTGCAAGAGCAGCAAACCGGTACCCAGACCTTGCAGGTTCTGGTTCAGGAGCAGCAGGCCGGCACCCAGTCGCTGCTCAGGGGCCAGCAGGCGGGTAGCCAGCAGTTGCAAAAGCTGCAAGAGCTGCAAGCGACCGCAAACCAGGCAGGGCAAGCCCTGCTGCAGGAAGCCCAAGCCAGCAGCAAGGTTCGCCGAGACCTGCTGCAAGCCCAGCAAGCCAGCGGCAAGTCCCTGGCCACCGCGTTGCCAATGCTGCAAGCCTTGAACGGCACCAGCGATCAAGTGCTGATGGCGCTGGGCGGCATCGACACCCAATTGCAACAGCATGGCGAGCAGAACCAGGCGCAGCTTGAAGACGCCCATGCTACCCGCCAAGCCATGGAGCACTTGATCGACAGCAACGCGCGCAACCTGGCGGCAATTTCTGGCGCTGCCGAGCAGATGGCCAGCGCGGCGAGCACCATCGGTGAATCGGCCGGTGACCTGCAGCAAGCCATTGCCGACTTCAAGGAAGGTGTCTCCGGTGTGCTGGGGCACCTGAAGCAGGATTTGGGCGAGACCATTGGGCTGATGGGTAGCAGCTTCACCGGCAACATGGAGCAAATGTCTGCCAGCTTGTCTGGCGCCACACAAGGTATCTCCAGTGCGGTGAACAACCTGTCGCAGAGCGTCGGCGAGATCATGGATGACATGAAGTCGTCCAATGAGCGTTCGCTGAAAATGCAGGCCACGGCCCTTAGCACGTTCGAGAGCTCCAGCTACACCTTGCAGGAAAAAGTGCAAGGCATGACGCACCTGGTGGAAGTGCTGCAAGAGCGTATCACCTCGGGGCTCAAGGCGGTTTCCGAAAGCGGCCGGCGCATGGTCGCTCTCGATGGCCGTTACGACGATGTGACGAAACAGGCCGAGCTGGCAGCCAACGAAATCAAGGTTCTGGTCGAGCAGCTCACCGCCATGCAGCAAAGCAGCCCGCTGCAACCTGCCGTGGATGCACTGGCGGCGCGGGTGGAGATGATCGGCCGTAACCTTCAGGGTATTCAGCAGCACTTGGAAGCACTGGGCAACCTTGCCGAACGCAGCCAGCAGCACAGTACCGGCACCGAGATCACCCAGTCGTTGCGCCAGATCATCGAGCAGCTTCATGTTCTCGACCGCCCGCAGCCGGTGGTGTTGCAGCAAGAAACGGTCGAGTGAAGGTAACGGGCGATGAAAGACAAACCGAATGAATGGGTGTCCATTGCCGACCTGATGGCTGGGGTAATGGCGGTGGTGATGCTGCTGTTGGTGATGGCGGTGTTGCAGAAGAGCTATTCGGACATCAAGCACCAGCAGGAGCAGGCCCAGAGCAGTGCCAGCCAGCGGCAGAAGGTGGAGCAGTTACTGGGTGCGTTGCGCGACTCGCTGAACAGTACTGACGGCGCCAGCTTGGTCGCGCTAGACCTGGGCGCGCAGAAGCTGACGTTGCGTGATGGTGTGTTTGGCCGTGGTAGTGCTTGCATTACTGAGCAGTCGCGGGAAGCGTTCAATAGCATCGAGGTGGCGGTGAAGAAGTTCCTGGGGCAGTTCCAGGGCGCCCAGGTTTACATCGAGGGCCATACCGATAACCTGCCGGTGTTGCGCCCAGTCACCAACTTCGAGGCCAATTGCACAGTCTACGACGACAACTTCACGCTCTCGGCCGCGCGCGCGCGTGAGGCGCGCAAGTTGATTATTGGCAACCTGGATGCGGCCACGGCAAGACGAGTGGTGGTGGCGGGTTATGGAGATTCCCAGCCCATCCCTGGCATTGCGCCGGAGGATGCTCAGCAGCGGCGTATCGAAGTGCGCTGGATCACGCCGGAGCAGGCCAAGCCATAAGCTCTCAATGCCTGTAGGAGCAGGTAAACCAGCCCCGACAGGCATTGCACAGCGTTTGAGTTTTGAGCTGAGGTGCGCGGCTTTTACCCTTCGATACGGGTAAACTCGGCCTCGATAAACTCCCCGCTTTGGCGCCATTGCTGGAACTGTTCACGCAGCGTGTTCTGGCTCTGGATAGCATTGCGCACGTCTTCGGCATTGCTTTGCAATGAGGCATAGTCCGGGAAGAACTGGGCCTCGAAGCTTGGGTTGTCGATAAGGGCCAGCAGTTCTTCACGCTGATCGTTGAAGTTGTTCTCCATCTCGACAAGCGCCAGGCGGAACTGATCTTCGCGCTTCTTGCGCTCGTAGCTGTCCCAGGCCTCCAGTGCCAAGCCAGCCACTGACAGAATGCCGTTGAGGTTCTTGGCCAGGTTCACCGCACCCCACGGCTGGAACTTAAGGGTCTTGCCCAGATCCACTCCGAACGTCTTGGCCGCAGTGACGATGCCATCACGGGCTGCCAGGATGCTGCCGTTGTTGATGAACTTGCCCTTGACCACATAGTTCAAGCCCTGCTTGCCCAGGTCGATCACCGTGCTGTTGAAGTGGTCGATCTCCGAATCGAAGCTAAGGCGCATGCGGGAAAGCTCCTGGCTGACACCATTGAGCTGACGATCAAACTCGCTCTTCAGGCGAGCGTTGACCATCACGCCGTCGCGACCTATTTCATGTTCGAAGAACTCTTGGAAGGTTTCCTGGGTCAGGCCCTTGGTGCGCAGGATAAGCCCAGCAAAATAACGCGCAACGAACTCGCGCAAGCCTGCGCGTACTTCCCTCATTTGCCCCTCGGCACCACTGAGTTGGCGAGTGAGGGCACGGTTGACTCCACTCAGGCGCTCCACTTCATCACCCAGGCGCTGGTCGTTCTCCACTGCTACAGGCAACTCCTTGTGTAGCACATCGAGGATGACGCTCTTGCGCGCTTGCTCGACGATTTTCGCCGGCCCGCCACTGGCCTGGATCTTCCTGGCAGTGGCCTGCTGCAGGTTGCCGATATGCGACA
>NZ_WUUD01000026.1:463035-493302 GCF_009831705.1 Pseudomonas sp. PICF6 | reverse complement strand
CTGTCTTCATCTTCAACATCGGCCACTTCGTCGAAGCGGCTGAGCACGAACACCGTGCGCGGCAGCAGGTCGAGGGTGCGGAACAGCCAGTTTAGGTCGTCCTTGTGGCTGTCCTTGATAGGGTTGGTGGAGTTCATCACATACAGCACCAAGTGCGCTTCGCTGACGTACTTGCGGGTGATGTCCTTGTACTTCTCCATGGCATCGATGTCGGCGTTGTACTGCTCTTTGAAACCGAACAGCCCGGGGGTGTCGATAAGCACGAAGTTGTTGTCTACGTCGTAGACCTTCACTTCGTTGGACGACTCCTGCTGACTGATATTCATGCTGGCTTTGTCCAGGCGCTCCATCCACGCGGCGGCGATGGACGTCTTGCCTTCGGAGAAGCCGCCGATCAGGGCGATCTTGAGCTTTTCGGTGGCCAGGTTCTGGCTGGCGTGTTCGAGTTTGCTCAACAGGCTGGGGTCAATATTGACGCCCAGCGCGGCACCTTGTTTGAGAAACGCCTGCAGCTTGCCCAGCAGTGCCAGCGCGTGGTTGTTCTGGTGTTGAAAGCTTTCAAGAGTCGAATGCATTTTGCAGTTCCTTATGCGTTGAAGTTGCTGGCAAGGTCGTTCAGGCCGCGGTGCGCGGCTGCGAGCTTGCGGTGGATGTGCGTGGCCTGGCGGGCGGGTAGATGCAGGACGCTGTCAATGTGCTCGATCTTTTCTTCCAGCGGCGGCAGCGCTTGCTTGAGGGTTTTCTGGAAACCTTCGCGGATGGCCTCACAGGCTTGATCGAGGTTCTTGTCGGTGGCCTTGCGTTGTTGGCCTTTCTTGTAGTCGTCGTCAAAGAAGCCCCACACCGACTTGAGCACCCCAATAAGTAGCGTGGCCACGCCAATGCTCATCAACACCCAGCCTACCGGGTTCCAGAACAACGCCACGCCACCGGCCAGGCTGGCGAGCAGACCCACTACGTTGATGCCGTTGTCGATGTTCACATTCAGGTTGAAGTCGCTGGCCAAGCGGGTCTTGCCGATTTTCGAGTAGCCGTCGAGCAGATCTTTGGCATGAGCTTCGAAGCGCTGCACGATATCGCTGACTTGGTTCTGGAACCGCTCGACTTGCTTATCTAACACCGCAGGCAGTTTTTCTTGCAGGGCGGCTTGCTCACTCTCGAATACCTGTTCGAGAGTGGATTTGAATTCATCGTTGCTGATGTTGCTTCCAATGCGTTCGTACACGCGGTTGCGCACGTTCTCTTCGAATTGGCCGATAGCCTTCTCGCCCTCGTTGGCGAGTCGGCTGTTGAGCGATTTGAAGGCGATTTGCAATTGGTCGCAAGCGCTCTCGGCCTCTTCTTTGAGCTTCTTGGCCAGTGGCGCGAACTGTTTGCGCTGGATGACCGCAATTTCCTCGCACACGTGGGTGACGGCCAACTGCACCTTGTTCATATTCGAAAGGCGGATCTTGGCCTTCACATCGGTCACCAGGTCATGGGTGAGGTGCCGGTAGAACTGCTTGATGCCGGACTTCGTGAGTAGCTCGTCCGCCGGCATGGCATCGAGGAACTTCTTGCGGCTGGTCGCCGCGATGGAGCGCGGCACCAGGCATTCGGCAGCGGCGTAGAACGCAGGCAGCGCGCACAGGGTCATGCTGCGGCGGTAGTGGCCCTTGAGCTGGCCGGCCATGACCTGGTCGAGGTTGTCCAGGCTGGTTTGTTCATCGGCGCTTACCAGGCTTGGTTTGTCGAGGGCGATAGGGTTGGTGATGCGCTTGTTGTATAGCGTCCATACTTCCGTCTGCGCATCCAGTTGCGCCTTGATCTTCTCCAGCGTGCCAGGCCGCCCGGCGTCGCCTGTCTGCGGCGGCGCTGCTTTGGAGGTGACGTAGAAAACCGCGTGGGCACGCTTTACCGCCTTATTGATCTGCTCGCAGACCTTGCTTTCATCGCCCTCGATACCGGGTACATCGAGCAGTTGGAACTGCTGCCCAGCGCTCTCGAAGGTGTACGCCTGGGTTTCACGAGTGAAGTCGGCGCGGCCATCGCCGATGATGCGGCCGTCTTCGACAGCGGCCAACTGCTGCAGGCTGTCGAGCGTCGTAGCATAGCGCTGGCTTTGCTCGCCGAGCTGGCCCTGCAATTGTTCCTGTTGCTGGCGCAAAGTGTTTAGCTCGGCCTCACGCTGCACCGGCAGTACCGAGGCTCCGGCCTGCAACTGCACAAGGGCGATTTCTTCGGGCAGCTTGCGCAACAGGTTGAGGATGCGCTGGAACAGGTTTGCGTTGTGTTTCTGTTCTTCGATACGTGTGCGCAGGGCCTCTTCCTGCAACTGTTGCTCGACCTGGCGTTGGTCGTGGCGGGCGTCGGCGGCGAGCACCTCAGCCTTGGCCTGGGCCAAGCGCGAGGTCAACGAGGCGATTTCCCCTTCCATTGCCTGTAGTGCTGCTTCACTCAGGCCTGACTTCTGTTGCAGGGCGAGGAAGCGCTGGCGCTGGGCCTGCTTGGTGCTTTCCTTGAGCAGGATGCGCAAGGTTTCGATGAGGGTCGACTTGCCCGCGTTGGTTTCCCCGTAGAAAGCCACGGTGAAGGTCTTGTGCTCAGCGTTTTCCTTCAGCTCGAGGATGGCCTTGGTCAGGGCCTGCTCGATCTCCTTGAGCTTGTTTTGGGCATCCGCCTGGGCAGAGGCGAGGCTGGCGTCGTCAGCGCTTCGGCCCAGGGCGCTGAGCAGCGCGGCGACATGTTCGATGAGCTTGAGGTAGAGACCTTCGGGGAGGTCTTCGGGTGCAGTCATGGTGTCTTCCTATCTGACGTTGGTTGCGCTTGGTGCGGTGGGTGTCTCAGCGCTGTCTAAACCCGCGCTCGCTCCCCCAGTGAACCCGCGCAAAAAACACCACAGCCACGGCGGGAACCAAAGCCGAGTAGCCGGGTTTCAGCGCGGTCTTGAAATTAGTCATCCAGCGGCCGGCTATATGCGTGCCCAGTAGCTCGGGCAACGCCGACAGAATTTTCCAGCTTGCTAGTTGCGTGATATTGAGGGTCGCGCCGGTGACTGCTAGCCTTTGGGAGCTTTCCACCTCTGGAGCAGAGGTGGGAGCCTTGGCGTAGGAGGCCAGGGTCAAGCGCTCAGCTAGTGCGTCGACATGGCTGAAATAGGTGTCAGCAGGCATGGCCTTCACTGCGGCAATAGGCGAGCTGCTGAAGGGATGACCTTCCGGGAACGCGTTGTCGAACACTTGCCGAACCAACAGCGCCTCTAACTCCACGACGGCGCCGCAACGTTGTCGGTCATTGCCCAGGTCGAAGTGCTCCACCAGCATGTCCAGCAGCGCGGCGTAGGCAATACCCCGGCCCCGCACGAAATTCACCATGCAGTGGCCACCCAGGTGCTGCATTTCGCGGACGAAGGAGTGCAGCGGCTGTTGCTCATCAATGCTGGTCCAACTGCTGGTTTTGAGGTGTTTGATGCCTTGGGCCAGTACCTCTCGCGGGACGCCCTGAAGCAGGCCATACAGCAGGATGTCGTTGAGCACCGGGTCTTGCAACTGAGGCTGGCCGAGTTGTTGGCCGTTGAAGCCGGCAAACCCCGTGCGCATGAGCACGTCATGCAGTTTCGGCCAGTAATCCAGGTGGCCGAATTTGGTCATTTCAACGTTATCGAAGGGCTTAACTTCATGCCGTCCTAGGCACTTTTCATCGGCATTGAGCAGCAACACACCGTCTGACTTGGAGTAGGCGTTAATTACACGTTTCGCGGTGTCGTTCAACGTCTGTGCTTCGTCCGCCGACACTTCTACAGCAGCAGCCATCAACAGCACGTCATTGATGACCAGGTCGCACGCATCGCGGTTTTGGGCCAGTTTGCGCAGCGCGCTGATCATCACTCGTCCGCCCAAAGAGTGGCCGACAAGGTTTACGTGGGTGACGTAGGGGTAGTGTTCTAGCAGGTACTCCCCCAGCTCATCGAGCAGGGCTTCGCCAACGAGATTCGCGCGTTTGCGGGACATCGCGAAATGCACGGCTCTGTCCCCGGCAAACGCTGCCAGCGATGCTGCGGGGTGCAGGCGTGAGGCGCCGAAGATGACATTGCGCGAAAGCTTGCCGATCGAACCGAAGTGGCTGGATTCCCAAAACGCCAGCAGGTTGATATCGGTATTCAAGGTCTGCGGAATCTGGCTGACCAGCAGTGTCCGGTCGGTGAAGTTGTGGCCCGCGGAGTAACCGTGGATAAACACGTTGGCGGTGGTGGCAGTGCTGTTGAAGGCTTGGGTAGTGAAACTGAAGTGCTGGGGTTTCAAGGGCGAGAGCTCCGGGCGAGGGCGCGATCTACAGGGGCTTAGCATGTCAGGCTAGGTGGCAGACTGCCAGCCTGCTAGCGCAATCACGCCGTTGATCTCGCTTGACGTTTCTGCTGTCTCAGGTGGCACCCCAAGCAGAAAACCAGGCTCGACGAGGGATTCTAGAGTCTTAGTCATGCAATAGTGGCATTATGCCCCTTCAGCCATGCGGCGTCCGCTTGGTGATGGATCTCGCGGCTTTCTGCGGTCATCCCAACATTTGCAATCGTCGCAAATCAGCTCGTTACATCCATCCAAGGTCCCGCTCAAGGAATGAAGGCAATGATCAAGAAATCGGTGACGGAGCTCGCGTTCGTCAACAGTAAATCGCCCTTACCCACAGTCGAGGTCGATTCGCAGTCCATTGAGGACGCAGGTTTCAGCATCTACCGCACTGTGATGCAGGTACTCACCCAATTGGCAGAGCAAGATGCTTCACTGCGGGCGACTCTCTATATGTACGGTACTGTCAGCGTCAATTTCCGCGAGCCGTGCTGGTCTGAGTTTTTGCTGGTCGCAGGCCCAGAAAAAGTGCTGCGTGCCTTGGGGGCTGGCTTTGAACTTTTGCCGGCCGTGAAGTCGCGGTTCAGTGATTACGTTCCGTCTTCCGCAGCCCTGCGCACCTTCCATGTCCAGGATGGCTTAGTCTGGGAACAAGAGGATGCCAGCACATGGTACTCCCATGCCCAAACGCTGGCTGACCTGACCGCTGAAGTCGAAGAGGCTGACGAGGTCGACGACGATGGCGAGCTGATCGAGGAGGAGGATGCGGAAGAGACCTGGGATACCGAGGACCAGGAGGCTTCGGATGATCAGGAAGAAGACTCGACAGTCGTTATCGGAAACCGGAAGGCGGCTCGCTATCGGGCCGCGCGCTCGGATGCGAAAGTGAGCACCATCCGGGCAAGGATTGAAGAACTCTTCGGGTTGCCGGAAGGCTCTGTCGCACTCTGTGGGCCAGACGGCCGCGCGTTGCGAGGAAACGCGCTGATCAGGACGCTGCGTAAACGTTGGGACGAAAATTGAATCGAGAAATTCTACCCGCCAAGCCGAGTTCGCTTGTACGGGTCAGTACTCTGTCTTTCGCAGAATTACTCAATGCAAGCGATTGGCCGTTGGCATTGGACAGCTATCAGCGTGGTTTCGTCTGGGGGCCAGACAAGCTGACGCAACTGGTCAATGACCTAGCAACATATGCAGCACAGGCGGATACCACCCTGCCTTACTACATGGGTGGTGTGCTACTGCATCGCGACGCAAGCCAGTCGAAGCGGTTCATCATCGATGGTCAGCAGCGCATCACCGCGCTGTCGCTGTTGTACCACCGCTCTACCGGCAGGCTGCCAGTGGGGCAGGCACTCAGCTATTCGGGACAATCCGCGCGACATATTGCTGAAGGGTTGCAAGCATTGAAGCAAATGGAGGCGATTGCGCCGCAGATCATCGAAAGGCTGCGGCTGACAGTGATCGAAGTGGACAGCACTGACCTCGCTTTCACCTTCTTCGACACCCAGAACAACCGCGGGGTGCGCTTGGAGGCCACTGACCTGCTCAAGGCCTATCACCTGCGTGCGATCGACTACGCGCAAGGGAAGACTGAACTCAAGGCTGCACTGCAGAGGGACTGTGCAGAGCGCTGGGAGAGGCTGCAACGCCACCCGGCGGTGCTGAGCCCAGGTCAGGACTTCGCCCCTAACTTATTCAATCGTTTTCTCTGGCGTGCGCGGCGTTGGCGCGGATCGCACACGCTTGCGGGGAAGCACGAACCGCTCCTGGCAGAATTCCAGCGCGACACTTGGCCCCACGCCGCCGACAGCCGTAGCCGTATTGACAGCGTGCCGCTCTACGCGACCCGGCATAATCGGCTAGCGTCCTGCATGACGCTGGCGGGAGATGGTGATTATGTGCTGCAGGGTAGCCAGCTGCGAGTCGGGCAAAATCCTGCAAGCCTGCCTATGGCGTTGCGTCAGCCCATCCATGAAGGTGTTGGGTTCTTTCTATACGCAGACAAGTACGCAGCGTTGCTGCAACGGCTAATGAATGATCCTGCGCCTTGTCCGCAGGTCAGTATCTTCCGCACGATTTACAAACAGCTGCTGCGTAGTAACCAGGAGTACCTGCGCGAGATCTTCATGCTCTGTAGCCTGATGTATGTCGATCAGTTCGACGTTGAACAACTGACCGCTTTTGCCCTGCGCCTGGAGTTTTTGCTGGGCGCGATTCGCCTGGAGAAGAAACAGGTCAAGCAGGAAACTGCGGCCAATTTCTTCAGGCTGGCCGAGCTGAACCTATTGGATGTGATTGCCCAGAGTTACCACCCGAAGCAGGTGCTGGATTTCCTTCAGCACCGACAACAAGCGGTGGCGTCTTCATATGCTAACGAAACGGTATCAGCAGGGCAGGGGGTGCAGGGGCGATACAAGAGGGCGGTCCTGGATTTCTATCAAGGGCAGTTGGACTCCGAATGCTCGACCCTTGCGGGTAAATCGCTATGGCTCGAAACGTACTTGAAGACTTGCCAGGAAGATCGCCATGAGTATTGATTCCCGTCTCTTCACCTTGGAGCAGCTGGTTCATCAAGACGACGCGGCCTGGTGCTTCAACGTGCCTATCTACCAGCGTCTGTACGTCTGGGGTGATGATCAGATCAAGACATTGCTGACCGATATGGCGAATGCCTTTGATCGGGGCGAAGACCAGTTTTTTCTGGGTGGTGCCCTGCTGGTCGAAAAAACCTCTGAGCAAGATCGCCTTAAGGGACTGCGCCGCTTCGACCTGATCGATGGGCAGCAGCGCTTCACGACGCTGTGGATGCTCAGCACGGTCGCCATATGGAACCAAGTGATGGGTGACTTCAGCAGGGTAGTGCTGAAAGACAGCGTGATTCCTCGCCTGCATTTCTCGATCCGCGAGCAGGTGAACACCTTCCTCGCCAGCATGATGCCTGGCAAAAGTGGAGCAAGCCCAGAGATCCCCGATACTCAATGCATGAGAGAAGCTCAGCAACTGATGGCTTCTTTCAAGCAGACCTACAAGCGTGCGGATGGCAAGCTTGTGGATGACGAATACCTCAAGGAACTCGCTTGCTTCGTTTATCGCAAGGTTTCGCTCGTGCTCACACAGGTGCCTGAGGGGATGGACTTGAACAAGTTGTTTGAGGTCATCAACAACCGCGGCATCCAGCTCCAGCATCACGAAATTCTCAAGGCTAGGCTATTGCGCGACATCCCCGCCGAAAGCCGTTCCCGTTACGCAGCTTTGTGGAACGCTTGTGCCGACATGAGTGGCTTTGTCGAACGTAATCTCTGCCAGGATACACAGCTGGAGGCACACCGCTTGGGTGATCTCTATAGCAAAGGGCAGTTGCTTCACGCAGTAGCTGTGCACGGGCTGCTGTCGCGAAGAGCCGAGGCTGCACAGGTGGAATCTGCTGAACGGCTGACCTTGGAGAACATTGTCAACGGCGCAGATCCCAAGTTTGACAATGGATCCGCGACCATCGCGATGGACGAAGGGGAGGCACCATGGGCGCGCAGTATTATTGGCTTCCCTTTGTTCCTTCTGCATGTGCTGCGCATCTGGTTGAAAGAGCAAGGGCAGCCGGATCTGCCCCGCGTGCTGGATCGGCACCTGCTTACCTTGTTCGAGGCCAATTTACTGCAGCCGGCGGAGCCCGCGCAGCGTACCGCGAGGGCACAAGGGTTCATCGACCTGCTTTGGCGTATGCGGGTGCTTTGGGATGAATACGTCATCAAGTGGGTGGATCAGGGGGATGACGAGGTTCATCAAATTTGCCACACCTCGATCTCTGCCAATGATGACAAGCGTTACATCAATCGCAGCCGTGACAATGATCTGAAACAAGGCATGTCGTTACTGCAGAGCATGCTCTACCATTCCCAGGAGATCACCACCCATTATTGGCTGACACCGTTCCTCTATTTCATCCACAAGCATGCGCAAACCGTGCGTGGCGGCGTGGAGGCGGTTGAGCGCTACTACGGCTTCCTGTGTCATTTGGATAACCAACTGCTCGGGGAAGTGACGAGCGATCCCTTAATAGTGCGCACGCGGGCATTCATGAACGAGCCCTGGCGTACCGCCGCTGCGCTTCAATTCGAGGCAGTGCTGCACTGCGATTACGGCGTCGACTTTGCCCATTACTGGTTCTACAAGCTGGACTTTGTACTCTGGCATGAGCAGCATCGTGATCATGATGCATGGGGCAACTTCCGCTTCACCGCCAAGAACTCGGTGGAGCATATTTCGCCGCAGAATCCACAGGCGACCGATACCAATAAGGTCACCAGCGCCTGGCTGAACCGCTTTGGCAATCTGGCGCTGGTCTCGCGCAGCATCAACTCCGAGTACAGCAATCTGCCATACAATGAAAAGCGCCAGCGATTCCTGAACAAGCGATCCCTAGATAAGCGGCCAGACTCTTTGAAAATGGACTTTATCTATTCGAGCAACGAATGGGGAGATGCGCAGGCGGCTGAACATCAGGTGGCAATGCTGGCGGCAATGCAGCGCCACTACCAAAGGCGTTTTGCCGTTGAGTAGTGTGGAGTAAACGACCGCGCTCACCAGTACACATCATTACAGCCGAGACTGGTGGGCGTTTGTTGCTGGTCAACGAAAAAATCGCGGCTCCATTCTTTGCCGTGTGGGCGGCCGGGGTAATTTGAACTGATTGTGTATCTATCTGATTTTGAGTAATAAATTGGGTAAGATTTTTTTTGATGGAATACATTATGGAATACCGCTGAGCGCGCTGTGGTTGTGTAACCAATAATGGCTACGATGGCATGCTCGCAAGAGGGCACCATTATCTCCCAAGGTACGTCGCCTAGAAGGACTCATTGTCGGTAGCAACCGATCCGTATCTGACGTTTGCCAAAGGTAGAAAACGGCCAAAAGCATTCGATCCACTACCTTCCAGCCGAAAAGCGAAAACCTCTCGATCTGTGAAAGCTAATCTCTAAGGGTACGCATTATTTCCTCGACCGCCGACTTCGTGTATTTCTCACTTGGGTCAGTCTCCGGTGGGTCGTTACTGCGGAACCATTCACCTTGATCGAATGCTTGGTAAAGCGAGAAAGCGGGCTGAGGCATGTCGTTAGTCATGCCTACTTCAACCACGGCATTTATGATCCCGTTCATAACGCCGTCGCAAAAATCATAGAGTAGAGATCCTTGTAGATAGCCTTCCGCAACCGCGACGGACAGCTCGTTCAGCACATCATGCGGTGCAACGCCGAACCTTTCGCAAATGGGGACAAGATCACTCAGCCTTAAACCGTCTGCTTCCGCTTTCACCGACAGTTCTTTGAGTTCGATCTTCGGTAACACCATGATCATGAGCTTCTTCCGGTTAGGTGCGAAGGTAGCGCTTACAGACTGGCCGCACAGCGCTGCCGCACATCAATTCCATGCTGCAATACGGATTCATGGTCGGTCAACTTCACTACAGGCAATGTCCGCTTTGGTCGACTGCAGCCATTTGCGACAGGCAGCAATCGGCCCAGAGTGTGTAAAAACGCTTCGCCAAAATTGAAGTGTGCGCGTCTACGTTAAATCTGAAATTTATCGGCACGTCAGCAGATGTGGATTTCGCGTAGAAACGCGATTTCCAGTCCCGTTTTGAGTACCTGTCGCGCTCAAAAACGTTTTTACACACCCTCGGCCAAAAGCAGACGTTCGCGAGTGACTGATCTCGACCCATGGCGGACTATAGTTGCGCCACTTCTAGAGTCTCAAACAGGATAGTAGGTCGAGACGGCTCCCGAATCTCCCCGCCTAGGGTTACCTACGTGTTCTGCGTTCCTGATTGCCATGGGTGCACTCAGTTTGGCAAGGGGGCTAACTGCTGGCCGGATCGCGAAAAATCGCCTATAAAAGAAGCCTTTCAACTAGTTAATAACAACTGCGTGTAGAGCGGACATTAGATCCGAGCAGTGAAATAAATTTGTCAATGCGCAGGGCTTAGGGCTTGCAAGGGATTAAAGGGGTGTCGCGTGAAGTATATCAACCTGCTGTCGTTGGTTCAGGCGAGTGACTCGTTGGCTCCATTGAGCTTTAATGCTTTTTTGGATCTTCATGGCATCAATATCAAACCCTCCGAAATAATAGATTTAAAAGTTCTGCTTAACGCGTTATATGCGCTGCCAAGCAAGATAAGCGTCTTTGATAAATTTTATGTTAGCTACAAAATCCCTCAGATAGGTAAGGAGTTCGATCTATTGAGGTTTGGGAGGAAGTTTATTGTTAATATTGAGCTCAAAAAAACTTGTCCGGAGGATAAGGTTAAAGCGCAACTCGTCAGGAATAAGTATTATCTTGGCTGCATTGGGAGAAAGGTGTATGCCTGTACGTATGTTGTTGATGTCGCAACATTGTATGGTCTTCAGGATGATGATAATTTAGTTAAAGTTGATCTTGTAGCGCTTCGAGATCTGCTTGATAGCCAAGAAGTTGATCGAGCAGAGGTTGTGGACAATCTCTTCAATCCGTCAGATTATCTGGTTTCTCCATTTAACTCTACTCAAAAATTCCTAGAGAGAAAGTATTTTCTCACTCATCAGCAGGAAGAAATTAAGAGTGTAGTGTTGCGACATTTTAGCGGCCCTAAAGTATCCAGATTCGTCAGCGTTGTGGGTAGCGCAGGTACTGGGAAAACTCTACTTGTATACGATATAGTAGATGAGTTTAGGAGAGCCGCAAGGAATGTTCTTGTCATTCATTGTGGCTACTTGAATGAAGGGCAAAATGAGCTGGTTAGGAATGGCTGGAAGATTGTGCCTATAAAGAATTACACCAGTTTCAACCTGGCTGCTTATGATCTGGTTGTGATCGACGAAGCACAGCGTATCTACGCAGGGCAACTTAAGGACGTGATTGAGAAAGTCGAGGCGGCGAAGGGGAGTTGCATATTCTCTTATGATAAGGTGCAGACGCTCTCAAATTCGGAGGAGAGGGCAAAAATCGATGAGAAAATTAATGCCATAAACGGGCTGGTTGTGCATAAGCTATCGGAGAAAATTAGAACCAACAAAGAAATTGCCGCGTTTGTAAAGATGCTATTCAATAACAAGCGTAAATTGGCTTTGGAGGGGAGAGACAACATCCAGATTAATTATTTCAAAAGTCCGGAGGATGCCAAATTCTATTTGTCTGGTTTGGATGAGCCTGGGTGGGAAGTTTTACGGTTCACTCCCTCTCAATATAATAAGGAGCATCACGAAGATTACTTTTGCCAGGATGAGAAGACCTCTCATCAAGTCATAGGTCAAGAATTTGATGGCGTTGTCATAACGTTGGATCGTTATTTTTCTTACGATGATGACGGGGAGCTTTGTTACACAGGGCGCGCATATTATCACCCCGTTATGATGCTTTTTCAGAATATCACTCGGGCTAGAAAAAATTTGAATTTAGTGATAGTAAACAATGAAGAATTGTTGAATCGGTGCGTGTCAATTTTACAATGAGTGATGAAGATCGTAGCTTGCCGATGTCCGCTTTTGGCCGAAAACCGCCCTTCGCGAGGGGCAGAGAACGGCCAGAAGCGGACATCGCCCAAAGGACGCCCTCGGACCAAAAAAGCCTTGTCTTAAAAAAGCCGATATGCCCATGCTCTTGTTATCAGTAAAAATCCAGGCGAAAGAACATGGCACTTTCTAAAGGCGATCTCATAAAACTAATCAGCGCTGATCAATCAAAAGTAGTTTTCACTGATTGGATTAGCTCTCGAGAGGCGGCACCGGGAGATATCGCTTTGGTGGAAGAAGTCTCTATCGCAGAGGATGGGCAGATCGTCCGCCTTCTATGCGAGGACCGTCCAGGTTTTCTAGAGTGGCGAACTTCGTTTTATGCGTCAGGGTTGACCTATGAGCTACTTCTTGGCTCCACTGATGTCGCAACTTAATCCTTTGCATCAGACAAGTGCGGCTCGCCACCTAGAGTTGCTTATGGCCTATGGACGGCCGTCACCAACGACTGCGTTCGGCCAGAAACTGCCTCTCACAAACGACCGTTTTTTCGACCCAAAACGGACGTCGAGGATGAGCACATGAGAAGCGTCGCTGTTCTATCGCAGAACGCAAAACCTGAGAGCAGTGCAACCGCTGCTTGACCATACAAAGCTTGAGAGCACCGTTAGGTATCGAGGTTGATGATGCTCTAAGCGGGGCGCCAGGCATGATCATCGCCGCCAGGTTCCGTTTATTGCCGCTCCTAGTGCATCACTTGGGTGATAGGAAAGCTTACTGCGCCCTCGCTCATAAATCTCGAGATTCGCAGGGGAGGTTTTACCGGTGGTTTTTTAACCACATCGTGCGTGCCTTGACGGAAAGAGAAGCAGATGCCAATTTAACATCAAAGCGAGAGGTCAAGGAGTGACGTGTGAAGATCACTATCAACGTGTTCCTGCTCAAGGAAGGGCGAACCGTCCAGGACGTACTTTCCGATGAGGTCAACTTGCGACCTATCGCTTTTTCATTGGGCGATGTTGAGTGCCTCTTTTACCATCAGAAAAACCCTTCCCATCCGAAGTGGACGCAACTATTCGGTGCCATCCCAGACGTGGCTGGCCTCGACCTTACCGGCAGATCGCTCAAAGCCCTGCTCGTCCTGGCAGTCAACGGCAGGGTCTTTTGCTTCACTTTTGGCCACGCCAGGCACCTGATCGATCCGCTAGCCATTGAGCGTTATTTCGGGCTGCGCACGGCGCTTAGCTTGACTGATCCACTACTGATCAAGTCCGTGGAAAAGTCCAATATTGATCGCACACCGCTGCGCTCAAAGGCGCAGTCATCAAGGCTGCTGTCTATTTCGGAGTTCGATTTTAAGTTCGACTCGGAGATCCTGAAATCGCTAACTGGCATTGTGGAGAGCGATCAGGATGAGGGCGAGTACGTTAGTGGTTCGGACTCATTGGCGTTGCACTCCGATGTAAAGCTCGAAGACTTCCCGGAGATCGCGCTTCGGCTGTTGACGGCGTACGAAGACGAGCACTGCAAGGAAAAATACCCTTGGATGGACTTCATCGTCCCAGTACGCGACTCCACACTGATGGGCCAACTGGATGGGCTTCTAGTGGCTGCGATAAATATAGAGCAATTCGACCGTGTCCGCGCGGCGCCACCCGAGCTACTCGGCAATGACATCAGCGGCTTCGGATATGTGAAACACAGCGCCCGATCTCGCAACGGCCCGACGATCGCATTCGAGCTCGATCTGCGGCAGGCGCTGCTCGCCAAGCACCTTCTGCGAGGTATCACCCGCCAGGCGCTGGCATCCGAACGTATCTACCTTTACGGTGCAGATGAGCAGCGACTTGCTGCGTGGCCTCTGTATACGTGCCTTGAGGCGGAGATCGAACACGAAGGAAAAATCTATTTGCTCAGCGAGGGTGATTGGTACCAGATTGATCGCGATTACACCGAGCAGGTGAACCGCTTCTTTGACGCCGCAGTTCCATGCAACTTGGTGTTTCCTCCGTATCACACCGACCACGAGGGCGCTTACCTTAGACGCATCGCAGACAACATAAATTTCTATCTGCTGGACCAGAAATTAGTGAGGTTGCCGGGTGCTGGTGGCCCATTCGAATTTTGCGACCTGCTCACGCCGGATCACCACATCATCCACGTCAAGAAGTACTCATCGTCGAGCGTGCTGAGCCATCTCTTTTCTCAAGCCTATGTGTCCGCTGAAGCTCTGATCAACACCCCCGATGTCGTTACTCAGGTGAACGGCTATCTGGCGGAGTTGGGTAATTTTCAGTTCGCCTTCGACCCTGTTACGCAACCGCGCAACAGAATCGTGTTCGCTATCATGCAACCCAACGATACGTTGCACATGCCGTTTTTCTCGAAGGTTAACTTCCGACAGTTCGCCCAGCGGCTTGGTGCAATGGGCTACCAGGTTGAGGTTTGTAGAATCAGTAACTGACCCATCTGGCCGCGGTCAATCAGACTGACCAGCACATTTCAATGGGCTAACAGTGATGCCCTGCGCCGAAAAGTCAGAGGATCGCGACGCCACACATGTAGGGCCTCAGCACGCCTGGCAGACGGATCGATCAATCAGCCTTGGTAGTTCTCTATGACTGCCGCCAAGGTACATCAACCGCGATGCCCATTCCGCTGAGCGTATGTACTAGCTCTGTACGATCCCGAGAAACCCAATCGGCGCCCCTGGGACGGTGGGGTTTTATAGAGTTTCCGGCCATCCACGGAAAGGAATTCTGTGATGACAAGCCGCCTCTTACTACCGTCCACTATGGGTCGATAACTGCCTATCGTGAAGGGCTGCAATAGACCGATTGTGTTGAAAAAGTCGGTTTTTCGGGCTGCCCGCGTACTGACTGCTGAAAACGCCTTTCTTGCGCCCAGCTATGTGAAATCTGAGCCCGGAACCCTATGCTCAAAATAAAGATTTCAATCTCAGGCGCGTACTTTTCTGCCGTGGGAACAGTGGTCGACTTTTTCAACAGAATCGACCCTAAGCTGCCCTTCGCAGAAGACAGATAGCGCCCTAATGGGGACAGATCTACTTATTAAAATTAAAAAAAGATCCGCCCTATTCTTCCTATTCGCTAAAACTCACCTATATTTAGAGATATGAATATCATTTTTCTTGAATCCAGCCCGACCAGAACTTAACCAAGACAGCAGGGATAATAATTTTAGCTTGGCATAGTCTTTTCGGGGAATCGTATTTGATATTACAAAAGTTCTTCCGCAATCCAACTGAACGCAGTAAGTATACTGTTTTGATTTTGAAGGATAGTCCCCAAGAAGTACCCCTTGATATGTTGATCTAGCATCTACTTTTACAGGAAACTCAAAACTTTTATTGAGTTTTCCATCGCATATTTTCCGCGTCCATTCAATTTTTCCGTCGAGCGGGAGATGTCCTACAGATGATATGAATACCGAAAATGAGCTGTCATTATTTATAGAAATGAAATCCGATGTGCCATGTGGCCCCTTATTCAAAGTTAACCTGATGCGGTGAGCATCTTTTTTAAAGGTAAAATACAGCGCAGTAAAAGAAATGCCCAAAGCTAAAATCGATACTAATTCAGAGACGCTCATATATTTCCTTGTAATTCAAAGCAAGTGGGGCTGTTCGCAGCAACAAAAGCCATTATAAAACTTGAATAACTGGGATCTATTTATCATGATAAAAAAAGATTCGACCTCATATCGCTGGATTTCCCTGGCCACAGGGAAATCCAGCTATCACTAAGGCGGGCCGTTATGCAGTCGCTACTTCTTTTGGTGTAAATGTATCGCGCGCTACGTTCCCGATGGTGTTGGTCGTGTAGGCATCGAAACTTCCGCCAATCAAGCCTCCCAGCAGAGGCACAGCTTTACCGAGATTGATCACGCCTTTTTCACCAAATTTGGTGAACAGCTTGAAGCCTACCTTTTTGTTTATCTCTATCAGAGTCTTACCGGAAATCGACTTCACGGCGTTCATCGCTAGCTTGTTGCCGACGGCAATGCCGATGTCCTTCAGCACTTCCTTGGCGGAGTTGGCTGTGAGACAGGCGAAAACGAGGGTCTTTACCTTGTCATCCTTGACGTCGTAGCCACCTAGGTGGGCGATGGCGGCGATCATGCGAATTTGTACGAAAAGCACACTTGTGATGTTGGCGGGCAACGCGACGGGCAGTGTGATTAATCCACCCAGGCCGGTGATGAAGCCTGAGGTGGCCGATTTGGTGTTCTGCCAGCGAATCAGGGAATTAGCTTGATCGTAAGCAGGACTTTCTTCCTTGGCGTAGCTGGCTGCGAGCTCCTCGGCGGAATCAAGACCGGAGAATCCATTCACAGATCTCTCGTAGGCCCAGTCAAGGACTTGCATTATCTTTTCTTGACTTATCAGTTCCATCTTCAGTCTCGGCGTATGATTGATGGCCTTATGATGCCACATCTGTTTGGTTCTCCGCATTACCTCGCTTTGAACAATTCTCCTCCAAATCCCTTCGCCACTGCGCTGATGGGAAAACTCCACTTACTAAATAATTGCCCACAATCCGCGACTGAATACTTGCGGATGCTGGTTCGCCAACGTGCGGAGATAACGCATGGGATGCGGATGCAGAGGAGTGGGGGCGTACATCAAAAAAACGGCGTCCGATCAAGGCAGGGAAGGGGTAGGAAATTTGCTGGTTGATGTCCGCTGTGGGAGGGGCAAGCGAGCTGTCTTGCCCGTTGCCAAGAACCGCGAAAAAAATCACCTGTCGAAGGACAGGTGATTTTCGTGGTTTCAGTAATCGCTAAGAAAACTATAAGAAGACTTTCATCGCCCCGATCAAGATGCCGATCGTCACGGCGAGCATGGAAGCCATACGAATGGACAACTTGAGATCAGATTTAGCGATCTCTGCAGTCAGCCGATGATTAGTATTAGCGATCTCAGCAGTCGCCTTGCCGATTTCAGCAGTTGTTCTACCGATCTCGGCAGTCAACCGCTGGTCAAGGTTTGTGAGATCACTTTTCGTCGCGAGTAGTGTGAGCATGTCAGATTCCAATGCTTGGATAACAGCTTCGGCTTTGAGCTCAGGCACGTCGATTGCGCGCAGTGCCTGATACATCGCCAGTTCCATTTTCATTAAGGCCTCCAAAAACAAAAAAAGGCCTTCCCCACGACGGGAAAGGCCCGTCGTGGGTGGGAAAGTCATGCTTCCATCGACATTCAAGTCGACTGTCCGCGCTGCCGGAAGCTATGCGGTCATATGGTGGATCCTGCGGAGAACCGCAGCGCCGTCTTTAAGATCCTGGCGGCTGGGGTGCTGAACGAATCAGCTAGATGCATGGCAAAAATGCCCCTGAGGCCTTTTGCTGTCAATCCGGAAATCGGTTTTCGACTGTTTCCTAATGTTGTGTGAGGCGTCTCACTGCCTGTGGTCACCACCACCTTCAGATTCGGATTGTTGAGGAACGACCTCGAACGCCCAGAATTATCGGCCAAGGTAAGTCGCGGTAATTTGTGTTCTTTCATGCCCGAGTTCACGGCTGATAATTTGTCGAGCAATACGGTCTTGAGAACGCTGCATTGGGGTCAATTCCTTGGAAGAGATTCCTCCTGCCGCCGGTGCCTTCCGCCCTGTCAAAGCTACGTAACGGCTTTGTGCATAATGATGACGTAGCCCATGCATGTGGCTCAGGCCTGCTGCCTTGCACTGACCGTCGTAAGTGTTTCTCTGCTGGATATACGTTTTCTGAGACGGGATTAATGAGCCGGTTCCCGCTAGACGATGCGCCGCGTTCAATACCTCGTGCTGTAGCGAAGTGGTGACCGGCACAGAGCGATCACGTCCACCCTTCGTCCATGAGCCCTTGAGGAGAATGTGATCTCCTTGATCCGCATACTTGGGTTGAAACTTGATCGCTTCCTCACGGCGTAGTCCAAACGCCGACTGAAGCTGGAGGCTCATGTGCACATGAGCGTCGGTGATCTTGCCAAGGCCTGTTCCCAGTTCTTGGGCTTTGCTGACGTTAGTGACGAAGCGCCGGTCGGCCACTCCCAGTTGCGCGTTGTCCGCGGGGAGAATGCCAGCCTTGCCGATTTTTTCAGCCCACCATCGAAGGTGCGCAAGCCGATTTTTGATGGTGCCAGGTGACAGGCCTTCGCCTTGCCAGCGATCAAGCAGTGCCAGTACGTGTTTGCCCTTGAGCGAGGGCGCTTTCATTTGCCGGAAACCAGACTCGCGCAGTTGGCGTGCGATCAACCCCAGTGAGCGGATACGGTCGGCCTGAGTATTGTGACTGCCATCGCGATTGCGTCGGCAAAGTTGCCGCAGGGTGTAGGTCAAATCGTCCATATTCCATCTACGCTCACAGACTTTGATTTGTATTGTTGTCCTGTCCTGAAAATCATTGGTAAGTGTTGGTGCCAACTCGCTAGGCGAGATCCCCGAAGGGCAGGGGCATGGTGTTCAGGAAACACCGGTGTCTCGACTGAGACGTCCGTCTTTCTTCCTGCTGGAAGGTCATACGGAGATGGAGCGGGATGAACGAGTTTTTAGCGTCGATGAGTACTCCAAAGAAATGGATGGGATAGTTAAATGGAAGCAGTCGGCGTTGCACAAAGGACCGCTGCTTAGGACGGTGCAGTAGCGGCACATCACGGAATAAATCCTATAGAACAAAAGTGGCTCCGCCCCATCGGGTATGGGTCGGTATGCTTTTGGAGCCTTGCTTACCTGGCTAACTCCATCCTGCTGGATCAGCGCTTGCAGGAGTCTTGCGCTGTTGGGATAACGACGTTCGAACCTGTCGTCTTAGGTTTTTGCTGGGCCAGTGTATGGGGGCATCATCATGTATGCCGCACTCTTTAGGGTTCAGGATTTGCCCGTGATGTTGGGGCGTCGGCCGGGCCGTCACTGCGGATTGCAGTGACGGCCCGGTTCATGACTTACGCGCATCCGGGCAAAAACTGGTTCTGCGGCAGGTGCATATTTATCCATCGCCTGTGGTACTGACGCGGCCTCCGGCCTTGTCGGCTCCCTGCGCAGGTGCGGCATGGTCCCCATGCCACGCCTGCGCAGGGGGCTTGTATGAAAAGCGGAGAGGGGAGCTACATCGTTTATGCACGCCATGTGAGTGGCATGGTATGTCGCTCGTTACCGAGTCGTATCGACTACGTCGGGTCGAGCTGGTCCAGCGCACGCAGCATGGTGACCTACGCAATGACCTGCAGGTTATTGCTACTGGTGCCCTTCAACTGATCTACCAGGTCCAATGCATGACATTAGCCAATGCCAGCGGCTCGCAGGCATGGGGGAGCAAGTCGGCGATGTTGGTATCTGGGGTGACCGGGAGCTTTATGTCGGGGGTCTGAAACGGCTGAAAGTGAGCCGCCGCAATGGTGCGGTTACGATCCATTGGATTGGGCAGCAATCGATATGTATCTGACGTTTTCCAACGGCAGAAAACGGCCAGCAGCGGACCTTCAGGCTCGGTGTGGCGGATGCATACATTCATTTGGGGAGAAGAAATGAGTATCGTGGCCTGGCGCAAGAACGGCTATAGGCCAGCTAGGTCAAAAGGTCCGGGCACTGAATAGCAATTCCTTGACAAAGCGATCCTCGCTCGATGCATTACGCCGGACTACGCATGTGCTGATGGAGTAGCAGTTTATGCTGGTTGATGCCGGATTTGTTGGGCAGGGATCACTTGCCCAGCATGATGCGGTCGCATGGCTGCAAGGATTATCCCTCGCCGGCAAGGGGGAAATTGATGAGGGCAGAATCGAGTAATGGCTTTGTGCCCCTGCATTATGTAAAGATTACTCTTATGAGTGGAACCAAAACTCGATTCTCGAGATAAGTTCGTCGAGCTGGCAAAAAATCAAAATTAAGGAATTGCATGAAGCGCTTTTGGACACTGTATAATTTTCTGTCAAAACTATTGCCTAGTTGCTGTAGCATTCTTGCTCTTGTATCAACCGTATTGCTGACATTCAGCCTACTACTAAGTTGTGCAAGCAAGGATTTTTTTGTGCCTGCGTGGATGTGCTCGGCGAATAAATACGCAATTGACGAAATGTTGTCGCCCGGAAGTCCCTTCGTTATTGCTGCGCTTCTTTTTCCCGGACTTGCCATCGTCATTATTGTAGCTATTTTTTATAAGTGGCATAAAGACATTTATACCCAGTGTGTTGAGATGCTGCGGAGCGAAGAGCTAAGTTTTCAAGGTGTTTTTTCTGGCGTTTTATTTAAGCGGTGGGGCTTCTGGGCCGGATCACTTTCTGTATTGTTTTTCTTAATGGATTTTTTCGCAATCAAGAGCAATACAGCCATTAATGGTGTAGTAATCGGCCTGGTGCTCTATTTGCAAATTCTCTCATCATCGCAGGTGATGTTACTACTCGGGCTGTGCTGCTTGTCGTATCTGCTCATGATCTATCCCGCTTTCATTAAGTGGCGGGTCACTTCGGATACAAAATAAATTCAGGCAATTAACCTCTTCCACTAATAGCGTTCGCAAATTATCTGGTGATCGTTCATTAACTTAATAACATTTAGCCGACTTGGCACCAGAATTTGTGAACCACTAAAATCAAAGAAAACTAAGAATCGATCAATATGAGTACAATTACGCCGCAACAACTTTACAAATATCGCGACGACTCAGAGCGAACAGAAGACATCATAAAAAGCCAAAAAATTTGGCTATCAACACCAGCACAACTCAATGATCCATTAGAATGTCGAATCGGTGAGATCCCGAAAGACTGGGAGTCACGCACCATTCGGGATATGGAGAATGCCCAAATAATGGGTATCTTTGGGTTCCCACCTCAAGCGCCAAAGACGCTTTTTTCATTAGGTGAGAAAGAAACGAAAAAATGGTTGAAACGATTTAAGACTAGCTCACACCCGCAACGCATTTCAGCCATACGAAAGCTATACTCCACTCATGGAATGCAACTATCAAAACCAGAAAATGTATTTCATGATATGCGAAAAAGACTGTTGTCTGTTGGGGTGTTTAGCCTGAGTGAAGACTGCCAGAGCGAACTGATGTGGGCGCACTACGGAGCAAACCATAGAGGAGTCGCTATAGGCTTCGAAACGTCTCCAGATTGTAAACTCAGTGATTCCAGGCACACTCTCCCCGTCGAATACACACCACAAAAGCCAAATTTTAAATCTGGGTTTAAAAGCGAGGTGCAAATATTTCCACCAGGAAGCGGACAACAAAATATTGTTCGAGTTTCATTCGAAGATGAAGTTTTTCGAGCCGCCCTCAGTACAAAAACACTAGTATGGCAATACGAAAGGGAGTGGCGCTACATCGAAGAAAGTCATGGGCTATTTGATTTTCCCGGAAAAATTACAACCATTGTATTTGGCTTGCGCATGGATTCTGAACGAAAGAAACATTACAAAAATCTCGCCTCCGAATTCATACGCAATGAAGTAAAATTTTTCGAAATCAAAGAAAACTCAAAATTAAGCGGATTTGAAATAAAAGATGCCTAAACGGGGTCATTGCACGAATTGAGTATAAATATAACTCTTGGAGTGGACGTTTTTCGTGTGTTTATCGCTCCTTGCTCAGAATCATAGCCTAGTTAGCATTTCCATATTGCGGACATCAACAAGGGCCATGACCAAGATGCCCCCCGCCATACCGATTCCAGCACCGGAAAACTTGAAGTCAGGCTAATGATGGCCTACTGATAGAACTGAGTAGTGTTGTTGCACCAACGTCCACATTTAGTTGTTAGCTGCCTCGCGACTAGCAGCTAACGCCTAAAGGCGTGCTTCGCCGAACGCAGAAACTGTTCAGTAGCGACATTACTACAGCATCGGTCGGATGCGAGCTGTGGATTTTTACTCCCATGCCCTATGGATCTCATGATTCGACTCCAACTCATTGATGTAATCGATAATGCAGACACCAAATTTTGCAGGGTTAAGTAAAACTTCCCACTTTTTGCCTTTGTTTTCGCCTTTAAGACGAACTTCTCCACTGAACCAAAAACCTGCAAGGTCCTCCGACCAGTATGAAAACTCCTCCAAATTTCCAACTGCGTTTCGCATCACGAATGCCACTGAGGTCGCGTGTATAATTTTGTTGCACGTTTCCCGGATCGAGAGGTTGGCCTTGCTGCTCGTGAGATGCGCGGATGGGTGCCGTCCCGAGATGTCAGCGTCTACCTTTGCCATCTCTCCTGGATCGAAAATTAGCTGGCTAAGCGAATCCTGAAGAATTCTTATCTTTGTAGCTGTTACGACCAAAAGCTCGCTGATTGTGGCTTGCAAATTGTAAACGTAGTTCGGTTTTGTGGCTCCCCATGCTTCGTGGTCATCACTATCGACAAAATGATTCTGAGCTTCCTTGGCACCGGCGCTCCAAGCGACGAGTTGAAATGCATTTTCAGTAATGAGTGCAGTGCTTAATGAGTGAGGGCGCATAACGATACCGAAAAATTAAGATTTGAGTTCAGCACCTGCCAGAGGCAGCCGTTGGAGAACCTAGTTAATTGAATCGCCCCCAGCACCGTAGACAGATTTGAGGCGTCACCTCTGGGTGCTTTCTGCCTGTCGTCACTGGCAAAAATCGGCCAGAAGCAGTCATTGCTGTTCGTCCAAGTCATCAGTCTCGCCGAACAAGAATTTCCCTGTGTTCCAAATCGACCGCCCAACGTTGTGGATAAGTTGCTCTCCTTGCCGCAATGGCGAGTCGTCTTCATCGACGCCAGCGAGCTTGATCGCGTCTGTAACCTTTGAGCCAGTAGGGTGTGCATCTCCCACTCGCATATCATAAGCACCGGCAATCTCAGCAAATACTTGCCTAGCTTTGTCGTCTCCAATTTTCTCAGCCAAAATACTTTGGAGTAATTTGTTTGAGCCGAGTTTGCCTTTCTCTTGGTGTGCAGAAAGCTTGCGTAGCTCGGTTATGTTGAGCCTGTCCGAGAATACGCGAATGATGTCCTTGGCCAATCTGAGTAGGGACGCTCTGTCTTTGCTTGCAAACCTGGATATCTGCTGCCCCGCTTCGGCGTCATCAATATCATGGGTGAAAAGAGATATTCCGTATTTATGCCTGAAGCCGTCGGCCAAAAGCCTCATGCTTCCGAAGAAAATTTCTTCAACTGCATATGTTGATGCCGGTTTCGCCCTCATCTGTGCGTCCAGCAGCTCACTTGAAACCTTTCCTTCAGGAACAATATTATGCCCCGCCCAAACATGCTGCTCCCATGGGGCGAGTCGTGCGATGTCATAAGCATATACGGTGATAAGATCCGAACTGTTTATCCCGAAATGAGTTTTATATCCTGACGTCGAATTAATAGCTCCAGTTTCAGCCGTGTACCACACTAACTTGAATCCCCGGCTATTCAGAAGCTCATTTACAACGCTGGCTCGAAACCATAGCCAGCGGCCTATGTCCTCGTTATCAAGCTCTGCTGATCTCATTCGCGCTCCATCGGTTTCCACAATGAAATGCGGGAGGTTCGGATCTGCATCTCCACGAACGCGTAGGCTTTTTGACTGGTGGTCTATCCATTCCTCACGCCAAAACTCCCCCTCTACCCGCACACCTGTATAGCCTCCACGATGCCCTTTTGAACTTTCATGGTCAGTGTTCGAGTCATTCTCAGGGCCCATCACAGGGGCGTCCTCATCCTCATCTACATCCGTTCGCCAGGCTCGAAACATCGCCCAGCTTCCCCCGAATACGTCATCAAGCTTGCGAATGATTAGGGAGAATTTTCCTTTATCTCTTTCCTCATTGTGGGGCTGCAAATTTGAATATGCGCTTTCCTCGAAGACGGTGACGTTTTCGACCCTCTGTCTGTAGTATGCAAGGCGGAGCGACAGGTTTCTGGCCGCTAGATAGTCAAGTAAAAATTCTCTTTTTATTTCTATCTGACGATGCTCGCCATCTTCACTCACTGTCTCGCGAGCTACCACAACGAAATTTTCTTCAGGTCTGACCCAGTTGTTGCCCTCTTTAACCAAGTGCAGCGCGATTACTAGGTCAGGGCTTAGTATCCACTTTCTGCCACCGACAACAGGTTGCGGGTGTTCGTAAACTAGATTTACACCTATTGGCTCTTTATCGTTGTATTGATATTGGTCAATAGACGCATAATATCCATCTTCGTAAGCATAAGGCGCCACCGTGTGCCCAATGCCTATGTCGCTCCATCCAAGACGCTCCTCAACCCGCTGGCGATGCTCTGGCGGGAATGCTACGGAGCCACAGCCGAAATACTCACTGACATGGCCTACCTCTTTTAGATCCCCTTTCTTGCTCTCAACTGAAGCTCTTAAAGGAACCCACGCCGCGTTAGAAAATACCCTGCGGGTTTCCTTGGTCTGGAGAATCCACTCTTCACTCATGGTCGAATTTCCGTTATTCATGTCAGCATGTTGGGATTAAGAAGTGGCCTTCTCGGGGCCCTCGACAGGATGGTTTGCACGAGCTGGCAGATCAACAGGGCCATCTCTGGAAATCGCAAATATCATAATGAATAGCCCCTTATTTCCTAGTCACTCTATGACTGCTTCTGGCCGTTTCCAGCCCTTCGCGACAGGCAGAAATCAGCCAGAAGCAGTCGTAGGTAAACGGCTGTTTTCGACTCTACACCGACTGGTTACTACCTCCCTCCCCCTACTGTAATACTCGTAATACTTGCATATGGCCAGTGCAGGGTTAGGCTAAGCAGAGAGTTTCGATCTACAGAGGGATTGCCGTGCCAGATTTCTTTGTTGCGCAAGCAGGGACACTGAATCTTTTCCAGCAATATCGAAGCCCTAATAATGGGTTCAGACCGGGACAGCTGGGCAGCATGCATGCAGTGCTAGCCCATTTCTCGGTACAAGATGATCCGGCAATCGTTTGTCTACCCACGGGCTACGGCAAAACCTCTTTGATGATGGCTCTCCCCTTATTGCTCGGGCCTGCTCGTGTTCTGATAGTCGAGCCGTCTAGCGCTTTGAGGAAACAGGTTCATTCCCATTTCTCGGTGCTATCAACGCTCAGACGAATTGGGGCGCTCCCAGATGACGGGCCGCTGCCCAATGTCCACCTTCATGCCAAGCGCCCACAGTCGGAAGATGATTGGAGCCTTCTAGAACGGTTCGATGTAGTCGTGTCCACGCCGGGGAGCTCATCCCCCGCGATCGCTCCCGGAGCGGCACTAGATCTCTTTGATCTGATAATTTTCGATGAGGCACACCACGCTCCTGCCGACTCTTGGATCGCATATGTCGAGCACTACACCAAGGCAAAATTCATATTCCTGACAGCAACGCCGTTCCGGCGTGATGGGCGCCTCATACCGGGCAAGCTGGTTTATCGATATCCGGTGATGAGAGCCGTTGCTGAGGGTGCCTTCGATCCCATCAGATTCTGTGCAGCACCAATCGAGAACGAGCTCGACGACGTACACGTTGATCAGATGATCGCCAGGGCCGCTGTTCAACAAATGAACGAAGACTTGGCTAACGGCTTTGATCACAGACTGTTCATACGCGCAGCAACAATCCAGGCGGCCGAAGACCTAGTCCCCTTGTACCGTGGCCTTGGCCTCTCGGTGGAAGCCATCAGCAGCCGGCTGACGAAGCGCCAGCAGGATAACGTCGAAGAGCGGCTCATTTCCGGCGAGCTTAACGCCATCGTATGCGTGGATATGTTTGGGGAGGGTTATGACTTTCCAAAGCTAAAAGTGGCTGCATTGCACGCGCCACATAAGTCGTTGGTACCAACCATCCAGTTTATCGGTCGGTTCGCAAGAATTGATGCTGCCACGGGTCAACCGACACTCATCGCACCTACTTTTAGAATACGCGAGGCCACCGCTTCTTTGCTCAAGGAGGGGGTAGAGTTGGCGCAGATGATTGATGATGCGGCTTTGGCGCAAATACAAGGCTCTGGGGAAAATCAGGAGTTTATGGAAAGCCTGCCTGTCAGCAGGATCACCGAATCAGACTATGAGTCTGTCTCGCCACTTTCCTTTCATCTATACGCGCATGTTCGGGTGTTTCATTGCTCCCAAGCCCCCAATTTCTCATTGTTCGGAGAGAAGATCGGTCGCCGACTTCGGATAGCGAAACAGTGGGGAACAACTGATGGATCTATCTCTGTGGTACTTGCTGCAGATGAAGCCCCCCCGAAGTGGACGATCCTGGATGCGCTAATCGACGTTCGTCATGAGGCCTTCCTTCTGATGTTTTTTCCTGAATCTAATTTTTGCTATATCGGCTCGACACTGCGGACGGAAAAGCTGTATCTCGCGATCATGGATGTCGTCTGCCCGGGCGGGTGCAGGCCGTTGAGCTATGAGGAGACGAGCCGCGCCCGGGCAGGCTTGCAAGGTGTGAAGTTCTTCAACGTTGGACTCAAGAACACGACCTTCAACTCACAGAGTGAGACGTACCGAACACTGACAGGGCCACAGGCAGAGCGAGCCGTAACGTCTGGGGATAGTCGCGCGTACGCACAGGGGCACTTTTTCGGGAGCGGCATGAATGGGCAAATCAAAGAGACTGTAGGGGCCAGCAGTAGCTCCAGAGTCTGGAGTAATCAGCGCCTATCGATTCCCGACTTTGTGGACTGGATACGCACCCTCAATGCCCGGATAACAGGGAATGTGCCATTCAGTGCTACTCATTTGGACATAGTGAGAATGACCACGGCGCTTCGCCGGCTACCTGATTCCGTCATCGCAGCCAATTGGCCAAAGCAAGCCTTCAAGGCCAATCCTAAAACTCGTTATCGTCCGACTGACCAAGCAGCCTATAAGTTTTCAAAATTGCTCGAGTGGGATTTGCAGAATTTCCGCAGCGATCCGCAAGCAGGAACAATGGCGTTCGCTGTTGCACATGTCGACGGGGTGGTTGAGATGTGCTTCAACCTTGCTCAAGGCCGGATGATCACGTGTCTGGACCAAGTGCCGACCCTTGAAATCGAATCCGCGCATGATGCCTGGATGCCCCTCGCAGATTGGATGTGTGAACAATGCCCCGTATTTTATGCTGCCGACAAATCGTCATTCGAAGGCATGAATTTAATGGCCGCTCCGCTTCAGCAAACCCTTAGGCTTGTCGCGGGAGATGCTGAGGCCATTGAGTGGGACAATTGTGATATCACGGTTGAATTCTTACCTAGTGACACAACGCCCAGGACACTACAACGGCGAGCTTTGCTCGCGGGCAGAGCTACGGTTCAAGAGCACCTGCAACAGCATCTGCGGACATTGCCCGATGTTGAGGTGATTTATTATGACCACAGGACAGGCGAAGCGGCGGATTACATATGCATAACCAGAAGCGCCGACGGGGACGTGAATGTGAGCCTCTATCACTGCAAGGGCGCGGGTGGCCCAGCCAATGGTGGACGGGTGGGGGACGTGTATGAAGTCGCTGGCCAACTGGTCAAGTCAGTTTATTACTGCGATGTACCTACGCTTCTCCATCACATGGAGGATCGCATGCATCGACGCCACACCTCGCCTTCATTTTTCATAAGCGGCAACTTCCAAGATACTGCACAGCTTCTAACGTCCACCCCGGCAACCCAGCTCAGTTTCTCCGTCATTGGCGTCCAGCCCGGTATTCGCCGATCTATGGTTGATGAGCGACTTAGCGACCTGATGGCTTTCTGTATCGGTTACGCTCGGCAAGGCGGAGCAGCTAAAGCCTACTGGTTGGTCAGTGAGTAGTGCTGGACTGACAGAAAAGGGGAAATATCTATTTGCTGCTGATCAGCCGCTTCTGGCCGATAGACGCCCTTGGTCGAAGGTCTGTACCTAGTCTAACGCCAGCACCTAGAAAACATGGCCTACACAATCCAGCGACAGGTACAAGAAAAAAACCACCTGCCCTAGAACAGGTGGCTCCTGGTACCAACGGAGAAGATGGTCTCGTTAACGAATAAACGCGACTGCGGCGAACAGAATCGCCACCGCGAGGAAAATCATCACGCCAATATTCATAGTAAGACTCACCTCAAGCTGAGATAACGCTGCCCGAAATTGTGCTATGTCGGAATCGGACTTAAGTGCAGGAGATGGGTGCAGAGCAGGCTCCATGGCTTGGATTACTGCTTCGATTTTCGGCTCGGGCACGTCAATCGCTTTCAGTGCTTCATACATTGCCAGTCGAATTTTCATTAAGGCCTCCAAAAACAAAGAAAGGCCTACCCCAGGACGGGGAAAGGCCCGTCGTGGGTGGGGTGGGAATAGCTTGCTTCCATCGACACTCAAGTCGACTGTCCGCGCTGCCGGAAGCGATGCGGTCATTGGCAGGATCCTGCGGAAAACCGCAGCGCCGTCTTGATGATCCTGACGGCTGGTATGCGCTTGTAAAAATGCATCCGCGGACGTTTTGCTGTCAATCCACAAACCGGCTATCGAGTGTTACCTGATGTTGGGTAATAGCACCGGGCATTCATGAGTTTACAGGCGTTGAATACGCGCCCTCTAGGCAGGGCACGGCTGCCACTCTTTGCTTTTCATCACCTGTGCAGCCAAATCTCCAGCGTTCCTCGGACCGGCCAGGATTTTGCGCATGTTGGCAATGTGTGGCCGGCCAATTTCGCGCCATGCCGAGTGCGCTGGTGGCTTCTTGCATATTTCTGTGCAGACGCGAGGTGTGGACTGGATTGCAATTGGCTCGGCAGCCAGGTGCTGTTTTTTGCGGCCAGCCCACAAGCGAAACTCGCCGACTAACACACGCTTCACCAGGGCGAAGAAATAGGCGACAACATTGCGTACTGTGCCGCTTTGGCTGCGTGCCTGTAGTTCGTCCAGCACGTCCTGGCGATGGTGTGACGGCAGCCGTTTCAAGGCCGCTAGCACGTCTCTTTGCTGATCTGCTTTGGCGCTGGCCAGGCATGGCGGCAATGCCAGTAGCGCTGATGGTGAATCGCTTTCCTCACGCGTATGCGCGCGGTACGTACGTTCTTTTTTATACAAATACGGCTTATACGTACGGTCTTGCTCTTGAGGTATCTGGCGGGTCTGTTTGGTCTGCTGCGTAACGGTCGATCTGTTTGCGGAAGTGCTAGGTGTAGATGTTCGATTAATCCTTGGAGGCTTTCGCAATGGCGCCGAGGGCGGTGGTTCTTCGTCTTTGTTCCGTTGCTCCCGGATTGCAATGGGGAGACGTTCAGGCGTGTCCTCAGAGGTCGCCAGAATGTGCTCGGCAAGATGCTTGATCTGTTTGTTCTCATGGCCGATGCAGGTCGCCATAAGCTCTTCCAGGCTGTCGTCGAGAGCACAAGCTTCATGGAAGCTTAGAGCGCGTTCATTGACCCGATACAACACGCTTTGAACATTGCCAGTCATGAGATCGCAATGCTGTCCCACAAAGCTGATCCATCCTGTAAGTCGTAGCACCGCTTAAGCGCGCCAAGCCGTTGCAGCGCCAGCGCGCTGACCACAGGGAGTACAGGTGAGGTAACGGCGCAGTTGCCCCATGTTCACTAGCGGGCTGAGGCCATCTGCAGTGCGAAGCATGTGCAAGACCTGCCAGCCATTGCGCTCCAAGGGGGTGAGGCGCACATCGAGCATTAGCGCCGTCAAGGTGGTGCGCAGAGCATCTTGGTCTTGCGAGTTCTGGTGAGTGCATTGGTCTGCCATGAGATGACTCCGAGGTATGGACCACAACGGCCCGTTCCCCTACATCTCATCGCGGATCACCCTGCGTGTAAGTCGACAATGCGATTTGCATCACCACCTTATTGTTCGGGGGCTGACAGTTCGATTGTGAAAAGCTGTTCCGTATCAGCCGATGGCACTCCTTCATCAGCGTATGGCAACTACTTTCCGATCACCGCTTTCGATGGTTGCTGATACCGAGAGATTGCCGGTAGCTGCTCCCTGGATGTGTTCACTCCACCACTTCATCATCGGCCGTCTGCGCTCAATGTAGTCCGCTCGGTTATAGGCGCTACGAACCTCGTCCTTATCGACGTGGGCAAGTGCAACCTCAATCAGCTCAGGGTCCCAACCCTTTTCATTGAGGATGGTGCTCGCCATCGAGCGCATTCCATGACTGACCAGGCGCCCTTCGAAGCCCATGCGTTTCAGCGCCATGTTGGCGGTCTGACTGTTGCAATGGGTGCGCGGATTACGGTCGGAGGGAAACACGTACTCCCTGTGTCCGCTATAGGGCTTGATGGTCTCCAGGAGCGCCAAAGCGTGCTCCGTGAGCGGGATGATGTGTGTGCGACGTTTCTTCATTCGCTCAGGTGGAATCGTCCAGATCTTCTTTTTGAGGTCGATGTCAGCCCATCGGGTGGTCGCAGCTTCTGCTGGCCGAGTCATCGTGTGGAGCTGCCACTCGATGAGGCATCGGGTGGTTCTTTTGATGCTGGCATTAGCAATCGCCACCATGAGTTCATTGAGCTCATCGGGGGGCAGTGCCGCCATGTTTTTCTTCTTTGGTTTTTTGAAGACCGATCGA
>NZ_WUUD01000026.1:441235-463025 GCF_009831705.1 Pseudomonas sp. PICF6 | reverse complement strand
TAAGTCATGATTTCGTTGAGGCGTTGGGTCAGGCGCTTGACCGTTTCCAAGCTGCCTTTGGTCTCAAGTGGCTTAAGCAATTTGATGACCTGAGGAGCGCTGATTTCAGAAATTGGGGTCGCGTGCAAATCGGGGAAGACGTGAAGCGTGAGCGATCGCCAAATATCTTCAGCGTAGGCGGTTGTCACTGAATCTTTCTTCAGTTCAAACCATGCCGTCGCCACGTTTTGAAAGGTGTGCTCTGTCGCAGCTTTTTTCGCTTGGCGATCTGCATCGCGTTGCTCTTTCGGGTCCAGTCCTTGGGCGACCAGTTCCCTGGCTTCAACCGTGCGTTTTCGCGCATGAGCCAGGCTGAGTTCCGGGAACGTCCCCAGTCCCATGTTGATCCGTTTCTTGGTCACGGGATGGATGTAGTTGAAATTCCAAAGCCTCGAACCGTTGGTTCGGACTCGTAACTGAAGGCCGTCGCCGTCGGTCAATGTGTAGTCCTTGTCCTTGGGCTTGGCGGCTTTGATTTTCAGGTCTGAAAGGCGTGTGGCTCGGGCTCCCATGGGTACTCCAACGCTGTTTGTGTATTCCAAAATTTACCAGTCACGGGCTTGGAATACGCCTTGGAATACATTTCAAAATGGATCTGCATGAAGGGCTGTGGAGCTCAATGGCGCTGAAACCCCCGTATTTACTGGATTTCAGGCACAAAAAAAGACGTCCGTGGACGTCTTTAGATGATGAAATGGTGGAGCCGGGGGGATTTGAACCCCCGTCCGCCAGTACTCCGCTGTCGGTACTACATGCTTAGCCGTGTCTATTAAGTTAACCCTCAGCGACCCGACGGGCAGGGTGCTTTGGGCGAGTTGTGTAAGTTTTAGCCGATTCGTCCACAACGTACTGCACGGCGATTCCGTTCTATATGACAATCACTTTGGGTTTACGGACATCCCCTGGTGATTGCTGGACCCGAAGGTACCAGAAGGGAAGGGCTAAGGCTGCTTACGCAGCGAGAGCGTATTCCCCGTAGGTTTCGTCATTGGCAACTATAGGAAGTTGCAACAGTGGATTTACGAGTTCTGTTACCAACTCGGCATGCACCTAAAGTTTCGCAACCGGCGTCGAATCCTAAACGGCCCCGAGCCTGTAGCTCCGTGAATCAGCTGGAGCGACAAGCCTGTGCAGTGTACGCCAATACGCGGCTGAGGCCAACCCGAAGGTTGGCCTGACGCGAGGTTACTACTGATCGCCTTTGGTGTTGTTCTGCAATTTCTGAATGGCCTGAGTGGTCAGCGAGATGCAGTTCTTGGTGCCTTCCTCGGTGCCTTTGGCCTGTTCCGCCGTGGCTTGTCCGACGGTGGCGTCAATTTCGGTTTTCATGCCTTCGCTCATCTGCTCGGTGCTGACCTGGGCGTCTTTGATTTTCTGCAGATTGATCTGGCAAAGGTCTGCCTGGTTATCTGCGAACACCGGAGAGGCCAACAGCGCAGCGGAAATGAACAAGCCAGCAAATGCAGTGTGCTTCATGTGTATCTCCTTGAACGTTTGGTCTCGGTGCTGCCGGACATCGCCGCCAGGCCCGAGTCAATAAAGGGCCCGACGGCGTCGGGCCTATTCAAGTGACTACAGCGAAACGCAGGAATTCGATTTTTCTTCGGGTGCGATGGGGAGCCCCTCAGCGTCGGCGAATTTGGGCCGGGTGACGCGATCCACCAGATACACCAGGCCGTGGTAGTCGATTTCGCCATGGCGCGTCAGACCGATCTCGCAGGTGCGGCTGGTGGAGACGCCTTCGCTGCAAAACTGCACCGCGTCCTTGAGGGTTCGCAGTGAGTGGGCGTTGAGCTCGGGTGTGGTGAAGCCTTTGTCTCCGGCAAAACCACAGCAGTGGATGCCTTCGGGGATCACGACTTGCTTGCTGCATTTGCGCGCCAGGTCGATCAGCGCCTGGCTCTCGCCCAAGTGCTGGGTACTGCAAGTGACGTGTACGGCAATCGGTGCATCCTGCGGGGTGAATTCGAGACGGTCCATCAAGTGCGTACGAATGAAACGCACCGGGTCGTACAGGTCCAGTCGAACATTTCCCAGGTCCTGGATCAGACGCAGCGTGCAAGGGCTGGTGTCGCAGTAGATCGGGTCGATCCCGCCACGGCTGGCGTGGAGCAGGGCGCCGATCAACTCCTGGCGCTTGTGCTCGGCCTGTTCCGCGTAGCCTTTGGATGCGAAAGGCTGGCCGCAGCACAGGCTGTCCACGTTGTCTGGAAAGACCACCTGATAACCGGCTTTTTCCAGCAGTCGTTGAGTTTTTTCATACAGCGACATCTGTTCTTTGTCACCCGCCGCCGGCGCCATGGCGCGCGACACACACGCGGCCAGATAGACCACGCGCGGGCGTTCGTCGCAGACGGCCGGGCTGAAGCGGATGGCTTTTTCCGGCTGCGGCATGGCGTTGTCCCACTGGGGAACCTGACCCTTCGACAGCCGGGTCAGGCCGGCTGACAGGCGGGCCAGTCGCGGCGCGCCCAGCAGCATTCGAGCGCCGTTGGCGACGTGCAGGGTAAAGCGTGCGCCTTGCAGGGCGATGGCGAAATTGCTTGCCAGCCAATCGGCGGTTTTCGTACGCGTTGCGCTGCGGCTACGGAGTTTTTTCACCAGCTCGCCGGTGTTGATGCCGACCGGGCAACGTTGTGCGCATAACCCGGTGGCGGCGCAGGTGTCGATGCCGTGGTATTGGTAGGCCGTTTCCAGCGCTGAAGTGTCGATGCCTGCGCGCTTTTTCGCCTGGATGTCCCGCCAGATCACGATGCGTTGGCGCGGGCTCAAGGTCAGGTCTTTGGACGGACAGACCGGCTCGCAGAAGCCGCACTCGATGCACTTGTCCACTATCTCGTCGGCCGCCGGCAGCGGCTTGAGGTGCTTGAGGTGGATTTGTGGATCTTCGCTGAGCACCACGTCCGGGTTGAGGATGCCGTTAGGGTCGAGCAGGCGTTTGAGTTGCCACATCAACTGGTAGGCGTCGCTGCCCCACTCCAGCTCGACGAATGGCGCCATGTTGCGGCCGGTGCCGTGTTCGGCCTTCAGCGAACCGCCGAACTCCACCGCCACCAACTGCGCCACGTCATCCATGAACGCTTGATAGCGCGCAACTTCTTCAGCGTTATTGAAACCTTGGGTGAAGACAAAATGCAGATTGCCTTCCAGCGCGTGTCCGAAAAGAATCGCCTCGTCGTAGTGATGTTTGTCGAACAACTCGATCAGGCGGTTCACGCCAAGGGCCAGTTGCTCGACCGGGAAGGTCACGTCTTCGATGATCACCGTGGTCCCGGTTTTGCGTACCGCGCCCACCGCAGGGAAAGTGTCTTTGCGGATGGCCCAGAGTCTCGCGTTTTCTCGCGGGTCTTCGGTGAAGTCGACCTGTTTTTCCACAGGGAAACCGGCCAGCGATGCCATGATCCGGGCCAGTTGCTCTTGCAGCAAAGATGACGAAGCCGCGCGGGATTCAATCAGCAGGGCGCAGGCATTTGTCGACAGATGCTGTACGAAATCCGGCATGCCCGGTTTGTCCTGCACCGAACGCAAGCTGCGCCGGTCCAGCAGCTCCACCGCCGATACCGGTTGGCTTTTCAACACCGTGACTGCATGGCAGCAGGTTTCCACGTCCGGGAAGACGATCAGCGCCGAGGCTTTGTTCGGGTGATCGATGACGGTGTTGTAGGTCACCGCGCTGATGAAGCCGAGCGTGCCTTCGGAACCCACCAGCAGGTGGCTCAAGATATCCACAGGCTCGTCGTAATCCACCAAGGCATTGAGCGACAGGCCGGTGGTATTTTTCAGACGGTATTTGTGGCGAATTCGAGCCGCCAGTTCGGTGTTGGCGCGGGTCTCGCGGCCAAGGGTTGCCAGACGTTCCAGCAGCTCGCCATGGCTTGTACGAAAGGCCGCCACGCTGGTTTCATCTTCAGTGTCCAGACGGGTGCCATCGGCCAGTACCAGGCGGATGCCGGCGAGGGTGTGATAGGTGTTTTGCGCGGTGCCGCAGCACATGCCGCTGGCATTGTTGGCGACGATGCCGCCGATCTTGCAGGCGTTGATCGATGCCGGATCGGGGCCGATCTTGCGGCCGAACGGTGCCAGCCAGGCATTGGCCTGGGCGCCGATCACGCCGGGCTGCAAGCGGATCTGCATGCCCTCGCCGCGAATTTCGCGAGCGTTCCAGTTATCCCCCAGCACGATCAGTACCGAGTCGCTGATGGCTTGCCCGGACAGGCTGGTGCCGGCGGCGCGGAAGGTGACCGGCACCTGGTCGCGTTGGGCCAGTTGCAGCAGTGCTACCACTTCATCTTCGGATTCGACGCGTACCACCAGTTTCGGAATCAGCCGATAGAAACTGGCGTCGGTGCCGAAGGCCAAGGTCGACAGCGGGTCGTCGAAACGGCGCTTTTGCGGGATCAGCTGCTGTACGTCGCGCAGGAAAGGGGCCGGAAGCGTCATTGGTCCTCCAGAATCAGAACCACCAGATCCTTCGGACCATGGGCGCCATAGGCCAGCACCTGTTCGATGTCGGCCGTCTTGGAGGGACCCGAGACCAGCAGCGCGTTGGTGGGCATGCCCTGGGCCCAGGCGAATTCCTGTTGCACTTCATAGAAGTTGTCGCGGATTTCGCTGGCCTTGAGCAAAGCAAAATGCACCGGCGGAACCAGGCTCATCAACCGCGGTTCTTCCCGCGTCGGCCAGAGAATCAGGCTGCCGGTTGCCGCGATGGCACCTAGGGTCCCGGTCAGGCTGGCGGGGGTGTCGTTGAACAGTTCGGCTTTCCATTGCTCGACAGGCCGGTCGTAGGCCTTGAGCGTTGGCAGCTCGGGATTGCTCGCCCAGAACTGTGTGATTTTTTGCCCGTGAGGTGTCGTCGGGGCGATGAGCAGGCTGGGCAATTGACGGTCGCGCAGCAACTGCGCCAGCAGCGCCGGCCAACCTTCGCCAGACGTCAGGTGAATTTCAGTGTGCACCGCTTCCATCAGTTTGCGCAGTTGGGCGATGCGCTCCTCAGGGGCGTAGCGATAGGTTTTCGTCACCAGGTCGACATCGAAGTTGTCGGCCACTGGTGTGGTGCCGGTCAGACTTTTACGCAGCTTGGCGAGGATATTGTCCTTGGCGCTCATCGACGGTCTCCCTGCTGGTTCAGGTGTTCGCGGGCCAGGTCATGCAATGAGCGGGCGGCGGGTTTGGGGGCGCTGTGGTTCTGCGTCCATGGGCCGACGTTGTCGGGCGTCAGGGCGCGCAGGCGCGTGGCGAGGAAAGCGAACAGCCGATACAGGCGCGGCGAACTGTTGAGTCGGGCCCAGGCGTTCCAGATGAAGCGCTCCTTGGGCGAATACTTACTGCCCTGGCCACGCATCACCGGGTTCGGACTGTCCGGTGCCTTGACGTTTTCTTCGCGCAGGCGCCGCAACAGCGCCGGAATTGGAATCTTCACCGGGCACACTTCGCCGCAGGCACCGCACAGTGAAGAGGCGCTTGGGTGGTCCGGCACTTTGGCCAGGCCCACCATGTGCGGCGTGATGATTTTTCCGATAGGCCCCGGGTAAACCTCGCCGTAGGCATGACCACCGATTCGGGTGTAGACCGGGCAATGATTCATGCAGGCGCCGCAACGAATGCAGTTCAGGGTCTGGCGCAGTTCGCTGTCGGCGAATGCCTGGCTGCGCCCGTTGTCCAGCAGGACCAGGTGCACTTGCTGGGGGCCGTCCAGTTCGTCGGCCTTGCGTGGGCCGGAGATCATGTTGACGTAGGTGGTGATCGGCTGGCCGAGGGCCGAGCGGGTCAGCAGCGAGAGCAGCGGCACCACGTCCCGCAGGTTCTCCACGACTTTTTCGATGCCGGTCACGGCAATGTGAACCGGTGGCACGGTGGTGGACATCCGCCCGTTGCCTTCGTTTTCCACCAGCAGCAACGTGCCGGTTTCGGCCACGGCGAAGTTGACGCCGGATACGCCGATGTCAGCCTCGAAGAATTTCTGCCGCAAGACCTTGCGACCGATCTGAATGAGTTGGTCAACGTCCTTGGTGTACTCCACGCCAAGTTTGTCGTGGAACAAGGACGCGACCTGACCGGCGTTCTTGTGGATCGCCGGCATAATGATGTGTGAAGGCTTCTCGTGGTCGAGCTGGACGATGTATTCCCCCATGTCGGACTCGAGACATTCGATGTCCCGACCCTCGAGGAAATGGTTCATCTCCATCTCTTCGCTGACCATCGATTTGCCCTTGATCACTTGCCGCGCCTCGTGAGCGCGGATGATCGAGAGGACGATGCCATTGGCTTCGTCCACCGTTTCCGCCCAGTGTACTTTCACACCGTTGCGGGTCAGGTTGGTTTCAAGCTGCTCGAGCAGGTCGGGCAACTTCGATAACGCACGAGCGCGGACGGCATTGCCCAGCACTCGCAGATGTTCTCTTTCGTGGGCATCGCTGAAGGACGCTGCCCGCTTGGTCATCAGTGAATCCATCGCTGTGCGAAAGTTGTTTCGCAGTTGCGTGTCGTCCAGTGCCTTGTGGGCCCTGGCGCGAAAATCTTCCTGCACCTCAACGGTCGGAATCAGCGTCGGTGTGCTCATACGACACCCCCGGTGCGCTGCCAGAGGAAGCTCGCCAGGTGCTGCCCCCGTAATGCTTGCTGCTGTTTCTCCAGGGCGCCATTGATATTCATCAGGCAACCGCAGTCGGCACTGACGACCTGGTGCGCGCCGGATTCCTTCAGCGCGCGGGTTTTGTCGGCCACCATCGCGCCGGAAATATCCGGCATGCGAACGCTGAACGTCCCACCAAACCCACAGCATTCACTTTCATGGCTGTGTTCGACGCGCTCCACGTTGTCCAGCTGCGCCAGCAAGGCGCGGCCATGCAGGTGGGTGTTCATTTCCCGTCGTGCCGAGCAGGAGGTGTGCAGCGCGACCTTCACCGGTTCGCCACTGTCGTTCAACTGCACCTTGCAGACAAACAGCAGAAACTCGGCCAATTCATAGGTCCTGGCCGCCAGGGCCTGGACCTGTTTGAGCGTATCGGGTTCGTCCTTGAACAGGTCGGCGTAATGCTCGCGCAGCATGCCGGCACAGGAGCCCGACGGCACCACCACCGGATAATCCCCGGCAAACAACGCCAATTGCGCCCGCGCTACCGTCCGGGCCTGCTCGGTGTAACCGGAGGTGTACGCCGGTTGTCCGCAACAGGTCTGCCCTTGCGGGTAGTCCACCCGGATCCCTTCGCGCTCCAGAAGATGAATCGCATCCATCCCGGCTTCGGGATAGAACAGGTCCACCACGCAGGTTCCGAACAGGTAAACCCGTTCGGGCTTGTTGCTGGGGTACTGCCGAGGCTCGGGCAATGGCGGGGCGACACGGGTCGCATTCGGCACGGCGTTGTAAAAAAGCTCGCTCATCAGGCGTG
This sequence comes from Pseudomonas sp. PICF6, assembly GCF_009831705.1. NCBI lineage: Bacteria > Pseudomonadati > Pseudomonadota > Gammaproteobacteria > Pseudomonadales > Pseudomonadaceae > Pseudomonas > Pseudomonas sp. PICF6. The sequence continues at coordinate 455,595 of NZ_WUUD01000026.1, read as the reverse complement.
TCTCCGGGTGGTCCCGGTTATCCGTCCGCTGAGGCTGCTGAATATAGATAAGGAATCTTTCAACAGCCTTGCAGACCCGGTTATCAATAGCAGGCGTCGAATCGTGGTTCGACGTCGTTCTTTTCGGTGTTAGCTGTCGTGCTTAGTGCACCAGCATGCCGGTGAACCAGTAGGCCTGGGCCAAGGTGATCAAGCCCACGATCGTTGCAAAGAATAGGCTGTGTTTCAGAGTGAAACGGAACAGATCCGATTCCTTGCCCACCAGGCCGGTCGCGGCGCAGGCCACGGCAATGGACTGTGGCGAAATCATCTTGCCGGTCACGCCGCCACTGGTATTGGCTGCAACCAGTAATGTGTCGTTGACGCCGATCTGGTGCGCGGTGGTGGCTTGCAGTGAGCCGAACAGCGCGTTGGACGAGGTGTCGGAACCGGTCAGGAATACTCCCAGCCACCCCAGGAAGGGCGAGAAGAACGGAAACGCCGCGCCCGTGCCGGCCAATACCAGGGCCATGGTGGACGACATGCCCGAGAAGTTGGTGACGAAGGCGAACGCCAACACCATGCCAATGGACAGGATAGGCCAACGCAGCTCGTAGAAGGTTTCTTTTAAAGTGGTAAGACCAGTTCTGAGGTTGATCTTCAGCACCAGCATCGAGATCAATGCGGAAAAGAAAATCGCCGTGCCGGTGGCGGAAATCGGATCAAGTTTGAAGATCGCCGGGATGGCTGTTGGATTGGTCACGATCGGCGCGACCTTGATCACCATCTGATCCAGGTGCGGGATGGCGAAATTGAACACCCAGCCGTACATCGATCCGCCCGGAGCGAACATCGCCTTGAACGGTTTGAGCGTCCAGATCGTCACCAGCACGGTGAGGATCAGGAACGGTGACCAGGCCTTGAGGATTTCTCCCAGGCTGTAAGGGGAAGCCACGGTGCTGCGTGGCTGGCCGAAACCGCCGACGCTGGCGGTAATGGCTGCGCTGGAGGTGGCGCCGGCAATCTGGGCACCTGCGGTGCGTTTTGGCTGCCAGATTTTCAGAAACAGAGTCAGGGAAACCAGGCTGGCCAGGGCAGATGTGATGTCTGGCAGTTCCGGGCCGATGAAGTTGGAGGTGAAGTATTGGGTGATGGCGAAGCTCAAGCCTGCCACCAGCGCCGCCGGCCAGGTTTCCCGAACGCCGCGCAGGCCATCCATCATGAACACCAGCCAGAACGGTACAAACAGCGACAGCAATGGCAATTGACGACCCGTCATGGCGCCGATCTTGAACGCGTCGATCCCGGTGACCTGGCCGGCCACGATAATCGGAATGCCCAGGGCGCCGAAGGCCACGGGGGCGGTGTTGGCGATCAAGCACAGGCCGGCGGCGTACAGGGGATTGAAGCCCAGGCCGACCAGCAGCGCCGCGGTAATCGCTACCGGCGCGCCGAAGCCGGCGGCACCTTCCAGAAATGCCCCGAAGCAAAAGCCGATCAACAGCACCTGAAGGCGCTGGTCATCGGTGATCGACAGCACCGAGCTGCGGATCACTTCGAACTGGCCGCTCTTGACGGTCAGTTTGTACAGAAACACCGCCGCGACGATGATCCAGGCGATAGGCCACAGGCCATAGGCAAAACCATAACCGGCAGCAGCGAACGCCATGTCCGCCGGCATTTGAAACGCGAAGATTGCCACGGCAATCGCCAAGGCCAGGGTGATGCTGCCGGCCACATGCCCCTTGAGGCGAAACACCGCCAGGGCCAGGAAGAAAAATACGATGGGGATGACGGCCGCAAGTGCGGACAAGCCGAGGCTGCCGAGCGGGCTGTAGAGCTGTTGCCAGGTTTGCATAGTGGGTGGGCCCCTAATTGTTGTTGGTCAGGCACTGGTCAGCGATTTTGGATAATTGGTAAGACCAATTTACAAGCGCTGTCGGCTAGGGTAAAAGCCTTGGTTGTCGCATGTCAATTTGCCGCTCTGAAACTTTCGTCGAATGAGTGCGGCCGATGGCATCTGATCTTGTGGGTCGAAGTGGCTTGTGGAGGGTGTCGGCGGGGCGCGGATAGGCGAGAATAGAGAGCCCGGCGAGCCGTCGGGATCGTGGAGAGTCGAGTTATGGGGTTTGATCAGATTCGTCAGCGCCGTTTGTCTGACGATATTGTCGAGCGGCTTGAAGGAATGATCCTTGAAGGCACGCTGAAGTCCGGCGAACGCCTGCCCGCCGAGCGTGCCTTGGCCGAGCAGTTCGGTGTGTCACGCCCTTCGTTGCGCGAAGCGGTTCAGAAACTGGCGGCCAAGGGTTTGCTGGTCAGCCGCCAGGGCGGCGGCAACTATGTGGTGGAGTCGCTGGGCTCAACCTTCAGTGATCCCCTGTTGCAGTTGTTGGAAAGCAATCCTGAAGCGCAACGTGATTTGCTGGAGTTTCGTCATACGCTGGAAGCTTCCTGCGCTTACTACGCGGCACAGCGGGCCACGGACGTGGACCGCGAGCGGCTGACGGCTGCGTTCGAGGAGCTTCAGGATTGCTATTCACGCCATGAAAATGTGAGTCGGGCTGAGGAGGGCGCGGCGGATGCGCGGTTTCACCTGGCCATCGCCGAAGCCAGTCACAATGCAGTGTTGCTGCATACGATTCGGGGTCTGTTCGATCTGCTCAGGCGCAACGTCGTCACCAACATTGGCGGCATGTACAAACAGCGCAGCGAAACCCGAGACATGCTCATCAGCCAGCATCGGGAGTTGTACCAGGCCATTATGGGCGGGCACGCCGAGCAGGCTCGCTCCCACATTGGATCTTCAGCGAACGCATAACCCAGGCGAAAGAATCAGTCCTCCTTGCCCTTGTTACGCACCGCGCGTTGCAGCTCGCGACCGGCGTCGCGCTCGCGCTCGGTATCACGCTTGTCGTATTCCTTCTTGCCTTTGCCCAGCGCAATTTCGCATTTGATCAAATGCTTGCTCCAGTACAACGACGTGCAGACGCAGGCATAGCCTTTTTGCTGCACGGACGCGAAGAGCTTTTCCAGCTCGCGCTTGTTGAGCAGCAGCTTGCGCGAGCGTGTCGGATCGGCGATCACGTGGGTGCTGGCGGTGGTCAGGGGCGTGATATGGCTGCCCAGCAGCCAGGCCTCGCCGTCCTTGAGCAGCACATAACTGTCGACCAGTTGCGCCTTGCCTGCACGTAAGCTCTTTACTTCCCAGCCGGCCAGGACCATGCCAGCCTCGAAACGTTGTTCGATGAAGTAGTCGTGTCGCGCTTTTTTATTTTGCGCGATGGTCCCTGTGGGGTGTTTCTTCTGTTTAGCCATAGGGGCGGCATTATAGGCAGTTGCGGGCGTGTCGGCTACGGTGAAGCTACGTGCTTGAGCAGGTTGAATGAATCCCGGACAATGCGGCCTCTTTTTCGAACGCTTGGGCGTGATCACGATGTCGACAGACAAGGTTTCTGTCCACGGCAGTTGGGCTAGCCGCTGGGTCTTCATATTCGCCGCAACCGGTTCGGCCGTGGGGTTGGGCAGTATCTGGAAATTTCCCTACATGGTCGGCGTCTATGGTGGCGGTGCCTTTGTATTGATGTTTCTGGCGTGCATCGCGCTCATCGGCGCGCCGGTGATGCTGGCCGAAACCCTCATCGGTCGTCGCGCCCGGCAAAGCCCGGCCAATGCCCTGAAGGTGCTGGCAGTGGAGGCCGGGCACTCGGCCAAGTGGTCGTGGGGTGCGTTTGCCGGAATGATCACGGCGCTGCTGATCCTGTCTTTCTACAGTGTGGTCGGCGGCTGGTCGCTGGACTACATCATCGATATGGGGCGCGGGGACTTTCAGGGGGTGACACCCGATCAGGTCGGCGCCTACTTTGGTGATGTGATCTCCGATCCCTGGCGGCTGACACTTTGGCATACGATTTTCATGCTGCTTTCTGCGGTAGTGATTGCCCGCGGGGTGGTTGCGGGGCTTGAGCGCAGCCTGCGAATCATGATGCCGCTGCTGTTCGTGATGATCCTGGTATTGCTGGGCTACAGCATGACCACCGGGCACTTCATGGAGGGCGTTCACTTCATGTTCGATTTCCAGCCGGAGAAAGTCATGGATGGCCTGCTGCCGGCCATGGGGCATGCGTTTTTCTCCCTGAGCGTGGGGGTGGGCTCGATCATGATCTATGGCGCCTACATGCCCAAGAGCGCCTCGCTGACCAAGACCGTTGTAGGTGTCGCGCTGCTGGATACCTTTGTATCGTTGCTGGCCGGGCTGGCGTTGTTTCCGATTGTCTTCGCCGCCGGCCTGAACCCCAGCGAAGGGCCGGGGCTGATGTTCGTCAGCCTGCCATTCGCTTTCGGCAACATGGCATTTGGTCAATTCATGGGGGTGGTATTTTTTCTCCTGGTGGCCATTGCTGCCTGGAGTTCGGCCATTTCCCTGCTGGAACCCATGGTCGCTTATCTGGTGGAGCGAACCCGGCTCAGTCGCGCCTGGGTGACATTCTGGTTGGCCTTTACCTGTTGGTTCGTTGGCCTGGGGACGGTGTTTTCCTTCAATATATGGAAGCAAGCGAAGTTTTTCGTGAACGAAGGCGGGATGTTCCATCTCTACCAGTGGGGAGCAACCGGAGGGCTGGATTTCTTCGGCGTGATTGATTTCTTCACCTCACGGATCATGCTGCCGCTGGGTGGTTTGTGTTTCGTGGTGTTTGCAGGATGGGTCATGGGGCGTGAGGCGGTGCGTGACGAATTGTCGTTGCGCAGCCCTGTACTGTTTACCTTGAGCCTGTTCTTGATGCGCTATGTAGCGCCCATCGGCATTCTTGTAGTGTTTGCCGCCCAGCTGTGGAAGTGACGCTTACATGACGACACATATTCAACGCTCGGCCTTGCTGCCCTATCCGGCGCAGGCGTTGTACGACCTGGTCAACGATGTGGCAAGTTACCCGCAATTTTTGCCTTGGTGCTCGTCCGCCGAAGTGCTCGAAAGCTCTGAAGCCCATATGCGCGCCAGGCTCAATGTCGCCAAGGGCGGATTGAGCCAGCACTTTGTCACGCGCAACACCCTGGTGCCTGGACAGTCCATTGAAATGAACCTGGAAGAGGGGCCTTTCAATCAGCTCCACGGCGTCTGGGTGTTCAAGGCGCTGGGAGAGAAGGCCTGCAAGATCAGCCTGGATCTGTCGTTCGACTATGCAGGTCCGTTGGTGCGAGCCACGCTGGGGCCGTTGTTCAATCAGGCGGCCAATACCCTGGTCGACGCGTTCTGCCAGCGCGCCAAGCAAAACGCCGAGCTTGCCCGTTGATTGAGCTGGAAGTGGTGTATGCCGGCGTCGATCGTCAGGTCTTGCGCGTATTTTCCGTGCCGGAAGGCACGAGTGTTCGGGTGGCGTTAGAGGCGTCCGGCATTGCTGCTGAGTTTCCGCAACTGGATCTGGCCACTTGCCCGGTGGGGATTTTTGGCAAGGTGGTTGCTGATCCGGATCGCCAGGTGGTGCGGGCGGCTGATCGACTTGAAATTTATCGACCGTTATTGGCAGATCCAAAAGAGATTCGGCGGCTGCGCGCCGCCAAGGCCGCCCAGGCGCGCCAAGCTGATCAATAGTCAGCTCTGAATTGCAGGCAATAAAAAACCCGGTAAGCCGGGTTTTTTATTGAGCAATTTATTGCGGCGAAGTATCCAGGGGTTCTGGCGTCGGGACCGGTACGGTCTCGACGTTGTCCACGTCCTTCTGGATCTGATCGAGCAACGAGCCTGGCTTGACCGGTTTTTCCGGTTTCGGTTGCTCGGCATTCTGGGTTGGGTCGGTCACCGTAGTGCCGCTGTCCTGGCCCATAATGGCCTCGTCGCGGCTCACGCCGGGCATGAAATCGCCAGACAGGCTGACAAGTTGGTCATTGGCGTTGAAGATAACGCTGATGCGTTCCTGTTGGCGTTCACCACCACCTGGTTGCAGGCTGTACAAATAATCCCAGCGATCGGCATGGAACGTGTCGGTCAGCAGAGGGTTGCCCATGATAAACCGTACTTGCCGACGGGTCATTCCCGGGCGTAACTGGTCTATCATGTCCTGCGTGACGACATTGCCCTGCTGGATGTCGATTTTGTAAACCCCGGGGAATGAACAACCGGCGAGTGCGAGCAGTCCCACAAAGGTGAAACTGGTTAGCAAGAGCTTGGTGTTTTGCATCGGTGGGCGACTTCCACTATCTTGGCTGGGACAACGTAAACGCCGATCATACCCGCATTAAGAGAAGCTGCGAAGCAGCATCGCGAGAAAGCTGACCATGGTTGAAAATAGCGAACTACGCAAAGCCGGCCTCAAAGTGACCCTGCCACGGGTCAAAATTCTGCAGATGCTCGATTCCGCCGAGCAACGCCACATGAGTGCCGAGGATGTCTACAAGGCGCTTATGGAAGCTGGCGAGGACGTCGGTCTGGCCACGGTTTACCGTGTCCTGACTCAGTTCGAGGCGGCGGGGCTGGTGGCTCGTCACAATTTCGATGGCGGTCATGCGGTCTTTGAATTGGCCGATGGGGAACATCACGACCACATGGTGGACGTGGAAACCCGTGAGGTCGTCGAATTCACTTGTCCGGCAATCGAAAAGCGCCAAAAGGAAATTGCTGAAGAGCATGGCTTCGAGTTGATCGATCACCATCTCGTCTTGCATGTGCGCAAGAGAAAGCCGGTTTAAAGCTGTTGAAACGCAAAAAGGCGACCTCAGGGTCGCCTTTTTGCGTTTGGGCTGTTCAGATTTTTGCCGCGACGACCATTTTTTTCGCGTGAGCCAGGGACTCCTTGGTGAGGTCGATGCCGCCCAGCATCCGTGCCACTTCTTCCACGCGCTCGTTCTTGTTCAGCTTGGACACGGCGGTGCGAGTGGCGTCCTCGTCACGCACCTTGTGCACAAATAAATGCTGGTGTCCTTGGGCTGCGACCTGGGGCAGGTGAGTCACTGTCAGCACCTGGCCGCGCTCCCCGAGTCGACGCAGCAACTGGCCGACAATTTCCGCCGTAGGGCCGCCAATACCCACGTCCACTTCGTCGAATACCAGCGTCGGCACACGCGAGGTCTGTGCGGTGATGACCTGGATGGCCAGGCTGATGCGTGACAACTCGCCGCCGGAGGCGACTTTGGCCAGGGCCTTGAGCGGTTGGCCAGGGTTGGCGCTGACCAGCAACTCCACCTGCTCCAGCCCGTTGGGTTGAAGCTCGTCCCCCGCGTTGGGGTGCAGCTCGATGGTGAAGCGCCCGCCGGGCATGCCCAGGCGCTGGATTTCCTGCTCAACGGCACTGGCCAGCCCGGTCGCGGCCTGCTGACGTAGCTCACTGAGCTCCCTGGCTTTTTCCTGATAATGACGGGCATAGGACGCCAGTTCGTCTCCCAGGCGCTCAATGGATTCGTCGTTGGCGTTCAGGGTTTCCAGCTCTTCAAGCAGGCGTTGCTGCAGTTCGGCGACATCGGTTGGCTGAACGCGGTGCTTGCGCGCCAGCGTATAGATAGTGTCCAGGCGTTCTTCCAGATATTGCAGGCGCGCCGGGTCGGCGTCGAAATGATCCAGAAACCGGTTCAGCTCCCCGACGGCCTCCTCGACCTGGATCTGTGCGCTCGTGAGCAGATTGGTCGCTTCGCTCAGGGCACCTACCGAATTGTTGACGCTGGACAGCCGGTTCAGGCTGGCGGTCAGCGCATTGAGCACGTTCCCCGAGTCGCTTTCACTGCATTGCTCGACCACTTGCCGGCAAATGCCCAGCAGCGTTTCGGCATTGGTGAGGTTCTTGTGTTCCTGTTCCAGTTCCGCCAGCTCGTTTTCACCCAGGGCCAGGTTCTCCAGCTCTTCGAGCTGATAACTCAGCAACTGGTGGCGGGCACGTTGTTCGTCGCCGGAGTTGGAGAGGCGATCCAGTTCCTGGCGGGTCTGGCGCCATCGCTGGGCGGCCAGTTGAACCTGGCGGGCCAGATCGGTGGCGCCGGCGTATTCGTCGAGCAGGCGGCGATGGGTCTCGGTCTTGAGCAGGGACTGGTGTTCATGCTGGCTGTGAATGTCGATCAGCAGCTCGCCCAGGGCCTTGAGGTCGCCGAGGGGGCAGGGCGTACCGTTGATGTAACCCCGGGAGCGACCTTCGGCGGTGATGACCCGGCGCAATATGCACAGGCCGTCGGTATCCAGGTCACGTTCCGCCAGCCAGGCGCTGGCCTCGGGGATGTCGATCAGGTCGAAGGTGGCCAGGATGTCGGCCTTGTCCGCACCGGGGCGTACCACGCCGCTGTCGGCGCGATCGCCCAGCGTCAGGCCCAGGGCGTCGAGCATGATCGATTTGCCGGCACCGGTTTCACCGGTGATCACGCTCATGCCCCGATCGAGTTCGAGGTCGAGGTGTTCGACGATGGCGTAGTTGTGTACGGACAGGTGCACCAGCATAAAGGCCGCTCCCAGGCTTAGGTCTGGTTATTTATACAGTGTTTTGTTTCGGCCTGACAATGCCTTCGCTTAGCTCGATTTGCTTGGGTGGAAGACTTTCTTAGCGCCGGGAGGAATGAATATGCAGGGGTTTTTTGTAAGGTTAATTCGTCGGACCGCCCTTGAAGCTGGAAAACACGGCCCCATATACCGGGGCAGAAGCGCGAGTTGAGCTCGCGGACGAAGTTGAAAGGAGAAATCTATGGCTGACGAACAGACGCAGGACACGCAAAATCTAGACGCCAATCAGGCTCCCCAGGATTCGGGTGACGACCTGGCGGCACGTGTACAAGTGCTCGAAGAGCAACTGGCCGGTGCGCAGGATCAGGCGCTGCGTGTAGCCGCCGACCTGCAGAATGTCCGCCGTCGCGCCGAGCAAGATGTTGAAAAAGCTCATAAATTCGCCCTGGAGCGGTTCGCAGGCGACCTGTTGCCGATCATCGACAGTCTGGAGCGCGGCCTGGAGCTGTCCAATCCGGACGACGAAAACATTCGTCCGATGCGTGAAGGCATCGAGCTGACCCTGAAGATGTTCCAGGACACGCTCAAGCGCTATCAGCTTGAAGCCATTGATCCGCATGGCGAGCCCTTCAATGCCGAGCACCATCAGGCCATGGCGATGCAGGAAAGTGCGGACGTCGAGCCCAACAGCGTATTGAAGGTTTTCCAGAAGGGCTACCTGCTCAACGGTCGCTTGCTGCGCCCGGCCATGGTTGTGGTCAGCAAGACGCCGGCGCCGGTTTCGCCTTCTATTGATGAGCAGGCTTGAAATTTAGCGCAGCGGCCCCATTTAGAAGTCAAGCGTTTAAGTGCTACCGCAGTTAGCCACCACTGCTGCGGCAACAAAATCCAAGTTCCGGGAGAGTTAACATGGGCAAGATTATCGGTATCGACCTGGGGACCACCAACTCGTGCGTCTCCGTGCTGGAAAACGGCAAGGCCAAAGTAATTGAAAACGCTGAGGGCGCGCGTACTACGCCGTCGATCATCGCGTACGCCAACGATGGCGAAATTCTGGTTGGCCAGTCGGCCAAGCGTCAGGCAGTGACCAATCCGCATAACACCCTCTACGCGGTGAAGCGTCTGATCGGTCGCAAGTTCGACGAAGAAGTCGTTCAGAAAGACATCAAGATGGTGCCTTACAAAATCGCCAAGGCTGACAACGGCGACGCCTGGGTTGAAGTGAACGGCCAGAAAATGGCGCCGCCACAGATCTCGGCGGAAATCCTGAAGAAAATGAAGAAAACCGCCGAAGACTACCTCGGCGAAGCGGTGACCGAAGCGGTCATCACTGTTCCGGCCTACTTCAACGACAGCCAGCGTCAGGCGACCAAAGACGCCGGCCGCATCGCGGGCCTGGACGTCAAGCGCATCATCAACGAACCAACCGCGGCCGCTCTGGCTTACGGTATGGACAAGGCCAAGGGCGATCACACCGTGATCGTTTATGACCTGGGTGGCGGTACCTTCGACGTCTCCGTGATCGAGATCGCTGAAGTCGATGGTGAGCACCAGTTCGAAGTACTGGCCACCAACGGTGACACCTTCCTCGGTGGTGAGGACTTCGACATTCGTCTGATCGACTACCTCGTCGACGAATTCAAGAAAGAAAGCGGCATGAACCTCAAGGGTGACCCGCTGGCCATGCAGCGTCTGAAAGAAGCTGCCGAAAAAGCCAAGATCGAGCTGTCCTCGAGCCAGTCGACCGACGTGAACCTGCCGTACATCACTGCAGACGCCACGGGGCCGAAGCACCTGAACGTGAAAATCTCCCGCGCCAAGCTCGAAGCGCTGGTGGAAGACCTGGTTCAGCGCACCATCGAACCTTGCCGCATTGCAATGAAGGACGCCGGTATCGACGTTGGCTCGATCAACGACGTGATCCTGGTCGGCGGCCAGACCCGTATGCCGCTGGTTCAGAAGCTGGTAACCGATTTCTTCGGTAAAGAAGCGCGTAAAGACGTGAACCCGGACGAAGCCGTTGCCATGGGTGCCGCCATCCAGGGTGCTGTTCTGGCCGGTGACGTGAAAGACGTTCTGCTGCTCGACGTCAGCCCGCTGACCCTGGGTATCGAAACCATGGGTGGCGTGATGACTGCGCTGATCGAGAAAAACACTACGATTCCTACCAAGAAATCCCAAGTGTTCTCGACCGCCGATGACAACCAGAACGCCGTGACCATTCACGTGCTGCAGGGTGAGCGCAAGCAAGCCGCGCAGAACAAGTCCCTGGGCAAGTTCGACCTGGCCGAGATTCCGCCAGCTCCACGTGGCGTGCCACAAATCGAAGTGACCTTCGACATCGACGCCAACGGCATCCTGCACGTTGGTGCGAAAGACAAGGCCACCGGCAAGACCCAGTCGATCGTGATCAAGGCCAACTCCGGTCTGTCCGAGGAAGAAATTCAGCAGATGGTTCGCGATGCTGAAGTCAACGCCGAAGAAGACCGCAAGTTCGAAGAGCTGGCCAGTGCCCGCAACCAGGGTGATGCCCTGGTGCACTCGACTCGCAAGATGGTCGCTGATGCTGGCGATAAAGTGACTGCTGAAGAGAAAACCGCCATCGAGGCAGCTGTGGTTGCTCTTGAAGCGGCTGTCAAAGGTGACGACAAGGCGGCCATCGAGGCGAAGATCGAAGAACTGTCCAAGGTCTCCGCTCCAGTGGCTCAGAAGATGTACGCCGAGCAGGCTCAGCCGGCTGAAGGCGCAGCGCAGCAAGGCGAGTCGGCCGAAAAAGCCGATGATGTCGTTGATGCCGAGTTCGAAGAAGTGAAAGACCACAAGTAATCGCTTGTTGGTCGGCCGGTTGACTGCATTTGTGCGGTGACTGGTAGGATGTCGCCGCGCGGGAGCTTGCTCCCGCGTTGGCGTGTCTGGAGTCAGTGAATTTTTACAGCATGCGACAGCGTTCGGATGCTGGCGGCGTGATCGGGAATGCTCCTGCTTTCCGAGCGAGAGACGCCGCGTTTTGGCCGGTTCCCTGGCTGAAAGATGTGGGTTTGTACGAATCGTCGCTCAGCCACTTTTCGTACAGGGCCCAAGACCAGGATCGTTGAATTGACGTGAGTTGGGTCCGGGCCTGTATTGGGGCTCAACGAGTTTGGCAAGGTTCAGGAGAGGTTTGCCGGACGTCCTATAAGAGTGCAAAGACTAATGGCAAAGCGTGACTATTACGAAGTATTGGGTGTCGAGCGTGGTTCAAGCGACGCGGACCTGAAAAAGGCCTACCGTCGTCTGGCAATGAAGCACCACCCGGACCGTAATCCCGACGACAAAGCGTCGGAAGAGTTGTTCAAGGAAGCCAATGAGGCTTACGAAGTACTGTCCGATTCCAGCAAGCGTGCGGCTTACGACCAGTACGGTCATGCCGGTGTCGACCCGAGCATGGGCGGCGGCGGTGCCGGTTTTGGCGGGCAGAACTTCTCCGATATTTTTGGCGACGTGTTCAGCGACTTCTTCGGTGGCGGTCGCGGTGGTGCTCGTGGCGGCGCCCAGCGCGGCAGCGATTTGCGCTACACGCTGGAGTTGAACCTGGAAGAGGCGGTGCGCGGTACCACCGTCAACATCCGCGTTCCCACGCTGGTCAATTGCAAGCCGTGTGACGGTTCGGGCGCCAAGAAGGGCTCCTCGCCCGTCACCTGTCCGACTTGCGGCGGCATCGGTCAGGTGCGCATGCAACAGGGTTTCTTCTCTGTGCAGCAGACCTGTCCGCGTTGCCATGGCCAGGGCAAGATCATTTCCGATCCGTGCGATTCCTGCCACGGCGAAGGGCGCGTCGAAGAGTACAAGACGCTGTCGGTGAAAGTGCCGGCCGGTGTCGATACCGGTGACCGCATCCGTTTGTCTGGCGAAGGCGAGGCGGGTGCCCAGGGCGGTCCGACTGGCGACCTGTACGTGGTCATCAACGTGCGTGAGCACGCGATCTTCCAGCGCGACGGCAAGCATCTGTTCTGCGAAGTGCCGATCAGTTTCGTCGATGCGGCCTTGGGCGGTGAGCTTGAAATCCCGACCCTCGATGGTCGCGTGAAGCTGAAAATCCCCGAGGGCACGCAAACCGGCAAGCAGTTCCGGATTCGCGGCAAGGGTGTTGCGCCGGTGCGTGGCGGCGGTGCGGGTGACCTGATGTGCCGTGTTGCGGTGGAGACTCCGGTCAATCTGAGTCGGCGTCAGCGCGAATTGCTGGAAGAGTTCCGCAGCTCGCTGGCGGACGATAACAGCCACTCCCCGAAAACCACCGGTTGGTTCGAAGGCGTGAAGCGCTTCTTCGGCGATCTGTAAGGAGCTCGCATGCGACGTATAGCTGTGATGGGCGCTGCCGGGCGCATGGGCAAGGCGTTGGTCGAGGCGGTGCAGCAGCGCTCGCCGCTCTCGGGCCTGACAGCCGCTATCGTCCGGCCCGACAGTACGCTGGTCGGTGCTGATGCGGGCGAGCTGGCCTCCCTGGGGCGTATCGGGGTGCCGATGTCCGGTGGCCTGGAAAAGGTCTTGGATGAGTTCGATGTCCTGATCGATTTCACCCTGCCGCAAGTGATGCTGAAAAATCTGGCCATTTGCCGCAAGCATGGCAAGGCCATGGTCATTGGCACGACCGGGCTGGATGCTGCGCAAAAGCAGTTACTGGCCGAGGCTGGCAACGATATTCCGATCGTTTTTGCGGCGAACTTCAGCGTGGGTGTGAATCTGTCGTTGAAGCTGCTGGAGATGACGGCTCGGGTTCTGGGTGACGATGCGGATATCGAAATCATCGAGGCTCACCACCGACACAAGATCGACGCGCCTTCGGGCACGGCCCTGCGCATGGGCGAAGTGATTGCCGATACCTTGGGTCGCGATCTGCAGAAGGTGGCCGTCTACGGACGCGAAGGGCATACCGGTGCCCGGGAGCGCGACACCATCGGTTTTGCCACGGTTCGTGGTGGTGATGTGGTGGGGGATCACACCGTGCTGTTCGCCACAGAGGGCGAGCGTCTGGAGATCACTCACAAGGCGTCAAGCCGCATGACCTTCGCCAAGGGTGCGGTGCGTGCCGCGTTGTGGCTGGATGGCCGCCCGGCTGGTCTGTACGACATGCAGGATGTTCTCGACCTGCGTTGATGTTGCGGTGTGCTGTCTGGCAAACCTTTTGCCAGACGCAGCGCCAGAAAGCGGGGTTCAGGTTATACTGAGTCCCGTTTTACACCGCCTCGCGACGACCTGTCGCATTCCCCTGCCTTTAAGGCTCATTAGCGGTGGACCAAAAAAGCCTTTTTCTGTAAGCTACAGCTTTAGTGTGTCCACTAAAAGCGCGCAGAATAATTCAGTGAACAAGCGGGGTGACGTGTCCATACGTCACTCCGCTTTTTTACAGCCTGCGATCGCCCTTTCAGGCTTTATTTACGGGAGGTCTTCTTGACTAAGCCAGCCATACTCGCCCTTGCTGATGGCAGCATTTTTCGCGGCGAAGCCATTGGAGCCGACGGCCAGACCGTTGGTGAGGTGGTGTTTAACACCGCAATGACCGGCTATCAGGAAATTCTTACCGATCCTTCCTACGCCCAGCAAATCGTTACTTTGACTTACCCGCACATCGGCAACACCGGCACCACGCCGCAAGATGCCGAGTCCGATCGTGTCTGGTCCGCCGGCCTGGTCATCCGTGATCTGCCGCTGGTAGCGAGCAACTGGCGTAACACCATGTCCCTGTCCGACTACCTGAAAGCCAACAACGTTGTGGCAATCGCCGGTATCGACACCCGTCGCCTGACCCGCATCCTTCGCGAGAAGGGCGCGCAGAACGGCTGCATCATGGCTGGTGACAACATCACTGAAGAAGCCGCCATCGCCGCTGCCCAGGGCTTCCCTGGCCTTAAAGGCATGGATCTGGCGAAAGTCGTCAGCACCAAGAAGCAGTATGAGTGGCGCTCCACGGTCTGGGACTTGAAAACCGACAGTC